>CAKPUA010000012.1:0-81319 GCA_934191235.1 uncultured Prevotella sp. | reverse complement strand
GAGACTCGAACTCCCACGAAACAATTTTCACTACCCCCTCAAAGTAGCGCGTCTACCAATTCCGCCACCTCTCCAACATGTCTGAAAAATATCAGAAGTTGTGCCCAGAACAGGACTCGAACCTGCACGTCGTGAAACACACGCACCTGAAACGTGCGCGTCTACCAATTCCGCCACCTGGGCAAAATGAAGCAAGGCTTCGCACTTTCTGATATTTTAGAGCGGCAAACGAGACTCGAACTCGCGACCCCAACCTTGGCAAGGTTGTGCTCTACCAACTGAGCTATTGCCGCATAATTTGTAAGATTATGCCTTTGCAGGTTCTGACTTACGGGGTGCAAAGGTATGCAATTTATTTCTTCTTACCAAATATGCTGAGGTAAAACATTGTCGATTTTAGGTATTTTCACAAAACGGGACTAATTTGTAACGTTCGATACATATATTTTAAGAATTACCATCCTGATTCTGCACCGCCGCCACCCGTGCTTCCGCCTCCGAAACTTCCTCCTCCTGTAAATCCGCTACCGCCTCTTGAACCGCCTCTTTCTATCATGGAACCTAGAAACATGCCGGCAGCCAAGGCGTTGCCGCTGTCATTGTTGTCTTCCCTGTGGTCTTTAGTCAAGATATGTCCACACTTCTCACACCGGTAAGTGTCGCGGCGGATGATATGTCCTTGGACGGTCTTGAGCCTTTCGCTCTTCACTCTTTTCATGGCTCGCTGTCCACATTTGGGGCAACGGCTACGGTATTTGCTCATCAGAGTGGGCAGACATATCATGAAGGCGATGGCGCCAATAAGGAAGAGAAAGGCAAACGTGTCGTCGCCTTCCGTGACTTCATTGTCATTAGTAGTACTTTTGCAGAGTACCTGGTACACCGCTCTCATTCCGTCCACCACACCTTGGTCCCAATTCTCTTGTTTCAGCTGCGGAATGATATATTGCTGCTGTATGCGCTTGCAGATGACGTCCGGAAGGTCGCCTTCCAGTCCGTAACCCGTCTCGAAACGCACCTTGTGCTGGTCCACCACATAAAGCACGAGCAGACCATTGTTGCTTTCCTCCTTGCCTATTCCCCATGTGCGGAAGAGTTCCGTGGCAAAGTCGAACGGCGTGGCTTCGCCTATGGAAGGCAAGATGACCACAGCCGTTTCAATGCTAGTGTTTCGTTCAAGCCGCGCGCAAATGGCGTCTACGCTGTCTCGAGCTTCTGCCGAGAGCATTTGTGCCGCATCGGTGGTGTAGAGACGCTTGTCGGCCAGATGCACATTGGGCACCTGATCAACAGTGTATGCGGTCACCTGCTTCTGTGCTGCCAGGGTGAGCAGCACAGAAGTAATGAGGAAATAAAGCGAAAGGATTCTTTTCATCTAAAGGGAATTTCTTAGAACTTCACCTCGGGAGCCTTCTCTGCACCTGATTGTGCCTCAAAGTAGACCTTCTTTTCAAAGCCAAACATGTTGGCAAGAATGTTCTTGGGAAAGCTGCGTATGCTCACATTGTATTTTTTTGCGGCATCGTTGAAGTCCTTGCGTGCCACGTTGATGCGGTTTTCCGTGCCTTCGAGCTGTGCCTGCAGTTCCTGGAAGTTTTGATTGGCCTTCAGGTCGGGATAACGTTCCTGGATGACCATCAGCCTGCCAAGTGCCTGTGAGATGCCAGCCTGTGCCTTCTGATATTCCGCCAACTTTTTGGGCGTGAGGTTGGTGGGGTCCACCTTGGTCTGGGTGGCTTCACTTCTTGCCTTCATCACGCCTTCAAGAGTCTCCTTTTCGTGGGAGGCGTATCCCTTGACGGTGTTCACCAGGTTGGGTATGAGGTCGGCTCTTCGCTGGTATTGCGTTTCCACGTTTGCCCATTTGTTGTCCACATTCTCGCTATCATTTACCAATCCGTTGTAGCCGCTAATTCCCCAAAAGAGTACAATGGCTATGACAGCCAGTGTAGTTATCAGTGTCAGATATTTCTTGATAAAATTCATTGTAGTTATTGTTTTGTTTTCTGTTTTGTTGTCGTGATATTAAACTCTGTAACCTTAGATATTGCCTTGCCGCCTTGGAGCACGGAGAGACAGATGCGCGCATTGCCATCTTTCAGTTTATTGTCCGCTTTCACCATGGCCGTGTAGCGTATTGCCTTGCCGGGAGCTAAACTCTCCACATGCACGCTCGGTGAGATGAATATGTGCGGGTTAGCGTCGGCTTCCACTACTGTTGGCACTACATCGTGCAGTACTACTTTGCTGCTGTTTCTCACTTCGAATATCACCTTACAGAGTTCGCCGCGGTTGAGCACGTTGTCTTTGTTCTCGTCCACAAAGCGTGCGTTGGCAATTTCTATGGCCGGGTTAAACTGATAGTTCTCCACCAACTCGTCCACACTCGATGAGGCGGGAACACTCTCGGTAGGCTTGGTGGCGCTGTAGTTGCCTGTATAGTCGGAGCCGTTGAAGTCATAGATGCGGTCATCTGCACTATTGCTTGGGTCGAAACCACTTGGATCGTTGCTGTCCTGTTGCTGGTATTCCTGTTGATAACTCTGTTGATAACTGTTCTGTTGTTGCTGTGCCTTGCGTTGCTGAATCTGCTGGTAGCGGTCGTGTATGTCCTGTTTTTGCTGCCTGTCAGCCTGTTGGCCGATGACGCCGCCAATCACGGCTCCGCCCGCCATGCCCACAAGCGTTCCGATGTCTGAGCCGCGTGGCCCACCGGAAATGCCGCCTATGGCACTGCCCAAAATGGAACCGAGCGATGCGCCCGTATAGGCTCCGCTACCTGTATAGGTGCCGCAAGAACCGAGCATCACTACCATGCTCAGTGCGATAATAAATGTCCTTTTCATATGGTTGCTCTTTTTAATAACTCTTTGCCGGCAAAGTTATATAATAAAGGTGAAACGGACAACATCCGCTTCACCCTTTTTGCATATTTATAAATCTTTTTTCTTTTCGTCACCATCCGGTAGCAGTACCACCCCCTCCTGCTTCATGCCGTCCATCATAATCTTGAGAGGCTGTTTGAAGCGCACATGCCTCACAAACTCTGTCTCTTCAACTGCAGGCATACTGTCGAGCAGATCCTTTCTGAACACACCATCATCCTTATAGGGATTCACGGTGAAGTAGCCCACACCGAAACTTGTCAGGTTCTGGAAGAAATGTGTACCCTGGCTCGGGTCCACCCTGTAGTTTTGCAGTCCTACTTCCACAATGACTTTGGCTGCGCTGATGTGTGGCCATTTTACGGGTATGCCCAGCCAGTAGTCGCTGGAGCCCCATCTGCCGGGACCTGCTAGCACATAGCCTTTACCTTCAGCGAGAAACTGCCTGTTGATGCGCTCTATATGGTCGGCGATGGTGGGGTTGTTCATGGCTGTGAAATTGTCGTCAGTCTTCACATATACAACATCCACCACATCGTCGGTGATGCCGTGGCCAAGAGAAGTGTGGGAACGCAGCAGGCATTTACTGTCGGGAATGAGCGTAAGGTCTTCGTCGAGCACCTGCTTGGAGTCCACGATGGGTCTTATCTGTAGAAGGTAGAAGTCGCCGGTGCCGTTGCTGTTGAGGTTGCAGGCAAACTCTATCTCCACGGGGCGTCGCATGGATTCCTGTCCGTGCTTCATGGAGAGCTGCAGAATCTTGGGTAGGGGGAACACTCCCTGCTGCAGCACACCACAGAAGGATATGATTTTCCTTCCGCCCTCGTATAGCCCGTCGCGAATCATCTGGTCATACGGGTCGTAGGTCGAAGCAATGCCGGCCAGTGAACCGTCTTTGTCAGCCTCTTTCACCTTTAGCTTGAGTATGTTGAATCCGTCGTCCACCTTGAAGTCTTCGCCCACGTGTTTCATGTCGAGGGCATAGAACTGGGTCTGTGTTTCGCGCAGTGCCGTCTCCATCTCGCTGGTTTGCAGCACCTGGTGTGGATGATAGGGCGACACGCGGAGTGTCTGTCCTCCGTCCACGATGTACTTGCCGAGTCCCAATGCCAGACTGGCTATGCCTTCCTCTGCCGTCTCGTCACCGATGGGGTAGTAGTTGAGTGAGCGGAGTACGCCGCTAATGTTGGGGTAATAATGGTCGCCGTAGGTCTTTCCCACCACCTCCTGTAGTATGACAGCCATTTTTTCCTGGTCGATGACATTGCTGGTGGCGGTCATGTAGGCCTTGGAATCGCGGTAGTACACCGAGGCATACACGCTCTTGATGGCAGAAGCCAGCATGCGGAGCATCTCATATTTGTCGTCAAGACATGGAATCATGTAGGTGGAGTAGATGCCGGCAAAGGGCTGGTAGTGTGAATCCTCGAGCAGACTCGACGAGCGTATGGCTATAGGACTCTTTGTCGCCTCAAAGAAGGTGAAGAAGTCGGCTATCAGCGAATCGGGCAGCTGAGCCTTGAGAAAGTGCTGGAGTATCTCCTCGTCGCTGGCGTCACTCAATGCTATTTGGTAGAGGTTGTTCTGCTCCATGAATTGGTCGAACACATCCGTGCAGAGTACCACCGTCTTTGGTATCTGTACGGTCACTCCCGGAAAAGCGTTGAATTCCGGGTGCATCTTTACCACGTTGTCCAGGAAAGCCAAACCTCTTCCCTTGCCGCCGAGCGACCCTTCGCCGATGCGCGCAAAGTGGGCATACTTGTCAAACTTGCCCCGGTCGAACACCGCTACCACGCCTATGTTTTTCATCTTGCGATACTGCACAATGGCATCAAAGATGATTTGCCGGTGAGCGTCCACGTCTTGAAGTTTCTTCCACGTCACGTTCTTGAGGAATGCCGATACGGGGAAGATGGCACGTGCACTGAGCCAGCGGCTCACGTGGTTGCGGCTCACATGGTAGAGCATGGAGTCGTTGGGAATCTTGAAGATGTTGTCCTGCAGTTCCTTGAGCGAGTGTATGCGCACTATTTCCTCGTGCGTGGTGGGGTCGCGGAAGATGAAGTCGCCGAATCCCATATGTTCCTCCATCTGGTGGCGCAGGTCTATGCTCATCTTCTTGGAATTCTTGTCTACATAGCGGAACCCCTCGCTCTCCGCTTTCTTTCTGTTTTCGGTTTCGCTGCTCTCGATGATGAGTGGAAGAAACTCATCGCGCTTTCTGATTTCCCGGCATAGCTTGAGTCCGGCTTCCGGGTCCTTCTCGCCGTGTATGGGGAAGCGGGCGTCGCTGATGACGCCAAGCACGTTGGCTGCATATTTTTCGTACATGGCCATGGCTTCCTCATAGCTGCGTGCCAACACCACCTTGGGCCGTCCTCTCATACGCAGCGTGGCGGCATGGCGGTTGAGCGCCTCGGTGGAGAACCGTTGGCTTTGGAGCAGGATGTAATTATAGAGGTTGGGCAGGATGGAGGAATAGAAACGGATGCTGTCTTCCACGAGCAGAATCATCTGCACGCCGCCGTTGCGTATGTCGTTCTCTATGTTCATCTTGTCCTCGATGAGTTTGATGATGGACAGGATGAGGTTGGTGTTGCCCAACCAGCAGAACACGTAGTCGAAGATGGAAAGGTCTTCGTTCTCCATACGCTTGGTAATTCCGTGTGAGAAGGGCGTCAGCACCACACAATGTATGTCGGGCCATTCCGCCTTGATGTTGCGTGCCACGGTGAAGGCGTCGTTGTCGGCGTTGCCCGGCATGCAGATGACCAGGTCTATGTTGGTGGTGGCGAGTATCTGCGATGCCTCCTCGGTAGTGCTTACTTGTGTGAATGTCGGTGGATAGCGCAGTCCGAGCTCCATATACTCGTTGTAGATTTTCTCTTCCACCCGTCCGTCGTCCTCGAGCATAAAGGCATCATAGGGGTTGGCAACGATGAGCACGTTATAGATGCGCCGCATCATCAGGTTGACAAACGACACGTCTTTCAGGTAGAACTGGTTCCACTCTTGTGGTATGTTTTCTTTCATAGGTCGTTGTTGTTTGCTTATTTCACTTCGTAGTTCATACTCTTGGTCACGTAGTCCTGACTCTTGCGGTGAGGCAGGAAGATGCCGCGTAGTAACAGTCTGACGCGCTTCTTCCGTCGGCAATATCCGTAGAAATTCTCTTCATAGGGGTTGAAGTCTTCTTTCCATCGTGCCCAGGGCGACAATTGCATATAGGGTGCCATGTCAGAGATGTAGTTGCTCTTCTCTGTCGTGTCATCGCCAGTTCCTTCGTGTAGGCTCTTGATATTCTCTCTTGTGGGGTAGATTACCCGGGTGCCCAGTTGGCGGTAGTGGTCTACGAGTGCTGCAATGCAGGTGTCATAGCTTTCCAACACGTGCTTCATGGCGAAATTACAGTACTTGGAATCGCCGATGCGCTGGATTGGGCGGAGCTGCAGGGTGCTGACGGGAAGGGTGCCGAATACATCCAGGAAATGTGTCAGGTCGTCCACATTGTCCTCGTTGACAGTGTAGTTGATGCGGATGTTGAACTCGGGGTGCGCTTCCTTGACCGCCTTGAGGTCGGCAAGGAGTCGGGTGAACACGTCGAAACTGGCACCTTCCATCAGTCGCTCGTAGGTGTGGCGCCGTGTGCCGTGCACGGAGAGGGTTATCTCGTCGAGTCCGCTGTCCACGAGTTGTTCCAGTTTTTCGCGGTTGAGCAGGTTGCCGTTGGTGGTCAGGGCTATGTAGGGCACGCCATACTTTCGTCCCAGTGCCACCACCTTGTAAAGATTCCTGTAGATGGTGGGTTCGGCTCCGCACCCTATCTGTAGTTTCCTCAGATAGGGAAAGAGTTTGGCGGCAATAGCTTCCAACTCCTCTTCGGAGAATTTCCCGTGCAAGTCCTTCCGCTGTTCGGGATTGCTGAAGTAGCACATTTGGCACCTGAGGTTGCACCCCAGCGCCGGGTCGAGGAACAGGCAGGTGTACCGTCTGTGGAGTAGGTGCATCGCCAAAATGGCAAGTGCCCTCACACGGTGGCTCTTGATGTGGGTGTATATGTTGAGGAGTCTGTATATGTTCATCAATTATTAAAATATGGTCTTGGCTTTGTCCTATTTTCTGCAAAGATAGTGCAAAAGAGTGACAATACAAGAAGAAAGTTTATAAAGTGTGAATTATTTGGCAAAAAGTTTGGAGTAGACCCCGTTTTTAACTATATTTGCCCCGTCAACATGACACTATGAGAACCAATAATCAACAACATTAAAACGGAAATACTATGGAAGTGGAAAAAATCATGCAGTCGCTGGAGGCGAAGCATCCTGGCGAACTGGAGTATCTTCAGGCTGTGAGAGAAGTGCTCGTTACCGTGAAGGACGTGTACAACCAGCATCCAGAGTTTGAAAAAGCCAAGATTATGGAGCGCATTGTCGAGCCGGAGCGCATAGTCACGTTCCGGGTGCCATGGGTCGACGACCGTGGCGAAGTGCACGTGAACATTGGCTACCGTGTGCAGTTCAACAGCGCCATCGGTCCCTATAAGGGCGGTTTGCGGTTTCATCCGTCCGTCAACCTGTCCATCATGAAGTTCCTCGGATTCGAGCAGACCTTCAAGAACGCTCTCACTACACTGCCTATGGGAGGCGCCAAGGGCGGCAGCGACTTCTCTATCCGTGGCCGTTCCGACGGTGAAGTGATGCGCTTCTGCCAAGCCTTCATGCAGGAACTCTACCGTCACATTGGTCCAGACGAGGACGTGCCTGCTGGTGACATTGGCGTGGGAGCTCGTGAACTGGGGTATCTTTTTGGCACTTACAAGAAACTCACCCACCGCTGGGAAGGCGTGCTCACCGGCAAGGGCATGGAGTGGGGCGGCTCGCGCATTCGTCCGGAAGCCACCGGCTATGGCGCCCTCTACTTTGTCAACCAGATGCTCCAGACACGTGGCATTGACATCAAGGGCAAGACTGTTGCCGTGAGCGGATTTGGCAACGTGGCTTGGGGTGCCGTGAAGAAAGCCACCGAGCTGGGTGCCAAGGTGGTGACCATCAGCGGTCCCGACGGCTACATCTATGATCCCGACGGTGTGAGTGGCGACAAGATAGACTATATGCTCGAGCTCCGTGCCAGTGGCAACGATGTGTGCGCACCCTATGCAGAAGAATATCCTGGTGCCAAGTTCGTGGCTGGCAAGCGTCCATGGGAAGTGAAGACAGACATTGTGCTCACCTGCGCCACCCAGAACGAACTCAACGGTGCCGATGCCGACCAGATTCTCGCCCACCAGCCACTGTGTGTGGCTGAGGTTTCGAACATGGGTTGCACGGCTGAGGCTGTCGACAAGTTCGTGAAGTCGAAGACGCTCTTTGCCCCGGGCAAGGCTGTCAATGCTGGTGGCGTGGCTACATCGGGGCTGGAGATGACCCAAAACTCCATCCGTCTGAGTTGGAGTGCCGAGGAGGTAGACGAGAAGTTGCACTACATCATGCACTCCATCCACGAACAGTGTGTGAAGTATGGCACTTGTCCCGACGGCTACATTGACTACGTGAAGGGCGCCAACATTGCCGGATTCATGAAGGTGGCCAATGCCATGATGGCACAGGGCATCGTTTAGGACAATAAATGGAAATAAGGTTAAGTGAAGGTTTTTAGCATAACATTGGGCTTTTTGATGCTCTTGAGCCTTGCTCCCCTGCGTGCGCAGCAGCGGGGCAAGGCCACTTATTACTCCCGCAAGGCCAATGGCGTGCGGATGAGCGACGGTACGCGCTATCACAGTGACAGTCTGGTGTGTGCCCACCGCAAGTATCCCTTCGGTTCCATGCTCAAGGTCACCAATCCTGCCAACGGCAAGCATGTGGTGGTGCGTGTGGCAGACCGCGGTCCGTTTGCCAAGGGGCGCATCATCGACCTTTCCTATTCGGCAGCCAAGGCACTGGGCATATTGTCGCAGGGTGTGGCCATGGTTGAGGTGGAACTCTATCGCAATCCTACCAAGGTTCCCTATCGTGCCGAACCGGAGTCGGTTGATTTGCCCGAACTTGACTTGGAGATGACTGCTCCCGGCGAAGCCTTTCGGCATGAACAGAATCCGATCAAGCCAGGGCAACAGGCTGCGCATAAGACCCAACAGAAGACACACGCCACACAATCTGCCAAGAAAAAGTGATTGAGCGGAGTGGAGCACAAGCCGTTATGAAATATTGATATAAGTCAAAAAAAGAACGAGCAAAGTGATAAAATTGTCCTATATACTTGTGAGTAAGGTAAAAAGGGACTAACTTTGCAGCGTGTTTTTCATAGTATTAGATTTAAGGTTAACAAAGGTTGTGGACTACAGCGGTAGTCCATTTTTTGTATCCGTACGTTTCTAATGCGTTTCCCCTCTATGGCAATAAGATTACATAAACATTGTTTATCGTACGCGTTCTCTCGCGCGCACGCGCTCAGGAAAAAGTTTTTCAAAAATCGCCACTATCTATCACTTTTTCTGTTTCTTTACAACATTAAGCAGATGAACAGTAAGTTAAAGAAGTGATAGATGAGTGATAGATGCGAAAATATCTATCACTATCTATCACTCAACCACCACGCAAATGGTTTGTTCTCAATTGTTAAAAGTAGTGCCCAATTTTTGTTCCGCAGTTTGGGCAATGGATGCCCACGCCGTGGGCATTCGTTGCCCAGGCAGTGGGACAACGTGTGAACGTGCCATTAACGATGTGCTACTCGGTTGTTTAGTCTCCCTTGCCGTGCATGAACCATAAAGGGTTCCTCCCTTTTCGTTCAGTTCCGTCGTGAGGTCCACGGCTTATTGGCTGTCTGTTTTATGTGTCTTTAATCTGGTTGGTGAGATGTTTCTTCCTGACAAGCCCCGATGAAAAGGGCTTTTTTGCACAATTATCCATCCTGTTATATGATTTTACATCTTTATTTTTCGCGTGCGCAATAACTTTGCCGACAGAAATTAACAAAATCAAGACCTAAAATGATGAACAAGTTTTTTGCTATTCCTGTACTTCTCTCTGCAGGACTCGCCCTGCTCACCTCGTGCAGCAGTGACTCGGTAGACGGCAATCCCGACTACTTCCGCAAGGGCGCCTTTGTGGAGGAGAACGACGGCAAGTCGATCTGCTACATCACGAACGACGACGGAACCGTTAGTGTGACTTGGGACCGAGTGAACACCACCTATTTTATGGTGGAACAAACCTACACGGGCGAAATCACCGTGCCAGCCACGGTGGAGCACGACGGCACCACCTATCAGGTGACGGGTGTAGACGACTATGCCTTCTACAACTGCAGTAAGCTGACCTCACTGGTGCTCTCCGAGGGCATCAAGACACTCAGTCCGAAGGCACTCACCCGTGCCACCAAGCTCACTAACCTCTATCTGCCCGCCACACTTACCAGCATGGAAACCCTTGACAAGAGCCTGCTCAGCTCCATGTCGGCACTGGTCAGTGTGCATCTTCCCGGAGTAAAAGCCATTGGTGACAGTGCCGTTTACAACCGCGGCAAGCTGACCAGCGTGGAAATACCCTCCACCGTGGAGACCATCGGAGTCGGTGCCTTTGCCCGTTGCGGCAGGCTGACTGCCCTCACCATTCCCGCCTCCGTCACTGCTATCGGCGAGAAATGCTTTGATGCCTCCAAGATAACCACATATCACGTGCAGGCTGCTGTTCCGCCGACCATGGGTGGGGCGCTCTATAATGCCTCCAAGACCACACTCTATGTGCCGACGGGCAGTCTGGAAGCCTACAAGAACGACCCGGTGTGGGGCAAGTGTAAAACCATTAAAGAAGAATAAAGATGAAAAGTTTCAGATACATACTCCCCCTTCTGTTCCTTTTGGTGACGCTTAGTGCCACGGCGCAGAAGATGAGAACCGTCACCGGTGTGGTGACCGACGAGAAGAGTGAACCCTTGATTGGTGCCACCGTGAAAGGCCAGGACAGCAAGCAGGGAACACTGACCGACTTGGATGGCAAGTTCACCCTCAAGGTGGACACCAAGGTGAAGATGCTGCAGGTGAGCTACGTGGGCTACAACACCCGCATCGTGCCTATCACTCGCGGCGAAATGAAAATTGTGCTCAAGGAAGAAGCCAACGCGCTCGATGAGATGGTGGTCATCGGTTACGGTGCCGTGAAGAAAGGCAGCGTGACAGCCGCAATTGCCAATGTGAAGGCCGACGACCTGAAAGACCGTCCGGTAAGCAACGTGGCATCGGCCCTTCAGGGCAACCTGGCAGGTGTGGAAGTGCGCTCCACCTCGGGCGCTCCCGGTTCGGGCGTGACCATCAACGTGCGTGGTGCCACAAGCATCAACGACAACGCTTCGTCGAGTCCGCTCTATGTGGTAGACGGCGTGCCTATGGACGACAGCTTCGACCTGTCCGAGCTCAACACCGACGACATAGCCAGCATCGAAGTGCTCAAGGACGCCTCGTCGTCAGCCATCTACGGTTCGCGTGGTGCTAACGGTGTGATTATCATCACCTCGAAGAAGTCGGACAAGAGCGGCAAGAATACCCTCAAGTTCAACGCCAACTTCGGCCTGCAGCAGGCAGAGCGCTTCCTCGATGTGATGACGCCCGAGGAGTGGATAGCCTGGCGCACCAAAGCCAATAACCAGCGCTATGTCAATGCCTACGGCAACAAGGGAGCCACGGTGAACGACGACTTCGACACCCGGCTCAAGTTCACCAACTCCACCAACTATGTCAACGACCCTCGCTGGACCATGCCCGGCTATGGCGGCTTGGCCCTTGTGGACTGGCAGAACGAAATATTCCGCCTGGCCACCTATCAGAACTATCAACTCTCCACCACCGCAGGCAATGACCGCGGCAACTACCGCCTTTCCGTGGGCTATGCCAACCAGGACGGCATCGTGGTGTGCACCAATTTCAAGCGACTCAATGCCCAGTTCACTGGCGAAACCAAAATCAAGGACCGCATCACCTTCGGCTTGAAGATAGCCCCCAGCGTGTCGTGGACCGAAACGGGCAATGTGGACGGCAAGGACAACAGTGCCATGAATGCCCTGCTTCTTGCCCCAGTGGCTGAAGCCGAGGCAGGCAAATATTCCGGTGCCCAGCCCTATACACGCTATCTGTGGGCAGGCTCTCAGATTAGTCCGGTGTCGATGATGGAAGAGCAGCAATACAAGAACGAAAAGGTGAGCATAGCCACTTCCGCTTACATCAACCTGCAGATTATGAAGGGATTGCAGGCACAGGTGCTCGGCGCTTGGAACTACAACGACACCAAGTTGCGCCGCTTCCTGCCCAGTACCCTCAACCGCTATTGGGCAGACTATCCCGAAGGCTACTACAGCAACGGAACATGGACCGGCACCACAGGCCACAAGTTCCTCGGACAGGCACAACTCACATGGGACAAGACCTGGGGCGACCACTACCTCAACATGGTGGCCGGCTGGTCAGTGGAGTCGAAAAACAACTCCTATAGCTATACCATGAAGGCCTCGCAATATCCCAACAATGCCATTCCCGGCTTTGACATTCTCAACGAGCAGGTGACCGAGGCCACCGCCAAATACAATACCGACGACCACATGGTGAGCTACTTTGTGCGTGCCATCTACAACTATGCCGACCGCTACCTCATCAATGCCAGTCTTCGCCGTGACGGCAGTAGCCGTTTCGGAGCCAACAACCGCTGGGGAACCTTCCCCGCTGTGTCTGCAGCCTGGCGCATGACCAACGAACCATTCTGGCCCAAGAACAAAGTGCTCACCGATGCCAAGGTGCGTTTCAGTTATGGTGCCAATGGCAGCAACTCACTGCCTGTCAGTTCGGCCAACGGACTCCTCGGCAGCGTGAACTATTCTTCCGACGGCAACCTCACCACTGGCTACATACCCACCTCTCTGGAAAACCCTGACCTCACTTGGCAGAAGACACACAGTTGGGACGTGGCCATCGACCTCGGCTTCTGGAAGAACCGGCTCTCGCTCTCGGCCGACTTCTACGTGAAGACCATCACCGACATGCTCTACAACATCAGTCTGCCGAGCAACATCGGTTTTTCCAAGGGATACAGCAACATCGGCAACATCCAGACCAAGGGCGTGGAGGTGGAACTGAAGAGCAACAACCTCACCGGTCCCCTCAAATGGACCACCACCTTCAACATGGCCTACACGCGGTCGCTCGTGAAGAGCCTCGGTGCCAACAGCACCATCTACTGCGGCTACCAGAGCAAGACCCAGGTTATCGAGGTGGGCAAGCGCGTTGGCGAATACTATCTCTATGATGCAGTGGGCGTCTACCAGACTCAAGCCGACCTGGACAACTATCCCAAGCAGGCCACCTCTTCGCTCGGCAGCGTGCGCTATCGCGACGTGAGCGGTCCTGAGGGCAAGCCCGACAATGTCATCGACGAGTACGACCGTATCCATGCCGGTCATCCGTCGCCCGACTTCACCTATGGCTTGACCAACACCTTCAAGTACAAGAACTTCGACTTCTCGTTCCTCATCACCGCACAGACCGGCGGCAAGATCTATGCCATGCTTGGCCGCGGACTCGACCGACAGGGAATGGGAACCAGCATCAACACGCTGAAGAAGTATCAGAACATGTGGTTCTCGGAAGAGGATCCCGGCGACGGCGTGACTCCCTGTGCCTGGAACACATCTACCACAGAGGAATACGACACCCGTTGGCTGTATAGCAGCGACTTCATCAAACTGAAGAACATCACCCTGGGCTACACCGTGCCCCTGAAGCGCGGCTCGTTCGTCACCGGTTTGCGTATCAACGCCAGCGTGGAGAACGTGTTCCAGATTGACAGCTACGACGGCGGCTTCTCGCCCGAGTCGAACAATTCCAATTCGCTCGTGAGCAACTACGACTACGGAGCCTATCCCATGGCGCGCGTTTACAGCATCGGTCTTAACATAACATTCTAAAAGGAGCAACGAATATGAAAACAATAAAGCAACTGTTGGTGTTCTCTGCTGCAGTCTTGATGACTGCTTCCTGCGACGACTTCCTGACCATCGACCCGGCGTCGTCCATCTCTACTGAGAACTTCTACAAGACACAGGCGCAGATGGACCAGGCGCTGACCGGCGTATATGGTTGTCTGAAACCTATCAGTGAATACTATCTCAAGATGAGTGAGGTGCGCAGCGACAACATGTGGCTCACCACCGACACAAAGCAGAACGACTTCGTGGACATAGCCACCTTCAACACAGACGCCCTGCTCACCGACGGTACGGTGCAGGACTGTTGGGCAGACTACTTCAAGATCGTGGCTTCTGCCAACAAGCTCATCGATGAACTGGGCACGAACAACATCGGTTCGGAGAAACTTACCAGGCAATACACTGCCGAGGCACGCTTTCTCCGCGCTTTCGCCTACTTCGACCTGGTGCGCTTCTTCGGCAGGGTGCCTGCCTCTACGCATGCCCTGACCACCAGCGAGGCATTCTCTCTGCCACAGAGTGAGGCGAAGGATACCTACGAGAAGGTGATCGTGCCCGACCTGCGCTATGCCATCGACAACCTGCAGACAACTGCCTACGACTATCAGGAAAAGGCTCATTCGGAGCGTGCCACAAGCACCGCTGCCAAGGCTCTCCTGGCACGTGTCTACCTCACTATGGCAGGCTATCCGCTCAATATGACCGAAAAGACAGACTCCGTGCGCATACTTTGCAAGGATGTGATTGACTATGCCCAGGCCAACAACAAGTATTGGGCGAAGACATCTGACGAATGGAACAAGATGTGGTTGCACGAGAACGACAACAAGTATTTTATCTTTGAAATACAGTATGTGGCAGCCAAAGACCAGGGCAACACTTACACTCCGTTTGCCTGCACTCGTCCGGGCACCAGCGACTGGTGTAATCCCCAACTCATAGCCGGTGGCGCCCACATCTATGTGGAACCCAGTCTGCGCGACCACTTCAATCTGACCGACGACGACAGCAAGTTGCTCGACAAGCGTTCGTGGGGCACCATGAGCTCAAGCGGCATGACCAGCGACGACGACGTGACGGAAGACAACACCAACCGCTTCTATGTGAAGTTCTTTGAGAACAAAATCAAGCGCACCGCCTTGGGCTATTCTGACATGGATGCCGAACTGGTGGACCGCACCTATTGGCCCCAGAACTTCCCCATCCTGCGCTTGGAAGACGTGATGCTGATGTATGCCGAGGTGGTGGGCAACAACGTGGAGGGACGTGCCATGGTCGACAAGATACGCGAACGTGCAGGACTGGAACCGCTGGCAACAGACCTTACGGAGGAGGAATACCAGAACGCTGTGGCCGATGAACGCCGCTACGAGCTGGCTGGCGAGGGCATCCGCTGGCACGACTTGGTGCGCCGCAATGTCTATGTGCAGACCTTGAAGGACATGTTCGTGCGCGACGACAACACCGCCGACCAATCGTATGCCGCCTTCGCCACACGTGTGACCAAGGACATGAATCTCTACCCCATACCGCAGCAGCAGATTCAGGTGCGTGAAGGACTGTACACACAGAACCCCGGCTATTCCGGCAGTAAGTAAAGACAAACAATACAAGAATAATCCATCGCGTGGCGTCTGTGTCGGGAAGACAAAGGCGCCACGCACTGTTTTTTAGACAATAGTACAGAACAATGTACATTTCTACCAAGTGGGAAGGGTCAGTTTGTGTAACTTTGCCTCAGAAAACCAATAAAACCAATAAGTTATGAACAAATTAGTATTTACCGTATTGACAGCATGTGCACTGTTCATGAGCAGTGCCATAGGTGCTCAGGCACAAAAAGCAAGTGTGATTCTCTCTGCCGGTCAGTCGAATGCGGACGGTCGCGTCTACAACGATCAGCTGCCCGACTTCCTGAAAGGAGGCTACCAGCATCTTCATTTCGCCAATGTAACTAAGTCGTCAACGGGCAAGTTCCGTGATTTGGCACGCGACTTCACCAATCCCAAGAAACGCTGGGCTTATGACTATGTCACCTATTATTATATAGACCAGGCTGCCAAGGACGACTTCTATGCCGTGAAATGTTCTTACGGAGGCACCTCCATTGACCCGGCTGCCACGGTCGACAAGTTGCCCAAGTGGTATGCCGATGCCCAGTGGATTGGCGAGAACAATGCCTATCGCGGCGACATAGCCACCGGCAAGTCGCTCACCAAGTCGCTCGTGGAAGGTTTCGATGATTGTGTGGACGTGACGCTCGGCAAACTCAAGGGAGGCTACGACGTGAAGTGCATCATCTGGCACCAGGGTGAAAGTGACCGCAGGAAGGCTGCCAACTACTACACTAACTTCAAGACCATGATAGAGTATATGCGCCATGCCGTGTATGAGAAGACAGGCGACAAGAAGGATCTCACCCTGCCGTTCATCTTCGGCACAGTGTCGCACCGCAGCAAGCAATACAACAAAACAGTGGAAGAAGCACAACTTCGGGTGGCGAAGGAACTGCCCAACGTGTACTACATCGACTTGAGCGATGCAGGACTCAAGGCAGACAACATACACTTTGATGGTCCTTGGACTATCTATTTCGGACAGATGATGTATAATAAACTGGTTGAACTCAAGCTTGTTGACGGCAAGCCCGTCAAGGTGGTGAAACCAGCCATCGTGGACTATTCAGCAGAGCAGAAAAAATAACTTACCCGTATACAAACAAATAAGACAATGAAAAAGAATACTTTGAAATCAGCCCTGTGCGCTGCAGTGATGGCGATGGGCTTCATGACGGCATCTGCACAAGAGGAAACGGTTACCATTACAGGTGCGAAGACGTGGACATTTAATGATGTAACCGTGGATGGTTACTCTTCCTTGACGGCCGTAGACGGATTGTATATGCGTGCTTACGGTGATGGTAGTAGTCGGAAAATTACGGTGGCAACAGGTAGTGGTTCCGCCGATTTTGGCGATGAACACATCCAAATACAACAATATATTACATTGCCTGTTACGCAAGATTTGGCGACCAATGTCTCAACAATAACCGAGCCAAGTGTTGCTGTGACCAAAAGCAATGATCGAAGCATAGCCTTTAAGACATCCGTACCCGGCACTGTGTACGTGGCTTTCAAGACAGGCAAAGAAACGGAGGGAAGGTCTTTTAGCATGTATGCCAACGGAAAAGAGGTCAAGAACTGTGCGGCAAAAGACGGTCGTCAGATTACCGTGTGGGAACATTCCGCCTCAGAAGGCGCTACCTTTGTGTTGGGCGGTTCCATCAATACCAATATTTATGCCGTGAAGTTCGTCCCCACAACCGTTGCAGCCAAGGTGACTACCTTGGGTTATGCCACCTACAGCAGTTCCGCTTCTCTCGACTTTACAAACATTCAGGGTGTTGAGGCTTATAAGGCCCAGGTGAACGGAGACAAACTGGAATTGACCAAGGTAGACAAAGTACCTGCCAATACGGGTATCATACTCAAGGCTACTTCAACCTTGTCTGAGGATAAGATCTTTGATATCCCTACCACCACAGAGTCGGTGGACAAGCTGAAGAACAATGATCTCGTGGCAGCTGTCAGCGAGACTGCACTTACTGCCGCCGACAATGCTTACGGACTGACCGACAATAACGGCACCGCAGTATTTGGCAAGGTGACTGCAGAAGTGAAGATACCTGCAGGTATGGCATATCTGAAGGTGGAAAACACTGACCAATTGGCATCACAACTTTCTTTCGTATTTGCTGATCCAACAGCCATCAGCCACGTGAAAACTGTGAAGGGCCATGAAGACAATGCCTACTACACATTGAACGGTGTGCGTGTGATCCAGCCAGAAGCAGGCAAGATGTATGTGAAGAACGGCAAGACCGTAATCTATAACAAATAAGTGGAGAACTAATTAAACGCTATCATCATGAAAGCAAAATATACAAGACCTGCCATTAAGGTCGTGGAGGCGAATGTGGAAACCTCTATTTTGGCTGCCAGTGACACTCGTATAGGCATTGACGGAAATGTAGAAATCAAGGATGGTAAGCAGTTCCGATCCAATCGTTATCCGGTATGGGATGTAGACGAATTGGAAGGGGAACTATAAGTAAGACCAACATGAAAGAAGTGAAGTTGATGATTCTGATGCTGCTTGCCGTGGCAGGCAGCATCAGTGCAAAGGACTATTACATAGCCCCCAATGGCTCCGACAATGCAGCCGGAACCATTGAGGCCCCCTTTGCCACACTCAACAAGATTCAGGAACGCCTGCGTCCCGGCGACAAGGTGTACTTCCGTGGTGGCGTGTACAAGGTAAAACCAGCGCAGGTGATGCGCACCATCAATAATTATTCGGTGGTGTTCTTCCTCGGACGCAACGGCACGGCGGATGCCCCCATTTCCTATCTCGCCTACCCAGGTGACAGAGAGCGGCCCGTGTTCGACTTCTCAGACATCAGGCCCAAGGATCTCCGCGTGAGTGCTTTCTGGTTGAAGGGCAGTTATCTCCACCTGAAAGGCTTCGACATCGTGGGCGTACAGGTCACGGAGACCAAGCACACCCAAAGCGAAGGCATCAGCGGACGGGGTGGCAGCAACAATGTCATAGAGAATGTGGCAGTGCACGATGGTATGAGTATAGGCTTTTATTTCACCCGCGGTAACGATAATCTGCTGCTCAACTGCGATGCCTACAACAACTACGACTCCGTGTCGGAAGGTGGAAAGGGTGGCAATAGCGACGGCTTCGGTTTCCATTTCTCGCGTGCAGACTATAAGGGAAACAGGGCTGTGGACTGCAGGGCATGGATGAACAGTGACGACGGGTTCGACTTCATTGGGTGCAAATCACCCGTGGAACTCGACCACTGCTGGGCACTCTATAGCGGATGGAAGGACGACAAGGTGAAAACACCCGGCGACGGCAATGGCTTTAAGTGTGGAGGCTACGGCAGAAAGGGGCAGAAGGAAGACTTCACGGCACCCACCCACTACATACACAATTGTATAGCCGTGCGCAACAAGTCGTACGGCTTTTATGCCAACCACCACTTGGCGGGCAACCGTTGGGTGAACAACAGTGCTATGCTCAACAAGGGTAACTATAACATGGTGAACCAGAAAGTGTGGAACGAAGGTGTGGATGTGCCCGGTTACAGTCATGTGCTTACCCGCAACATCTCTTATAGAAGTAGTCGGGGAGACGCTGGCGACACGCTCAACATCAATGTGAAGCGTTGCACCCTTGCCGACAATGAGTTCGCACTCGGCAAGGATAATCCTTTCGTAAGCACTGATTTCAAGCAACTCATGGCTCCCCGCAAGGCAGACGGAACGCTGCCCGACATTACTTTCATGCGGATTAAAGACCACAATAGTGCTCTCTACAAGAAGAGTGTAGGCTATGAGTTTGACGTGAAAAAGTAATAAAACAAAGAAAAGTTTTGTCATTATTGGATAAATATAGTATCTTTGTCAACCATATTAACCCGATAATGCGAACGTTGAAAGTATACATACTATTGATAATCATGTCTTTGGCAAGCAGCGCATTGCATGCCAAAGACATGATTTCTTATACCTTGAACATAGAGCACGGCTTGCCCAGCAACTATATAAGGGAAATTGAGCAAGACTCTGCAGGCTATCTGTGGATGGCATCCACTAATGGTCTGGTGCGTTACGACGGTCATTTTTTTGTCAACTATACCGCAGCGTCTCCCGGCAGTAAGGGACTGCTGACCGACAATAGCCTGCTTGCCCTGAGAATGTGGCGCGGTCGCTATCTTTGGATAAAGCTTCGCGGTGACCTCTGCAGCATGTTTGACATCAATAGCGGCAAGTTTATAGACTATACCGGAAATGGCACTAACAACCTGGCATTCAAGCGGATGCTTCTTACCAATGAACAAATCGTTACATACGGCAAGAATGGTTGTCGCTTGGTGGTAGTGGATAAGAACGGAGTGCCGCGTACCCTTGACTTGCCATTGCCAAAAGGTGTGGCTGTGAATGTGGTAAGACAGTCACCAGGCGGTAACCTGTGGCTGGTGACCGACCGGGGCGTTTATGTCTACAGCGAGAGACGTTTGCATGCACTTCTCATGCCAAAACATTTCAGTGGCAAGGTGTGTGACGTGGCGTTTGTTGACAAGAACGTGTATGTTGTCACCACGACTGGCGTGATACTCACCAGCAGAGACGGCAAGACGGCCACCATGGTGTATGACAACAGCGTGATGCGCACAGCCTTTGGCGCAGCCGATAGGCTTGTGCAGGCAGCGGCTTTTGGCCATCGTATCATTCTGTTGGGTAAAGGACACACTTACGAATATCATCCCCGAACAAGAACTTTTCGCCAAGCCGATGACGTGGAGTGCCCCAACGGAAATGTCATCAGTGACGACAAGGGCAACCGGGCCATCGTGAACGATCGAGGCATGTTTCTTTTCTATCATCAGCCAACCGGTCGCTTCGTGCGCTTGAACGTGATGCCGCTACAGATGATGAAATTCATCAACAGCGCACGTTTCTGTATGGTGGCAGGCGAGAAAGGCAGTGTGTGGGTGTCGGCTTTTGGCAATGGACTGTTTCATTATTATCCTCATACAGGTGAACTTCAGCATATTACTGCCGAATCGCCCAATCCCCTCATCACGTCCAATTACATCGTATCCCTGTTCAGAGACCGCACGGGCAATTTGTTCGTTTCTCAGGAAGACATGGGGCTGGCTTGCATTACACCCCGTTACAACTTGGCTGATTATGTCTATTTTGATGACAACGGTGCACAAAGTCACACCAACCGTGTCCGCATGCTGAAGAGACTGGCTGACGGCAGTATACTTGCTTCCAACATGGACGACCGTCTGATGATGGCTACGTCTGACTTGCGATTCCGGCTGGTGGATAATCCTACGGGAGACAATGTCATCTGCATGGTCCGCGACAAGCAAGGGCAAACTTGGCTTGGCACAAGAAATAATGGCGTCTTTGTCAATGGCAAGCAATATGCCCACGACGACAACAATCCATATTCTCCTGTAGACAACCACGTGCATGACATGCTCTGCGACAGCAAGGGCAGAGTGTGGCTCCTTTATCAGAACTACGGCTTGGCAGTTGCGGTGCCTGACGGTAAGGGTGGCTATTTTTTCCGCCATCTTTACCCCGACAATAAACTTCGTTCCAACCTCGTGTTCCGTCGCATTGTGCAAGACTACCGTGGCTACATTCTCGTTGGTACCAGCAAGGGACTTATCCGTTTCTTGCCCGAGCACCTGCTTCGGTCGCCCAAACAATATGAATTTGTCAACTTCAACATACAGAATCGCGACTTAGATGAGGTGAAGAGTATCTATGAAGACCGCCATCACCGCTTGTGGGTTGGTGTGCGAGGCTATGGGTTGGTGATGATGGACAATACCGGGAAAAGACCTGTTGTGCGTAGACTCTACCGGGCGCAACGGGAACTTTCAGACGACGATATTGAATCAATAGTTGAAGATAAGTGGGGAAACATCTGGATTGGCACAGACCGTGGCATCAACTTTCTCAACCATAAAACTGGACAGTTCCGCTACTTTATGCCTGCCGACAGCGGTATGGGAAACATGTGTGTGGAGAATTGTCTGCTCTCTTTGCCCGATGGAACAGTGGCTTTCGGTACCAACAATGGCATAGCCCTGGTCAACCTGCACAAACTTACCCTGTCCCGTCCCACTCTTCCACTTGCCATTACAGACGTGATGGTCAATGGCGTTTCATTGCGTGAGCATGCAGATGAATATTTGGAAGAAGGTCCGGTGGAGAAGATGCGGAAGTTGCATTTGCCTTACGACGAGAACTCCCTTCAGTTCCGCTTCTCCGATTTCGACTATCAGAACACCCGCAACACTCGTTTTACCTATATCCTCGAGGGCTATGAGTCCTCTTGGAATCCACCCTCAACGGAGGCCCAAGCCACTTACCGCAACCTGTCGCCGGGCACTTACAAACTCCGCGTGAAGGCTTGCGACGCTTACGGACAGTGGAATCCCCACGAGGCGGTGCTTGAAGTTGTCATCCGTTCTCCCTGGTGGGCCACCTGGTGGGCCATCTGTGTCTATGTGTTGGCATTGGGCATCATCGCCCTTTTGGTCTATCGCCACTTCATGCGTATCAACGAGATGCGTAACAAAATCAAGGTGGAGCAGCAACTCACCGACTACAAATTGCACTTTTTCACTAATATCTCGCATGAGTTCCGTACACCGCTCACCATTATCCGTGGTGCCATGGACAGCATGATGCGGCAGAAGGAACTTCCTTCGGAACTCAAGCAACCCATGAGTAGCATGAGCAAAAGCGTGGAACGGATGATGCGTTTGATCAACCAGTTGCTTGAGTTCCGCAAGATGCAACAGGGCAAATTGTCGCTCAGGTTGGAGCAGACGGAAGTGATAGGCTTTGTCCAAAGCATTTTCTTTACCTTTAAGGAAATGGCGGAAAACAAGGAAATGACCTATACGTTCGTACCTTTCGCCAAGCACTATGACATGTATGTAGACCGTGGTATGCTCGACAAGATTGTCTACAACCTGTTGTCCAATGCTTTCAAATACACCCAAAGCCGTCACCGTATTGAGGTGAGAATTGTGCTCAAGGATGAGGAACAGTTGGTTATATCAGTAATAGATAATGGTATTGGCATCTCGAAAGAGAAGCAAACCAAATTGTTCACCCCCTTTATGCAGAGCGGTTTCTCCCGCGAGAGCATCGGCATAGGCCTGCATTTGGTTCAAGAGTTAGTGCGGGTGCATCACGGCAAGATATGTTTTGAGGAAAATCCTGGGGGAGGAAGCATCTTTAGGGTGGCGTTACCGGTTCGTACGTCTTCTTATCAACCGAACGATTTCATGTCAGAGACCGACAAGAAATTGCTACAACAGGAAGATTCCGAACGCAATGCCGGTTGGATACCTGACTATAAAGCCGTTGCTGCAGAACCCATCAACTATCGTACCTTGCTTGTGGTGGATGACGACAACGACGTGCTGGAGTTTGTCAAGTCTGAACTGTCGCATTATTTCTGCATCCATACAGCCTGCAACGGAGCCGAAGCACTTGACCGTATACGTGAACAGCGTCCCGACTTGCTGCTGAGTGATGTGATGATGCCCGTCATGGACGGCTATGAACTGACCCGTAGAGTCCGTACGGATGCGTCGATAAGTGACATCCCTGTCATTCTTCTCACAGCCCTTGACTCAGAGGAGAAGAAACTCAAGGGCATAGGCACAGGTGCCGATGCCTATATTTCCAAGCCTTTCAGTACCCAGATGCTTGTAGCCGTGTGCCGAAGATTGATTGAACAACATGACAAAACAATGGAGGCTGCCCGGAAGAACCAACAAGCACCCGTGGCGGCACCTGTGATTACCAGCGAGATTGATCGCCGTTTCCGCGAGCAGATGGATGCTTGGCTGCACGCCCACATCAGTGATTCAAACCTTAATGTAGACGAACTGGCTCGGAAGTTGGGCTACGGCAGGAGCACCTTCTATAAACGTGTCAAAGCCATTACCGGCCAGACCCCCAATGACTATGTCAAGAAGATACGCATGGAACTGGCTCTCGAACTGCTGAAGGACGACCGGTTGACAATTGCCGAGATAGCATATAAAATAGGTATAGAAGATCCCTACTATTTCAGCCGCATCTTCAAGGGCATTTATGGCGTGTCGCCAACTAAGTACAGAACAGGAAAGAAATAAGCAAAATGGAAGAGAATACAGGCATATTCACATGGGATTCAGCCATGTGTGTGCTGATGGTCATCTCCGTGTATTTCATGGGATGGACCTATTGGAGCAACGGATTCCAACGTCGTGGCATACGCACGAAAACAGCTCTGCTGCTTTTCGACGTGTTGTTGTCAGCAACCATTGTCATCATCTCCACTGTTATCGGAGACGGAAGCACACAAGCCGTGTGGGCAGTTTTTGGCGTCGCCAACCTGTTGCGGCTCTTCTACTTGCGCGACAAGGAGGCAAAGACGCGTCAGAAGAAAGAAACAACAAGAACTACTCCGCCGCCACCTCCCGTGACTACGATTACAAACACAAACACAAAATGAAGATTTACACGAAAACCGGCGACCGGGGCCAAACCAGTCTCTCGCATGGGGGAAGGGTGCGCAAAGACGATGCACGCATTGAGGCCTATGGCACACTTGACGAACTCAATGCCCATCTCGGCTTGATGCTCTCTATGGATGGCAACAGCCCGGAGCACGACACCCTCTTGCAACTGCAGCGTCTTATCATAGAAGGGTCGGCTGTACTGGCCCGTGAGAAGGATGACAGGAAGGTTAAGGTGGAAGAGATGCTCGATGGCTATGTTGAAACATTGGAACAACGCATCGACTTGCTGACCGGACAGCTCCCCGAACAGCATGCTTTCCTTTTGCCGGGCGGATGCTGTAAGGCTGCTGAAACCCACGTCGCACGAGTGGTATGCCGCAGGGCAGAACGTTGTCTCGTCACGGCTACTTCCACCAACTTTGGCAGTGCCGCTTTCGGTCGACTGCTCAACCGCATGAGCGACTATCTCTACATGGTGGCACGGAAGTATAATGCTGATGAGGGAATACAAGAAAACATCATGCCATGACGAAAGTTATAGAGTTGAATCGACTAACTATCGGCTACCCAGGCAAGCGCGGTCAGACTGTGGTGATGCGACAACTGAACGGCACTCTCCATGGCGGAGAACTCACCTGCCTCTTGGGACCCAACGGAGTGGGCAAGTCTACACTGTTCAAGACGCTGGCCACCTTTATTCCTCCACTGGAGGGAACCATGATGATTGACGGCAGAGACTTGTGCACTATGTCACCCGGACAGCTTGCCAAGATTATTGGTGTGGTGCTCACAGCCAAACCGGAAGCTGCCAATCTTACCGTGGAAGAAATTGTAGGAATGGGACGCACACCCTATACTGGTTTCTGGGGAACGCTTGACGAGGAAGACCGTCGGGTAGTAGACAGGGCTTTGGACATGATGGGCATAGGCCTGTTGCGCCACCGCATGGCAGGGACGCTGAGCGATGGTGAAAGTCAGCGCATGATGATAGCCAAGGTGCTTGCCCAGCAGACGCCTGTCATTATTCTTGATGAGCCGACTGCCTTTCTTGATTTCCCCAGCAAGGTGCAGCTGATGAGGCTCCTTCGAGAGGTGGCTCACCACACTGGAAAGATCGTATTCCTTTCTACCCACGACGTGGGGATGGCATTGCAGTTGGCCGACTGCCTGTGGATTATGCAGCAAGGCGAACTGAGCATAGGTACGACCGGCGAATTGTCTAAGCAAGGCGCACTCTCCCGTTTCCTCGACAAGGACGGTATCCGTTACGACCCGGTGGACTACACCATCAAAATCAAGGAAAAGGAATAGGGAGGCCCATGTGTTGTCCGTATTCTATAGTAAGAACCAGTAACAACTAAAATCTAATATAGCGAATCAATGAAACAAAGTAATGGAGGTAGCATCGCCTACCTGATTTCTATTGTGCTCGTAGCTGTGTTGGGCGGATTGCTCTTCGGCTACGACACGGCAGTCATCTCGGGTGCCGAGAAGGGACTGCAAGCATTTTTCCTCGGAGCCAAGGATTTCAACTACTCCGACAGTATCCATGGCTTTACCTGTGCCAGCGCCTTGATAGGTTGCGTTATCGGTAGTGCGCTTTCGGGCTACTTGGCTTCCAATTGGGGCCGCAAGCGTTCGCTCATCTTTGCCGGACTCATGTTCTTTGTGTCGGCTTTGGGCTCTATGGATCCCGAGTTCCTGTTCTTCAACTATGGTGAACCCACCTGGAATCTCCTCGTTGTGTTCAACATTTACCGTGTCATCGGTGGCATCGGCGTGGGACTGGCATCAGCCATCTGTCCGATGTACATTGCCGAAGTAGCACCGTCCAACATTCGTGGCACCCTTGTGTCGTGGAACCAGTTTGCCATTATTTTCGGCCAGTTGGTGGTCTACATGGTCAACTTCTTCATCTTGGGTGAACACACCAACCCCGTGATCCAGCAGATAGGCGAGGGCTTGAACGCTGTGGCTCCCGGCAGCGACCCATGGACCATCGCCACAGGTTGGCGCTACATGTTCGGTAGCGAGGCTGTGCCTGCCGGACTTTTCGCATTGCTCATCTGTTTTGTGCCTGAGACACCGCGCTACCTCGTCATGGTGAAGCAGGAAGACAAGGCCCTGAAGGTGCTTGCCCGCATCAACGGAGAGACTGCAGGCCGCGAGATACTCGAGGAAATAAAGAACACCATCACCACCAAGACAGAGAAACTCTTTACCTACGGCGTGCTCGTTATCTTTGTGGGCATCATGCTCAGCGTGTTCCAGCAGGCTGTCGGCATCAATGCCGTGCTCTACTATGCGCCCCGTATCTTTGCCGACATGGGCATGGACAAGCCGATGGTGCAGACGGTTATCATGGGTGTTGTCAACATCTCATTCACCCTTGTGGCTGTATTCACGGTCGAGAAATGGGGTCGCAAACCTCTGCTTATATGGGGGTCTATCGGTATGGCTATAGGAGCCTTCGGTGTGGCACTCACCTTTGGCAATGAGTCGATGAGCATGATAACGATGTTGAGCATCATGGTCTACAGTGCCAGCTTCATGTTCAGTTGGGGTCCCATCTGCTGGGTGCTCATAGCTGAGATATTCCCCAACACTATCCGTGGTGCCGCTGTGGCCATAGCCGTGGCGTTCCAGTGGATTTTCAACTGGATTGTAAGTTCCACCTTCGTGCCGATGTTCAACATGAAACTCGGCTCCGACGCCAACTTTGGACACTGGTTCACTTATGCCCTCTATGGCGCCATCTGTGTGGCGGCAGCTGTGTTCGTGTGGAAACTCGTGCCTGAAACCAAGGGCAAGACGCTTGAGGACATGAGCAAGTTGTGGAAGAAGAACTAAATGCTCCCTTTACTCACCTGTCCGCACCAGGTGGGTACAATTAGGAAAGAACGGATATTTTCAATAGAAAGCAGGTCTGTCCCTTACGGAAGGCCTGCTTTTTGCGTCTGCAGGATAGTGGTTGCACAAATTGCCGTATTATTGCACAATATTTCTATACAGCCTTTCCCCAAACCTCTACTTTTGCATTCGAAATCCAACCATAACCGCCAATCAACAATGAACAAGGCACATTACAGTAAAGAAAGTTTTGATTTTAGTTTTATACGTGTAGCTTTTCACGCAAAAGTTAGCAAGATGGTTTTAGTTTTGATGTCGGTTGTCTGCTGGGCTTCTGCCTCGGCAGACACCACGACACCGAACAGGCAGAACCACGCTTTGTGGGCTTCCATTAACAACAATCCCTCCACCATCTATCCCTCGCAAGATTCCGAATACCGGCCCTCCATCGGCAAGATTCTCGTCAGTTGGCGACTCTTGCCCGGAGAAGACTATGCCACGGCTTTCGACCTATACCGCACGCCGTCAGGCGGCAAACGCTCGCGTGTCAGTCCGGCGGCGGGCATCATCGGTAAAACCAATTTCCAGGACACTTATAAAGACCGTGACAAGGACGTGACCTATGAACTTTGCTACCACGGCAAACGCGACGTGCTGTCCACATACACCATCACCGCCGAACAGTTGTCGGCCGGCGTGCCCTATGTGAAGATTCCTCTTCAGAAGTGGAGTGGCACCCCAGATGGTTATATCTATAAGGTGAACGATTGCTGCTATGGCGATCTTGACGGCGACGGCGAGACGGAAATTGTGGTGAAGCGCGGCTACCGTCCTGCCGATATGCTCCGGGTGAACGACGGATTGGTTCAGGAAGATTCTCCTGCCGTGAGACATAGTGTGATATGGGAAGCCTACAAGCTCGACGGAACCCTGCTGTGGCGTGTGTTTTCGGGACCCAACATTCAGACCGGAAACAGCTCCTCTTTTTCTGTATACGACTTCGATGGAGACGGCAAGTGTGAATTTGTCACCCGGCTGTCGGAAGGTGCCGTCTTTGGCGACGGCGCACAGATAGGCGATACTAACGGCGACGGGAAGACCGACTACCGCACTTTCTCGAAGTCGAGCCACATTCATGGCGCCCCGGAATTCCTTTGCGTGATGGACGGAGCCACGGGCAAGGAACTGGCGCGTGCCGACTTTATTCCCACGGGCGACGACAGTGAACTTTGGGGTGACGATTACTGGAAGCGTGCGGCAAGCGTCCGCGTGGGCATCATCCAGTGTGCTGCCGACCATCCCTCCATCCTTGCCTGTCGTGGCATCTATGCCAAGAGCGTGGTCGAGGCATGGGACTATCAGGGCGGGACGCTCACTCGCCGATGGCACTTCGACAGTGACAATCCTGGCTGTGGCAACTACGCTGCCCAAGGCTACCACTCGCTCTATGTGGGCGACGTGGACGGCGACGGACTCGACGAGATGTGCTATGGCAGCATGACGCTCGACCACGATGGTTCTCCTCTCTATGTGTCGGGAGCCAAGAACGGTGTGGAAACGGTGCTCCTTGGAGCTATCGACGACCCGGACTTCCATGGCTATGGTCATGGAGATGCCCTGCGCCTGGGCAAGTTTTTTCCCGACCGTGACGGACTCCAAATATGGAGCTGTTTCGAAACGGGTGATTATGGCGCTGCTCTCCGCGATGCCGCTACGGGCGAAACACTCTGGTGCATCAAGAACAGCAGCGACGTGGGCAGATGCTGCGTGGCTGATATATTCCCGGAATATCCCGGTTGTGAGATGTGGTGGGCTGGCGGCAACGTGATGACTGCCACTGGCGAGGAGATACTCACAGACAACGGTCAACCGATAAGCCCTTCAGCCACCAATGTGGCCATCTGGTTTGACGGCGGCATCAATCGCCAGCTCCTCGACGGGTGTAAGGTGTGCACCAAAGGTGCGGCGGCAGGCAACGAGCGGCGACCGCTACGCGCTGACAAGTTCGGTGCCAAACCCATTAACGGCTCCAAGAACAATCCTTGTCTCTATGCCGACCTGACGGGTGACTGGCGTGAGGAGATACTCTATGTGGATTCGTTGGAGAACAACCTTATGCTCTTCTCCACCTGGTATCCCACTGACTACGCCTTTCATACGCTCACCAGTGACCATCTTTACGAAATGTCTGCCATCAACCAGAACATAGGCTATAACCAAGGCACAGAGCTGAGTTTCTATTTGGGCAGCGACATGCTCAGCACGGTTTCGTTCGTGGAAGCAAATGGTAGTGACGTGACGGTGACCCCTTATCACGACGTCAACTGCCTGGCGGCAGCCGAGAATGGAAAACTCGTCGTAGGGCGAACTTACTATTACAAGGCTGTGGACAAGCAAGGCAATGTGTTCAAGTCGTCGTTCACGCCCGTCGAGCGGCAACAGACCGTGCGCTTCGACATGAAAGCCTCTACGGACATCAGCAGTCCGAAGGCAAGTGCTGCCTCACATTCTCTTTCGGCCTATGACCTCCGGGGACGTCGCTTTTTGCAGCCCTCCGACGGGCAGCTTTACATTGTCAAAGGAAAAAAGTTCTTCGTAAAATAAGTTAACACCCCGCACCGGGTTAATAGAAAAGCCTTATCTTTGTGACTAAAAACGATAAGGCTTTTCTATTATGGACCAACTTTCGGCATATTACACCGCGCAGTCGGCGCAACTCAAATCCGACATACTCTGCCTGCGTCAGCGCAGCCGCTATTTCATGATGGGCGAAATCCTCACCTTTTTGGCAGCCATAGGATGGGTAGTGGCATTCACCACCCGTTGGGGAGAGGCTTGGATGCTGTGGTGTGCAGCCTTGTTTCTGGCACTCTATGTGTTAGTGCGCCGTCGTGACGAGGCAAACTCCACACGGATGGAACGGCTCAGTGCGCAATGTCGCGTTTACGACCATGAACTTCAGTATCTTCATGGCGACTTTTCCTGTTTCGACGACGGTACCCGCTACAATAACCCGCAAGAACCTTTTGCCTTCGATCTCGACGTTTTCGGTCCTCAATCACTCTTCAATCGCATAGACCGCACACTCACTACAGGAGGAAGCGACTATCTGGCCGCTTGCCTGAGCCGCCTCTCGCTCAGCCGTGAACAAGGGCTTCAGCGCCGGCAGACCATAGATGCCCTGGCGGTGGAGAAAGAATGGCGTGCACGCTACCTAGCTTGTGCTGCCGACCGGAAAATTGGCACGCGGCGGGTGGCAGAGTCGTTTGCTGCCCTCAAACAACTGAACCTGACCTCGTTTGCAGCCTCAAAGTGGATGCCCTATGTTGCTTGGGCATCGTTGGGCGTGCTCGTCGGGTTGACGGCAGTGTCGGCACTGACCTCGTTGCCGGCGAGTGTTCCTGTGCTGTGGGCTACAGGTCAGATGCTCTATGTCTGCCTGTTTTGTCGCGGCACCCTCACCAAAGTGAGTAGGCAGATTGACGCTTCGTCACGCCAGATGGCTGCTTATGCGGAGATTGTAACTGTCATGGCTTCGCTGAGAGAGAAGAGTGACAAACCTGAAGAGCTGCATAGGCTTGTCGACTCTGTGGCAGAGGCTGAAGTGTCGTTTGCCGAGTTCAGCCGGTTGCTGGCAGACTTCGACCGTTGCAACAGTTTCATGGGACAAATCATCTATAGCCTTACCTTCATGACCGTGTTTCTTATCCATCGTTTTTTGCGCTGGCAACAAACTTTTGCAGGGCGTATGGAACAGTGGATGGAAGCCATTTCGAGGCTGGACGCCATGGTGTCCATGGCAACGTTCCGATTCAACGAACCGGCGTCGGCAACGGCTGAGATAGTGGAGTCGGACAAGATGGTCTATGAAGCCAGCGGACTCTATCATCCCTTCTTGGGTGCCAAGGCCGTGCGCAACGACTTCTCCATCAGTGACAATCACTACTATATAATCACCGGAGCCAACATGGCAGGCAAGAGCACCTTCCTCCGGTCTGTGGGCATCAACTATGTGCTGGCACGCAACGGCATGCCTGTGTTTGCTGACAAACTGAAGGTGTCGGTCTATAGTCTGTTCAGCAGCATGCGTACCACCGACGACCTGGCCCATGGCATCAGCTATTTCAATGCGGAACTCCTTCGACTCAAGCAACTCATTGCCTACTGCCAGTCTCAGCCGCATACCCTTATCATCCTCGATGAGATACTCAAAGGCACCAATTCGCTTGACAAACTCAACGGCTCGCGCCTGTTCCTGGAGCATATATCCCGGTTGCCCGTGAGCGGCATCATTGCCACCCACGACCTGGAACTCTCGAAGATGGAAGAGCGTAATGGCGGCAGGTTCCATAACTATTGCTTCGAAATAGAACTCTCCGACAGGGTTTCCTATTCTTATAAACTGACACAGGGCGTGGCGCGCAACCAGAATGCCACATTCCTTCTTAAACAGATATTGAACACATGAAATGCAGAATCATTCTTTTTCTCATAGGTTTTGTCGTCGTGTTGGCGGCAGTAGTGGTAGGCGGTAGCCTTTATCTGATAGACTATGCGCTTGTGAACCACGACGAGCGCAGTGATGTGAACAGGCGCATGGAACGGATGCTCAAGGAGTATCCGGCTGTGAAGCCCTGGATAGACAGTCTGCAGGCCAGCCATGCCTTGCGCGACACCTTTATCGTGATGGCCAATGGCGAACGGCAGCATGCCGTCTATGTGGCAGATCCGAGAGCCTGCGGCCGTACGGCAGTGCTTGTGCACGGCTATCACGACTCGTCGGTGCGCATGCTTCCCATAGCCAGCATATACAGCCGTATGGGCTATAACATTCTCTTGCCCGACCTCCATGCCCACGGCTTGAGTGAAGGAACCGATATACAGATGGGCTGGAAAGACCGGCTCGACGTGCTCCGCTGGATGTCGGTGGCTGAGGCTCGGTTCCGCACGGCGGCAGGACCTTCACGTATGGTGGTGCACGGTGTCTCGATGGGAGCTGCCACCACCATGTGCGTGTCGGGCGAACGCCAACCGGCATACGTGCGCTGCTATGTGGAGGACTGCGGCTATACGAGTGTGTGGGACGAGTTTCGTCATGAACTGCGCGAACAGTTTTCACTGCCTCCCTTTCCGTTGCTTTATACGGCGAGCGGCTTATGCCAACTTATGTATGGGTGGAACTTCCGTGAGGCTTCGCCCTTGCGTCAGGTAGCCAAAAGCACCAAGTCGATGCTCTTCATACATGGTGATAAAGACGACTTTGTGCCTTTCAACATGTTGCAGCCTCTCTATCAGGCAAAGACACGACCTGTGGGCAAGCAGGGGAGGGCGGAGAAGGAAGTGTGGATAACGCCCGGTGTAGGCCATGCCCGCTCGTTCATGCGCTTTCCCGAAGAATATGCCCGCAAGGTACGGACGTTTGTCGGACGCTATATGTAGTTCTTCGTATGGGTGAATGGCTGTTTGTTGTGGGGGTTATTGACGTGTGTCTTGCCAATAAACAATCCGTGAAAAAGGGTCGGATAATAGTGCAAGACAGAATATCAAATGCTTTCTTTGAGGCAAACGCCACACTTTGCGGAGCGAAAGGGGCAGATTGTTGGCCCCATGTCACTACGGTGAAAAGGCTGCTAACATGCCGTTGTTATCCAGTTAGTGTGCCGTTAGCGATGCGTTAGTGTGCCGTTAGCGATAAACAAACGTGCCTGTAATGGGCTTCTATGTATGTCCATTACTTTGTGATGTATATTCTTTTCTTAGATGGTCGGAGGCTGAATTTGCATGTTTTGAGCTGGTTGTGATGAAATAAGCGAAACGTGCGGTGTTATAGCTGTGCACTTATAGACATCAATATTTTTCGTGTTAAGATAGGCTTCTGCTGGATATGCAGGTTAAGAGAGAACTCTTCTCAAGTGCTATTGCCAATCCTAATGACAAAAAGAAAAAGGCGGCCGCCCCAACGAGGGGGCTTCCGCCTTCTTTCCAATTTAATTTATATATGACTTAACAATCTTAATCAAGTTTGGCCAGTTTGTTGTCGGAGCCAAGCACGTCGATAATCTTGTGCTTGTACATCTGCTCCATCAAGTCGCGAGCAGGACCGCAGTACTTGCGTGGGTCGAATTCTGCAGGCTTCTCTGCCAATGTCTTGCGGACAGCAGCCGTAAAGGCAAGACGAGAGTCAGAGTCGATATTGATTTTGCAGACAGCGCTCTTGGCAGCCTTGCGGAGCTGCTCCTCGGGAATGCCCACAGCGTCGGGCAACTTGCCTCCGTACTGGTTGATGATGTCGACATACTCCTGTGGAACCGAAGATGAGCCGTGGAGAACGATGGGGAAGCCTGGAAGCTTCTTCATAATCTCGTCGAGCACATCGAATGCCAATGGGGGAGGTACCAGACGACCGGTCTTCGGGTCACGTGTGCACTGCTCTGGCTTGAATTTGTAGGCGCCGTGAGAAGTGCCGATAGAGATGGCGAGCGAGTCGACACCAGTCTTGGAAGTGAAGTCAATCACCTCTTCAGGTTTTGTGTAATGGCAAACTTCAGAAGAAACCTCGTCTTCCACGCCGGCGAGAACTCCAAGTTCGCCCTCAACGGTCACGTCAAACTGATGAGCGTAGTCAACCACTTTCTTGGTGAGAGCCACATTTTCGTCGTAAGGAAGTGCGGAACCATCGATCATGACAGAGGAGAAGCCCATGTCAACGCAGCTCTTGCAAAGCTCAAAGCTGTCGCCGTGGTCAAGGTGAAGCACGATTTCAGGGTGATTGCAACCCAATTCCTTGGCGTATGCCACAGCACCTTCTGCCATATAGCGGAGCAATGTCTGGTTGGCATAGTTGCGGGCACCTTTTGACACCTGGAGGATGACAGGCGACTTCAGTTCGGACGAAGCCTTGATGATGGCTTGCAACTGTTCCATGTTGTTGAAGTTGAATGCAGGGATTGCATAACCGCCGTTGATGGCTCTCTTAAACATCTCACGGGTGTTTACCAAGCCGATTTCTTTGTAATTTACCATGATTGATTATTATTTTAAGTTATAACTACATATCTTGTATCAATGCAATGGCAAAAGTAAGCAATTATTTTAACAGAACAAAAAAATAACTGATTTTTAGTGTTACAGCGACATTAAAAAGTGAATGAAATACAGGAAAAAGAACTTGAAACATAAGTTTTGTCACTTGCAGTTGGCAAAAGAATAGTGGAGAATGAAAAAGAAAAAAGCAGCAAGAATGTCTTGCTGCTTCTCTGTAGCGGGACCCAGGATTGAACTGGGGACCTCATGATTATGAATCATGCGCTCTAACCAGCTGAGCTATCCCGCCATCTCGTTGTTGCTGATTTGCGGGTGCAAAGGTAATACAATTCTTTTACACTCCAAAACTTTTTGCGAAAAATTTTCGCTAGTGTGCGAAAAAAGTAGTATTTTTGTGCCCGAAAGAAGATTAACCCAACCCTTTTAACTGGCAAAATGACAAAAAAGAAGGTCTATATAGAGCATGTTCTCAATTCGAGTTCGAAGAATTTGATATGGTCGCTCATCAGTACTGCTTCGGGTTTGGAGCGCTGGATGGCTGACGAAGTGACTGAGAAAGATGGAGAACTCACCTTCCGGTGGGGAGAAACGTGGACGCATCACGACATTCACACAGCCTATATTATAAATAAGGTGAAGGAGACAAGCATGCGCTTCAAATGGGATACGGACGACGATCCCGACTCTTACGTGGAACTGGGCATGATGAAAAGTGACCTTACGGGCAACTATACGTTGACCATCACCGACTTTGCCTACGAAGATGACATGGAGAGCATGGAAGACCTCTGGGCGGAAGACCTTGAAAGACTCCACCGCTCTACCGGACTATAAAATTAATAAAAAACTGAAAAAGCCATCATTCTCTGAGTTTTTTGTATTACTTTTGCATGTAGTATAGGTGTATATCATCTACATCTAAAGGTTAATAATGCTTCGATTCAAGAAATTAGACATATTCATAGCACGCCAGTTCAGCCTGCTTTTTATAGGAACCTTCTTCATCTGCCAGTTCGTGCTGATGATGCAGTTCCTTTGGAAATACATCGACATGCTTATCGGCAAGGGCTTGTCGATGGATGTTTTGGCGCAGTTTTTCTGGTATATGGCACTCATGCTCGTGCCGCAAGCACTGCCCCTTGCCATCCTTCTTTCCTCGCTTATCACTTATGGAAACCTGGGCGAAAGTTCGGAACTTACAGCCATCAAGGCCGCCGGCATATCGCTTGTCCAGTCTTTTCGGTCGCTTATCGTCATCACGGTAATGCTCTGCCTTTGCTCTTTTTGGTTCCAAAATGTGGTGGGGCCACATGCCAATGTGGAATTGTCGAAGCTCATGATATCCATGAAGCAGAAGAGTCCGGAACTGGAAATACCTGAGGGGATATTCTATGATGGTGTGCCGCAAAGCAATATCTATGTGCAGCGCAAGGACCTGAACACAGGCAAACTTTATGGCGTGATGATCTACCGCATGACTGAAAGCTATGAAGATGCCGCCATTATCCTTGCCGACTCCGCCATGCTCCAGTCTACAGCCGAGAAAAAGCATCTCGTGATGACCCTGTGGAGTGGTGAATGGTTCGAGAACATGAGATCACAGGATTTCGGCAACACGGCAAGCGTGCCCTATAGAAGGGAAACGTTCGTGAGCAAGAAAATAGTGATGGACTTCGATGGCGACTTCAATATGGCGGATGCAGGCGGACTCTCAAATGATGCGCGTGGCAAAAGCCTGGAGCAAATCCGTGTTAGCATAGATTCTCTTAATCATGTCTATGACAGTATAGGTCGTAGCTACTACCGTTATGCCATGGGCACAACCTATTCCGTCCCCCACATGACAAAGTCTGATTCGCTGAAAGCCGTGGCTTGGGGAAAGGAAAAAAGCATGACGCTCGACACCTTATTTAATAGGTTGCCACTCGACAAGAAACAACAGGTGGCCAACGCAGCCCTTAACCAAGTGCAGGCTTATGCCAGTGACCTCGACTTCAAGAGCATGCTAACTTCTGATGGCGACCGCATTATCCGTGGCCATGTGATAGAAATGTTCAACAAGTTCACCGTGGCGCTTTCCTGTTTGCTCTTCTTCTTTATCGGAGCACCACTTGGTGCCATTATCCGAAAGGGCGGTTTGGGATTTCCTGTTGTTATTTCCGTACTTGTGTTCATCGTGTACTACATACTCGACAACTCAGGTTATCGAATGGCGCGACTCGGCTCTTGGGACATCTGGTTCGGCAAGACGCTGGCACTTGCCGTGCTTTCGCCGGTGGCTGTCTTTGTCACCTACAAGGCCAACAACGATTCTACGGTGTTCAATATCGACCTCTATCGTGAACTGCTCATGCGCTTGCTGGGCATGCGCATCAAACGGCATCTTTACGCCAAGGATGTCATAATCAACCTGCCCGACTACGATAGGGATCTCGTGAAGCTTGCCGGCATAACTGCCGACGTGGAGAAGTATGAAAAGGAACACACGCTCCGCTCACTGCCTAATCCTGTTACCGTGTTTTTTAAATACAAACCCGACCATGAAATAGAGCGCATCAGTGAAGAGATGGAACTGCTCATAGAAGATTTGCACAACACCCGGAGCCGTCAGCTCATCGTGGAGCTCAACCGCTATCCCGTGCTGTCGGTTAAGGCGCATACCAGGCCGTTTGAGCGCCAGTGGCTCAATGGGCTGTCTGCAGTAGTCCTTCCGTTGGGCATCTTCTTTTATTTAAGAATGGTCCGCTTCAGGCTTAGGCTCTACAAGGACTTGCGTGTGATATGCCAAAACAATGAACGCATATCACGTCAGGTGGAAGATATAGTGAAACAAAGAAACAAACATTAAACACATAAGGGAAATATAAATATGGGAGACATTAAACTTAGCAGCGTAGAAGAGGCTGTAAAGGATTTCAAGGAAGGGAAGTTTGTCATTGTCGTGGATGACGAGGACCGCGAGAACGAAGGCGACTTGATTGTGGCCGCCGAGAAAATCACACCCGAAAAGGTGAACTTCATGCTTGTGCATGCCCGTGGTGTGCTTTGTGCTCCGGTCACCTTGAGCAGATGCGACGAACTTGATCTTCCTCACCAGGTGCAGGACAATACGTCCATGCTAGGAACTCCATTCACCATAACGGTAGACAAACTCGAAGGATGCACTACAGGTGTGTCTGCACACGACCGTGCAGCCACCATCAAGGCACTTGCCGATCCGCAGTCTACCCCCAAGACTTTCGGACGTCCCGGACACATCAATCCGCTTTATGCCCAGGATAATGGCGTGCTCCGCAGAAGCGGCCATACCGAAGCTGCCGTAGACCTTTGCAAAATGGCGGGACTTTATCCTGCAGCCGCACTCATGGAGATTATGAATGAGGACGGCACGATGGCACGTCTGCCGCAACTCAAGGAGATGGCAAAAGAGTGGAATCTCAAGATCATTTCCATCAAGGATATGATTGCCTACAGACTGCAGAAAGAGTCGCTGATTGAAGTGGGCGATAAAGTGCATCTGCCTACCGAATATGGTGATTTCCAACTCATCCCCTTCCGCCAGACCAGTAACGGACTCGAGCACATGGCGCTTATCAAAGGTTCGTGGGGCCCGGACGAGAGCGTACTGGTTAGAGTGCACTCTTCTTGTGCCACCGGCGATATCTTGGGCAGCAAGCGTTGCGACTGTGGAGAGCAGCTTCACAAAGCCATGCAAATGATAGAAAAAGAAGGCAAGGGCGTGCTCATCTATATGCAGCAGGAAGGCCGAGGCATCGGGCTGATGAACAAAATCAAGGCGTACAAGTTGCAGGAACAGGGTTATGATACGGTCGACGCCAACTTGCATCTCGGTTTTAAACCTGATGAACGTGACTATGGCTGTGGCGCGCAGATGCTTCGCTACCTTGGCGTTCACAAGATGAGACTCATGACCAACAATCCTGTGAAACGTGTAGGACTCGAGGCTTATGGTCTTGAAATCGTGGAAAATGTGCCCATCGAAATCTCTCCAAACAAGTATGACTACGACTATCTGAAAACTAAAATGGAGCGGATGGGGCACACACTGCATCTTTCTGATTCGAACAATAAATGATAATATTTCCTTAGTATTAGAGAAATAAAGTTGTGTTTGTTTCGTTTAAATGAAGAAAATGATTAATTTTGCAACAATAAACCATCATAGGATATAATAATTTATGGTACAGCTATCTGACAGATTGAATAGATTGGCACCGTCGGCTACATTGGCGATGTCGCAGAAAAGTAGTGAGATGAAGGCTCAGGGTGTCGATGTGATCAATATGAGTGTGGGTGAACCCGATTTCAATACCCCCGATCATATCAAAGAGGCAGCCAAGCAAGCCATAGACGACAATTACTCAAGATATTCTCCAGTGCCTGGCTATGCAGACCTTCGCAAGGCCATTGTGGCCAAACTGAAACGTGAGAATAATCTTGATTATACAATAAATGAAGTGCTCGTGTCCAACGGTGCCAAGCAAAGTGTGTGCAACACGGTTATGGCACTGGTCAATCCTGGTGACGAGGTGATTATCCCGGCTCCTTATTGGGTGAGCTATCCGCAGATGGTCAAGTTGGCTGGTGGTACACCGGTTATAGTGAACGCCGGTTTTGAGCAGGATTTCAAGATGACTCCAGAGCAACTCGAGGCAGCTATCACTCCACGTACCCGTCTCCTCATCCTTTGCTCACCAAGCAATCCAACAGGCAGTGTCTATTCCAAGGACGAACTTGCAGGATTGGCAGAGGTGATTAAGCGCCATGACGGAATGTTCGTTTTGGCAGACGAAATCTATGAGCATATTAATTATGTGGGCCATCACGAGAGTATAGCTCAGTTTGAAGGCATGAAAGAACGCTCTATTATTGTGAATGGCGTATCCAAGGCTTATGCTATGACGGGCTGGCGTATTGGCTACATAGCTGCACCGGAATGGATTGTGAAAGGTTGCAATAAACTTCAAGGTCAATATACTTCTGGTCCATGCTCGGTAAGTCAAAAAGCTGCTGAGGCAGCCTACAATTCTTCTCAGGAATGTGTGGAAACCATGCGTCTTGCCTTTGAGCGTCGCCGCAATCTCATCGTGAAGCTCGCCAAGGAAATTCCAGGATTGGAAGTAAACGTGCCAGAAGGAGCTTTCTATCTCTTTCCTAAATGCAGCAGTTTCTTTGGCAAACGGGACGGAGACCGCGTAATCAATAACTCAACAGACCTTGCCATGTATCTTTTGGAAGTGGGACATGTGGCAACAGTGGGAGGAGATGCGTTTGGCGATCCCGATTGTTTCCGCATGAGCTATGCCACAAGCGACGATAATATCCGTGAGGCTCTCAAACGAATTAAGGATACATTAGCGCGCTTGAAATAGTGAAAGTCTTGACGTTACTTGTTGCAGAGGTGTGAATTTTGGGTATATTTGCCGTTAAAACTTCTTAATTGCAATAATAGTTATCTTTAATTTACTATCTTTGCCGAGCAATTAATAGGGCTACTTATGTTTTCCTAACGACAACTACAGTATACGGTTATATAAAACAAACGACAAATCTTAAATTTATTTATAAAACTTAAAATTTTAAATTATGGCAACTACAAAAAAAGCAAGCCCAGCTAAGAAAAGCCAGGGCTTCCAGGGAGTAAGAGCAGCATTTTGGGTCATCGTTGTATGCTTCATTATTGCTCTTTGCATTTTTAACTTCGTACTCGGTGACGGCAGCCACTTCGCTTCAGGTAACAGCGACGGTGCTCCTCTTGACATCGCCGGTACTATCTACAAGGGTGGTATGGTCGTACCAGTTATCCACACTCTCTTGTTGAGCGTTATCGCATTGAGCATCGAGCGTATTCTCGCTCTTCGCACTGCTTTCGGTAAGGGTTCTTTGACAAAGTTCGTTCAGAATATCAAGGCTGCCCTCAACGCTAAGGACTTCGATAAGGCTCAGCAGCTTTGCGACGCACAGCGCGGTTCTGTAGCAAATGTTGTTTCTGCATCTCTCCGTGCTTATAAGGAGATGGAAGCTACTTCAGGCATCAAGAAGAGCCAGAAGGTTGCTAAGATCCAGCAGGCTCACGAAGAAGCTACTCAGCTCGAAATGCCTACACTGCAGATGAATCTTCCTATCATCGCAACTATCGTAACTCTCGGTACTCTTACCGGTCTTCTCGGTACTGTAACCGGTATGATCAAGTCATTCCAGGCTTTGGCTGCTGGTGGTGGTGGTGACTCACTCGCACTTTCTACAGGTATTTCTGAGGCCTTGATCAACACCGCATTCGGTATTTTGACATCTTGGTGTGCTGTTATTTCTTATAACTACTTCACAAACAAGATCGACAAGTTGACATACGCCCTCGATGAGGTTGGTTACTCTATCGCTCAGACATACGAAGCCAATCACGCAGAAGAAGCTTAATTTTTGCTAACCCTCTAAAATTTTATCACTATGGGTAAAGTAAAAATTAAGAAACAGGCGGTCTGGATCGATATGACTCCTATGTCGGACGTCATGGTGCTCCTTCTGACCTTCTTCATGTTGACATCAACGTTCGTGAAGAATGAGCCAGTTAAGGTCAATACACCTGGTTCGGTATCGGAAATCAAAGTTCCAGAAAACAACGTGTTGAGTATCCTTGTCGACAAACAGGGCAAGATATTCTTGAATATGGATAAGCCGGGCGATATGCAGACTATCCTGGAGAGTATGTGTGACCAGTATGGTATTACTCTCACGGCAAAGCAGATCGAAACCGCCCGTAAGTCTAATGGTATCGGTGTGTCAATGAATGACATACAGGAACTCCTCAGCCAGTCTGAGGCAAAGGTTAACGATTACCAGAAGGATAAGGGTATTCCTACCGACAGTATTGACGGTAAGATGAGCGAGTTCCAACTTTGGGTAAAGGCTGTTCGCGACAACCTTGCTGACGGTAGCGACACCAAAATCGCTATTAAGGCTGATGAGAACACACCTTACAAAGTTGTAAAGAAACTGATGTCTGAACTTCAGGACATGAACGAGAACCGTTACTTCCTGATCACATCGTATAAAAAGGTGGAGGACTAAAGAATGGCAAAAAAGAAAGAAAGCAAACAGAAGAAGATAGACGTTCGCGTCGACTTCACCCCAATGGTGGATATGATGATGCTTCTTATCACATTCTTCATGCTCTGTACCTCTCTGAGTAAGCCTCAGACGATGAACTTGACCATGCCAAGTAACGATAAGAACGTTTCTGATGACGACAAGACCGCAACCAAGGCATCACAGACTATCACTATCTATGTGGCAGCCAACAACAAGATCTATCACGTCGACGGTATTCCCAACTATAGCGATCCTTCTTGTCTTAAAGAGACAACTTGGGGCGCTAATGGTATCCGTAAGGTGTTGATCAACCATGTTACCGAAGAGGGTATCAACCCTGTTGGTATCATTATGAATGCTAAGGCAAAGCTTGATAAGGACAGAGCCGACAATCCTAATAAGTACACAGATGAAACTTATAACAAGGCTTTGGATCAAATCAAGAATGGTGTTGTCGACGGTCAGAAGATTCCTACCATGACCATCATCATCAAGGCTACTGACGAGTCTACTTACAAGAACCTTGTTGATGCTCTCGATGAAATGCAGATTTGCAGTGTTGGTAAATTCGTTGTTGACAAACTTAATCCTGACGACAAGGCTTTGCTTGACAAGCGTGGCATTAAGTAAGTCGGCTAACAATTAAAAAAGAAAGACAATGGCAAAAATAGATTTGGTATCTAACGAATGGACTGATCTTATCTTCCAGGGTAAGAATCAGGCCTACGGCGCTTACAAACTCCGCAAGGGTACTTCTAAGCGTAACGTGATGTCTATCGTCATCATGGCCATAGCTGCAGCACTTGCATTCGCTGTCATCGCCCTCAAAAATGCGTATGAAGCCAGCCAGAAGGCTAAATTCGAACAGGTTGTCGAGGCTACTACCATTAAAGAGGTGAAGAAGAAAGCTGAAGTCAAGAGAAAGGCTCCGGTTAAGGTTGAACAAGAACAGAAAGTTGAGAAAGTAAAATCTTCTATTAAGTTTACCGCTCCTGTTATCAAGAAGGATAGTGAGGTTAAGCCTGAAGAGGAAATGAAATCTCAGGAAGACTTGAACAAGACTTCTACTTCTATCGGTGCCTTCGATGTGAAGGGTAACGATGAAGCAGCTGGAGTTGTGCTCCAGGCAAAGCAGGAAATTGCCCAGCCTGAACCACCTAAGCATGAAGAAGTTGAGAATAAGGTCTTCACGACCGTAGAGCAGATGCCTTCATTCCCTGGTGGTGATCAAGCCTTGATGAATTGGCTCCGCAATAATGTACGTTACCCAGCTGTTGCTGAGGAAAACGGTATCCAGGGTCGTGTTGTAGTATCCTTTGTGGTTGAGAGAAATGGTAGTATCACCGATGTACAGGTGGTAAAGAGTGTTGACCCTTCTCTCGATAAGGAAGCTGCTCGTGTTGTTAAGTCAATGCCTAACTGGGTTCCTGGTAAGCAGAATGGTTCTGCAGTACGCGTGAAGTATAACGTGCCTGTGACATTTAGATTAGCACAATAATTTGTATGAAACAAATATCTAACATTTTAGTTGGATTAACTCTCACTGCTGTAGGTTTGACGGCTTGTGCCGACAAACCTACAAGCGGTAGAACTGATACTTATTCGTCAGGAGCAATTAGGTTTGCTTCTGACGAAAGTTTTAGTCCTATAATTGAAGAGGAGCGTGAAGTTTTTGAACATTCATATCCTCAGGCCAAAGTTACTCCCTTATATATAAATGAGATAGATGGAATGAATTTGCTGTTGAAAGACAGCATATGTCTTGTCGTTACTTCTCGCAACTATAAGGACAAAGAGTTGAAATACCTTAAAGACAGTAAATTCTTGCCTGTTTCCATTCCGATTGCTTATGACGGTTTGGCACTCATTATTAATAAGCAAAACACAGATTCTTGTATTGCCGCCAATGATGTGAAAAAGATTCTACGTGGTGAGCTCAAGAATTGGAAGCAAATTAATCCATCTTCTAAGTTGGGTGAAATACAGGTCGTATTTGATAATAAAAAGTCAAGTACCATTCAGTATTGTGTGGATTCTCTCCTCAATGGTCAGCATATAACTAGTCCCAATATCCAAGCTGTAAACAAAAGTAAGGATGTTATCGACTACGTAGAACATACTCCCAATGCCATTGGTATTATCGGCAGTAATTGGCTGAATGACCAAAGGGATTCTACTAATACTACATTTAAAAAGAACATTCGAGTGATGTCGGTTAGCAAACTTGACAAGGCTACTGATATGAATAGTTGGAAACCTTATCAAGCTTATATATACGATGGACGCTATCCTTTCATCAGAACTATATATGCATTGTTAAATGATCCTATTAATGGTTTACCATGGGGATTTGCTCATTTCCTGGAAAGCCCTAAGGGACAATTGATTATATTCAAGTCTGGATTACTTCCTTACAGAGGTGACATTAATGTAAGGTCTGTTAACGTTTCTGGCGAGTAACTTTTATTTTATTATCTCGTCATGTATGAAACGATACATTCTTAACTTAAAAACATAGAATTATGAAAGCGATTAAATATTTATTGGCAGGAGCGTTGATGACAGGATTCTCCGCTCCCTCTATGGCACAAGACATTAAGTCGCAAGTTGATGCCATTACTAAAGTTATAGTAGCAAATAAAGCTAATCCTGACGCCGCCAAGAAGCAGGTACAGGAATTTTACAAGGCTAACAAGAAGAATGCTGATGCATTGGTTGGTCTTGGCCGTGCATATCTCGACATTAAAGATACAATTAATGCTTCGAAATATGCCGATGAAGCTATCAAGAAAGACAAGAAGAATGGAGCTGGCTATATCTTGAAAGGCGATATCGAAGCTTTCAAGGACAATGGTGGTGGAGCTGCACAATGGTATCAGCAGGCAGTTTATTTTGACCCTCAGAATCCTCAGGGTTATATCAAGTATGCCTACGTATATAGAGTAAGTAGCCCTGGTGAAGCTGTTGACATGCTTAATAAGTTACGTACAGTAGATCCCACTTATCCTGTGGATGCTGTAGCAGGTCATTTCTATTATGAGGCTAATGACTTCGATAAGGCTATTGAAAACTTTGGAAAAGCAGACATCAATAAACTGGATGGTTCACAACTTACAGAGTATGCCATGTCAGCTTACTTCAAGCAGAACTTTGATAAGGCAATTGAAGTTGCAACTACTGGAAGTCAAAAGTTCCCTCGAATGGCTGGTTTGAATCGTATTGCATTCTATAGTTATACAGACAAGAAGGATTATGACAATGCTCTGTCTTTTGCTGATAAGCTTTTCAATCAGTCTGATAGTGCCAAGTTTACAGCTCTTGATTATACTTACCAAGGATATGCTTATAATGGCAAGAAGGATTACGATAACTCCATTACTTCATTCAATAAGGCTTTGGAGATGAATCCTAATCGTACTGATGTAATGCAAGTGCTTTCTCAAGCTTATGCGGCAAAGGGAGATTATGCTAATGCAGCTACTATTTACAAGAACTTCCTGGCAGCAAAGAAGGATGCTACAGCCAATGATTATGCTGGTTTGGCTACTATCTATCGTAATCAAGCTTCTGAAACCAATCAGACTCAGGAGCAGCGCGATGAGGCCGTGAAAAATGCAGATGCAGCCTATGCAGACTTGGCTCAGAGATTCCCTGATGCTGAGGAGTTTGCAGTCTTTATGCGTGCTCGTTTGAGTGCAGCTCTTGACCCTGACTCAAAGAAGGGGCTCGCAAAGCCTCATTATGAGCGTTTGGCAGAACTTGTTGAGAAGCATACGGGTGAGTTGTCTAATGTAGACAAGGCTCGTATCCTCGAAGCTTATCACTATATGGCTTACTATAATTATTCACATGACAATGTTGCTGGTGCCAAGACTATAGCTGAAAAGATTATCAAGATTGACCCTTCTGACAATGTTGCTAACCAGATTCTTGGAGCTAAATAATAGAGATTTTTATATAACTATATGTAAAGGGATGGAGTATAACTTCATCCTTTTTTTATTTACTTGTGTTTATTATTTGTATGTAACTTCCTTAAAAGTTTAAACTGTGTGGTGTACACCGGCATAATATCTTTGGAATTTTGTTTGCACAAGTTTTACTATAGCTTCATACCAATACTATAGCCTATTTATATTCCTGAATTTGAAAACTCTTACTTGGCTGAAACATTTCATGTATCTTATCATACACATGAACAAGCATACATCAACAGATTTTTTAAGTATTGTCTATCACCTATCACTTTTTGAACTTGTTATAATTTAAGGATGTTGATTATCAGATATATGCAATAAAAGTACTAACAAGAATCTATCACTTATCCCTCACTTATCTATCACTCATCCCTCACTCTATTATATGAAAGTAAATAGAATGGATTTCTACCGGAAACGTTTACAGGGATGTGGTATATTATCTTTGTGTTTATGTAGGTATAATAAAAAATAAGGTGGCTACCAACTGGCAGTCACCTTTATTTCTTCGTCTTACTAATGATTAGCCCAAAGCGATAGCTTCGTTAGGACAAACATCAGCGCAAGTACCGCATTCTGTGCACTCATCTGGGTTGATAGAATACTTCTCGTCTCCAGCTGAGATAGCGCCAGAGGGACATTCGTCAATGCAGGTACCGCAAGCGATACAATCGTTACCAATTACGTAAGCCATATTCAATTAAATTTTATTGTTAATAATGTTTTTGTAGTGTTTTCTTATTCACGTCTGTCATTTATGACGATGCAAAGATACGAATTATTTTTAAGATACCCACATTTAGGTATATATTTTTGCAAAAATTAAACCTGCTAATTATTTGTGGGGAGTAATTAGAGTGGGCTTATACATAATAAGGTGTGATTTTTTACGTTTATGGTTTATATGAAACGTACTTCTATTATTTTGATGCTATTGTTGATTACCTGTTGGGTATCAGCCCAGGAACGTACGGTGGAAAACCGTCCGTATACAGATTTGCGTCCCTTTCACTTTGGCGTCATGGTTGGCACACACCTTCAAGATCTTGAATTGATGAACGTTGGGCCACTAACTATTACCAATGACGATGGAACCACCTCATTGACCGATATAACTTGTGATCAAGACAGGTGGGACCCAGGATTTACTGTGGGTGTGCTTGGTGAATTTCGCCTTAGTACACATTTCCAGTTCCGCATTGCTCCAGCATTGTATTTTGGTACACGCCATCTCACGTTTCACAATTTTTCGAATCTTGATGCAAACGGAAAACCGACCGAGGTGACACAAGAAATGAAGACGGTCTATATATCTTCGGCATTCGACTTGATATTCTCAGCTCCTCGTTTTAATAACCATCGTCCTTACCTGATGGCCGGCTTTACACCGATGGTAAACCTCTCAGGCAAGGACAATGATTTGATTAAGTTGAAACGCTATGATGCATTTGCTGAATTGGGCATTGGCTGCGACTTTTATCTTCCGTTTTTTAAGCTTCGGCCAGAATTGAAGTTTATGTATAGCTTGACCAATAGTTTGGATAAAGCTCATGCTCAGAAACTCAAGAACCCCAATCTTGCCTATGGCATGTCGGTAAACGAAACTCGTAGCAAAATAATAGCTCTGACATTCTATTTTGAATAGGGTAGAAGTGCCGGCTATTTTCTTTTGTTCAAGTCTAGTGTAAGTTTGCCTACATATATGGCATTCTTGCCGTTTTGATCTACGGGTATTGGCTTGCCGTCGAGGTTCTTTTCGTATACCAAATCTTTCAAAAGAGAGTGCGAGTGACCTCCAAGCACCAAGTCTATGCCTCTGGTCTTGGCAATGAGCTTGTTGTCGTCGTCTCCTCCGATTTTCCATCCCAGGTGTGACACGCAGATAACAAGGTCACATCCTTTGGCCTTCAACAGGTCTGCCATTTTTTGTGCACATCCTATGGGGTCCAGATACTTCACCCCCTTGCAGTTCTTGGCAAAAACCAAGCCGTCTAGCTTCGGGTCTACGGCAAATATGCCTATTTTAATTCCGTTGCGTTTTACGATGGCATACGGTTTGACAATGCCGTCGAGAACGGTACCGGTAAAGTCGTAGTTGGAGCACAGGATGGGGAAGTTGGCTCTTTTGAATATGCGTGCCATGTTTTCCAGTCCGAAGTCGAACTCATGATTCCCTATTGTAGAAGCATCATACTTCATTTCATTCATCAGTTCAATTTCCACGTCACCTTTAAATAACGTGTAATAGGGGGACCCCTGTGAGAAGTCGCCGCTGTCTATAAGTAGAAGTTGCGGATTTTTGGCTCTTTCCTCGTTTATCATTGTGGCTCTTCTCACGAAACCACCCCGGTTGGCTTTCGTAGTGTCTGCGAGGTTAGGGTTGAGAGGCATGATGCAGCTGTGCGTGTCGTTGGTGTGCAATATCACGAGCTGCTTGTCTTGTGCATTGATGCCGCATGCAGCAGAGAGGAGCATGGCGGATAATATAATATTCTTCAACATATATCTTATCTTTTATTCTTGATAACGTATTCTTCCCTCAATCTTACTGTCTACAGCCTTGCCCTGTTTCTCCTGGGCTTTGAAATAGTCCATGATAATAAACATCACATTGTTGTGTTCTTCTTGGGGAGAAACCAGGTTTGTGCAACTCTTGAAGGCGTTCATCTTATCGTTTCCCTGCGACACATAATCCAATGTCACCACTCTGTAGTTGGCTTTGGGGTCAATGGCTTTGCCATGCAGTTTGGCGCTTACCAGTTTTCCGTCGCGAGTGATAACGAGTTCCACTCCATGGCTCACAGCTTCACCGCCCACAGAGGCTATTTGTTGGAACAGTTCAGTTACCTTTTCACCTGTCAGGGTGAGGAAACAAATCTTGTTTTCAAATGGAGCCACATCGAGCACATCACCGTAGGTCACTTTTCCTTTTGTGAAGGAAGCTCTGATTCCCCCCATGTTATAGACGCTGAAATCAGGTGTCTCGTTGTAGTCTTTGCTCTTCCATACCAAGATGTCAGCCAGCAAGTTTGACAACTTGCTTTCCGGCCGGTGTGCCGTCATGGATTCTGCGGCAGTACCCATAACCGGCCCCATCAGGCTGTCAACTTTCTGCTTGTAGGGTGCAATGATTTTCATGGCATTCTTGTCGGGCGATGCATCATAGCGTTGGTCAACAAGAATTCTTGTTTTTGAGACGCCAGTCAGTGCATAGCCGGCTTTGTTCGAGGTGGAGCATGCTGAGTTTGCAATAAGAACAGATGCCAATCCTCCTGTCCACAATAAATTTTTAATACTCATATATAAAATAATTAATGTAGTTGTCTGGTACTGCAAAGTTAGTGCAATTTCTGCTAATTGGTTGAGAAAAAGCGAAATAAATTTGCGGTGTCCGAATAAATATAGTAACTTTGCACCCGCTTTTCGGCGTAACCGATGGTGGGAAGAAGAGTAGCCTGCTATGTTGCGCGAGAACGATAAACAATTTAATTATAAACAACAATGGATTTAATTAAAGTTGCTGAAGAAGCATTTGCAACCGGCAAGCAGTTCCCGGAGTTCAAATCTGGTGACACTATCACAGTCGCTTACAAAATTATCGAGGGTTCTAAGGAGCGTATCCAGCTCTATCGTGGTGTGGTTATCCGCATTTCCGGCCATGGTGACAAGAAGCGCTTCACTGTTCGCAAGATGTCTGGTACTGTAGGCGTTGAGCGTATTTTCCCAATCGAATCACCCAACATCGATAGCATCGAGGTTAACAAGCGTGGTAAGGTTCGTCGTGCTAAGCTCTACTATCTCCGCAAGCTCACTGGTAAGAAGGCTCGTATCGCTGAGAAGAGAACTATCACAAAGGAATAAGCCCCAAGCTTCTTTCGAAAGAAATAAAAAGGATTCAACCCGAATGGTTGAATCCTTTTTATTTCTGCTCAGTCTTCGCTGTCTCCGTGCAGCGCTTTCTGAAAGCTGTCCCAATCCTGGAAACCAGCGAAGAGGGCAACCTTGTCCAAGGTTTCTTTCGACGGCTTTTCCTTTCCTTTAAGAAATCCCCACACCTTTTTCAGTGCTTGCGACTTCAGCAAGATGTTGTGCTTGCCGAAAATACGCTCAAGTTTGTCAAAGTCGGAAGAGAGATTGATTTCTTTCCCTACCTTTTTCTCCACTTCCTTGGCAAGAAGTTTCAAATCGTTCTTCATAACATATACACTTTACGTGGTGCAAAGGTAGCGTAAAAGGATGAACTACAAAATAAAAACACCGCATTTTTGCAGTCTGGTTCTATCCCGTTTTGTCCATTCTAAAGAAATAATGTTTCGAAGATAAAATATTTCATCAAAAAGAGCGTTATCCGTTTTAGAATATTGTAACCTTATAAAATAAACGATTATGAAGAAGTATTTAGCTGAGCTTGTAGGCACAATGGTGCTTGTACTAATGGGCTGCGGCGCAGCCGTAAGTTTGGGATGTGACAATGGGTCACCTGCTACTGTTGTGGGTACAGCCTTTGCGTTTGGCCTTGCTGTGGTGGGTATGGCCTATACCATAGGCGGCATTTCCGGATGTCACATTAATCCTGCCATCACTCTTGGTGTCTTTCTGAGCGGCCGTATGAGTGCCAAAGATGCAGCCTATTATGTGGCGTCCCAATGTCTGGGCGGTATTCTTGGCGCAGCCATCCTGTTCCTGTTGACCTCTACTGCGGGGCTTGTAGGCACGGGGGCCAATGATCTTCAGGCATGTGGCGAATCTACCATAGCACCTTTGGGTGGCTTGCTCGCTGAAGTATTCTTCACCTTTGTCTTTGTGCTTGTTGTGTTGGGTGCAACCGCCAAGACCAATGGCGCTACCAATAACTTTGCCGGTCTTGCCATTGGCTTGAGTCTGGTGTTGGTACACTTGGCATGCATTCGTTACACCGGAACCTCTGTCAATCCAGCCCGTTCCATAGGTCCGGCTCTTTTCCAGGGAGGTACCGCCTTGACCAACCTTTGGATCTTCATCATTGGCCCATTAGTTGGAGGAGCCTTGGCAGCAGGTGTGTGGAAGATTATCGATCCCGTAAATAAAAAATAATGTCTAACGAACAAAAGAAAATCACGGACAGGAAATATCTTGTTCCATTTGTACTGATTACCTCACTCTTTTTCCTGTGGGGCTTTGCCCGCGCCATTCTGGATGTGCTCAACAAGCATTTCCAAAATGCGCTTCATATTACTATCACCCATTCTGCCCTCATTCAGGTCACCACTTATCTGGGCTATTTCCTCATGGCCATTCCTGCCGGCATCTTCATCAACCGCTACGGCTACCGCCGTGGTGTGGTGTTTGGCTTGTTGCTGTTCGGCTTGGGCGCTTTGGCGTTTATTCCCGGAGCTGCCATGGGCAGTTTCTATGCTTTTCTCGCTTGCCTGTTTATCATTGGGTGTGGTCTCGTTTTTCTGGAGACAGCAGCCAATCCCTATGTCACCGAATTGGGTGCTCGGGAAACGGCGACCAGCCGTCTCAACCTTTCGCAGTCGTTCAATGGATTGGGCGGCATTTTTGCCACTCTCTGCATAGGCCAGTTCCTTTTCAATGATACCGAAGAAGGTGGCAACGTAGTGGTGCCCTATACCATTCTTGGAGTGCTCGTGCTCCTCATAGCCCTTGTCTTTTCGCGTGTGGAACTGCCGGAAATCAAGCACGAACAGACTGTGGAAGACCAAGCTGGCGGCTCCAACATTGGCAAGCTCTTTGCCCATCACAAGATGTTCGTCTTCGGCCTCTTTGCCCTCTTGAGCTATGAAGTGGCTGAAATCTCCATCAATTCCTATTTCATCAACTTCGTGACAGGCATGAACTGGATGGGTGACCGGGCCGCTTCCATTGCCCTCACCTGTGCTTTGGCGTTTTTCATGGTGGGTCGTTTCCTGGGTTCATGGATTATGCGCAGTGTCAAGGCCACCACTATGTTGCTCATTTGTGCAGTTGGCTGTGTGTCTTGCAATGTGTTGGTGCTGATGAATCTGGGCGAAGTGTCGCTGGTTGCCCTTCTTCTCAACTACGTGTTCGAGGCCATCATGTTCCCCACGATCTTCTCTATTGCCCTTACCGGTTTGGGCAATCTCACCAAGAGTGCCTCTTCGCTGCTGATGATGACTCCTATAGGAGGATGTGGGTTTCTCTTGATGGGCATCATTGCCGACCAGACGCATGTGGTGATGCCGTTTGTGGTGCCGCTGTTGGGCTTTGTTGTTGTGCTTGCCTATGCCGTGAGAGAGTTCCGGTTAGCCAAGTAGAACAGATGTAGATGGAGTAAAAACTTCTCTTACGGGCAGACCAAGAAGACACTTTTCCGTCGCCTTGTCTGCCCGTTTTTTGTTTTCAGCACTTTGATATACGCAGTTTTTTGTACGTATATGAAAAATTGTGGACATATTTACCACGTATTCTATCTTACAATAACTAACTTTGCGACCAAACAAAATCAATAATCCGAAAAATGAACAAGAGAATCTTATTGCTGTTTTCTGTGGTGCTTCTTGCCGTGACTTCTTTTGCGGCCAAGCGCGAGAAACTGAATTTCAATTCCCGTTGGCTTCTCCAAGTCGGCGATGTTAAGGGCGCTGAAGCTCCAGAGTATGGAGATGGCTCGTGGCAGCGAGTCACCCTGCCTCGTGCTTTCAATGAGAGCGAGGCCTTCCGTGTGGCCATCGAGAACCTCACCGACACGGTGATGTGGTATCGCAAGCATTTCACGGTTAGCGATGTTAAAGACCGCAAATATTTCGTGGAATTCGAAGGCGTGCGCTTCGCTGCCGACTTCTATCTCAACGGCCATAAACTCGGCATCTCCGAGAATGGAGTCATGGCGAGCGGCTTCGACCTTACGCCTTTCATCAAGGAAGGCGAAAATGTCATGGCCGTGCGTGTGGACAACAGTTGGACCTACCGTGAGCGTTCCACCGGTTCCACCTACCAGTGGAACGACAAGAACTTCAACGCCAACTATGGCGGCATCCCCAAGAACGTGTTCCTGCATGTCTGCGACAATGTTTACCAGACGCTACCTCTCTACAGCTCGCTCCATACCACGGGCGTGTATGTATATGGATCTGATTTCGACGTGAAAGCCAAAACCATGACTCTCAATGTGGAATCTGAGGTACGTAACGACAGCCGGTCGTCTGCCACCTACTGCCTTCACGTAAGTGTGGCCAATGCCGAGGGCAAGACCGTGGCAGAGTTCGATGGCAAGCCGTTCACCGTGGGAGCCTCACAGACCGTGAAGGCAGTGGCAGCAGCCCCCATGAGCGGCATGCACTTCTGGAGTTGGGGCTATGGCTATCTCTACACCGTCACCACTTCACTCAAGTCGGCTGCCGGCAATCTTTCTGACCAGGTGGCTGTCCGCACCGGTTTCCGCAAGACCCGCTTCGGCGAAGGCAAGATTTGGCTCAACGACCGGGTACTCATGGTGCATGGCTATGCCCAGCGCACCAGCAACGAGTGGCCCGCTGTGGGCATGAGCGTGCCCGCATGGCTGAGTGACTACAGCAATGACCTCATGGTCAAGAGTGGTGGCAATCTGGTTCGCTGGATGCATGTGACACCTTGGAAACAGGACGTGGAGTCGTGCGACCGTGTGGGACTCATCCAGGCTATGCCAGCCGGCGATGCCGAAAAAGACATCGACGGCCGTCGGTGGGAGCAGCGTGTGCTTCTCATGCGCGATGCAATCATCTATAACCGCAACAATCCGAGCATCCTCTTCTATGAGTGTGGCAACAAGGGAATCAGCCTTGAGCATTTTCTCGAAATGAAGAAAATCCGCGACCAGTACGACCCCAATGGAGGCCGAGCCATCGGCTCCCGCGAGATGCTTGCCGTGCCCGAGGCTGAATACGGCGGCGAGATGCTCTATGTCAACAAGAGCAAGGCACATCCCTTGTGGATGATGGAATATTGCCGCGACGAGGGACTGCGCAGGAACTGGGATTCCTGGAGCTATCCTTATCACCCCGAGGGCGATGGTCCACTCTATCGTGGCAAACCGGCTCCTGAATACAACCACAATATGGACGAGTTTGCCGTGCAGATGGTGCGTGCCTGGTACGACTACTATCTCGAGCGTCCCGGCACGGGCAAGCGCGTCAATAGTGGCGGTGCCAAGATAGTGTTCAGCGACACCAACACCCATTTCCGCGGCTCTGTCAGCTATCGCACCAGTGGCGTCACCGACGCCATGCGCATACCCAAGGATGCCTTCTTCGCTCACCAGGTGATGTGGGACGGATGGGTTACACCCGAACAGGACCACACCTACATTGTGGGTCATTGGAACTACAAGCCTGGCACCGTGAAGCCCGTTTATGTGGTTTCCACTGGCGACCGCGTGGATTTGTTGCTCAACGGCAAGCCTGTCGGCACTGCCAAGCGCGACTATCAGTATCTCTTCACCTTCGACAGCATTGCCTGGCAACCCGGTCGCCTGGAGGCTGTCAGCTATCGCGACGGTCGTGAGGTGAGCCGTTACGCCCTTGAAACGGCAGGTAAGCCAGACCATATCAAACTCACCACCATCCAGAATCCCGAAGGCTTCAAGGCCGACGGCGCCGACTTGGCCATGGTTCAGGTGGAGGTAGTCGACAGGCAGGGTCGTCGCTGTCCGCTCGACAACCGCGACATCCGCTTCAACATGTATGGCGAAGGCGAATGGCTGGGCGGCATAGCCGTATCGAAGACCCATCACGACTATAGCAAGCAGACCTTGAAGATAGACACCCGCACACCTTCCGACCGTCCCTTACTCCTTGACCATAGCGGCAACTACATCAATAGTCTGGTGCTTCCGGTAGAGTGTGGCGTTAACCGCATCCTCGTGCGCAGCACTGTCACCCCCGGCGACATCACCCTCTGTGCCTTTGCCGACAGCGTGAAGGCTGCCGTCGCCACCCTCACCACCCAAGCCGTGGATGCCGACCGCTACTTGCCTCAGTACACACTTCCCTGCCGTCTTGACCGTGGCGAGACTCCACTCACACCTTCCTATAAGGATGTGCGTCAGACTATCGACATCCGCAGTGCCGTGGCAGGGTCATGCTCTGAGACAGTAGCCAACAGCTATGACGACAATGAAGCCTCGGAGTGGAAGAGCGACGGCAAGAAGGAAAATGCGTGGATAACCTATCGCTTGGCAGGCAAACAACGTGTGGACGAAATTGCCATCAAACTCACTGGCTGGCGCAACAAGATTTATCCGCTGCAGATTTTTGCCGGCAAGAAGAAAGTGTGGGAAGGTCTCACTTATCCCACTCTCGGCTACGTGCACATCTATATAGACAAACCCGTGGCGGCTTCCGAACTCACTGTCAAGATGGTGGCACCATCGCGCGACAGCAGCAAGTTTGGCGACGTTAAAGAGCTGGCCGGTGGCAAGGCCAACGAGTTGGACCGCTTCATCAGTGCCAAGGGCAAAGTGGAACTTCGTATCGTGGAAATTGATTTGTTGAAGAAGAAATAGAAATGAAAAAGAGCGGGATTGACGGGAAAAAGCCAGTCAATCCCGTTTCTTTATTTAAAAACTGCAAAAAAGTTTGCAAGTGTCAAACAAAGTGTGTATCTTTGCACCGCTTTTGAACAAGAAGCCGATTGTTCGGGATGTAGCGCAGTTGGTTAGCGCACGCGTCTGGGGGGCGTGAGGTCGCTGGTTCGAGTCCAGTCATCCCGACATGAATGTGGATAAATTCACTGAAAGGTGAGTTTATCCACATTCTTTTTTATGCCCTTCCGTGATGTGCTTCATCGGGCTTGTAGTGTGCACCCGGTGCTTAACATTTCAATACAGGGCGAGTAGCCACCCGTTAATGGCCGGTTTACGTTCGGTCCCACGGCTTGGGCATTCGTTGCCCAAGCCGTGGGCAATCAGTGCCCAAACAGTAGACCGGATTTTGGGCACTCTGTTTAACATTTTTAAGCAACAGGCTTCGGTGTGATAGAGTGATAGATAGAAATCCATCTATCACTCATCTATCACTATGCGTAACATTCATAATGTCAATGGAAAAGTGTTGGAAAATGCGTAAAAAGTGATAGGTGATAGATTTTTTCGTGAATTTGTGTTTACGCGTGCGCGCGCGTGATGTGTTGTGTACAGGTCGTTTGCCGGTTGATGCGTAGGCTTCGTGAAAGCCCATCGCCCATGTCGGAAAATGTGCGGATACCAGTCTTTCGTCCTTTACTCTCGCATAAGGATCGCATTCGCCAGCCGAGGTGTAGGCTTTCTGTTGGGACAAGTTTACACTGTCATGCAAAAAAGTGGCACCCATACTCTTTCCCTTTCGGATATTATTCGTATATTTGTGCCATCATAAGTATCTGACAATACCTTTAAGCAAAATAAGTAATGGGAAATTGGGATAAATTTAACGTTCGCAAGTCCTTTGGAGCAAGAATCACTTTGATTGTCTTGTTCACTGCGCTTGTTGTCTTTGTCGGTTCCTTCGGTACCGGCCTTTTGTTTGCTGAGCGTCAGATGCTTGCCGAGGGACATGACAAGGCCAATCTGGAACTTGACAAGGCGGTGTTGTATGTCAACACTGAAATGGAAAATGTGGAGGTGGCCGGCAAGAATTTTGTCAACGCCATACCTTCCCGCTATGCCCTTTCGCCCGATTCCCTCTTCTCCCTTTTCGAACATTTCCTCAGCTGTAACCCCGATGTGCAGGGGGTGGCCATAGGTTTTGAGCCTTGGGTCTATAAGGGTTATAAACATGGCTTTGCACCCTATGTGATGAAGCGTAATGGGGGCTACGCCCGTTGTCTTCTGGGCGATGTGGACGATTTCTACCGTAAAGACTGGTATCAAACCACTCGCAAGGGCGACACCTGCCGTTGGTCGAATCCCTTTTTTGAGGTTAACGGTTCCGTCATTTGCAGCTATTGCATACCCCTTCACGATGCACAAGGCCACTTCATGGGCGTGTTGGCAGTCGACCTGTCGCTCGCTCAGTTCACCGAGCACTTGCAGAAAGTGAAACCTTATCCCAACTCTTTCCTCACCGTGATGGACCGTAACCTCAACTTTGTGGTCCATCCCGACACCTCGCTGATTCTCCGCGGCAATCCCCAGAAAATTATAGACCAGAGTCGTTTTGAGGTCAACGAGACCATCTTTGTAGACATCCGCAATCGCGTTCGCGGCATTGGGGCTTTCGGTGAAAAAGGCAAGAAAAAATTCCTCTATTATGCTCCGGTGAAGCGTTGCGACTGGACCATCACCCTTGAATGTTCACAATCCGACATCTTGGCTGGCGTGACAGCCATTCGTCGTCAGATGATAGTCGTCTCTCTGTTGGCCATTCTCCTGCTCAGTGTTCTTCTTCCTTTAGTAATGTCGCCCATGCTGAGGCCTATCCATCTTTATGCGCGAGCGGCACGGCGCATTGCCGAGGGCAACTTCAACACGGTGTTGCCCCGCATGAAGTGGCACAACGAACTGTGGCGGCTCGGCCAGTCGCTCGACCATATGCAGCATTCACTCGATCATTATGTGAAAGATCTGGAGAAGAATGTCAAGGAGCGCAGCCGCATTGAGAGTGAACTTACCATAGCCAGTCGCATCCAGATGTCGATGATACCCAAGATCTTCCCGCCTTATCCCGACCGCGACGACATAGACCTATACGGGCTTCTCATACCAGCCAAGGCGGTGGGAGGCGATCTGTTCGACTTCTTTGTGCGCGACGAGAAACTCTTCCTCTGCATAGGCGACGTTTCGGGCAAGGGGGTGCCTGCCTCCCTGGTGATGGCTGTCACCCGAAGCCTGGTGCGCATCGTGGCTGCCAAGGAGAGCCACCCCGCACGCATTGTCACCTCCATCAATCACTCTATGGCCGACACGAACGACTCCAATATGTTCGTCACGCTGTTTGTCGGCGTGCTCGACCTGCCCACGGGCCGCTTCCGCTATTGCAATGCCGGGCACAATGCCCCTGTAGTGACCCACGTGGACCAGGGCGGCAAGGCCAGCAGGCTGCCGGTGGAGTCCAACTTGCCTGTGGCCATTCTCCAGGATATGAAGTATGAGGAACAGGAGGTTGTCATCCAACCCGGCACCACCATTTTCCTCTACACAGACGGAGTAACCGAGGCGGAAGACGAACAACAGAATCTATATGGCGAGCAGCGTCTTGATGCCGCCCTTTCCCAAGTCATCGCTCTAGGTGCCCAGCAACAGGTGGAACACGTGCTCGACGACGTGCACCGTTTCTCCGGTTCCGCTCCACAGAGCGACGACCTCACCATGCTTGCCTTCCAGTACAAGCGCATCAGTCGTGACAACAAGCTCTACAAGAAACTCACCCTTCGCAATGACGTGCACGACGTGCACAAGATTGAAAGCCTCATTGACGACCTGGTGGGCGAAACCGGCATAGAAGCAACGCTTGCCACCAACCTGAACCTTGCCCTTGAAGAAGCCGTTGTCAACGTGATGAACTATGCCTATCCTAAAGGCACTACAGGCTCCGTGCAACTGGAGGCCATGCTTGCTGCCGACACGCTGAGCTTTGTCATCACCGACAGCGGTACGCCCTTCGACCCTACCTCGGTGGAAGATGCCGATGTAACGCTGGGCGTGGAGGACCGCCCTGTTGGCGGACTGGGCATCTTCCTGGTACGTCAGATTATGGACACAGTGAACTATGAGCGCGTGGATGGGCACAACATACTTACCCTCAGCAAGAAAATAGAAAAGACAACATAAAATTCTAAGCAATGGAAAACAAAGAACATTTCGTTATTACCATCAACCGTGAACTCGGCTCTGGTGGTTGCACCATTGGAAAACTCCTGGCTGAACGATTGGGAGTGAAATATTACGACAAGGCACTGGTTCATGAACTGACCAGTGAGTTCAACCTCACTGAAGAGGAACTGGAACGCGTCAAGGCCAAGAAACAAAACTGGTGGAGCGATTTCTGCCAAAGCTATAGCCAGCGCTACGACATCAACTTGCGCAAGGATCCTTCGCCCAAAGCCGTTACCACAGAGGCAGTGTTCCATGTGGAGTCGCGATTACTCAAGGGCTTGGCCAGCAAGGAGTCGTGTGTGGTGATGGGACGCTCTGGCTTCTACATCTTCCGCGACACTCCCGGTGCCTTGCGTGTGCTCATTCTTTGCAATGACATGCAGAAGCGCGTGGACCGCGTGATGCGCCGCAAACATCTCACTGAGGATGAAGCCAAGGCAGCCATTGCCGAGGTGGACCGTACGCGTGAGACCTACACCAAACGTTTTTCAGGCACTTCGCGCTACGATGCGAGAAACTATGACCTCGTCATCAACACTGCCGACATGCCTGAAGAGCAAGCAGCAGACATCATCATCAAGGCTTTGGGATAAGCCCAAGCCTGAAAGTGCATACAGAGAGAGAGCATGGCAGAAACTGTCAACATAGCAGACTTTGAGAGAATATACAAGGATTACTATGTGCGCTTGTACCACTATGCCTACGATTTCGTAGACGATAGTGGCGCGAGTGAGGACATTGTGTCTGAAGTATTCTCTAACTTGTGGCGCGATCATGAGTCGCTTCACAAGGAAACGCTGTCTACTTATCTCTTTGTAAGTGTGCGCAACAGGTCGCTCAACTATTTGCGCTGTCAGAAAGGAAAATCGGCCTACGAGGCCTACTGCCGTGCCTCCTTCACCGAAGAAGACGATGCTTATTGGCAAATCATGGAGGAGCGCATAGCTGAAGTCAGGGCGGAGATAGACAAGATGCCGGAGAAAACACACTTCGTGTTGGAGCAATGTTATCTCGAGGGCCACTCTTATAAAGAGGTGGCGCAGATGATGGGCATCAGCACAGAAGGCGTGAAGAAGCACATTGTCAAGGCCTTTTCACTGCTGCGGAGCCATTTTAAAGTGAAAAAGAAATAATTGAGGTACCTTTTTCCTATTCCACGGTGTATATAAAATAGACCAAACAGAAAATGCAGACAGACAACGAAGACAACATGCAAGGTATGCCGACCTATTTCGAAATACTCGAAGTGAGGCGCGCACTGCACAAGGGTAGGGTGGCAGACCCCGATGCCGGCAAGGCATGGGAACGCTTCCGCCAGACGCTTGTGGACCAGCCTATGGCGCAAGGCAATGACTTGGAAGCCGAGGAGAGCAATACTACCTTCGGTTCCCAAAATGCTTTGCATGCTGACTCCGTCTTGGAAACGTCCGAACATCGGCTATGGTATTCACGCCAAAGCGTGATGCCACTGCTCCGTATCGTAGGAGTCGTGGCAGCCGTCGCCCTGCTGGCTGTCGTGCTATACCCCTTGTTGCATCCTGCAAAAGACAATGGCATTGAGGTGTTCACTGCCACGGCCGGTACACAAGACATCACCCTGACTGCAGACGACGGCACACCACAGGTGGTGAAAGGCAAGTCGTTGGCTTTCAATCGGCCCATACATCGCACGGAACGCATCCGCATGATGAACGTGTCGAACCCAAGAGGTAAGGTGTGCCGTGTGGTTCTCCCCGACGGCACTGCCGTATGGCTTAATGCCGACAGCCATTTGAGCTTTCCCGAACGGTTCACCGGTAGCACCCGTGACGTGAGTCTCTCAGGCGAAGCCTATTTTGAAGTGCGCAAGGATGCGCGTCATCCCTTCGTGGTGACCACAGAGCACATGACCACTACAGTGCATGGGACGGTGTTTGACGTGTGTGCCTATCCCTCCCGTGCCACACGTGTCACACTTTTCGAGGGTAGTGTGGCTGTGAAAGGCTCCACGGGTGGCGAGCGCTTTATCAGTCCCGGTCAGGTGGCACTGGCCAATGCTGACGGCACCGTGGCGTGTGCCGACTGCGACACCTATCCCGTGGCGCAATGGAAAGAAGGCTTCTTTTATTTTTCCGATACCCCGCTTATCGACATCATGCGCGAGCTGGGAAGATGGTATAATGTCAACGTGGTGTTCGAGTCGGAGCCGGCTATGAACCTCCGGCTTCATTTTGTGGCTGAACACACAGAAAGCCTTGCTGCTATCATCTCACGCATGAACGAACTCGGTGTTGCCCATGTCTCCCTCAAGGACGATGTGGTGAGCGTACGTTGATTACCTTGATTTATTCTGTTGGTTACGCTTCTTTTTCTCCGTTCTTGTTGTGATAATTTGTAGTGAGAAAAAGTTTTTTCATAAATTTCTGTAGTTTCTCGGTACCCTTTTTCTTTCATTGTGTGTATATAGGGTATAAGAGAGATATTTTATGTAAACATTAACCAAGATGAGAATTATGAAAAGAGAGAACGCAATGAGAATTGCCATGAGTCTCTTGTTACTCCTGGTCGTCACATTAGTCAAGGCACAGGGCAACAAGATTTCACTCACTGTGACCAAGGAACCCCTCTCTTCCGCCCTTAATCAGGTGGAAAGGCAGTCGGGTTACTTCAAGATTAATTATGATTACAGCCAGCTGAGCCAGTACAAGGTGACAGCCGTACTGAAAAACGCCACGGCACTGGAAGCTGTGCGCACACTGATTAAGAAGTTGCCCTTCTATGCCCAGCAGGACGGACGCTACATCCAGGTGCGCAAGAACCAAACCGGCGACCAGCGTCAATCCGTCAAGCCCCAAGGCAAGGGCGGCGTGAGTGGACGTATTGTGGACAACGACGGTGAGCCTCTTATAGGCGCCCGCGTTACAGTAGTGGGCACAAAGAAAGGAACCATCACCGACAGTGACGGCAATTTTCACATAGCCGATGCTTCACCCGACGATATTATCACCGTGTCATACATAGGAAAGAAGACCTTGCGCCGCAAGGCAGGCACTCAGAATATGAATATCGTGGTCGACGATGACCGCCGTACTATCAATGACGTGGTCGTGGTGGGTTATGGAGCCATGAAGAAGAAAGACCTCACCGGCTCTGTGACCACTGTCGACGCCAAGGAACTTGTCAATATGCCTGCCGTGACACTCGATGATGCCCTTGCAGGCAAGGTGGCAGGTATGCAGGTGACCAAGGCCGACGGTTCTCCTGGTGGTGCCGTTCGTATCCGTGTCCGTGGCGGTTCAAGCATCCAGGGTGGTGTGGACCCACTCTACATCATTGATGGCATTCCGACCGAGATTAACAACAACTATATTTCTTCCGACGAGATTGTTAACCCGATGGAAGCTGCCAACTATGGCGATGACTTCGAAACATCCATCTCCGGTTCTTTTGCACGCGGACTCAACAGTCTGGTGGGCTTGAACATGGAGGACATTGAGAGCATCAGTGTGCTGAAAGACGCTTCCGCCACGGCCATCTATGGTTCGAAAGCTGCCAATGGCGTGGTTATCATCACTACCAAGCGCGGTGCACGCGACCAAAAACCTCAAATCAACGTGAGTTATGCACTTGGCATCTCCAATCCTATCAAGGAGAAATTGCTCAATGGCGAGCAGTACATCCAGTGCCTCAAGGATGCTGTGGCAAATTCCAACGCCAACCTCGCAGCCAATGGCATCAGTAAGGACAACTCCAAGATCTTGGCAGATGTGCTCTCTGTGGGCAATGCCAATACAGACTGGCTCGATCTTGTGCTCCGTACCGCCGTGTCGCACACGGTCAATGCATCGCTGAGCGGCGGCAGCCAGAAGAGCCGCTACTATGCTTCTTTGTCTTACAACACACAGGACGGTACACTTATCGGTACCGACTTCAACCGCTACACCGGCAAGCTGTCACTTGATTCCGAAGTGACCAAGCGTTTCCGTGCTGGCATCAACACCTCTTTCTCTTATTCCAAGACCAACATCACCGACGGCGTTTACGGTCAGGCACTGATGGCTCCGCCTATTCTTCCTGCCTACAATGCCGACGGTTCCTATGCCGACTATTCTAAAATAGATGATTTGGCATCCAGCTACATGGGCTTCCAGAATCCTGTTGCAATGGCTTCAGCCACCAACGAGGCCAAGACTTACGGCTTCAAAGGGTCTGTGTTCGGCGAGTACAAGATAATGGAAGACCTGCGCTTCAAGAGTACTCTTTCATTGAGCTATACCAACTACAACCAGCGCAACTACGTACCCAGCTACATTTCAGTATCGGGTTACTATGGTTCCGAGGACTCTGAAGGTGGTAAAGGCTCGCAGTCACAGTCTATAGCCACCAGTCTTTATTGGGAGAATAACCTCACTTGGAACCACGACTTCAATGACATTCACCATGTGGATGCCGTCATTGGTTCAGCTTGGGAGACCGACCAGTCTGAATATTTCTCCGCTTCAGGTAAGGGCTATCCCGACGACAAGTATCTCAACGGCTTGAGTTCCGCCATGTATCCCACCAAGGTGGCAGGCGCCAATCCTTCTGCCCAGACCGCCCTTCTGTCGTTCTATCTGCGTGCCAACTACTCGCTCTACGACAAATATCTCTTCACCTTTACCGGCAGAAGTGACACTTCGAGCAAGTTCTCCAAGGCTCACCGCACCGGTTACTTCCCCTCAGGAGCCATCGCCTGGCGCTTGTCGAAGGAACCATTCCTGCGCAACGCCAAGTGGATTGACGATTTGAAGATTCGTGCCAGCCTCGGCAAAACTGGTACACAGAAGATTAGTAACTGGATGTTCCTCACCCTCTACTCACCCAACTCCTATGCCGGTGCCAATGCCATCTATCCTTCACAGCTCGGCAACGACGACATTCGTTGGGAAAGCACCGTGGAGCACGACTTGGCAGTGGACTTCGCCTTCCTCAACAACCGCATCAGCGGTACGCTGAACTATTACCACAAGGTGACCGACGGAGCCTTGCTCAACATCACACCTGCTCCCAGCACGGGCTACAGCACGGTGGTCAGCAACGTGGCAAAGGTGCGCAACACAGGTGTGGAACTCGAACTGATGGGCGACATCATCCGCAACCGTGACTGGGGATGGACTGCTGCGCTCAACATATCGCACAATGCCTCCAAGGTGCTCAACATCTATGGCGACATGTTCTCCAGCTCTACCGACCGCAAGGAGTTGAACCTCGGTACGAGTGTCATCAAGGAAGGCGAGTCTTTGGGCATGCTTTGTGGCTACAAGGCTGTGGGCATCATCAAGACTCAGGAGCAACTCGACGACTACAAGAGCCGCTTTAGCAGCTGGGCATACATGATGCCCGATCTCGGCATAGGTTCCATAGAACTGGCTATTGACCCGGAAAGCGGCTACTATTATCAAGACATCATCGGCAACTGCACGCCGGATTTCTATGGCGGCTTGACCACTAATCTGCGCTACAAGAACTGGTCGCTTATGGCCGGATTCACCTTCAGCTATGGCAACGACCTGATCTACCAGAAGGATGTGAACGATATGGGCTTCAACAACAACAGCCCCTATGCCAACCGCGGCACGAGCATTCTCAATGCTTCGACGCCAAGCCGGTTGACCGATCGTCCTGCCAACGTGTATAGAAACTGGTACACGCTTACCAACCTCAACGTTTATGATGCCTCATACCTCAAGTTGCAGACTTTGTCGCTCTCTTACAACCTGCCACGCAAGCTGATGAAGCAACTCAAACTGACCAATGCGCAGGTTTACGCCACAGCCAGCAACCTCTTCACCATCACCAGTTATCCCGGAGCAGACCCTGCCGTGAGCGATGATCCCTACAGCATCTCTGGTGGCGGCCGTGACATTTCGAGCTACCCGACCGTGAAGAGCTTCACCTTCGGTGTGCGCCTCGGTTTCTAACAGCAATTCGTGCAGAAATATCAACAAAATGAAAAAGAAAATGAAAACAGCATATATTCTTTTAGGCGCAGCACTCCTGTTGGGCGGCACGGCACTTACTTCGTGCGACGACAAACTGAGTGAACTGCCCAAACAATATAAAGTAGACGGCAACGTGGTGGTAGACCAGAAGAGTGCCCAGACGTTGCTCAACGGCATGTATTACACGTATGTGAAGTCGGGCACCGACAACTATGACCAGCAGTCTACCATGTGCGACATGTATTATTCTGTATTGCCAGCCGATTTTGCCGGCATCTACAAGTATTACCAGGGCGACTACATGTTCGAGCAGCATGGAAGCACTTCTGTTACACGCTATTCCAGCTATTTCTGGACAACCCATTATTCCACGGTCAATGCTGCCAACTGCGTGATAGACCAGGTGACGGTGGCCAGTGACTCGTGGTTCGCAGGCAACAAAAAGAAGGAAATACTCGGCGAGGCATACGGCATGCGAGCCTTGGCGTTCTACAACCTGTTGCGTCTTTGCGGCTATTCTTGGGATGTAAACAGTCCTTACGGCATTCTTCTCCGCACGCAGTCAAGCAAGGTGTCTAATTCGAGTATGCCGCGCAGCTCGGTGAAAGACACCTATGCCCAGATTCTTTCCGACTGTGACTACGCCATACAGAATGCTCCCTCGGAGAACGAACACTATTACATAACCCGTTGGTTTGCCGAAGGACTGAAAGCCCGTGTGCTCATGCTCCGTGGCGCCGACGGCGACTACGCTGCTGCCGCCGAACTGGCAAAGGACGTGATAGACAACAGTCCTTACGCCTTGGAAGACAACGTGATGGACGTGTTCAAGACCAAGGGCGTGGACAGCCAGGAGGTGATCTTCGGCATTAAGCCTTACGACAAGCAGACCAACGTGTATGAGAATTACTTCTATCGTGGTGAGCCGCAGTATCTGCCTACAGACAATTTCGTGGCTCTCTTCAATGATGACCCACGAAAAGACAAGGTGTTGGGCACGGCCAATGTGCGCAATATCCATTGGAACGATGATGGCACTTATTCCTGGGTTTATGAGCCTGCCGCCTGTATAGCCAAGTTTGTTGACATTGTGAACAATACCACGAACACCATCACGGAGTCGCAGTACGACATGCGCTTGACTGAAATGTATCTGCTCCGTGCCGAAGCGCTGGTGCGCAGTGGCGGCGACATGGCTGAGGCCCGCAGCTTGCTCAAGACTGTGCTCACGCATGCCGGCTACACGGATGTGGCTTTCGTTGACGCTGCCACATCAAGTGATGCCCTTCTCAAACTCATCTTCGACGAAGACATTCGCAATCTCTTCGGTGAAGGCGGTCGTGAGATAGACTTCATGCTTCGCTTCGGAAGCATTGCCACCGACTTCAACTCGCAGTATGAGAACGCCCAGTATAATGTGTTCCCGATTCCTACAGAAGAGTTCCAATATAACAGCAAACTTTCCAAAGACATGCAGAACCCCGGCTATAGTGCCGAATAAAGAAGTCAACCAGTTGGTCTGCGGTGCCTTGGCACCGCAGACCCTTAAAACAAAACATACAATAAAACAATGAACAAGACAGCAATCTTGGCTGCTGCGGCACTTCTCTCAGCCGCCGGCATGCAGGCACAGAACAAACCTTTCACCCTCAAGGGGTTTGCCAATGGTTTTGAGGGCAAGTATCTCTATCTGGGATATGGCGATCCTTCAAACTTCAAGACTGACAGTTGCAAGGTGACAGACGGCAATTTTTCTTTCAAAGGCGAACTTCCCGGCGATGTTTGCTATGGTTGCCTCACCACCAACAAGCAGACCATCAATCAGTTCATCGACAAGCAGACGTATGTTCAGCTTGAGCCGGGTGACCTTCAGGTGGCCATCAACGTTTTTGACCCGACACATCCTGTGGTGTACGGCTCTAAACATCAACTGCAGGATGATGAGCTGGCGGCACTGATGAAGCCGGAAAGCGACGTGACGAGAGCGGTGCAGAAGTTGAGCTATGAGTCTAAGGACGAGGCTTACAAGGACCGCCTGGAGAAGTTTGCCGAACCGTTTGAGAAAACCATACGTGAGAAAACGGCGAAGTATATCAAGAGCCATCCCGATGCCGACAACGTTCTCCAGCAGTTGTCCTTTATGATGGGTTACATCTCACTTGACGAGGCAAGGGAACTCTATGCTGCACTTTCGCCTCGACTCAAGGAGTCCGGACAGGGCAAGGAAATAGCCGACGAAATAGCCACTCGCGAGAAAATAGAGCCCGGAAAGCTTGCTCCCGACTTCACGGCGAAAGACATCAACGGCAAGAAATTCACCCTTTCCAAACTCCGGGGCAAGTATGTTGTGCTTGATTTCTGGGCTTCATGGTGTGGTCCTTGCCGTGCCAGCAATCCTCACATGAAGGAACTCTACGAGAAATATGGCAAGAAAGGTCTCGACTTTGTCTATGTGAGTGACGATGACAACACGCAGCAGAAATGGCGCGATGCCGTGAAGAAAGACGGCCTTGAGGCTTTCCATCACGTGCTTCGTGGTCTGAAGTTTATTGACCGGGCTTCTTATAAGCTCGACAAGACCAATGACATCAGCGACAAGTATGCCGTTCACTATCTTCCCACCAAGTATCTCATAGATCCTGAGGGCAAGATGGTGGGCAAGTTCGACACTGACGAACTTACCGAGAAGCTGAAGGAAATATACGGCTTCTAACGGCTTTTGCCCAATTACTTAAAGGGAAACTGCCACTGCACTCTCCGTTTGGGGGTGTGCGGTGGCAGTTTTCTTTTGTGGCGTTCCATCGGAAAGAATGGATGAAAACATTTCTGCTTGTTGCTTAGTGGCAGAGTAAGGATTGCTTAGTGGCAGAGTAAGGATTGCTTAATGGCAGAGTAAGGATTGCTTAATGGCAGAGTAACGGCTGCCCAGTGGCAGAGTAGCACATCTTTGCCTGCCTTTTTCCACATGTCATCCATGCTGGTAGCTGGGCGGAGAAAAGTGTAGGGAAATGTGCGATAAGTGCAAGTTGAAAGTGCGCTAAATGCTTAGCTTCCAACTAATATCCTTTCAAAATGTTAAAGTTTGGCATTGTAGGTTACGATTTGAAACGTTTTTCTTGTGTGATAAGTTTATTGTGTTTACCTTTGCGCAGGATAATATATTATTTCAAAATACAGGATTTTATTTTATAGATGAACAATAGACGAATTGTGTTAGGAGCTGTAGTGACTTCTTGCATGGTCGCCGTGTGCGGAACTTATGCCATGCCGTCACCTATGATGGGGCTCTTCAAGAAGAAAAAAAAGGTGGAACAGCCAGTTTCGGATTACAAGAAACTCACGGGTAGAGACTCGGTAGAAGTAAAAGGCGTGATGAATGTGGTGCGAAAGGGCGATGATTTCTACCTCGAAATACCCACACGGCTGATGGGTCGTGTGTTTCTTGTTTCCAATAAACTGCAACGTGTGCCCATGGAACTCAATGATGCTGGTGTGAACAAGGGCATCAACTACGAGAACCAGTGCATTCGCTTTGAATGGGACAAGGCGCGCAAGGCCGTGCTCGTGCGGCAGCAGCGCAACACGCCCGAAGTAAACAAGCATGATGCCATGGCGGTTTCTGTGGCAGACAACTACATAGATCCGCTCATTGCCAGCCTCAAGGTGGAGGCCGTAGGAGCAGGCGACAAAACCGTGATGGTCAAGGTGAACGAACTCTTCGACGGCAAGAAAAACTGTATTAACGACGTGTTCAACCTCATCAATCTCGGAACATCTGCCAGCTCAGACCTGTCGCACATTGTCGATATCAAGGCATTTGCCAACAACGTGACAGCCACATCCGAGTTGACCACTATTGTTCATGAGGGCAAGAGCAAGACCAACGTGACCGTGGTGGTGAGCAGTTCGCTTGTGCTGCTCCCCGAAGTTCCCATGGTGGGACGCAAGGAGAACCAGCGTGTGGGCTATTTCTCCACATCACGTCTCCAGTTCAGCGACAGTCAGCAGGAACTGCAGCGTGCCAGCTACATCACCCGATGGCGACTGGAACCCAAAGACAAGGATGCCTATATGCGTGGGGAACTGGTGGAGCCGGTGAAGCCCATCACATTCTATATAGACCAGGCTGTGCCTGCCTATCTGCGCCCGTATATAAAGAAAGGTATGACCGACTGGAACGTGGCGTTCGAGCGTGCAGGTTTCAAGAATGCCGTACAGGTGTTTGACATGACCGATAGCATAGCTGCCGAGGGCGACGACATGAAATATTCCGTGCTCACCTACGACGCTTCCGAGAAAGCCAATGCCATGGGACCCTCGGTGATAGATCCACGGACGGGCGAGATTCTTGAGGCCGACATCATCTGGTGGCACAATGTGAAGTCGCTCTTGCGTGAATGGATTATGGTGCAGACGGGTGCTTACAACCCTGCTGCCAGACAGTATCAGTTGCCCGACACGCTGATAGGCGATGCTGCGCGTTTCGTGGCATGCCACGAGGTGGGGCACTCGTTGGGCCTGCGCCACAACATGATAGCCTCCAATGCCTATCCTACCGACTCCCTCCGTTCACCTCAGTTCACTGCCCGTGTGGGCGGCACGTCTGCCTCCATCATGGACTACGCACGCTTCAACTATGTGGCGCAGCCCGGCGACGGAGTGACGCAAATAGCTCCCCACATCGGTCCCTACGACATGATGGCGATAGAGTGGGGGTATCGTTGGTATCCCGACGAGCAGGCTGCAGCCAAGCAACAGGCGGATTTCCTCAGCCGGCACAAGGGAAACGAATACAGATACAGTGAGACGCAGAGCCAGCGTACGGCGGTAGATCCCCGCGCCTTGAGCGAAGACTTGGGCGATGATGCCATGAAGTCGGCACGTCTGGGCATTGCCAACCTGAAGAAAGTGATGCCGCACCTGGTGGACTGGACACGCACGGGAGAACCCGGACAGTCGTATGACGAGGCGTCCAAACTCTATCAGGCAGTGATATTCCAATGGAGCCTGTATCTCTATCATGTGCTTGCCAACGTGGGCGGCATGTATATGGACAACACAACCATTGACGACGGCAAGAAAACCTTCACGTTTGTAGAGAAGGAAAAGCAGAAAGCAGCAGTGGAGTTCCTGCTCGACGAAGTTTTTACCTATCCCAAGTGGCTCTTCGGCGCACCGATTTCGCAATACACATACCTGAACAAAAACACACCGGTAGGCGTGCAGGAACAGGCTCCCGACTATGCTTTGCGCAACCAGCAGAACTACATGTTCTGGGACATGCTGGACAACGGAAGAATGGCGCGTATGTTTGCCAATGAGCAGGCGAACGGGAAGAATGCCTTTACTGCCGTCGACATGATGGACATGCTGCACAAGCGCATCTTCGCCAAGACCATCGGCGGACAGTCGCCCGACATTCAGGAACGTGGCGTGCAGAAAGCCTTTGTCGATGCTCTCATCACTGCGGCAGCTGAAAGCGAGGGCGTGAAAATCAACAGGAAGATTTTCGACACGACCGCTATCATAGACGATCCGCGCTTTGCCTGGGAATGTCAGAGTCTGAGTACGGCTCCGCGCACCATTGACATGGGCGGCACACAAGCCTTGCGCGTGAGCGACGCCATCAGCGTGAAGCGTGGCGAGCTGGTGCGCATACTCAAGTTGCTGCAGGCCAAGCGCAACAGCGGCGACACTGCCACACGCATGCACTATGCCGATGTAATCATGCGCATACAAGCTGCGTTGGGACAGGAAATCAAGTAAACAGCAAGAAATAATATAGAAAAGAAATGAGAAATAAACTGGTTATACTATTGTGCCTGTTGCTGACGGCCGCCCGGCTGTCGGCACAGGAGCGTGTCATCACGGGAGTGGTGACCGACAGCGATGTGGCAGACGACTTCCTGCCGGGTGCCACTGTCTCTGTTGTCGACGGCAAGCACGTGTCGGAAGGCACCGTGACCGACTTTGAGGGAAAGTTTACTCTGAAGATAGCCGAGAGCGTGAAGCAAATCTCGGTGAGATATTTGGGCTATGAAACCAAGACCATTAACCTCGTGGATGGCAAAGACCACTATGTGGTGGCATTGGTGTCGGATGCCAAGCAGATGAAAGAGGTGGTTGTGAATGGTTATCAGAAGATAGACCGCCGCAAGCTGACTGCCGCCGTGACTACCGTGAAGATTTCCGACGATACCGTGGGTGCGGTCAACAACATCGACCAGGCATTGGCAGGACAGATAGCAGGTCTTGCGTCGCTCACCTCGACAGGCGCTCCGGGTGCTCCGGTCAAAATCCGTATTCGAGGCACGGCGTCTATCAACGGCACCCAAGAACCGCTTTGGGTGCTCGACGGAATTCCTCTCGAGGGAACAGACATCCCGACGATGGACGACTTGAAAGACATAGACAACATCTACCAGACCTCCATTGCCGGCTTGAATCCATCAGACATCGACAATATAACCGTGCTCAAGGACGCTGCGGCAACAGCCATCTACGGCGCGCGTGCCGCCAACGGCGTGATTGTCATCACGACCAAGAAGGGCAAGTTGGGCGCTCCGACAGTCAACTTCTCGGGAAAGCTGACCTTTATGCCCAAGACGGGAATAGACCGCTTGAATCTGCTCAACAGCAACGAGAAGGTTGACCTTGAACTGGCATTGCTTGGGTCGGACTACACCTATCGAGAGACCAAAGGCGGCGTGGCAAACATTCTCACGGCACTTGGCGAGACGAAAGCCTATAAGACAGGTGGATGGAACGCCTTGAGCCAGTCGGCGCAAGACCAGATAAACCGCTTGCGAAGCATCAATACCGACTGGAACGACATTCTCTTCCGCAGTGTGCTCAACCAGGAATACAACGTGAGCCTGTCGGGCGGCGGAGAAAAGGCCGACTACTATACATCCGTGGGATACACAGGCGAGCAAGGCACGGTGAAGGGTGTGGGCAGCAACCGCTACAACATCACACTCAAAACCAACTACCACATCAACCATGCGCTCAAGGTGGGCGCTTCGCTCTATGCCAACGAACGCAAGCAGAACACCTACATGACAGATGCCAACGGTTTTACAAACCCAGTTTACTACTCACGGTTGGCTAACTCCTATTTCATGCCCTACGACGAGAACGGCAACTACAACTACGATGTCAACGTGCAGGGTAAGGAGACTTCTTCGCTCGACTTCAACATCTTTGAAGAGCGTGCCAACTCCAAGCATCAGCGCCGCGACCGCTCGGTGATGGCCATCTTCGACGCAGAGCTGCGCTTGAACCGCTATGTGAAACTCACCTCGCAGTTCGGCTTGCAGGAAGACTCCTATTCGCTGAGCAAGTATGCGGGTGAGAATACTTATGCCATGCGCAAGGTGAAACTCAACACTTCCTACATGAAAAGCGACGGCACACGTGGCACGTTCTTGCCCGACGGCGGCATGCACCAGACCACAGAATACCATAACCGACAGTGGACCTGGAAGGCGCAAGCAGAATACAACCAGACTTTTTCCGACATACATGACCTCGGGCTGATGCTCGGTACGGAGGTGCGCCACGTGAAAAACAACTCCATCTATTCCGTAGCTTACGGCTATGACCCGCGCACGCTCACCACTCAGCCTGTTATCTTCCCGTCGCAGAGTTGGGCAGACAGCTATCCGCTCCATCAGGAAACGGAGAACGAGAATGCTTTCGTGTCGTGGTATGCCACGGGATCCTATACCTTGAAGGGCAGATACACCCTCGGAGGCAGTGTGCGTTTCGATGGCAGCGACGTGTTTGGCGTGGCTAAGAAATACCGCTACTTGCCGCTCTATTCCGTGAGTGCCCTCTGGCGCGTCAAGGAAGAGAAGTGGTTGAAGGACGTGAAGTGGATAGACAACCTGAGCATCCGCGGTTCCTACGGCTTGCAGGGAAACATCGACAAGAACACGTCACCCTATCTGATAGGTACTTACAACCGTGTTACCATCCTGCCGGGCACGACTGAAGACGTGATAGCCAGTGAGACGGCTCCCAATCCAGACTTGAAATGGGAGAAGACTGAGAACGTGAACTTTGGTGTTGACCTCGGATTATTCGGCAATGCCTTGACCCTGTCGGTGGATTACTATTACCGCCACAGTTCGGATTTGATAGGACTGAAGATGCTGCCCCTGGAGAGCGGCTTCTCTTCTACTACCATTAACTGGGCAAGCATGAACAACAACGGCGTTGAGGTGGCTATCGGCACACGCAACATCCGTACGAAGGATTTCACGTGGACCACCAACTTGAATCTGGGCTACAACACCAATAAGATTGTCAAGGAAACCGTGGCGGAAAACTCCACCTATCCAAGTCGTGAGGGCTATCCCGTGGGAGCACTCTTTGCCTACAAGACTGCCGGACTCGATGCAGATGGTTATCCGCTCTTTGTCAACAAGGATGGAGATAAGGTGTCGGCTACCGAACTGTTGAAACTCAACGCCGCTGGCGCCAGCACGCTGACGGCTGCCGAACAGCGTGAACTCTATACCTATATGGGATCGACCGACCCGAAGGTGTCGGGAGGTTTCATCAATACGCTGAACTACAAGAACTGGCAGTTGGGTATCAACTTCATCTTCAACCTCGGCATGAAGGTTCGTGTGCAGCCCAGCTACTCGCCTGCCAACTACGACCGTGGACTGAACACCAACCGCGACATTCTGAACCGCTGGACACCGGACAACCCGAACGGACAGTTCGCCAAGTTGATGACGGGCAGCGAACGTCCCCGTGAGTATATACAATATAATGAGTATAACCTTTACAGCATGCTCGACACATGGGTGAAAGACTGCAACTATGTGCGCCTGCAGAGTCTGCGTCTTGGCTACAAGTTGCCGGCAGTGTGGATCAGCCGCATCGGCATCAAGAGTGCGTCGCTCTCGCTCGAGGCGCGCAACCTCTTTGTCATTGCCAGCAACTACCACAATTATCTCGATCCCGAGACCATGGGTAATCCTTATGCACAGCCAATCGCCAAGAGCTTTATCTTTGGGGTGAACGTAAATTTCTAACAGGAGGACTGAAATGAAAACAAAACAAACGATAGTGATGCTGCTCGTGGCTTTGTTGGGGCTGAGCAGTTGCAACGACTTCCTTGACATTACGCCGACAGGCAAGGTGATAGCCAAGACAGGCAAGGAATATAGGGCGTTGCTCACATACGAATACAAATATTTTCCGGAGGACCGTGGCCTCGCCACCTTGCGCAGTGACGAGGTGGTTATGGACAACACTACGGCGACTGACGACTACAACTCGTACTTCGATATATGGGCTTGGAACGACACGGAGCGTCAGGGCACCACCTCGTCTTTCGGCTGGCGCCGTTACTACCACGCCATCTACATTGCCAACTACATCATGGAACACCAGAAGGAAATAACAGAGGCTTCGCAGGAAGAAATCAACCAGATGGTGGGCGAAGCATACATGATGCGTGCTTACTGCCATTTCCTGTTGGTCAATCTTTATGCCGCTCCCTACACTCATTGTACGCCGTCCACGACAAGAGGCATTCCCTTGTCTGTCAAGGCTGACGTTAATGCCGTGCTCAAGTGCAGCAGCGTGGAACAGGTATACAAGCAGGTGCTTGACGATATAGCAGATGCCAAGAAGTTACTCAATGTGAAAACTTGGGAAAGTGGGCTCAAGTATCGTTTCAACACGGTGTCGGCTGATGCTTTGCAGGCACGTGTGTGCCTTTATAAAGGCGACTGGCAAAGGGCTCTCGATGCTGCCAAGGACGTAATTGCTGAGCATGGCGATTTGGAAGACCTTACGCAATCGTCTGGCTACAAGCTGCCTAACGACTATCAGTCGGTGGAAAACATTCTGGCACTTGAACAGGTGATGACCTCAAGCTATGTGAGAATAGGTAGCCCGGCGCCGACTCTGGTAGCCAAGTATGGCTCTGGTGACCAGCGCAAACGAAAGTATTTCCGTCAAGAAACGCTTACGCGGAGTTCATTGCTCAAGGGGGGGAGCAACCAATATAGTTGTTCCTTCCGCTCGGCTGAGGCTTATCTCACGGCAGCTGAAGCATCTGCAGAGTTGGACGACTTGCGTGGAGCACGCAGTTATCTGCTCACGTTGGCGGCAAAGCGCTACTCGGCTACTCGGCTTGCCACATATACAAGTGAACTGGAAGCTATGGACAAGGCATCGCTCCTACAGGCTATTTATGACGAGCGCGAGCGTGAACTGGCATTTGAGGGCCACCGTTGGTTTGATTTGCGCCGCACCACACAACCTTCGCTTGTCAAGACCTACAATGGCACAACATATACGCTCGACGATGGTGATAGCCGTTACACGCTGCGTTTCCCGTCGGAAGCAGTAGAGGCGAACCCCGGTATCGAACAATGGAATAACGAATAGGTATTATGGAACTGGCAGGTAGAGAGAGTCCTGCCAGTTCAAAATTATTATTAATCAATAAAACTATAGACTATGAGAAGATTTACTTTTTCAGTGATGATGGCATTGGCAGCTATGGTGGCCAATGCGCAGAACTTTGGAGCAAAGGCATGGACAGACCAACTGTCAACAGTGGAAACAGCCACGAATTTAGTCCGCAGTACTCCTGTTGCCATAGACAAGGATGGCAATGCGATTGTGACCGGTAGCTATGACACGGATTTCACTTTCGTAAAAGATATGGAATCTATTACCGCCAACGACAAGTTCATTGCCAAGTATGACAAGAACGGTAACAAACTCTGGGCGGCAGGCCTTCAGGGTATGGCTTCTATCACCGCTGTTACCACCGATGAAGATGGCAACATCTATGTGGCTGGTAACTTCGCAGAACAAGCTAACGTGCTTAGCAAGAACGGTGATGCACAGGTTATCCAGGGCATGGATGATAAATCAGCAGGTGCTTGTTTTATCGTGAAATACAGCAAGGATGGTGAAAGGCTGCTTGTCAAGACTGTTGTACCTACTGCTGACGTGTCGGTGGTGACGGATGATTTGTGGTGGAACGGACAAGAGCCTTCTTTTAAGGCCATGAAGTTGATTTGTTCTAATGGCAAATTGTATTTGTCTACCATCTATAAGGGCATCTGCCAAATAGGAGGGTTGACATTGGCTGGAAAGTACGTCAATCAGGATTTTGGATTTCTTGTAGATGCTCAGTCTGCTTCTGTTGTTTCACTTGACGCATCAACACTTGATAATGCTCAAGAACTTACTACTCTGTCCGCAAAGGAGAAAGTTACAACGGATTTATTGTATGGTCCTGAAGACATCAACTTTACAGTGAACGGAAATATACTTTACATAGGATTTGTGGTAAAAGGTACGGCTGTGACACTGAAGGCTGCTGGTAAGGAAGAAGACCTTTCGTTTGCATATAGCATTGCTGAACAGGAGCATGCTTTTGTCCTGACAAAGATAGAAGGCGACAATGCAACGACAAAGATATATAACACTACGGCACAAGAAATTTCTGCTTCTTGGAACTTTATGGACCAAATTGTTTGCAAGAACGGCAATCTATATGTGGCAGGAACGTTTAATGAACCTAATCCATTCGATAATACCGTTCTTCATAAGACCAATTGCGATATCTATGTAGCGTCTTTGAATGCTGACGATTTGAGCAAGAACTGGGTGGCTGCGAGCGGCTTTGATGAGGGCGAAACCAATAAAACTGCCGAGATGGTGAGTGGCTTGGCTGTGAACGGCGACAATGTCATTGTCACCGGATGGGCCGAAACTACTGCAGATCATGTAATAGCCACTCCTCTTACATTCGTTGTTGACAAAGACGGAAAGATGACAAGGGGTGAAGAAACGCTTGTAACAGCCATGGCCACCAACGGAACAACTGTGTTGACAGAGAGCGGCAAGGACGGCGTCTATACATATACTTATTATACGGATATGCCGGAAACAGGCATCAAGCAACTTGTAAAGACTGAGGGTATCAGTCGTAATGGAGATGTTATTTCATTTGGAAAGCCTTCCGACATCAGTGTATACAATGTGAGTGGTGGCCTTGTCAAGACCGAGAAGAATGCGTCAAGCATTTCCTTGACAGAACTCGCCGCTGGTGTTTACGTGGTGAAAGCCGGTAACGTGAGCGTAAAGGTTGCCAAATAGAAAGTAAACGAAAAGATATGTATCTCTAACAAGCAATCCCACTATAGTTCAGCTTCGGGCTGTCTATAGTGGGATTCTTGTGTTCTTGCGACAAGGAAAAGCCGATACATCGGCTCTTGGAAACGAAGATTTGTGGATTGGTACAGAAATAAAATCGCCCAAGCTGCGCATCACTGAGCGGCTTGGGCTTATAATTTTCAGGGTAAAAAGATTACCTTTATTTTTATAGAAAAGAGAGATTTTTCGTTCTTACATATGCAAAGGTACGGTGTTAATTTGAAACCTCCAAACGTTTTAACGTTATTTTAGCTATATTTTATTGTGTTTTTTCGAGGTGTAAACAAAGCTAAACGTTTCAATCTATAACATCTGATTTGCAGCTTTTACGTGGTCGTTTTGCTAATTATTTTGTGGTTATCTGTTTCATTCTGTCAAATTAACTAAAAATTACCGCTTGTTTAAGTATTTTTACTTACTTTTTGTTCGTTCGATATTGTAGGCGGTTACAGATTATAATCGATGTAACAGTTCTGTCGCATTTAGTTCTTCAATCCGCTGAAACTGATGTGTTCCCGATTGTTGCTTTGAACCCCTATAGTGGCTGCATTGTTGTCGTAGATGTCAATGGTGTAGGTGTAAGTGTCGCCTTCATTGGAAACCGAGAGTGTGGTGCGCCAATAGTCCTTGATGCGTTTTACATTGTAAGTCTTCACTTTTGCCGTAAAATTGAGTCCGTCACCTCCTCCGTATGGCAAGTTGTAGGCTCTGCCGAAGTAAGGCAAATAGGAAACAAGTGTGTCGCCGCGCAGTTCCAATGTCCAAGTAGACGAGAGAGTGCGTGCCGGTGCGCTTTGTGGATACATTTGCCGCACGTCAATGGAAAAACGGCGTGATTGAACGTCTGTCTTCACGGTCTCTGCCAGTTCTGCTTGCTTGCGGGCTTTCGTTTCCTCGGCCGACACGGCTTCGCCTGACGGTGCTGTACAGTCGGCAAGTGCAACTGCTAATATGAGGGTTGTTGTGTATATGTTTCGCATAGGCGATATTTTTGTAGTTAGCACATGAAGGAGTGGTTTCGGTGAACTTGTGTTGCATACCGAATCACAATCACAAATATAGTGGTTAATTGGTCGGGAAACAAGTTGTAGCATGGCATTTTATGGTTATTTATATAAATGTGAAGTGACGGCATTAAAAAATTGCACTAACTTTGCACTTGTTTACAAACTTAAAGCGAAGAATTATGCGCCGACTATTCATTTTCTCTTTATTGTCACTCGTTCAAATGGCACTGTATGCCGATAACCTTACATGGTTTGACGGCACCCGACCTGTTACCTGTTTTCTTGAGACTCCAAAGGCTGACCCTGTAGTAAATGTGGCTATTGGAATGTTTTCTTCCGACATGCTTGCTGTGACAGGACATCCTGTACAATATGATGTCAACGGCATAATAAGGCTTGTCGAGCTTGACAGGGCTACGAAAAAAACGCTGCGTCAACTGCGGCGTTGGGATATACCGGTAGATAAATTACTTGATGGCAACGATGGCTTTCATGTTTCAGTACATGCCGGACGCATTGTTGTAGTGGGTAGTAATGGGCGTGGCACGGCTTATGGCTTGTTGGAACTTTCTCGGTTGGCAGGTGTGAGTCCATGGGTATGGTGGGGTGACGTTCGTCCGGAACATAAGGATAGATTGTCTATCCCGACAAACTTTAACAAGACCGAGCAGGCTTCGGTGACTTATCGTGGCATTTTCTTGAATGATGAAGACTGGTCGTTGCGCAACTGGAGTTGTCACACGTATGATCCGGCAGCCATAGGAATGATTGGCAGCAAGACTTACCGGCGTGTGTGCGAGTTGTTGTTACGCTTGCGTGCCAATGCCTTATGGCCAGCCATGCATCCGGGCACTAAAGCCTTTTTCCTCACTCCGGGTGCTAAGGCAGTGTGCGACAGTTGTGGCATCGTCATTGGAACTTCCCATTGTGAGCCTATGCTTCGCAATAATGTTGGCGAATGGGACATCAAACAGCGTGGCCCCTTTAACTATATCACCAATAAGGCTGCCGTGCAGCGCTACTGGGCTGAGCGTTTGGATGAAGTGAAGGGGTCTGACGGCGGCAATATGTTTACCATAGGCATGCGCGGCATTCATGATGGTTCCATGGAGGGAGTTAGGACCATGGAAGAGAAAACCAAAGCTCTTCAGCAGGTCATAGATGATCAGCAAGAGCTTATACGTCAACATATTGGTGACCCTAAAGGCGAAATGCAGGTGTTCGTTCCCTATAAGGAAGTGTTGCAAATCTATGAACGTGGACTTCGTGTGCCTGATTGCGTCACCCTCATGTGGTGCGATGACAACTACGGTTATCTTACGCATTTGTCGAATAAAGAGGAACAATTGCGCTCGGGGGGTGCAGGCGTTTACTATCATCTGAGCTATTGGGGACGTCCGCATGACTATCTGTGGCTAACCACCACCCAGCCGGGCTTGGTGGCGAGAGAGATGCGTACAGCCTTTGACCATGGGGCACGCAGGTTATGGATAGCCAATGTGCACGACCCCAAGGTGGCTGGCTATGATCTGGAACTTTTTCTGGATATGGCGTGGAACGTTGAGTCGGTTTCCCTTCAGTCTGTTGGCACCCACTATAAAAACTGGCTCGTTCGGCAATTTGGCGAGGCTACTGCTAGTCGCCTTTACCCTACCATGCGTAGATTCTACCAGTTGACAGGAGAGCGTAAGCCTGAGTTTATGGGATGGAGTCAAGTGGAACTGGACAAGCGGAAATTCCCGAAGGGATTGAGTCCGATGCAGTCAACCGACTTTTCCACGCTTGCTTTTGGTGATGAGCTGCACCGTTATTTGGATGATTATGCTGCAATAGCCAGAGAAATAAGGGCTGCTGCCAAGTCAGTTCGTCCGGAACTTCACGACGCTTATTTTGCCTCCGTTCTCTATCCTGTTTGTGGGGCGGCGGCAATGGCGCGAAAGACGCTCTATGCACAGTTGGCTAAGGAATATGACCTCTCCGTCGCTTCCTCCTCTGTCGACAGCATGCTGTGTGCGCGGAGTTTGGAAGGCTATCGCGACATTGCAGAGTTGACCCGTCATTATAACGAGCATTTGGCAGAAGGCAAATGGAATGGCCTGATGTCTATGCATCCGCGTGACTTGCCAGTGTTCCTTCGTCCTCAGTTGCCGCTAGAGGTTAAGCCATCAGATATTACACGTTTGTGTGCCTATGCCGGCAAGAAACCGGTAGTTCATCAGTTGGATGCTTGTGGCGCTATTGCACGTAATGCCTGTCAGTGGCAAAAGGCATCAGATGGTGCAAATGTTACTGATATGTTGGGGCATAGTATGAAGGCGGTGAGCCTCTCCAAGGGAGATAGTCTGGTCTACAGGATTACTACAGAAAAACTTGATTCTGCCATATTGAGAATTGCTCTGATTCCTACTCAACCTCTTGATGGTGGAGAATTGCGGTTCTCTGTGCAGGTGGATGGAGGTACGTCCTCCGTGTTCAGTTTGAAGGAACCTTTCCGTTCAGAAAAGTGGAAGCTCAATGTGCTTCGTGGACAGGCCCTCAAGAGTTTGGTCTTGCCAAGACTTGCCGCAGGTGAGCATACGCTTGTAGTCAAGGCACTAGATGACAACATTATCGTAGACCAGTGGATGATAGATCCGAATCTGGGGCGTAGATTTTATCTTTTCCCCATACAGAGATAATCATCCCATTCCGTAGTTTAGTGGCACTTGATTGTTGCTATGCTTGAATGAATGTAAATCGCTTTTGATAGTTCAACTGTTTCCTACAGGTTAAACTATTGCGTTTGCTATGGAGAAACAAGTATAAGAAACAAGTTATCCACAATCACTCGCTTGATTGTGGATAACTTGTCTTGTTGTGAAAAACTGATATGTTATATATCTAGATCCAATTCCACGGGACAATGGTCGCTGCCCATAATATCCGTATGGATGGAGGCGCTTGCAAGATGCTCGCGGAGCCTGTCGGAAACCACGAAGTAATCAATGCGCCATCCAGCATTCTTTTCGCGTGCCTTGAAACGATATGACCACCAGGAGTAGGTAACATCTTCTGGATGGAGCGTGCGGAAGGTGTCGCAGAATCCGCTTGCTAACAGTTGTGAGAATTTCTCGCGTTCCTCATCGGTAAAGCCTGCATTGCGGCGATTGGTTTTGGGGTTTTTGATGTCAATTTCTTCATGGGCAACGTTCATGTCTCCGCACACGATGACTGGTTTTTGCTTGTCGAGATTTCTTAGATAATCCTGGAAGTCTGTTTCCCATTGCATGCGGTAGTCGAGGCGCTTCAGTTCGTTTTGCGAGTTAGGTGTGTAGACACACACCAGGAAAAAACACTCCATCTCGAGTGTAACCACGCGTCCCTCATGGTCGTGCTCGTCAACACCAATGCCGCGAGTTACGTTGATAGGTGTGTGACGTGTGTATATGGCAGTTCCAGAATAGCCTTTCTTGTCGGCATAGTTCCAGTAAGACTGATAACCGTCAAATGCGAGATCGAGTTGTCCTTCTTGCATCTTTGTTTCCTGCAGACAGAAGAAGTCGGCATTAAGGGCCTTGAAAATGTCTTCAAACCCCTTGCCCACACAGGCTCGCAAGCCGTTCACGTTCCATGAAATGAATTTCATACTTAGTTCTTTGTCAATGTTATTTGAATGTTCCGCAAGTAGTCTACGGGTAGTTGCGTGCCTGGTTTCTTCACACTTTCATAGTCCATGTATATAGCAGCCAAAACGAGTGACATACCGTTACTCAAGTCTGTAGACTTGTAGATGCCATAGCTCTGTGAAGAGTCAAACGCAAATAGCACATTGTGGTCTTCACCGCCATAATTGAGTTTGGCTTGTATAGAGAGTGAAACTATGTATTGCAGGAAGTTCTGTTGCGCCCAGTTAGACTGAGGTATGCAGTAGTAGCCTTTGATGACAGCCATCTCGGTACTGTTGTGTATGGCGTCGAAGAGTTCACGGTAAGTACCTTTAGTCTCGTTTACGCCAACCTTTACGGCTGAATCAAGTTTGCAAACGGGGATGCCGGTTACCTGGAAAGTGGAATCAGCGGTGAAACGGCAATAAACACTGTTTCCCTTGATCGAGTCATATTTGTTGACCGTGAAGTTGGACGCATAGTAGAAACGCGCGTTGTTGGCATAGGGACTCAGGGTGCTGATAGTAGTCTGGTACTTCTTCTGTGTGGCAGCGTCAATGGAGTAGTCATTGTCGTTGTCGTTGAAACATGAGGAGAAAGATGCAGCAGCTACGATACCGCAAATCAACAATAACAGATAATTCTTTGTCTTTTTCATTTTCTTTGGTTTTGTTTATCAATAGTTCGTTAAAATTTGAGATAACGGCTAAGCGGCTTTGCGCTGCCAGCCAAAGAGTTCTTTGATAGTATG
>CAKPUA010000011.1:0-82167 GCA_934191235.1 uncultured Prevotella sp. | reverse complement strand
GAGTGGCTGAAACCAGTAGTTTGCTAAACTGCCGTACGGGTAACCGTACCGGGGGTTCGAATCCCCCAGCTTCCGCAAATAGATGCACAAAGCCATGGTGGATTCATCTAATGGTTAGGATACAAGATTCTCAATCTTGGCATAGGGGTTCGATTCCCCTATCCACTACAAGAAGACAATTCAGTTTACTGGGTTGTCTTTTTTTGTATCTGGTGGTTTAGGGAAAAATAAAAAAGGACGACATGATCACTCATGCCGGCCTTCTAAGATTTTAACGGATGTTGGTATGAACCAAAGTGATAACACTTAATAAAGCCATCGCCATGACTCCAACCAACATCGCGGTTGTTTCAAAATCTAATAACATAATCTTTACCTTAAATCTATCAAACTACTAACCTAATGAAAAAACGTTGTATTCTCACGAACACTTTGCAAAGATAGTTATTGTGTTCGTGCACACCAAATGTTTTAAACATTTTTCTCTAATGTTAGCTATTTATTTGATTTTGTTTGGTGAGAACTGTGTGCAGGATGGGAAAGGCCGGAATGAGCAAGATCTATTGGCAGATTGCATGCATATTAGTGGTATCATGTTTCGGTATTTGTTCCGGCTTGGAATCACTATTGTTTTTTGTTTCCATTCTCAGGCTTGTATGTTCGTTTCGTTGTCCGAAACTACTTATTAACAAGTATAATCGGTAACTTACAGAAGAAAAACTTTGCCGGTAGAAAAGTTTTCTGTACTTTTGCAGTGTAATAGGTATTATATTGTTATTAAGAATGAGACGTCAACACATTGCATGGATGCTGTTAATTGCATCCATGACCTGCACAGTAAAAGCAGAATCAACAGAAAAATTTGTACCGTTCAGGTATGGTAACATGGATAATTGGGTAGTGAGAAACATCAAGGAGTCGGCGATTATCGGCGGTAAGACCAAGACTCTTTATGAGATAGCCCCCAACCATACTATCAACGCAAACACCCCTTACACCAATATGGGAGGTTCCCCTTGGGGCACATCCAATGTGCTGGCCAAGGTGGCCGGCATTACCAAGACCAACACGTCTGTGTATCGTGACCGCCACGGCTCAGGCTATTGTGCCAAGATGGAAACCCATTTGGAAAGTTGCAAGGTACTTGGCTTGGTAAACATCAAGGTGCTTGCTGCCGGATCTATTTTCCTGGGTGACATGAAGGAGCCCATTACCGGTACCAAAGACGGACCGAAGGCACTCAATTTCGGCATTCCGTTTACACAGCGCCCCAAGGCTCTCCAGTTTGACTATAAGGTCAAGGTGAGTGGGGCAGCCAATCGCATCAAGGAAACCGGCTTCAGCAAAGTATCGACTGTTCCCGGCAAAGACTATTGTGTGGCACTGCTTATCTTGCAACATCGCACGGAAGACGCCAAGGGCAACATTACCGCCAAGCGGGTCGGCACGATGGTGGCACGTTTCGGTACGTCTACCAATGGATGGATAGAAGATGCCAAGTTTCCTATCCTCTATGGCGATATTCGCCGCAACTCCCATTACAATGCCTCGTCGATGGGACTGCGCAGTTGTGACTATGCCCGCAACAAGAAAGGCAAGAATGTGCTGGTGAAAGAAGTGGGGTGGGCATCGGCCAATGAGGCACCCACTCATCTCATCGTGCAGTTCTCTTCAAGTCATGGCGGAGCCTATATCGGAAGCCTTGGCAACACCTTCTGGGTGGACAACGTGGGATTAGTCTATTAATATAAATATAAAAATGTATAAAGTCTTTCTCGCCATATTGTTGCTGTTTGCACTTGTTTGCCCGGCAAGTGCCGATGGCATGTCGACAATTCTTGAAGTGGCCGACCAGGCAGGCACGACCAATGATTCCGTCGCTATTCCTGTCAAGCGGAACCTTGTCAGCCGTTTTCTTGCCTACTTCAACGATGCCAACAAGAACAAGAAGCACCGTCGTTTCGACTTTAGTGTCATTGGTGGTCCGCACTATAGTACGGACACCAAGTTCGGCATCGGTTTGGTGGCGGCAGGACTCTACCGTTCCGACACACTCGACACGGCTCTGCCGCCAAGCAATGTCTCCATATTCAGCGACTTCTCGTCGGTGGGGTTCTGGTTGCTTGGCGTACGGGGCACCCATATTTTTCCGCGCGACCGCTACCGTCTGTCCTACACCACTTACTTCTATTCCTTCCCGGCAGACTTCTGGGGAATGGGCTACGAGAGGGGCAATGACGATACTAACAAAATCAAGATGAAGCGGTGGCAGATGCGTGGCAAGGTGGACTTCTTGTGGCGGCTTACAGACGGATTGTTTTTAGGCCCCACTTTGGCCTACGATTTCGTCAGGGGAAAGAACATCAACCGTCCGGAATTGCTTAACGGCCAGGACCGCATCACCCACAATCTGGGCATAGGCGTGACCATTGGCTATGACACCCGCGACGTGATGACCAATCCCCACAAGGGCGTGTATCTGAGTCTCGCCCAGTCGTTCCGTCCCAAGTTTTTAGGCAATAAGTATTCTTTTGCCACTACGGAACTGCAACTTGACGGCTACCAACGGCTGTGGAGGGGAGCGGTTCTGGCGGGAGACTTCCGCACAATGTTCAACTTCGGCAATCCCTCGTGGTCCATGATGGCCTTGTTGGGCAACTCCTATTCCATGCGAGGCTATTACGAAGGACGCTACCGCGACAAACACAAAATGGAAATACAAGCCGAACTGCGACAGCATGTGTGGAAGCGCAACAGTCTTACTGCTTGGGTTGGAGCCGGAACCGTGTTCGACAAGTTCAGCCATCTTTACTTCCGCCACCTGCTACCCAATTATGGAGTAGGCTACCGGTGGGAGTTCAAGAAAGACGTGAATGTGCGTCTTGACTATGGCTTCGGCAAGGCAGGACAATCGGGATTTATGTTTAACATCAACGAAGCATTCTAAAAATACGATCATATCTGATGATAAGTTTATACACGGTGAAACAGTTCGTCACCGCCCCCAAGACACTTTTCTTTCTTACTTTTGTCACCCTCCTTGTACCCAATGTGGCGCTCTGCCTGACGGAGCATCTCTCGGTGCTTGCCTGCATGGTCAACGTGCTGTTGCCCCTGGGTGTTTACTGGCTATTGATGACACTCTCCGGCAAACCGGGCAAGATGACGTGGATATTGTTCCCGCTCATCTTTTTTGCAGCCTTCCAGATAGTGCTCCTTTATCTCTTTGGCCGTGGGGTGATAGCAGTAGACATGTTCCTCAATCTGGTCACCACCAATCCCACAGAAGCGGGCGAACTGCTCGACAATCTGCTGCCCGGTGTGGTGAGCGTGTTCGTGCTCTATCTGCCTGTGCTGATACTGGGTGTCCTGTCGCTTCTGAACAAGAAACGCCTTTCCCGCGCTTTCCTCCGTCGTCAGCGCCGCTACAGTCTTGTGGCCTTGACCCTCGGCGTGGTGCTTGCCATCGTGTGCAAACAGGGTAATCGCGACTACAAGTTTTCCGACCAACTCTTTCCCGCCAACGTGTGCTACAACCTGTGGCTTGCCATAGAACGGACGGGCAAGACCAACGGCTATGAGACTACGGCAGCCCGTTTTCGCTATCACGCCCATTCCATTCACACCACCGACAGTGCGGAAGTCTACGTGCTGGTCATTGGCGAGACGGCGCGTGCAGAAGAGTTCGGCATCTACGGCTATCGGCGCAACACCACCCCTTTGCTTGCCAAGACCGATGGACTGACCGCATTCACCCAAGTGCTTACCCAGTCGAATACCACTCATAAGAGCGTGCCCATGCTGCTCTCGCTTGCCACTGCCGAAGACTACGACTGCATCTACCGGACACGTGGCGTCATCAGTGCTTTCCGCGAGGCAGGATTCCACACAACGTTCCTTTCCAACCAGCGTCCCAACCATTCGTTTATCGACATCTTTGGCAAAGAAGCTGACGACTGTCGCTTTATCAAGGAGTCGCTGCCCGAAGACAGCAATGTGCTCGACATGTCGTTGCTCGCCATGTTGAAAGACGTGCTGAAGCAGAGACACAACAAGCAACTTGTGGTGCTCCACACCTACGGCTCGCATTTCAACTATCGTGAACGTTATCCGCAAACGGATGCTTATTGGAAGCCGGAGTCTGATGCCAGCGCCCAATACAGCAACCGTCGGCAGTTGCTCAATGCCTACGACAACACGATTCGCTATACCGACCGCTTGCTCTCGGGCATCATCCGTGCCATAGCCGACAAGCACTGCACGGCAGCGTTGCTCTATACTTCCGATCACGGAGAGAACATCTTCGACGATGAACGTCAGTTGTTCCTCCATGCATCTCCTGTTCCTTCGTGCCACGAACTGTGGGTGCCGTTCATCACATGGACTTCCCGAGCGTATGCAGCCAAACATCCCGACACGGTGCGTGCGCTTCATGCCAACCGCACCCAGCCGGTGCAAAGCAGTGTCTCGACCATCCACACCTTGCTCCAAATGGCGGGCATAGCCACTCCTTTCCTGCAAAAGGACAAGTCTGTGGCATCGCCAAACTATCGCTGTGGCAAGCGCCACTATCTCAACGACCACAATCAGCCCTTGCCGCTCGGCAAGACCGGCATGACAGGTCTCGACTTCAGGTCTCTCCATCAATGGGGAGTGACCAATTGGGATTAAGCAGGGTTAAAGATGGCTGACACGTCGGCGGCATGAACAGCCGGCAGTATTTATTCTTGCCGATGAAAGACAACTTCCGTTTTTTTGCATTAACTTTGCAGCCGAAAAAGGAGAACAAGACAATGGAAAACAAATATCAGACTCAGTTTCCTCCGCTGATGGAGGGCAAAAAGATTATGTATGTGCACGGATTCGGTTCCTCAGCCCAGTCAGGCACGGTGAAACTGCTCCGCCAGCTGATGCCCAATGCCACTGTTGTGGCCAAGGATATGCCCATCCATCCCGAAGAAGCGATGGCGTTGCTTCGCCAGCTCTGCCAGACAGAGCAGCCCGATCTGATTATCGGCTCGTCCATGGGTGCCATGTACACGGAGATGCTCTATGGCTATGACCGCATTTTGGTCAATCCCGCCTTCCAAATGGGCGACACCATGATGAAACACAACATGCTGGGCAAGCAGACCTTCCAGAATCCGCGTGAAGACGGCGTGCAGGACTTCATCGTCACCAAATCGACCATTAAAGAATATAAGGAAATTACGGAACAGTGCTTTTCCGGGGTGAACGACGAAGAGCGCCGGCGCGTGTTCGGTCTGTTCGGCGACAAGGATCCGCTGGTCAACACCTTCGACCTCTTCCGTCAGCACTATCCCCATGCCATGCATTTCCATGGAGAGCACCAGCTGATAGACTCCGTAGCCATTCATTATCTCACTCCCGTCATCCGCTGGATTGACGACCGGCAGGAAGGACGCGAACGCCCGGTGGTCTACATCACGCTCGAAGCCCTGAAAGACAGCTACGGCAAGCCACGTGCCAGCATGCACAAGGCGTTTGAGAATATTATCCGGAACTACAACATCTATATCCTCGCACCGGCTCCCACCAACGACCATCAGAGCATCACCGATGCGCAAGCCTGGTGTGAGGAATACCTGAGCACACCAGCCCACGACCACCTGGTGTTCACCAATGCGCTCAACCTCATTTATGGCGACTACCTCATTACCTCTCAAGGTGCAGACAAGGACCAGTTTATGGGCACGACCATTGAGATAGGCAGCGACGAATTCAAGACCTGGGAGGAAATTATCGTCTTCTTCGACCGGTTGGGCGGCCAGTAGTGGCCTGGCTCTTGGCTTTCGGCGGTGGCTCTTTATGTTCCGAGCATCCTTTCCAGTCGCTCTATTGCCAAAGGCATGTCGTGGGCGAACGACATGTGGTCGAGCAGAAACTGCGGGTTGCCGTTGGCCAGTTGTTCATAGAGTTCACGGTTCATGCCGTCCACGTATTGGGCAATGGCATACTCAATGTCGTCCTGTTGGTTCGGAATGGTGGAGTGCTCATACACCCTCCATTTCTGGTGAAAGAAGCAATAAGCAGCTTCAATGCTGTCTTGGGTAATCATGCAAGCAAATGATAATGGTGAAAAAAGACGGCTGTGTCATGATGCAGAAAGCGAAGGACTCTTTGTTGAGGCCTCCGCTTTCTGCATGTACTCCCACCGGGAATCGAACCCGGATCAAAGGTTTAGGAAACCTACGTTCTATCCATTGAACTATAGGAGCAGCTGAAATAGAATAGTGCAAAGTTAGTGGAAAAACGTCAAATCACAAAATTATCCTCTCATTATCTTTCCCGATTGGTGAAAAAGCAGTACTTTTGCACCTATTATTTAATATAGAGAAATGAACGAACAGAAGAATCCTGCCAACGGATTAATTTATGGCGTAGACGAACGTCCGCCCCTTCGTGATTCGGTTTTTGCCGCCTTCCAACATTTGCTTGCCATCTTTGTGGCAATCATCACTCCACCTCTCATCATTGCCAAGGCCCTCGGCCTTGACCTGTCGCTGACGGGCTTCCTTGTGTCCATGTCGCTGTTTGCCTCGGGCATTGCCACCTTTATCCAGTGTCACCGGCTGGGCCGTGTGGGTTGCGGTATGCTTTGTGTGCAGGGCACCAGTTTCTCCTTCATCGGTCCCTTGATTTCCATCGGCATGGTAGGAGGCCTGCCGCTTGTCTTCGGAGCCTGCATGGTGGCGGCCCCCGTCGAGATTATCGTGAGCTGCACGTTCCGCTATCTGCGCAAGGTCATCACTCCGCTGGTGAGCGGCATTGTGGTGATGCTCATCGGTCTGACCCTTATCAAGGCGGGCGTTACGGCGTGCGGCGGTGGCGATGCTGCGGCTCCCGACTTCGGTTCGCCGCAGAACCTCCTGGTGGCAGGCGTGGTGCTGGCGAGCGTAATCTTCTTCAACAACATCGGCAACAAATACCTGCGCATGAGCAGCATCTTCCTGGGCGTGGTCATCGGCTACATTCTTGCCTACAGCCTGGGCATGGTAGACCTTTCGCAGGTAGACGCCTCGATGTTCAAGTCGTTCAATGTGCCCATGCCGTTCAAGTATGGGTTCAACGTCAACGTGTCTTCAGTCATTGCCGTGGGCATTGTCTATCTTGTCACGGCCATTGAGGCCACGGGCGACGTGACCGCCAACTCCATGATTAGCGGTCTGCCCGTGAAGGGCCCCGACTACATACGCCGCGTTTCGGGAGGCGTGATGGCAGACGGCATCAACTCGTTCATTGCCGGTGTGTTCAGCTCTTTCCCCAACTCCATCTTTGCCCAGAACAACGGCATCATCCAGCTCACCGGTGTGGCATCGCGCCATGTGGGCTACTTCATAGCCGCCATGCTCATTCTGCTCGGCCTGTTTCCCGTGGTCGGCATCGCCTTTTCGCTGATGCCGTCGCCCGTGCTGGGCGGTGCCACGCTGCTCATGTTCGGCACGGTGGCTGCTGCCGGTGTGCGCATAGTGGCAGCGCAGCAGTTGGGCCGCAAGTCGGTGCTCATTCTGGCGTCGAGCCTTGCCTTCGGCATGGGCGTGGAACTGATGCCCGACGTGCTGCGGCAGATGCCCGACAGCGTGCGCACTGTCTTCTCGAGCGGCATCACCACGGGTGGCCTGGTGGCCATCCTGCTCAACATTGCCCTCAACATCAAGGAACTGAAACCCAATAAATAACCTACATATTATGGATATATTGAAACAGCGTATCATGCAGGACGGCAAGTGCTATCCCGGCGGAATACTCAAGGTGGACAGCTTTATCAACCACCAGATGGACCCTAACCTGATGATGGAACTGTCGAAGGAGTTTGTCAGCATCTTCGGCTCTCTGCCCATCAACAAGATTATCACGATTGAGGCAAGCGGCATTGCTCCCGCCATACTGGTGGGCTACCTGATGCAGCTCCCCGTGGTGTTCATCAAGAAAAAGCAACCCAAGACCATGGACAACATGCTCACTTCGGTGGTACACTCCTTTACCAAGGACCGCGACTACACGGTGTGCATCAGCAACAGTTTCCTCACCGCCGACGACCACGTGCTTTTCATCGACGACTTCCTGGCCAACGGCAATGCCTCCAAGGGCGTGATGGACCTCTGCCGACAGGCGGGTGCCACCATTGAGGCTATGGGCTTCATCATCGAGAAGGCGTTCCAGCACGGAGGCGACTTCCTCCGCCAGAACGGCATACGCTACGAGGCGCTTGCCACGGTGGAGAGTCTGGATGACTGCAAGATTGTGCTCAGATAAGCATAGCGTATTGGGATAATATATTAAGGGAAGTCTGCCGCAGACATAAAGGTCTGCCGGCAGACTTTCTGCGTTGATGCGTAAACGATTACGGCAAGTTTAGAATAAAAAATGTTCTATATCTTTTGTGCTAATTGAAATAATTACTACTTTTGCAGCCCAAAGAAACCTATCTGTAATAATAAGGGTATTCAGATGACACAAATTGACTAATAAAGATATACATTACACTTTAACAAAAAAACTTTCGCTATGAAGAAATCTTTAATCAAGGCAGCGTGGGTAGCACTTGCCCTCCTGTCTGTCCCTCATGTGTCTTGGGGACAAAGTAGATCAGTCGGTACGGAAACCTGGGCTGTGACAGCCAACACGGCCATTAAGGCAGACGCTGAACACGAGTATTACGCCAGTGCCAACATTGCCGTGCTGTTTGGTGCCAACAACAAATGGGAGCCTGCCGCACAGCGCTTGAAGGATCAAGACGACGACACCTACTACATCCGCTCGCAAAACAAGCCTTCAAGAACAGACGGCAGGACAAAACTTAGTAAGAACTATATGCCTGATGCGGGAAACTACTTCCATTTGCGGTTCTTCGTGGGGGGAAACTTTAAACTGAAGTTCGCTTATTCTTCCAAGACTGACGAACGTAGAATGTATGTTGTATACGAAGACAATAACAGCCATAAATATGCAGAAAATGCTTCTGCTACTGTTGGAGAAAATACATACAATACTAAGCTTGAAATTGCAGCGGGTGTCGAAGACGATTATATTTTGCTCCCTGCTACAGGAACTACAACAGGCGACAAGGCTCTTATCAAGTCTGGCGAATTGACCTTCACCGCCAAGGCGGGCGAAGACTACTACCTGTGGGTTAATGATACCGAAGAGTTCTCATTCGGCGGTTTTACGTTCGACGTAGACCAGGATAACCGATTCTATGCCTTTGAACCGAATGTACACGAGCACATCGTGTTTGGCAAGCCCAAGAACCAGAGCACTCCTACTGGTGCCGAGAACATCACGATGATGTATGGCGGTTGGCTGAACCACACCAACGGCGTGAAGTCTGCCAACGGATGGAATGGCTCTACATGGGATTATCTGCCCAATGGAACAGCCGACAACCAATATAACGGCCTTACAGACAAGTGGGTGGCAGCTCAGCCAGAGACTTCGCTGACCCTGCTCGACGGCTTTACCAACTACACTTCCGGCTGCGGCAACAATCCTACCGACGGCAACTACAATACCTATGCCGTAGGCAAGGGCGTTTCTTCCATTCCTTGCCGTGGCACATACTATAAGTTTGAACCCCAGAAAGACGGTTACCTCACCGTCTATGTCCGCCAGAACGCCACAGAGCCTGTATACTTCGTTGACGAGACAGCCACTCCTCAGCTTTCGGATGATGTAGTGGCAGGACAAGAAGATGCCAACGTGACCAAGTCCGACGACAACAGCTACACCTCAACCGTGACATCCTGCGTGCGCTATTCCTTCCCCATCAAGGCTGGCAAGACCTACTTCCTCTTCCAGAACAATGCCCAGTTGGGCTTCTTCGGTTTCACCTTTGGTGCCGACGAAACAGAGGAAACGAGCGTAGCCTTGGCTGAGGCTAAGTCAGTCAGCAACGCCAAGGTGACCTACACGCGCAACTTCAAGAAAGACGTCTGGAATACCATCGTGCTGCCCTTCAGCATGACCGAGGCCGAAGTGCGCAACGCTTTCGGCGACGAAACAGAGGTGTCGGAGTTCAGCAACATCGACGAAAACGGCAAGGTGCACTTCGTTCAGAACTACTACAGACTGCTGGAAGCAGGCAAGCCCTACATCATCAAGCCTTCCAAGGCTGACATCACAGCGTTCACCACGGCTGGCTGTGTGACCATGACCGACGGTGAAGTCCAAGCCATCGAGAGCAACGGCTATGCCTTCACAGGTGCCTATGCATCGGAAGACATGCCGGCCGGCAGCTACTACTTCACCGTGAAGAACAACGTTTCGGGCATTGCCCGCACCACCGCCGCCAAGGCTTCGGGCGATTTCCGCGCTTACTTCAAGAAGGTAAGTGCCAATGCCAATGCCTTGAAGTTCGACTTCGACATGACCGAGACCGGCATCAGCGAAGTGAAGACCGCCAAGCAGGTGAACAACGGTAACATCTATAACCTGCAGGGCGTGCTCGTCGGTAGCAACGGCGACTTCTCCCGTCTGGGCAAGGGCATCTATGTGATGAACGGTAAGAAATATCAAAAGTAATGGAGGAACAGACAATGAAAAAGAAATATATCAATCCCACTATCGAAGTGCTCACTGTAGCAGCAGAACCTATGCTGGCTGCTTCAGACCCCGCCATTGAGGGCGGCAACACCAAGTATAACTACCAAGACTATGAAGACTCCGAGAAAGAAGAGAACTTCAATGGCTTTGGCGACTACGACGGCGACGTGCTCTAATCAGCATACCTATAAAATAAAGTAAAATTTCGGGATGCCCGGCAGACAGAAATGTCTTGCCGGGTGTCTTCTTTTTCGGCAGTGGGCTTGTCGGTAGCCTTTATTTTGCCTATATTTGCAGCATGAAGCACTCCAGCCACTCGTCTTTCACCCTCCTTCTGATAACGGCAAGCACCATGCTCGGCATTGCCGTGGCAGAACGCATGTGGCTCGCCATGCCACCTTTGGCATGGCTGCTGATGGCGGTTGCAGCCCTTGTGCCCACCCTCCTGATGGGCAGATACAAGTGGTCACAGAGCTTCTTGCTGCTGGTGTGCTTCTTCTGTGCGGGCGGTTGGCTCTGCTCTTGGCGCATGGATGAGGCCTTGGTGCGGCTGCCGGAAAGACCGGTAGTCTACGAGGCGATAGTGACCGACACTCCGCGTCCCGGCGTCTATGAACTGAGCGTGGTGCGGATGGCAGATGCCACGGCGCCCTTTCCTTTCAAGGTGCATGCCAAGGTGGCAGCCGACACACAGCTCATGGTGGGCGACGGCATCGTGGCGCAGTCCAGACTCCGCGGCATCCGCTGGCACGAAGGCCGTGGCCAGAACTTCCCGCTCTATCTTCTCAGTCATGGCTTTTCCGCCTCCACCCACGTCTATGCCCGCCATTGGCACAAGCGAAGGCTCAACACAGGCCTGCTTTCGTCGGTGCAGCGGTTCACCCTCTATTGCCGCATTCAGCGCAAGCGGCTTCTCGACCGCGCCCTGGAAAGCAACTTGCACGAGGAAGCCCGGGGTATGGTCAACGCCATGGCTATGGGCGACCGCAGCCGGCTTTCGGCAGATGTGCGCGACGATTTCTCCCGTTCGGGTGTTGCCCATGTGCTGGCTTTGTCGGGGTTACACTTCGGCATGGTCTATGCGTTGCTGCTCGTCCTTCTTTCGCCGTGGCGGCGCCGTCTGTCGGCAGTGGTGGCCATTCTGCTCGCCCTTTGGGCTTACGCCTTTCTGGTGGGGCTGTCGCCCTCGGTGCTGCGCTCCTCTTCCATGATGACGGTCTATGCCTTGGCGTCGCTTGCCCATCGCGAGCGAACGTCGGTCAACGTGCTTTCTTTCGTGGCGCTGCTGTTGCTTGTGGGCAGTCCGCTCATGCTTTTCGATGTGGGCTTCCAGCTCTCGTTCGCCTCGGTGCTCTCCATCCTGCTGTTCAACCCCCTTTTTGTCCACCGGCTGCCGATGGGTTATCGTTTCCATCACCGCGTTTCCAACACCCTGCTCAGTGTTGCCGTCCTGTCGGTGGCAGCCCAGATTGGCACCGCACCCTTGGTGGCCTATCACTTCGGCACGTTCTCCCTCTATTTCCTCCTGGCCAACTATGTGGCCATTCCGCTGGTCACTCTTCTGGTTCCCCTGGCACTTCTGTTCTTCGCAACCCTCGGTGTGCCCGTGCTCAACAATCCACTCGCCATGCTCCTCAACACGCTGACCGATTGGCTACTCAGTTTCGTTCACTTGGTGCAGTCGTTGCCCCATGCCTCTTTCAGTGGTCTGCATCCGCCGCTGTGGCTCGTCGTGACGGTCTATGCCGTGCTGGTGGCTGCCTATCTACAGATTGTTAAAATGGAGCAAAAGAGGAAGGCACCCAAGCCGGGTTGGTCGAAGGAATCAAGCCTTTGGTAGATTTTATTTGTGACGCAGGGCCATATTCTCTATCTTTACACTTGAAAAAGGAGCAACCAGCGACATTCAGCCTTGAGGTTGCCCGGGCATATAAGTATAATTAAAATAAGGAGAGTTATGACTATGAAACAGAACATCAAGACATGGATGTTGGCTGCGGCACTGATGGCAACAGGAGTGGCAGCCCAGGCACAGAACTTTGAACAGAACGACGGTAACCGTCCGTCACCCGAGGAGATGATGGAGAAGCGTGGCTCAAGCATTGCCCAGCAATTGGGACTTGACAAGAAAGCCACCAAGAAATTCCTTTCCGTCTATAAGAAGCAACAGACTGAAATGATGCAGCTCATGCCCCGTGGCGGCATGCCTCCCAGAGGTGAACGCCCGCAAGGAGAGCGTCCGGACATGAAAAAGGAGGGCATGAAGCGCGACTCCATAGGGCATCGCCCCATGGGACGGCCGCAGATGAGCGAGGCCGACAAGCAGAAAATAAGCGAAGTCAAGGCGAAATACGACAAGGAATATGCCAAGTTTCTCACCCAAGACCAAATCACGCAGTTGGGCAAGTTGCAGCAACAGGGTGGCGGTCGTCGCCATGGCGGTGACTTCAAAAGACAGTAGACAACAAGTTTTCTCATAAGCAGCAAGGAGATGCAACCCCGATTGAGGGCAAGCATCTCCTTTTTATCGTTTCGTTAGCAGGGGAATGTCGCATTGCTAATGGCAGAGTCACGATGCGTTAGTGGCAGAGTTACGGGTGCTAAGTGTGCGACTTACGAGGCGTTAGTGGCATAGTTACGGTGCGTTAGTGGCAGAGTAGCGACTCGTTAACCTTCCATTAACGGGAAAAAGGTTGCAAGGAAACTTGGTGACGGAGCAAGTGCGCCCTGTCAGGAGGGTATCGGCGGCCGGGTTGAAAAATCTTTTTCCAGAGTGAAGGATAATTTCCTTTTCAGCCTTTCAACTTTTCGCAATTTTGCATTACCTTTGTGGCGTGAACTCGTTAAACCAATAACACACGCAATATGAAACAACTATCCATTCTTGTCTTGTCGCTGCTTGTCAGCCTTTCGGCGATGGCATCCGACTATAATGTGCGCCATTTCGGCGCCAAGGGCGACGGCGTGCAACTCGACCATCATGCCATCAACGCCGCCATAGACTCGGCTGTGGCACACGGCGGAGGCACCGTCACAGTGCCTGCCGGCACCTATCTCTGCGGCTCGATCCACCTGAAGAGCAACATCAACCTGCATCTGGAACCCGGTGCCGTCATCAAGGCCACTGCCGACAAGAGTGCCTACGACCCGAGCGAGGCGTTCAACTTTCCCGAGTATCAGGACGGCGGGCACACCTATTTCCACAACAGCCTGATATGGGCAGAGGGCCAGCAGAACGTGAGCATCACCGGAAACGGCATGATTGACGGCGAGGGACTCACCAAGAAAGACACCGAGACCGCCGGCAACGTGCAGGGCGGAAGCATTGGCCACGCCGACAAGGCGATAGCCCTGAAGCTCTGCAAGAACGTGCTCATCCGCGACATCACCATTTTCAGAGGCGGACATTTTGCCATCATCACCACCGGTTGCGAACGCGGCAACATAGACAACGTGACCATCGACACCAACCGCGACGGCATAGACATTGACTGTTGCAAATACTTCAGCGTGACCAACTGCAAGGTGAACACGCCGAACGACGACGGCATAGTGCTCAAGGCCAGCTATGCACTGAAACGGGCGGTGGCATGCGAGCACATACAGATAGACAACTGCCTGGTGACCGGCTACAAACTCGGCACCTTCCTCGACGGAACCTATGTGCCCGAAAAGGTGAACTGGGTGTGCGGACGCATCAAACTGGGCACCGAGAGCAACGGCGGATACAAGAACATCAACATTTCCAACTGCAACTTCATGTACTCCTCAGGACTCGCTTTTGAGGAAGTGGACCAGGGACGCATGGAAAACATCGTGGCCAGTAATCTCTCCATGGTGCACGTACACCATTATCCCATCTACATCACCACCGGTTGCCGCAACCGCGGACCGAAAGACGTGAAGCAGCCCAGCTATGGCGGCGACATCATGGTGAGCAACGTCATTGCCCAAGACTGCGATAGCCTGGCGGGCATCATCGTCACAGGCATGAAGGGCGCACCCTTGCGCAACATAACCCTGCAGAACATACAGGTGGAGTATCGGGGTGGCGGCACTGCCGACCTGAAGGACAAGCCCTACCGCGAACAGGCCACCAACTATCCAGAGCCGCGATGGGCAGGACCCACACCCGCCTACGGACTCTATGCCCGCCACGTGGACGGACTCCAACTGCGCAACATCCACTTCCGCACACAACGCCCCGACTATCGCCACCGCGTCATACTTGATGACGTGAAGAACGTGGACATGGAAGACATAAAAGGACCTGTGGAAAAGGGCGCAGAGGAACTCTTGATAGTTAAATAAATAGCTTATAGATAGTACGTTCCAAATAAATATTGCAATTTTTCCAATATTTATTTGGAGCGTATTTTCTTTTTTCCTATCTTTGCACCAGATAAGCTATGGCTCGGCAATTGAAGCAATCTTCATTGCGCTCACATTAGCATTATCTTGGCAAACAGAATTACAAACCACAAAAACAATATGATTATGAAAGAGCTGAAAGGAACAAAGACCGAGAAGAACCTCATGGAGGCATTTGCCGGCGAATCGCAGGCAAGAAACAAATACAACTTCTTCGCATCGAAAGCCAAGAAGGAAGGTTACGAACAGATAGCAGCCCTCTTTGAGGAGACGGCACAAAACGAGAAAGAGCATGCCAAGCTCTGGTTCAAATATCTTGAAGGCGGAGCTGTGCAAGACACCATGACCAACCTCAAGGCAGCAGCTGAAGGCGAGAACTTTGAGTGGACAGACATGTATGAACGCATGGCCAAGGAGGCTGAGGAAGAAGGCTTCACAGAGATTGCCGCCAGAATGCGCGGCGTGGCAGCCATCGAGAAGCACCACGAGGAGCGCTATCGCAAACTGCTGAAGAACATAGAAGACAAGGTTGTGTTTTCACGCGAGGGCGACTGCGTTTGGCAGTGCCGCAACTGTGGACACATCGTCATAGGCAAACAGGCACCCGAAGTGTGCCCGGTTTGCAACCATCCGCAGAGCTATTTCGAAATCAAGGCAGAGAACTACTAATTTGGTCTTTCCCGCCGCTTGATTCTGAAGTGGCGGATATACATCAACGCAAAGGGGCAGAGCCCAAGCTCTGCCCCTTTGCGTTGATGGCCTTTTGTGCCTATATGTATTCGTTTTTCTCCTTGACCTGCAGTTCGTTGACATACTTGCGGATAAGGGCACTTGAGTCTTCCTTCTTGCAGATGAGCAGCACATTGTCGTGCTCGGCCACTATGTAGCCGTCGAGCCCGTTGATGACGGCGAGCCGCTCCTTGGGCACCTTCACCACGTTGTTGCTGCAGTTCTCGAACACCACGGTCGAGTTGACAGCCACATTGTCGTTGCCCCCCTTGTTGAAAGCCTCGTAGATGCTGTGCCAGGTGCCGAGGTCGGCCCAGCCGAAGTCGCCCGCCATCACACACACCTTCTCGGTTTTCTCAAGCACGGCAAAGTCGATGGCAACGTTGGGGTAGGCGGCAAAATTCCTCTTCACATAGTCGGCCTCGTCGCCCACTGCGCCACCGGCAAAAGCCAGGTCGCTGCGGTCGCTGATTTCGCGGAACAGACGGCGCAGGCTGGTGAGCATGTATTGGGCGGAAGATATGAACACCCCGGTGTTCCAGTAGAACTCTCCGCTCTCCATAAACATCTGTGCGAACTGCCTTTCCGGCTTCTCGGTGAACGATTTCACCCTGTACACATCCTTCGTATCTTCCTCGTCGCCCAACTGAATGTAGCCATAGCCGGGTTCGGGCCGGGTGGGTTTCACGCCGAGCACGAGCACCGACTCGTGGGCGGAAACGAAGTCGAGTCCCTCCTGCACGTTCTTTGCGAAGGCCTGCTCGTTGAACACGGTCTGGTCGGATGGCGCCACCACGATGCTGGCATCAGGGTTCCACAACATGACATGGTGGGCCGCCCATGCCACACTGGGTGCCGTGTTGCGGTGTATAGGCTCGCAAAGCAAGTGGTCGTCGGGCAGGTCGGGCAACTGCTGGCGCACATAGTCGGCATAGGCAATGTTGGTTGATACGACAATATGGTCCTTGGGAAGAATCTGGGCAAACCTGTCGTAAGTTTGCTGGAGCTGGGTACGTCCCACACCAAAGAAATCGATAAACTGTTTGGGGTATTGATTGCGGCTGCACGGCCAGAGTCTGCGCCCGCGTCCTCCAGCCAAAATCACGCAATAGCTGTTGGTTTGTCTTGTCATGGCGATTTACAGATTTAATGTTTTTCTACTCTGCGAAAGTAGTGAAAATCCTTATGCCGTGCAAGTTTTTTGTGTTTTTTTGACTTTAATGTTTGCCGTTTCGGAAAAAAGTACTACCTTTGCAGCGCATTAAGCCCAGATGGCGGAATCGGTAGACGCGCTGGTCTCAAACACCAGTGGAGCAATCCGTCCCGGTTCGACCCCGGGTCTGGGTACAGTAAGGCGGCTGACAACTCTCGGAGTTTCGGCCGTCTTTCCTTTTTAACAGGTTGCCCCAAGCCATGGCAACCACATTCTCGCACGTTTTTCTCCGCCTTCATCTTTTTATTCGGGAAAATTGCCTAAATTTGCAAGACAAACAATAACCCAATTAACAAACAAGAATGAAAAGCAAATTCTTCAACCTTCTTGTGCTTGCCGCATTGTCGTCGGCAAGTGTGAGCGCACAGCATCAGTTTACGGTAGATGCCGGCAAGAAAGGCGCTCCCATCCAGCCTACCATGTACGGAATATTCTTTGAAGACATCAATTTCGGTGCCGACGGCGGACTCTATGCCGACCTGATAGAAAACCGCTCGTTCGAGTTCCCGCAAAACCTGATGGGATGGGACACCTATGGCAAGGTGACGGTCAACACGGACCGGCCGGCTTTTGAGCGCAACCCGCATTATGTCACCATCGACAACCCCGGCCATGGTGCCAAGGTGAGCGGACTGGAGAACCACGGCTTTTTCGGTATCGGACTGCGCAAGGACATGACTTATGAATTTTCCGCCTATCTGCGACCCCATGTGGCAGGCAGCAATGCACGCATCCGGGTGGAACTGGTCAACGGCAACAATGACATCGTGGACCGCAAGAAAATAGAAATCAGCGGCGACAAATGGCAGAAGTATACCGCCACACTGACCGCCAAGCGTACGGACGAAAAAGGTACTGTCCGGATAATACTTGAGGGACGGAATGGCGTGGATGCCGACCACATATCGCTCTTCCCCGGTGACAACTGGCACGGGCTGCGGGCAGACCTGGTGAAAGACCTTGAAGACTTGCATCCCGGCATCTTTCGCTTCCCCGGCGGCTGCATCGTGGAGGGCGCAGACCTCAACACCCGTTACCAGTGGAAAAACACTGTGGGACCGGTGGAGAACCGTCCGCTCAACGAGAACCGCTGGATATATGCCATCTCCAACCGACTCTATCCCAACTATTACCAGAGTTACGGACTGGGATTCTACGAGTATTTCCTGCTCTCCGAGAAATTGGGTGCCGAACCGCTGCCCGTGTTGAGTTGCGGCATCGCCTGCCAGTATCAGAATAGTGACAAGGACAGCAAGGCGCATGTGGCCCCCAAGGACTTGCAACCCTACATTGACGATGCGCTCGACCTGATAGAGTTCGCCAACGGGCCTGTGACCAGCAAGTGGGGCAAGGTGCGTGCCGAGATGGGACATCCGGAACCCTTCAATCTCAAGCAGATTGGCATCGGCAACGAACAGTGGGAGCCGCTTTACGCCGAGCGCCTGGCACCGTTTGTCAAGGCCATCCGTGCCAAATATCCCAAGATGAAGATTTGCGGTTCTTCAGGCCCGAGTGCCGACGGCGACCGTTTCGACCAGGGATGGGCAAAAATGAAGGAACTCAAGGTGGACTTGGTGGACGAGCACTACTACAAGGACCCCGACTGGTTTCTCAAGAGTGCTGCCCGGTATGACAATTATGACCGCAAGGGTCCCAAGGTGTTTGCCGGCGAGTATGCCTGCCACAACAAGGCACGCCGCAACAACTGGCAGGCTGCTCTCAGCGAGGCTGCCTTCATGACCGGACTGGAGCGCAATGCCGACGTGGTGTGGCAGTGCACTTATGCACCGCTCTTCTCCCATGTAGACGGCTGGCAGTGGCGGCCAGACCTAATCTGGTTTAACAACACGGAGAGTGTGCGTTCTGCCAACTGGTATGTGCAGATGCTTTATTCCACCAACAAGGGAACTAACGTGCTGAAACTGACGGAGAACGGAAAGCCCGTGACCGGCGCTGAAGGCCTTTATGCTTCTGCGGTGTATGACAAGAACACCAAACAGTATATCGTGAAGATTGCCAACACCGGCGCAGAGAAGCAGGACATAACACTGACATTCAAGGGCGTGAAGCTGCTGGGACTGGGCACTTGCCAGACCATGCAGGCAGACGAGAAAGCCGAGAACTCACTCAGCCATAAAGATAATGTGGTGCCGAAGGAGAGTTCCATTGAGGGTCGGGGCAACATAGTCAATCTGACCATACCGGCCAAGGCATTCAAGGTGATCAGACTATAGAACTAAAAGGAACTTCCAGAATGGGGAGTGATGGTTGTATGTCTGCTTCAGGCGTACACGGAAAAGCGGACTGAAAGCCGTGTAACCCCAATATCACGATACCAGTTGCCACTCCAAATTTCGAATGCTTATCCCCAAAAAGACTCATAAAGGAAGGCCATGATGCCTTTTCCGCCTTTATGAGTCTTTTTTGTTGGTTATTTGTTGTACTTTTGTAGCCAATTAGGAATAATCACATTGCGCATCATGCCGATAAAAAGAGTAACATCATTGTCTGAGCCTGGACTCGACGTGTTCGGGTCTCTGACCGAGAGACAGCTGAAAGCTTGTAGCCCGGAAGCGGGCGGAATGTTTATTGCCGAGAGCCCCAAGGTTATCAAGGTGGCTTTGGATGCCGGTTATGAACCAGTGTCACTGTTGTGTGAGGAAAAGCATATAGAGGGTGATGCCAAGGACATCGTCTTGCGGTGTGGCGACATACCGGTCTATGTGGGCGAGAGAGCACTGCTCGCCCAGCTCACGGGCTACGTGCTCACCCGTGGCGTGCTGTGCGCCATGCGCCGCAAACCGCAGGCTGCTCTCGGCGCTGTGTGCCGCGATGCCCATCGGGTGGTGGTCATCAATGGGGTGGTGGACAGCACTAATATCGGTGCCATCTTCCGTTCGGCAGCGGCGTTGGGTATAGATGCTGTGGTGGTGACAGGCACTTCTTGTGACCCGCTCAACCGCCGTTCTGTCAGGGTGTCCATGGGGTCGGTGTTTCTTGTGCCGTGGACATGGTCGGACAACTATCAGCAGGAGCTGAACGCTTTGGGCTTCAAAACCGTGGCCATGGCGCTCACAGACCAGTCGGTCGGCGTAGACGACCCACGGTTGAAGGCGGAAGACAAGCTCGCCGTCATTATGGGCACGGAAGGCGACGGACTGCCCCAGCAAGCCATCGACGCAGCCGATTGGGTGGCACGCATTCCCATGTCGCATCAGGTGGATTCGCTTAATGTGGCGGCGGCATCAGCTGTGGCCTTCTGGGAATTGAGAAAGCAATGACCATAAATTAATTGTCGGTTGGTAGCCGTCATCCAGTATCTTTTTTGTACTTTTGCAAAAGAAAGACTAAAACAAAAGAAAGAAAATGGAGAAGATAGATGTTAAGACGCTCAATGACAATGTCTTTGAGACAATCGGCAAGGAATGGATGCTCGTTACAGCGGGCAACAAGGAAAAGTTCAACACCATGACTGCATCCTGGGGGTGCTTGGGATGGTTGTGGAACAAGCCCGTGGCGGTCATCTTTATCCGGCCTGAACGCTATACGCACCATCTCATAGAGCACAACGACTGCGTGACACTGCAGTTTCTCGGCAACAGTGAGGAGGCTCGCAAGATATACAACTTCTGCGGTTCGAAGTCGGGTCGTGATCTTGACAAGGTAGCCGAAACCGGTCTGCAGCCGGTGGAAACAGAACTGGGCAACATGACTTTTGCGCAAGCTCGCCTCACTTTGGAGTGCCGCAAACTCTATAAAGACGAAATCAAGCCCGAATGTTTTCTTGACCCGGACATAGAAAAATGGTATGGAGCCAAGGGCGGCTACCATGACATTTATGTGGTGGAGATTGTGAACGCATACAAATAAACCATCTGAAAAGCACACACGTTGAGGGCGAAGACAATGCCGCATCATGCGCATCATGTCTCCGCCCTCTTTTTTTATTCTTCTCCTTCTCTTGCAGGTACCGGATTGTGTTGTTTATGGCTCTTCCTGAATTTGTTGTGACGCCTGATGTCGCAGTATTCGAATGGAGATAAATCACTCCCGAACCGGATATGATCACGAAACAGACCTGTTGCAGCTTTTTGATTGATGGCAGACGAACGATATGTTAGAGGCTGACTTTTGCCTGGTCCCACTGTTTGGGCACTCATTGCCCTTGTCGTGGGCATCGATTGCCCGAACTGCAGGACTGATTTCGGGCACTCCACTTGAACTCAGCAAGTGATGGATTGGTGATAGATGTGATAGATGTTTAGCCATCTATCACGCATCTATCACTCTGTTTATCTTGCTTTCATTCAGCTGAAAAATGTCAGATATCAAGAAAAGTGATAGATTGTGGCGAAAAAACGGAAAACTTTACGTGCGCGCGTGCGCGCGTAAGGCGCAATCATCCAACAATGTGGCAAATGGAGCCAAGTAATGGCAGGGCTTTCAGCCTACTTTTCTATTAATCCAAACCTTGAACTATACGTATCTCTCCAACCCCCTGATGACTTATTTTGTCGCACACGATTTGTCTCATGCAAAGGCAGGTGCCTTTCTCCATGCCCGATGTCTTTAGCGGATATTGAAATGCGGAAGAAAATAAAGAAGATGGATATAAGAAGTTTTATATTACTATTTTAAAGAAAGAAGGAGTATTTGTATATCGTGCTGTGCTATTTGGTTAAATGCTATTGGACATATCATATAAAGAAAATAGCAGTACGTTGTTATAGGCGTACTGCTATTTTATAGAATTTTGATAATGGACTATCTCACTACAATCTTCCCTTCTTCCTTGACGATGTTGAAGTGTCCGATGGCATTGAGGTTCTTCAGGGCCTCGGTGATTGTGGCATTGCGGTCTGCCACGAAGTGGAGCTTGGTTTGCAATGCCTGCTTGTTCTTCACTTCGATGTCAATGTTGTACCATCTGCCCATTTCGCAGAGCACTTCACGGAGGGTAAGGTCGTCGAAATAGAATACGCCATTCTTCCACTCCGTGTATTGATAGGTGTCCGTTTCGGAAGTGCTGAGTGTGCCGTCGGCATTGAGCGATGTCTGCTGGTTGGGGCGTATAAGTGTGGGCGCTTGTTTGTCGTTGCCCACCAGCAGTTTTCCCTCTACCAGGGTTACGCTTGCCTGTACGGCATCATAGGAACGCACATCGAACGATGTGCCGATGGCCTTCGCCTCGAAATAGTCGGTCTTCACCACGAATGGATGAGCCGGATCATGATGAACGTCGAAATAAGCCTCGCCCTTGAGATACACTTCACGGCGGTTGGCGGTAAATTGACTGGGGAAACTGAAAGTGCTTCTGGCATTAAGCTTCACCACAGTGCCGTCGGGCAACAACAGGGTGAAGAACTTGCCGCTTGGCGTCTTGATAGTGTTCATCTCTTTTGCCGATGATTTGGCAACATGGATGTTACCACCTTCCATATATAAGGACGTAGACTTCTTGCCGCCTGTGGTCATGCTCAACTGGTTGTCGGCAGAAGCCGAGAAGAAAGGTTTGGCTGTGGGGTGGGGCAAGTCGGACTTGGGACGAAGGATAAACACGCATGCCACCACGGCGGCAGCCACGGCGATGGTGGAAATGAGAGCCCGGAAAATAGTCTTCCGCTGCCTCTTGTCGTGTTGCTGTGCCCAGAAAGAAGACAATTCGGCCTCTACATCGGGACACAACTTGTGTTCCGATGCCATTGCCCTCTTGATGTCGCACATCATGCCGGCATCCTTGATGTCCAAATCGTCTATATCCATCTGTCTTGTTTACTTGTTGGTCTAAAATAATACTGACGAGGTGCAGAAAAGGGTACCTCTGTTATTCTTTATTAACTATTCATCCCGCTCCGGAGAAAAGTAGAAATGACAGCAAGTCATTCGTCGGTTGTTAGACGGATGTTGCTACTGGTGAGCATCGTGTTGATGTCTGCATGGAGTGTAGCCGCAGATGCCCAGTCAAACAAATTGCTCACGTTTACTGTTCAGATGAGCCGTTGACCAATGTGTTGAAAAACATTGAGAAAAACTCAGGCTACAACGTGGTGTTCAGTTATGACGATTTGAGAAATACCTTTTTCCTTGAATTTGTCAAAGACCGCCCCCACAGCCTTTTCCTTAAATGCCAGACGATCACACACGATTTGCCTCATACAAGAGTATGTGTCAATCTCTGCGTGTCCGATGTCTTTAGCTAATATTGAAATGCAGAAGAAACTAATGATAAATGATGTTGGAAATCTCATATTGTGAGTTAATATAAATATGTCCTGTTCTTTATTTTGATTGCCAATCATAGTATTCCTTAGGTACACTTGCGGACTTGTTGAACATATATACGAAATGTAGGTGTTTCACGCCAAACACATTTCTTATCATTTCAAGTTTAGTGTCGATACTAACACTTTTACTTCTAATGCAGAACTGTCCCATAGCTTCTTCAATAGTCATTTTAGAACCATTAATGTATATCACGACCATGGCAAAAGGCCTTTCTTGGAGTATCCTTTTTGTTGTTTCCTCTTTAGGTAAAAAAGTTATGGTTATTCTGTCCAAAAAGCTTTTCCCGTCAGGATCAATCCATGCGCTTGTCCCACCGAGAGAAATGGATCGGATGGGTATGCCTTCTTCCTTGAATCTGTCAAAGACTGTCCCGACGACTTTACCTTTGAATGCAAGGCTATCACACACGATTTGTCTCATACAAATGCAAGTGTCACTCTCTGCGTGTCCAATATCTTTAGCGGATATTGGAATGCAGAAAAAACTAATGATAAATGATATAAAAAATTTCATATTACTATATTTTAAAGAAAGAGTATTTGTATTCTATTTTGTTGTCATTGGTGACTCTTGTAACGCTATAAGATGTAACTTTGCCATCTTTAACTTTGAACATACACATTCCACTATTGTATGAAAGAATAAATGTATTGAGATATAACAAATTGTTTGTGCTGTTTGTATAGTCTTGTCCTTCATCTTGTCTAAGTTTATCTAAAAGGCCATTATTCTTAATGCTGTTTGTTTTCTCATCCAATTCATTGCAATACTTATTGTAAAAGTTTGCTGCCTTGTTCCTATCAGTTATGTATAGGGCATAATAACTGTTATCTTTTGCATTATAAATGAAAGTAGCTTTATACATTTTCAAAGTCGCATCTTTGGCGCATTCTGCCGTGAATAAAATGTCTCTGAATGATGGCGGAGTATTGTTGGGATGATTGTGTATATTGGCTACACTATATTTACTCGTGATATTTTCAACTTTATATTTTTCGCCTTTTACAATGGAGTCAATGGCATATTCTCCATCGTACCAATGAAGGCTTGTTGAGTATTCTATGTCAGCGTTTTTGATGATTTTCAGGTATTCTTCATATTTTTTTGTGTTGTAGCCAACTGTTCCTACTGTTTTATTTAATAAATCATACACAGCCTTGACAGAATCAATGTATTCTTTATTCTGACAAAGACTGTCGTTGACGAACTTCAGCGTGTCTTGTGATGTGTTGTTTTCAGAACTTGATGAACCTGTAGTTGAGCCTCCCGTATACTCACCACCAATATTGCCAGATCCCCCACCGCTTGAAGGAGGTGTTACAGGTGTCCTATTGGGCAAAGACATAAGATATTGCAAAGACACGGTAAATTTCTTTTTGAAAATTTCATCTTTTATTTTCCGGATGATTGCATCCATATATGCGGGCCAATTCGCATAGGCTTTTTCTTCGTCAATGATTTGAAATACAACTACAAGTTTTTGATAATATATATGTTCGATATTGACAACTCGCCAACAGCCGATGTCGTTAAATGCCTTTTTTACAATATCCATAAAAGCGTTGATGCTGAAACCATATGCTGTAACTTCATCGTCTGTGAAATTTGTTCCCCAGTACGTTCCCATAATATAATCAATTTTGACAGACCCAACAAGATTCCCCAATTGACTATTTCTAGTGACAACAGGTCTGTCTTCTAAGGGTATGTAATCATCGGAGGTTAATTTTTGAGGACTGACGCTTGTTCTTTCGGCAAAAGATGTAAGCGAATTGTCCACACTGTTTCCTTGTTCCTTTATTTTTACTAAGGGATATGAATAAAGCAAGCGATGCGTAATAGGGATAAAATTATTCAAATAGTAACCATCAACGGACACGGGATTTCCCAATAATCCGTCGGTTTTCCTATTTGTCAAGTTTTCTATTTGCTCGTCAACAGGATAGACAATGAAACCTGTAACATCTCCACTATTGTTAGTGTAAGGTATTTGATAGTAAACGCCAAAATCTGTTGTTGCGCCTATTGTTGTATGTAGAAATAAGGCATGATTTCCATTTAAACAGTATTCAAGTTTTTTGAGACTTCCATCTTGTCGCTCAAAAAGTTTCAAAAGCTTTTGTGCGGACGCATTAGTCGCAGCAGCTTCTTTCAAAGATTGTGTCATGGAAGAAATGTCATCTTCTTGTTGGCAAGAAGAAAACAAACAAAATAATATTATACAGATGCAATTAAGATATTTCATAGGTTTAAATGAAAAAGTATATAGTCAGATTAGGTGATACGAAAATAAATATAATTATGCTCTTTTACAAATAAATGTAGGCGTATTGTTGATTTTTAACAATTTATTATCTCACGACAATCTTTCCTTCTTCCTTGACAATGTTGAAGTGGCCGAGGGTATTGAGGTTTTTCAAGGCCTCGGTGATGCTGGCGTTGCGGTCTGCCACGAAATGCAGTTTGGTTTGCAGGGCTTGCTTGTTCTGCACTTCCACGTCTACGTTATACCACCGTCCCATCTCGCAGAGCACCTCACGGAGGGTAAGATCGTCGAAATAGAAAACGCCATTCTTCCACTCTGTGTATTGATAGGTGTCCGTTTCGGAAGTGCTGAGTGTGCCGTCGGCATTGAGCGATGTCTGCTGGTTGGGGCGTATAAGTGTGGGCGCTTGTTTGTCGTTGCCCACCAGCAGTTTTCCCTCTACCAGGGTTACGCTTGCCTGTACGGCATCATAGGAACGCACATCGAACGATGTGCCGATGGCCTTCGCCTCGAAATAGTCGGTCTTCACCACGAATGGATGAGCCGGATCATGATGAACGTCGAAATAAGCCTCGCCCTTGAGATACACTTCACGGCGGTTGGCGGTAAATTGACTGGGGAAACTGAAAGTGCTTCTGGCATTAAGCTTCACCACAGTGCCGTCGGGCAACAACAGGGTGAAGAACTTGCCGCTTGGCGTCTTGATAGTGTTCATCTCTTTTGCCGATGATTTGGCAACATGGATGTTACCACCTTCCATATATAAGGACGTAGACTTCTTGCCGCCTGTGGTCATGCTCAACTGGTTGTCGGCAGAAGCCGAGAAGAAAGGTTTGGCTGTGGGGTGGGGCAAGTCGGACTTGGGACGAAGGATAAACACGCATGCCACCACGGCGGCAGCCACGGCGATGGTGGAAATGAGAGCCCGGAAAATAGTCTTCCGCTGCCTCTTGTCGTGTTGCTGTGCCCAGAAAGAAGACAATTCGGCCTCTACATCGGGACACAACTTGTGTTCCGATGCCATTGCCCTCTTGATGTCGCACATCATGCCGGCATCCTTGATGTCCAAATCGTCTATATCCATCTGTCTTGTTTACTTGTTGGTCTAAAATAATACTGACGAGGTGCAGAAAAGGGTACCTCTGTTATTCTTTATTAATTATTTATCCCGCTCCGGAATACTTTCGGCATCGCTCCCTAAGGAGTCCCAAAGCCTTGACAATGTGCTTCTTCACGGCATTGGTAGACACTTCGAGTGAGTCTGCCACTTCCTTATACTTCTTGTTGTTGAAGTAGCACTCTTCGAGCACGTGCCTTGTTTTGGGCGGCAACGTTTCCATGGTCTGTTGCACCACTTCGAGACGCTCCTCGATAATGTCCGGTTCGGTGGTTTCGTCTGTTTCTGCCGATGCAATGAAGAACGATTCATATTGGCGGCTCAGTTGCCTGCGCCTTACATGGTCGATGCACTCGTTGCGGACACACTGATACAGATAACTGTGGGCTGTGTCGGCAGAGATGCGCTTCCGGCTTTCCCAAAGTCGGCTGAACACATCGGACAGAATGTCACGACAAACCTCTGCATCCTCGGTGAAACCGTATGCATAGTAGAACAGCTGTTCGTAATATTTGCGATACAGGCTGTTGAACAGGTCTGTCGTCAAGTGATTCATGGGTGCAAAGTTAATGTAAAGTTCGAAAAATAAGGCTTAAAGAGTCGGGAAAAACAAGCGAAAGAACAAGAAAAAGTGGCAAAAAGTAACTTTTTTCTTGTTTTGAGGTACCCGATTGACGCACTTCTTCGTATTATACACGATTTTTAACAACAAATTATAGTAAAGAGATGAGAAAAGCAGGAATGACAGAGAAGCGTCCGTCGGTTGTCCGTCGGTTGTTGCTTCTGGTGAGCATCGTGATGATGTCGGCATGGACAGTTGCTGCCGACGCACAGTCGAACAAGTTGCTCACCCTCAATTTCAAGAACGAGCCGCTTCCCAATGTACTGAAGAGCATTGAGAAGAACTCTGACTACAGTGTGATTTTCAGCTATGACGACTTGAGAAACTACCGCGTCACGGCTAACATTCGCAAGAAAACTGCTCCCAAGGCCGTGTCGATAGCCATAGCAGGACACCAGCTGGGCAGTAGCGTTCAGGGAAAGTTTATCCGGGTGTTTCGCAAGGAAGCGTTCGACGCAGCCATCTCGGGCAAGGTGGCAGACGAGCAGGGCGAAGCCATAATCGGTGCCGTTGTGCGCTACAAGAACAATCGTTCCATCCAGACCGTGACCGATGCCAACGGTCATTTCTCAATTCCCGCTATCAAAGGGTCCGAGGCAGAACTCGTGTTTTCTTATATAGGTATGGAGACCGTTACAGCCACTTTCAGTGAAGGTTCTGAAAATTACTTGCGCATGCTTTCCAACACCAACAATATCAATGAGGTGGTGGTGAATGGCTATCAGAAGATGGACAAACGCCTTATGTCTTCTGCAGTGACAACAGTGAAAGCAGAAGACATCAAGATTCCCAACGTCAACACCATCGACAAAATGCTCCAGGGCGCCGTGCCAGGGCTGATGCTGGTTAATAGCTCAGGCTCTGTAAATGCTACTCCTAAGATTCGTATGCGTGGCAATTCTACCATCTTTGGCAATGCTTCGCCATTATGGGTGGTTGACGGCATTATCCACGAAGACCCGGTGAACTTCTCCAACGACGAGTTGAACAATATCATTTCGGGGACGGCTTCAGATTTGACCGACCAGATGAACCTTGAAGCCCAGCGTAGTCTGATTGGCAGTGCCATCTCTGGTGTGAACCCCAATGACATTGAAAGTATCACTTTCTTGAAGGATGCTTCAGCCACCGCTATTTACGGTACACGTGCAGCCAATGGCGTGATTGTGGTGACCACCAAGCGCGGTCGTGAAGGCAAGCCCTCCATTACTTTTTCCACCTCACTTGGTTTCACAGGAAGACCCTATTATGGACAATATAACCTGATGAATTCCAAGGAACGTGTAAGCGTTTCCAAGGACGTGGCAGAATACGGATACCTTTATTCTTCAACTCCTTACATGACAGGTTACGAGGGCGCTTTGCTGAATTACTGGCAGGGAAAGATTACGGAAGATGAATTCAACAAAGAGGTGGCACATTATGAGACCGTCAATACTGACTGGCTCAAGCTGCTTTGCCAGAATGCTTTCAACCAGGACTATAGTGTGAGTCTTTCTGGTGGTAGCGATGCCGTGAACTATTATACCTCTGTGGGATACAACAATAGTAAGGGAACTACCAAGGGGGACAATTCTACACGCTATACCTTGATGAGTAACATTGACGCACGCTTGAGCGACAAGTTGCGTGTGAGCACACGGCTGTCGTTTGCAGAGAATACCAACAATGGATTCTATACCACCAACCCATACAGCTATGCTTTGAACACTTCAAGGGCTTTGGATTCGGACACCTATTATACAACTAATCTCAGCACATTCTCCGGATTGGGCCAAAACTATGAGCTGAGCTACAATATCTTTAATGAATTGAATCATACAGGTGCCGATGCTAAGGTGAGAAGTTTCAGTGGCAATGTGAATATCATTTACGACATATTGAAAAACTTGAAACTTGACACTACTTTTGGAGTCAACTACAGCAACACCACTAACTACCAGTGGGCCGACGAACGTTCTTACTACATAGCCCAAATTAGAGGTTATGATTATGGTGCCGTTGCGCCAAACAGCGATACGGAGAAAGCAAGCCGGTTGCCTCATGGCGGTATTCTCAACTATTCTTCTATGAATAATGTTAGCTATACGGGCCGTGCACAGTTGACCTATAATTTGATGTTTGGCGCAGAGCGTCAGCATGTTGTCAATGCGATGGCTGGCTTTGAGGTGCGTTCCAACCAATACGATGGCTTGACTGACGTGGAATGGGGCTATTTCCCCGAACGTGGTATGGGAATCAGCTATGAATACGATACTTCTACGTCGGGAAACGTAGCTATCAACGGGCAAAACTCATCCCTTGAGAAGCATACGGTGAGTCGCAGCAAGACAAAAAACAACACCCTGTCGGAATATTTCACATTGGTATATGCCTACAAAAACCGCTATGTGCTTAATTTCAACACCCGTATGGATGCCAGCAATCGCTTCGGACAGTACACCAATCACAAGTGGAGTCCTGTATGGAGTATTTCTGGACGTTGGAGCATAAGTGACGAGCCTTTTATTCGGAAGGTTAAGTGGATTGACAACGTAAGCGTCAGAGCTTCTTATGGTGAGCAGGGAAATGTACCTACATCTGTAAGTCCATATCTTGTGGCTAAATATATGTCGCCGAACATTAACCGATTCTCCGGTGAATACCAGTTGGGTATCAGCCACTATCCTTATCCAGACTTGAAATGGGAGAAGACGGCCACCACGAATATCGGTTTTGATTTCAGTGTGCTTAATGGCCGAATCTCAGGAACCTTGGATTACTATATTCGTCAAGGCCGTGACATTATCTTCAATTTGCCTGTGGCAACAGAATATGGTGTGACACAGACCTATCGCAATGGTGCCCATCTAAAGAATACTGGTTTAGAATTGAGCCTTTCGTTCAAGCCAGTACAGACAAAGGATTGGACGTGGACTGTTACGCCGATTTGGTCAAAGAACACGAACAATATCAGCAAGACTGTGGAACAGGACTACAAGGTTGATGACTATTTGGCCGGCAATGTATATATAGACGGTAAACCTGTCAATGCTGTTTATGCTTGGGAGTTCACGGGACTTAACCCCAAAACGGGATTTGCCACTTTCAAGGGCTGCTCCGAGAATGAAAACGATGTTGAGAAAAGTGATGATCCCAAGACTTTCTTGAAGTATGTGGGACCTGCTGATCCTCGCTTCAATGGAGGTTTGTCCACATCGTTGCGTTGGAAGAATCTCACCCTGTCAGCTCAGTTTGCCTTTGGTTTCGGAAATTATAAGCGACTGAACTTCCTGTTTGATGGCGAGAGCAAAATGCCTACCCCTCAGACCAACATGACCAAGGAAATGCTGAATCGATGGAAACAGGAAGGAGACCAGACAGACATTCCGGGCTTGAATTTCTCAGATACAAATGACTACCTGATTTATACACCGGATAGACGCGCTACACAGAAGAACACATATTCTATGTACAACTATTCTGATGCCCGTATCGTGAAGGGCGATTTCTTCCGTTGTCGCAACCTGATGTTTTCTTATGCTGTGCCTTTCCAATTCCTTCGCCGCTTCAACGTGACCTCAGCCTCTATAGGCTTCAACGTGACCAATCCGTTCACTATCTGCAGTTCACGTTTCAACGGACAGGATCCGGAAATCAGCAATACGGGCAGTGTAGCGCTGCCTATCACGCAGTCGTACTCATTGTCGCTCAGCGTTTCATTCTAAGGTTCAACAGTAATAATGAAAAGAAAGATGAAAAAAATATTTATCAATATATGTACAGCTCTTTTGGCTGTTACTGCCTTGACGTCGTGTGGTGACTTTCTTGAGGAAACATCACAAGACGAATTCAAGCCAGAAACCGTGGAAGACTATCAGGAAATCCTTAATGGTGAAGGTTACGGATTGACGGTGACCATAGATCCTATTACCCATGTCCTTACAGATGATGTGCAAGGAGCTAAAGGAAGTTCCTATTATTATAGTGATCAAAACATTGCCTTTAAGGATGTGTTTGCATGGCAACCCAATATGGATAACCTTCTTACAGAGAAAAAAATAACAGGCTATTATGATAGCTATCAAAACTTGTATAAACTCATCATGGCATGCAATACGGTGCTTGGTGAGGTAGACAAGGCCACTGGTACTGAGGCAGAGCATAAGCAGACCAAGGGAGAGGCTTTGGCACTTAGGGCTTTCTATTATTGGTATCTTGTGAATCTCTATGCACAACCTTACAACATGGAAGGAACCACTCCCGATAAACTGTCTGGGGTGCCTTTGGTGTTGTCGGCAGAAATCAAGAACGATGGTCCCAAACGTGCTACGGTGGCTGCTGTCTACGGACAAATAACTAAGGACGTGGAAGATGCCTGTTCTTTGCTTGAACAAACCAAGTCTACAACTATCAGTAAATACCGCATCAATTGGATCGCAGCTCACTTGTTGGCTTCACGTGTTTATCTGTACATGGAAGATTGGGACAAGGTTATTGAGCATGTTGACAAGGCTTTGGAGGGAAATCCGAAGATGTGTAATCTGAATAGCTACTCATTGACCATTCCGTCTAACTATCGCCCCAATGCTTACAATAACTTTGCGGAATATGCGTCCAACAACTTTATTTCCGCCAATTTCCCTGAGACAATTTTTACGGGAGGTATCTCTGGCAAGATTCAAATAGCCGGTTCGCTGTTGTGTGTGTCCGATGACATTATTGGTAAGTTCGCTGCCGACGATTTGCGCAAAAACTTTATGCTGAAGCCTACTCCTTATATGTATTATCCTTATATGGAGATCAAAGCGGGTACATCAGAGCGTGCGTTCGCATGGCGTACAGCTGAACTCTATCTGAACCGGGCAGAAGCATATGCTGCCAAGTTCGCAACTGGCGACATACCTTCGGGTGCCAAGGCTGTGAGTGATATCAACATGATTAGAAAGAATCGTATTGCTGCAGCTACATATACGGATTATCAATTGGGAACAGCTGACGAGTTGATGACCAAGGTGCGAGAAGAGCGCCGCGTGGAACTTTGTTTTGAGAATCCTCACCGGTGGTTTGACTTGCGGCGCTATGGAATGCCGGAGATTAAGCATGTGTGGTATGATCAAACTGGTGTGGCTACAACCTACACACTCGAGAAGAAGGATTTAGGCTACGTACTTCAAATTCCTTTGGAGGCTACATCAGCCAATAAGAACTTGGAGCAGAATCCTGCACATGCAGTGAGAGAAGGTAATTAACAGTAAGACCCATTAAACTATAGAACAATGAAGAAGTTATTATATATAATCCTATTGGCTCTGCCTTTCGCTTTTGTGGCTTGTGACAATGACGATGTGGATGGTCCTTCACCGGCAACCCCAACAGAAGATTTCCCGCAGGGCGACCATGACTATGATCAGGAGTTTGTGGCTTTCAAGGAAAAATATGGAACCTATGTCCTCTACAAATTCAATGATACTCAGTTTCGCTGGGCAGTGACAGAATATTCACCTTATTATGGTGTGGTCGGTGATGAATCGAAAGTGAAAGACGGTTGGAGTTTGGTAAAGGCGGGTCTGGAAGTATGGCCAGAGTCTTTCTTAAAAGGTAAAATGCCTTTCCGAATATTGTTGGCAGACAGTATATATAGCTTGGTTGACGGGTATGATGCCAATTGGAATAAAGTCACGGTAAAACAAGTACAGAATTCATGCTATGGCTATAGCCACATGTCTTTTGGGGTCGTCAACGATAGAGTCAATGCAAGTGATGCGGCAACCAAAAAACAATTTGTTGGTGACGTGGCGTACGCTCTTGTCGGCTATGCAGCTTCAAAGGGAACATTATCCATTCCGGAATCATTCGACACGCTCTTTACACGTTATAAAGACCATTATTCAACATCAATGGCTACTAATTCAGGTGGCTATGTGAATGAGTGGGGATATAATGGAGCTGGAACGTTGGAAGGCTCTGTTGCAGTAGACAAGTATACCGTGAGCCATGATTTTGCCCTCTTCGTGAAATATATGGTGATGATGTCACCTGAGACTTTTGAAGAAAAGTTCCTTAACGAGAATTTCGACTGCGGAGGCTTCCATAATCAAAGTTGGACAGAATTCTATCCCGAACATCCTGTACGTCGCAAATACGAAGCGGTGCGCGATTATTTCAAGGATGTGTTGGGCATCGACCTAAGTGCTATTGGCACCAAAACAGAACAGATGCAGTAAACAAACAATAACATTATTATATAAGACACGAAATGAAAAAGCTTTTGCTTTCGCTTCTATGCCTGTTCTTTGTAATGGGCATAGAAGCTCAGACACCTTCTCGACTTTCGGGTATAAACCATCCCAAGGCTGGTCAGAAGATTATTTTCAATTACACGAACAATGATGGCCCACTTGCCAACAGAGATACCCTGTCGGCTGTCATCTACATGTATCAGGATTATGTGTGGACTGTGGATGACGTAACCTTGCAGAAAATCTCAAAGAATCAATGGAAGGGCGAATATCAGTTGCCTTCTGATTGCGCCTTCTTCGCTCTACTGATGCGTGCAGGTGATATCAATAACAGGGTAACAGACAATAATGACGAGAACGGAGGATATGTTTACATGACCAGCAATGCTGACGGAACAGCATTGCCAGGAGGGTATGCGGCCTTTGCGTCGTTCCGTTGTCCGAAACTCTATTATGTAACCAATTACTACACTAATTTCAGTATCTCAAATGAAGCTGAGATGATGTGGATGAATAAGGAAGTACAGAATTATCAGAATCGTATGCCCGACTTTATAGACCTCTATCTGAAGAACATAGAATTGATGGCTGGTCAGAACTATGGAAAGGCTATCGGACACTTCTTTGATATGGCAAAAGCACAGTTCCCTGACAACGAGTTTGTGCTCTCTACGTTCGAGAACGAATATCGCTTTAAGGTGAAGGATGTGGCAAAGGCAGATTCCATTAAGAACGTCATGTACCGTCTTTTCCCCAATGGCAATGCATGTATGTTTCGTGATTTCCAAGCATATCAAGCTCTACAAGGCATGGAGGCTGCCGACTCTATCGAGAAGTTTTTTGTGAAATATCCACAGGCAGTTACGCTTAAAAGCAAACACTTCCGTTCACAGAACTATATGTACTATAACCTCTCGCGTGTTTATTGTCAGTTGTTGTTCGACCATAAGCAGTTTGATAGATTGGTCAAGCATTTGCCGATGTTCGACTTCAAGGCTCTGAGCGAGTGCTACCGTTGGAATATCTTCCGTAACTTCCGTATGCATTTTGTAGGCAACGATACCATCTATAGTGTGGCAAAGCCATTGATAGATCTTCTTATTGAAAAAAGACAGGATCGTTCCACAATGGATGGTATTTACAGTACACCGGCAGAGGCACAGCTCATTGCAGACTATCAGTTCTACGATCGCTTGGGTACTCACATCAAGTTGCTCAATGAAATGAAACGCTATGATGAGGCTTATAGCTATATGAAGTATTTCGACAATGAGGAGATGTCCTATTCCGATGCTTCTGTCAATGAAGCCCGTTATCAGGTATTGATGGCTCTCGGCAAAAAGGAAGAGGCACTCAATGCCTTGGAAACAGCCGTGAAGTATAATGCCGTGACTAACGAGATGCTTGCTGCACTGCGCCAGCAAAGCGGATGCAAGACCGATGCCGATTTCCAGAAATATATGGATGGGCTGAAAAGTACAAAGGCTAAAGCTGCATTGGAAGAAGAGGTTAAGTCGCACATGATGAATGTAGCCATTCCACACTTTACATTGACCGATGCGCAGGGAAAGCAAGTGAACACGGTTTCCTATAAGAATAAGATTGTGGTCATTGACTTCTGGGCCAACTGGTGTGCGCCATGTAAGGCTGCCATGGAGGGCATGAAGCTTGCTGTGGACAAGTATGCCAATGACAAGGACGTGGTCATTCTTTTTGTGAACACACAAGACCGAGGCTATGCTGGCAGAGCCTTGACAGAGAAATTCATGAAGACGAAAGGTTATACAAACTTCAACGTAATGTATGACAACAAGAAGCCGGGAAGCAAGGAGTATAGTGCAGGCTTTAGCATCTTTGCCAAACTGTTTAATTCGTCAGGTATTCCACGCAAGGTGATTATCCGCAATGGCAAGTTGCTCTATACGGCAGAGGGTTACTCTGGTAGTCCTTCACAACTTTGCGATGAAATAAGTTGTGCTGTGGAGATGATTAAGAAAAACAAATAATGCAATCTGTTGAATGAAACGATTGATACTCTCTCTAACTATCCTGACCGCTTTGAGTGGGGCTACGGCTTCCGCTCAAAAGCGGTCTTTGTCTATTGACGATTGCCGTTCATGGCAGTCGTTGGACAATATCACCATGTCTGATAATGCCCGATGGTTGGTATACAAGTATCGTAGGCTCTACAATGACGGTCCCGACTCCGTTTTTCTTTATGATGCAGTCAAGCGCACCACACGGGTGTTGCCGCATATTGCCAATCCGCAATTCCTTGCAAAGGGCAAAATCCTTAAATATGACAAGACGGACAAAGATGGCACAAACACGCTGTTCACTCTCAATTTGCAAACCGGTAAAACCAAACAATGGGCCAAGGGCGAATATATGATAGCCATGGGGCAGAGTGACTATGCCTATACCGGGAAGATGGGCGGTGGCACAGGAGTTGTCGTGGTGAATATGCTTACGGACGTGAAAACATCATTGCCTAAAGCAACAAACGTAATGTTGGCAGGCAACGGACTCCTTTACATTGAACAGGAAGGTAATCACTCGGTGTTGTATCACTTTATTGACGGCAAGACTGAGCGGTTAGGTTCTGTGCCACACATGGTGTGCAGCATTAATCCTCCTACAGATGGTGTCAAGGGTACATTCGGGTGTACAGACCAGTCGCAAGACCGATATACACCGACATCGCTTTGGCTGTATGACTTGAAGACGAAGACTTGCTGTGAACTGCTTCAACTTGCCGATATCAAAGGATTGCCTGAGGGTACCAAGGTGGGATATGCCTCCCGGTTTATCAATGGTAATCGGCAGTATCTTATCAACTTGGAACCTACACAATATGATAATAACATACCGCAAGGTAATTCTAAGGTGACGCTTGAATTGTGGAAGTGGAACGAGGATATTTCACCACGGCGGCAGTTCCGTAACCGGGGTGGTTTTGATGCTTCACGATATGACACGTATATTTACGACCTGCAGTCCAAGAAACTCCTGACAATTCCGACTCAGGGCTTGCACAATGTGTCCTTTTCCAGCGGCGACTGTGTTTGCGGTGCCATTGCTATAGATCCGACTGCATGGTATAAAGAGTCGGATTGGAAGATGACACCCAATACAGACCTATATTATATAGGCTTGAATGGTCAGCGCAAGTTGCTGGCGGAACACGGACTTTTCGATATTTCATGGAGTCCGGATGGCAAGCGCCTGGCGGTGTATATTCCGAAAAAGAAAAGCTGGAATATAGTAGACATGCTTTCAGGCGCAGTTACAGACATCTCTACCGGTAAGGTCCCTTATCCCCTTTTCGATGAAGATAGCGATTATCCTTTTCTTCCTGGAGCTTATGGCATAGCTTCCTGGAGCACAGACGGCAAGACACTGACGGTCTATGACCGCTATGACTTGTGGCAACTTGATGTGGAAGGAAAAAAAGAGGCAGTATGTCTTACTTCAGGATGGGGGCGGAAACATCAAGTGAGATTGCATTTGGCAGAGCATGCGCCGATGCTCAAGAATGGGCAGTATTTGTCGGGTATGGACATGGCAACCCGTAGCACAGGTCTTTATTCGCTTGTCGAAGGCAGGGTGAAGCAGGTGGCTATGGTGAAGGGGGCAAACTTGAGCATCCGTAACGTTTCTGCTTCCGGCAAGACGATGCTTTGGTGTAAGGAAAATTTTGGCGAGCGCGATTATTGGTTGGCTGACGTCAATTATTCCAACCCTCAACGGGTAACAGATATGAATCCACAGCAACGTCACATCAAATGGGGCACTTCCAAACTTTATTCCTGGACTAACTATGAAGGCAAACGCAATGACGGGAATCTGTTCCTGCCGGAAGGTTATCGGAAGGGTAATTCTTATCCAATGGTCGTTACTTTCTACGAGAGAGAAACTCAAAATCTGAATAATTACCGGATGCCGGAATACAGCAGTGCCATTATTGATATTCCTTGGTTCGTGAGCAATGGCTACATCGTCTTTCAACCGGATATCCATGCCACGGTGGGCAAGCCTGGAGAAAGTTGCTACAATGCCGTGGTGAGTGGAGTAAGGAGTTTGATTGCCGATGGAATAGCCGACAGCACACGTATCGGCGTGAACGGGCATAGTTGGGGAGGCTTTGAGACTGCTTATCTCGTTACCCGTACGAACCTTTTCAAATGCGCCTCTCCATGCTCGGCTGTGACCGATATGGTGGCTGACTATCTGATGATGCGTGGTACGGGACAGCCCAACATGTATTTTGAGGAAGATGCACAGGGACGATTGGGCAAGACTCTTTGGGAAGATCCTCAGATGTATATTGATAATTCCGCAGTTTATCATGCGGACAAAATCCATACGCCTCTTCTCATTTTCCATGGCTCGGAAGATCGCAGTGTACAGCCTTATCAGGGTATGGCGCTCTTCCTTGCTTTGCGACGGTTGCAACGTCCGGCATGGTTGCTATACTACAAGAATGAGGGACACCAGATGGGCGGTGAAGACAATTGTCGCGATTTTACAGAGAAACTGACAGGCTTTTTTGGATATTATTTGAAGAATGAACCCCAACCGAATTGGATGAAATAAGAATGAAAACAAAACTTGTCACAGTACTGCTTGCGTTGTATGCCATGTCAGTGCAAGCACAGACTACTCCAGAAGAGAAATTGAACATGGCTATGTATGCTGTTACCAATATGTATGTGGACAGCATTGACAAATCAAAATTCGTGGATGCGGAGATCGCCAAGATATTAAAGTCACTTGACCCATTCTCGGAATATCTCCCTCCAATGGTGGCAAAGGCCAATGAAGATGCCATACTTGGGCATGTTCCTTCTCCGCAAGGCAATGTGCAGGCTCAAGCGCCGGCGGCAAAAAGCACATACACTCCAGCACAGGGACCTTCAACAATTAAGTCGTATTACATGGCCAACAAAACTACAGGGTATATCTGTTTGACCATGTTTGCGGAAACTACCATCAGTGACTTCAAGAAGGCCATAACAGAATTGAAGGCCAAGGGCATGAAAGACTTGGTTCTTGATTTGCGTAACAATGGCGGGGGGCTTTTTGACGTGGCAGTGGCTTTGGCAGATGAATTCCTCGATGGAGACAAAGTAATCGTCCAGACTAAGGGCGCCCACGTGCCGAGCGAAACCTTCAAGGCAAAAACGAAGGGAGTAATGGAGAAGGGACGTTTGGTCTTGTTGGTGAGTGACCAAACCAAGTCGGCGGCGGAAATATTCTCGGCTGCCATTCGTGACTGGGATCGTGGCTTGTTGGTCGGTAAGACAACATTCGGCAAGGGACTCATTCAGGAAACACTTCCTTTTAGCGACGGCTCTGCATTGCGTATCACCGTGGCTCGCTATGTTACCCCGGCAGGCATGTCTATTCAAAAGCCTTACAGTGGCATGACTTTTGCTGATTCCACCCGTGTGTGGAAGTCCATGCTTCACCATAGACCTCTTTTATGTCGTGGTGGCGTAGAGGCTGATGTCAAGGTAGATGCGCAGACCGACTATATGACCAACTGGTATGCTCTCATTACCTACAGTGGCGTTCAGACGGCTGTGGGAAGGAAGTACGTGGAAGACTTGAAGGAACAGCTGCTCAAGAAGTATCCTACGGCAGACAAGTTCATACGTGACTATAAAATTCCAGACGACGTGATGCAGGCTGTACGCCAGACTTCTGAGAGCGCGGGGATTCCTTTGGACAGGACCGACTATGACAAGTCGTTAGCTATGATGAAAGTCCAGATGAAGGCTGTGATATGTAGTCAGCTCTATGGCGACAACAATCTCTATTACCAGTTGTTCAATGCTGAAAACAATGTGGTGAAGCAGGCAATGTATGTTATAGGAAGTAAGGATTATGACCTAATATTAGGAAAGAAATGAAAAAGTTAATATGTATGATAGTGTTGTCTGTACTCTCGCTTGGAGTACAGGCACAAACCTTTGATTTCAAAGGAAATGTAAATACTCGGGAATATGACGGACTTATCATTTATCTTTGTAGAAATGATGTGGTAGACAGGGACAAGTCGGAAGTCGTGGACAGTTGCAAAATAGTAGATGGGTGTTACCATTTCATCGTGTCGGCACCGGATAGTGCTTGTTGGGGAACGGTTGTTCTGCCACCCAAAAATCGTTATTTCGCCTATGGCCTGCCGGAATTGAATGTTATCCTGGAGCCAGGAAAAGTTGAAGCCAATTGTCATGGCTATTCACAAGAATTGAAGGGAGGCACCATTAATCAGCAGTATGAAGACTTGTTCTTACGTTATGATCGTCTGTTGAGGGTCAAGGTGGACAGTATGATGAAGCGTCGCGAGTCTGTAGAGAAAAACCGACCTTACACAGACGCTGAGAATGAAGCATACTTAAAACAGTTGGCAGACCTCTATCAGGGCAACCGCAAGTATCTGAACAACTTTATTGCGGCAAATATTAGTAATCAGGTAGGCGCGCATCTTTTCCTGACCTACAGAAAGGACTATTTCCCAGCAGGTTTCTATCAGGAAATGAAGTCGAAGGTGAATCCAGTCTATTTGCAACGTGCTGAGGCTCGTGACCGCACTTTAATTGAGACTCAGCAGCAGGCACTAAAAGCGAGACGAGAAACGAAAGTGGGCAACCATTACAAGGATTTCCCGTCTCGGACACCTGAGGGGCAGAATGTGCGGTTTTCGGATTACGTGGAGAAAGGAAAGGTGACATTGCTTGATTTCTGGGCATCGTGGTGCGGTCCCTGTATTCAGGAGTCGAAAGAGCTCAAGAACCTCTATGCTACTTATCACGACAAAGGTTTCAATGTGGTGAGTGTGTCGCTTGATACGAACAAACAGAAATGGCTGGATGCCATCAAAAAGCACGAACTGCCCTGGGCACACCTGTCCTCTCTCAAGGGGTTCAAGGATGATGGTGCCTTGGCATATGCCGTGCAAGCCATTCCTTACATTGTACTCATAGACCGTGAGGGGAATATTGTGCTTCAGAACATGCATGGCGTGGTTTTACACGACAAGATTAAAGAAATGTTCAAGTAGTCAGCATGATACTTATTTTATATTAAAAATGGACGCCATAGTTGTAGCGTCCATTTTTTAATGCTAATTTTGCAACAACATACAATATAATAACTGTTACAGAGAATGAAACTTAGAAAAATCCTAATGCTTGCCCTTGTCTTTGCGGCAGCATTGGCTCAGGCACAACAAATGCCTAAGATTCCCGTAGACAAGGCTGTTCGGATTGGCAAATTGTCTAACGGATTGACTTACTACATTCGCCACAACAATTGGCCGGAACACGTTGCCAACTTCTACATTGCACAACGCGTGGGTTCTATTCAGGAGAACGACGACCAACGTGGCTTGGCACACTTCCTTGAACACATGGCGTTCAACGGTTCTGAACACTTCAAGGACAACAACCTCATTGAATACACCCGTTCACTCGGCGTGGAGTTCGGCAGCGACCTCAATGCTTACACCAGTATCGACCAGACTGTGTACCGGGTGTGCAACGTGCCCACCAGGCGCCAGTCGAGTCTCGACTCCTGCATGCTGATTCTCAAGGACTGGTCAAATGGCCTTGACCTTCAGGCTGACGAGATAGACAAGGAGCGTGGCGTGATACATCAGGAGTGGCAGTTGCGTTCCACTCCGGGTATGCGCATGATGGAGCGCGACCTGCCCAAGTACTATCCTGGCTCGAAGTATGCTTACCGTATGCCTATCGGTTTAATGAGTATTGTGGACAATTTCAAGCCCAAGTTCCTTCGTGACTATTACAAGAAATGGTATCGCCCTGACAATCAGGCCATCATTGTGGTAGGTGACATTGACGTGGATCACACGGAAAAGCTTATCAAGGAATTGTGGAAAGATGTTACAGTCCCTGCCAATGCTGTCAAGGTGGTTGATGAACCTGTACCCGACAACAATGAGGCCATTTATGTGTTCGACAAGGACAAGGAGCAACCATACAGCCAGGTGAGCATCTATATGAAACATGACGTGACTCCCGATTCGCTGAAGGACAACTGCATGTATATGGTAGATTCCTATGCCAAGACTCTTATCTGTATGATGCTGAATAGCCGGCTTGGTGATATGACCCAGAAACCTGACTGCCCGTTTATGGGTGCCAGCGTAGGAGACGGCAACTATATCATTTCCAAGACTAAGGATGCATTCTCCTTCAATGCCATAGCCAAGGAAGGCAAGGAGTTGGATGTGCTTGCAACCGGATTTCGGGAGTTGAACCGGGCTCGTCAGTACGGTTTTAACGCCAGCGAGTTCGACCGCGCCAAGGCCAACTACATGTCAAGTCTTGACAAGATGTATAATGAACGCGACAAGGTGAGCAACGATTCCTGGGGCGATCAGTATCGCGACCATTATCTCAGCAATGAGCCTATTCCGTCTGTAGAGGATGAATACGCCATCATGAAACAGATTGCTCCTATGGTGAACGTGAATATGCTCAATGCTTACATCAAGCAGCTCGTTTCTGAAAGCGACACGAATTTGGTGGTGAGCATCAACGCTCAGGAAAAAACTGGAAAGACTTATCCGACCGAGGCGCAGATGGCTGAGACTGTGAAAAAGGCTCGTGCAGAGAAGGTGGAGCCTTATGTGGATAACGTGAAGAACGAACCTCTTGTTCCCGTACTTCCCAAGAAAGGCAAGATTGTGAGTGAAAAGGAAAGCAAGAAGTTCGGTTACAAAGAACTTACTCTCTCCAATGGCGCTCGTGTGTTGCTCAAGCACACTGACTTCAAGAAGGATGCAGTTTCTATGATTGCCAGTGCCAAGGGAGGCAAGAGTCTTTATGGAGAGAAAGATTTCAAGAACCTGAAATACATGGCCAATGCCATTGAAGCGAGCGGCCTGGGTAACTTTGACAGTAATGAACTTCCAAAGGCTCTTGCCGGCAAGCAGTGTGGCGTTCAGTTTGGAGCTGGACTCTATTCCCAAAGTGTGAGCGGCAGCTCAACCCCCAAGGACCTTGAGACAATGATGCAACTGTTGTATCTCTACTTCACCAACATCAAGAAGGATACAACCTCATACAACACCATGATAGCATCACTCAAGATGCAACTCAAGAACAAGGACCTCAGTCCTGAATCGGTGTTCGGTGACAGTGTAAACGTGACCATGTGCGGCCATTCGCAGCGCTTTGCCCCATCTTCTATTAATGATCTTGACAAAATCAGCTACGACCGTATGCTTGAAATAGGCCGTGAGATGCTTTCAAATGCTGGTGCATTCACATTTACCTTTATCGGCAACTTCGATGAGGCCAAGCTTCGTCCGCTTATTGAGCAGTATATCGCTTCTCTGCCCGGTGACCGCAAGAAAGCAAAGAACTACAAGCAGATGGACATGTACGTGAAGGGTGAAGCGCAGAACAACTTCAGCCGCAAGATGGAAACCCCCAAGTGCATTGGCCTGGAAATGTGGACTGCCAACATGCCTTACTCTCTCGAGAATGCCGTGCTGGCAAGCGTTGCTGGCGACGTGCTCTCTATGGAATATCTCAAGCAGATTCGTGAGGATGCCAGTGCAGCTTACTCAGTAAGCGCTTCGGGCAGCCTGAGCCGTAACGGCAAGAAGGTGATGGCTTCACTCCAAAGCTATTGTCCGATGGATCCCAATAAGCGTGAACAGGCTGTTGGCTTGTTGAAGAGCATCGTAAAGGACTGCACCGTCAAGGTGGATCCCGACAAGGTGGCCAAGATTAAGGCTAACATGCTCAAGTCTGCTGACATGGCTGTGAAAACCAACGGCTATTGGATGAACATCATTCGGGAGTACGACGAGTACGGCGTGGATGCCCACACGGACTACAAGAAAGTGGTTGAGGGTGTCACTCCTGCCAAAATTGCAGCCTATCTGAAGAAACTACTTTCAGCCGGTAATCACGTTGAAGTGGTAATGACTCCAGAAAAGTAATCCATACCAATAATACACACAAGAAAAGGCTGCGTCAAGGTCAATGACTTTGGCGCAGCTTTTTCTTGTGTTTCTTTCCGTAAAAAATAAAAATCAAAGTTTGCTTTGCACTTTGTCTGAATTGCACTACCTTTGCAGTCTACAATATATAATTATATAAATATGTCATACTTATTTTCTTCCGAATCAGTATCTGAGGGACATCCCGACAAGGTGTCCGATCAGATATCAGACGCGCTTCTCGACCAGTTCTTGGCTTATGACGAGAATGCACGCTGCGCTATCGAAACTTTTTGCACCACGGGACAGGTGGTAATTATGGGAGAAGTGCGCTCCAACGCGTATATCGACTTGCAGACCATTGCCCGCAAAACCATTAAGAAGATAGGCTATACGAAATCAGAGTATCAATTCGATGGTGACTCGTGTGGCATCATGACTGCCATTCATGAGCAGAGTGCCGACATCAACCGTGGTGTGGACAATGGCCGTGACGAGAACCAGGGGGCTGGCGACCAGGGCATGATGTTTGGTTATGCCACCAATGAAACGGAAAACTATATGCCCGTTTCGCTTGACTTGGCTCAACTTATCGTGCGGACCTTGGCCGACATACGCAAGGAGGGCAAGCAGATGACTTATCTGCGTCCGGACTCCAAGAGTCAGGTGACCATACAATATAGCGATGAAGGCATACCAGAACGCATTGACACCATAGTAGTGTCTACCCAACACGATGACTTTGGTCCCGATGACGAGAGCATGCTTGCCCGCATTGAAGACGATGTGGTGAATATTCTCATGCCGAGAGTCAAGGCTCAGATACATAACCAAAAGGTGCTTGCACTGTTTCATCCCGGTATCAAATATTTCGTTAATCCCACAGGTAAGTTCGTCATAGGTGGTCCTCATGGCGACACGGGGCTTACAGGTCGCAAGATTATTGTCGATACCTACGGCGGCAAAGGAGCTCATGGCGGCGGCGCCTTCTCGGGTAAGGATTCCAGCAAAGTGGACCGTTCGGCAGCTTACGCGGCCCGTTACATAGCCAAAAACATGGTGGCAGCCGGTGTGGCGGATGAGATGCTTGTGCAGATTAGCTATGCCATTGGTGTGGCCAAACCTGTCAGTATCTATGTGAACACCTACGGACGCAGCCATGTGAAGATGAGTGACGGAGAGATTGCCAAGAAAATCAACGAAATGTTTGACCTTCGTCCGAAGGCCATTGAACGCACACTTAAGCTCCGTCAGCCCATGTATCTCGAGACAGCAGCATATGGTCACATGGGACGCAAAAACGAAACGGTGACCAAGACCTTCACCAGTCATTACCATCCCACAAAGACCATCGAGGTGGAACTCTTCACATGGGAAAAGCTCGATCGTGTGGACGACATTAAGAAAGCGTTTTTCAAGTAAGCAGATAAGACATGTTGCAGACAGATTCAATATCGTCGGCAGAAATTACAGGAGAACAGGAAACTGCACAACAAGTGCATCACAGCAAGCCAAGACACCCCTATGAGGTGCTGAAATGGCTGCCGAAAGATGCCACTCCCGAGCAGAAGGATTCCATTATACAGGCTAACTTCCAACCCGAGCACGTGAGCTACAACACCCGTGTTGACACGCTCACCGTGTTCGGGCTAAGGTATGTCGGCAAGACCAAACTGTCAGCCATGCGCTACAGTCAGGAGAGTCCATTTGTGGAAAGCCCCTACTACCATCCGGAACAGGGCATGTCTCGCCCCGGTGTGGCTGGCGACCCCGTTCCCTATACTTTCAGTGGCGATAACCTCATTACCAGTCTGCTTGTCGGATGCTTCCTGTTGGCGCTGCTTTCTTTCTCCAAGTCCAAGGCATTTCTGCTCCGTCAGATGAAACATTTCTTCTATGTGCCGCGCAGTAACGACATGATGGGAGAGACGTCGGGCGAACTGCGCTTCCAGTTTGTTCTTACCATACAGACTTGTTTACTCTTTGCTATCCTGGCCTATTTTTATGCCAATGCGTACATAGCTACAACCTACCAGTTGCCCTCGCCCTATTACCTGATAGGAATTTTCTTTTTGGCGGTAGTCGGCTATTCCTGTTGCAAGATGTTGCTCTATGGAGTAGTCAACTGGACCTTCTTCGATAAGAAAAAAAACGGACAATGGGTGCGCTCCTATCTTTTCACAAACTCGCTTGAAGGCATTTGTTTGTTCCCCATAGTCATGTTGTTGACGTATTTCAATTTGTCCATTGAAAACGCCATGACAAGTGTTTTGGTGGTAGTCGTTTTGTCCAAATTGTTGGCGTTTTACAAGCTATATATCATCTTTTTCAGAGGATTAGGCAATATTTTGCAAATAATTTTGTACTTTTGTGCGCTTGAAATGGTGCCATTACTCTCATTGTTGGGCGTTTTGGTGCTGATTGGAAACAATTTGAAAATAAATTTTTAGGACATCGATGATTAAGAAGATTTTGGTATCGCAACCCAAACCGGCAAGTGACAAATCTCCATATTACGACATTCAGAAGGAGTTCGGAGTGGAAGTTGTATTCAGACCATTCGTCAAGGTGGAAGGATTGACATCCATGGAATTTAGACAGCAAAAGGTGAGTATCCTTAGCCATACTGCCGTGGTGTTTACCTCTCGCCATGCTATAGACAACTTCTTCAAACTTGCTAAGGAACTCAGATTGAATATCTCGGAAGACATGAAGTATTTCTGCGTGACAGAGACCATTGCTCTCTACATTCAGAAATATGTGCAATACCGTAAACGAAAAGTGTTCTTCGGTGCTACAGGCAAGATTGCCGACCTGGTGCCGGTGATGGCCAAGCACAAATCGGAAAAGTATCTTGTACCATTGAGTGATGTACATGACGACAGCGTGAAGAACTTGCTTGATGCCAATAAGCTCAACCATACGGAGTGCGTTATGTACCGCACGGTCACCAACGATTTTACTGACGAAGAACGCAAGAACTTCGATTACGACATGATGATATTCTTCAGTCCAACCGGTGTTCGCGCTCTCTCGAAGAACTTCCCAGACTTGAAGCAAGGCGACCTTCGCATTGCAGCCTTTGGCCCTGCTACAGCCAAGACCGTGGAGGAAGAGGGCTTCCGTCTTGACCTCAAGGCTCCTACTCCCAAGTATCCTTCCATGACAGGCGCATTGAAGGCTTATTTGGAAGAAAACGACTAAATTCGCAATCCTAATAATGGTGTCAGAACGGCATACTCTGTGTAAGGATGAGCGTGTGTGCGGCTATAAGCTGGTGGACAAGCTCTTTGTCGGGGGCAGCAGCAAATCCATGTCTGCGTTTCCCGTGAGGGTGGTCTATATGCTTGACGACCGCACGGAAGGTGATCCTGAAGTGCAGATGATGGTGAGCGTGTCGAAGCGCCACTTCAAGCGTGCCGTGAAGCGGAACAGGGTGAAACGACAGTTGCGCGAGTCTTATCGGCGCAACAAACAGTTGCTGCACGTGTCGCCTTGGCCCGACGGCAAGAAGCTCGTTATGGCCTTTATTTGGCTTGACGACAATTTGCACGACTCGGCCTTGGTGGAGGCACGCATGAAGAACCTGTTGGCACGCATGACTGAAAAGATATGCAACCGCACAGAATGAAGACACTGCTGCGACAGGCTTGCAGACTTGTGAACCGAATACTTGCCGGAATGTTGCTTCTGCCCATAGTGTTCTACCAACGGTTCATCACTCCCTACACCCCACCGTCTTGCCGTTTCACGCCCACGTGTTCGGAATATGCCCGCCAGGCCATTGTCAAGCATGGACCTTTCAAGGGGCTGCTGTTGGCAATATGGCGAATATTGAGATGCAATCCATGGGGTGGTTCGGGCTATGACCCCGTGCCGTAAGTTTCCGATACCATTTCGGGTCCCATTTACAGAATATAAATAAAACAATCACATTCTATGGCAAAAAACTTTGTTGAAGAATTGAAATGGCGTGGTATGCTGGCACAGATTATGCCAGGTACAGAGGAATACCTCAACACCCACATGGTGTCTGCCTATCTCGGCACCGATCCTACGGCAGACTCTCTACATATCGGTCACCTGTGTGGCATCATGATGCTGCGTCACTTGCAGCGTTGCGGTCATAAACCTTATTTGCTCGTTGGTGGCGCTACAGGCATGATCGGCGACCCCTCAGGCAAGAGCCAGGAGCGCAATCTGCTTGATTCGGAGACTCTTTATCACAACCAGGAGGCTATCAAGAAGCAGGTTTCCAAGTTTCTCGATTTTGATGGAACAGAGCCCAACAAGGCAGAACTTGTCAATAACTATGACTGGATGAAGGACTTTACGTTCCTCGACTTTGCCCGCGTGGTGGGCAAGCATATCACCGTGAACTACATGATGGCCAAGGACAGCGTGCAGAAACGACTCAACGGTGAGGCTCGTGATGGACTTTCGTTCACCGAGTTCACCTACCAGCTCCTCCAGGGCTATGACTTTCTCTATCAGTACGAGCATTTTGGCGTGCGCCTGCAGTTGGGCGGCAACGATCAGTGGGGCAACATGACCACCGGTACGGAGCTTATTCGCCGCACCTTGGGCAACGAGGCTGAGGCTTTCTGCCTCACTTGTCCTCTCATTACAAAGGCGGACGGCAAGAAGTTCGGAAAGACGGAAAGTGGCAATATCTGGCTCGATCGCAACCGCACAACGCCTTATGCCTTCTATCAGTTCTGGCTCAACGTGAGCGACGAAGACGCCGAGAAATATATCAAGATATTCACCGACCTGGACAAGGAAACCATTGATGCCCTCGTGGAAGAGCACAAGCAGGATCCCGGAAGACGCGTCCTTCAGAAACGTCTGGCTGAAGAAGTGACCACGATGGTGCACTCCAGGGAAGACCTTGAAATGGCTATTGCTGCCAGCAACATTCTCTTCGGCAAGGCAACCAAGGAAAACTTGGCTCAGCTCGACGAGGCTACGCTCAACGATGTGTTTGCCAACGTGCCCCACTACGACATCGACAAGAGCCTGCTCGGTGGCACTGCAGTAGACATGTTCAATCAGGAAGGCATGGAGATATTCCCGAGCAAGAGTGAAATGCGCAAGCTCGTCAAGGGTGGTGGCGTGTCGCTTAACAAGGAGAAACTTCAGGCTTTCGATCAAGTTGTCACGGCAGACGACCTGATTGACGGAAAGTATCTGCTTGTGCAGAAGGGCAAGAAAAACTATTTCCTCATCACTGTGAAATAAAAAAGATATGAAATAATTTGGTAGTGGCACAAAAAAACACTACCTTTGCACCGCAATTGTCCTATGGTGTAATGGTAGCACTACAGTTTTTGGTTCTGTCAGTGGTGGTTCGAATCCGCCTGGGACAACGCAAAAAATCCGCAATTTCTTGTTCGTCAAGAGTTACGGATTTTTGCATTTATGCTTGTAGTTTGTCAAGTCAGGGTTCGTTTATGTCACATTTCATAAGCCGAAGCAATGTTCCTGTTCCTTGTCTTTGAAGAATTGTAAATGGCGATGTTCTTTCGAAAAAAAAACTAATAACAATAGAGTTATGCAGATGGTAGAAATGACGTAATAGCATTTTCTTTGATGGAAAACAAAATGTTTGGAAGTGGATGAAATAGTCTTTCTTGACGTCTTCACCGTCGTGAAGATGTCGAAATACGATTGTTAGCGCTGTGCTAGTGTGCTATTAGCGTTGTGCTAGTGTGCTGTTAGCGGTGTATTAGTGTACCATTATTGTCTCGAAGATGAGCTAGTTTGGAGACGGTGTTTCTGCTTCTTTAAACCAACAGGTTTCCGGTATTTCCCGATTCTGCATGAGGCTACATTACATTAGTGATAATCGTTGTCTTCAAAATCTTGCTCTTAAGACAATGCAAATGCGCCTGCGGAATAATGGTGCGTTTAGTCGGAGAAATGCTTGGCGGGAAAACATCAAGTATGAGGAGAATGCTGTACAATATACCTTCAGGAATGGCTTTGACAAATTATGTGCGCTTGCAGTAAGGGCTTCTATCCTGTCTTTTTCTGAGGTATGGCAGTTGGAATCTATGAAGCGGACATTCTTGATGTTGTAATGAAAAGGGCCGGGAGAAAGACTTCGTGAGCTCGAGGCAAAACGGAAGTACAACTAAATTTTAGCGAGTTTTATTTTGTTCTTCACCCGAATTGCATTATCTTTGCATAAGATAGGTTGCACTCGGCAATCAGAAAACACGTTTTCATTGCGCTCGTTTGCACTATCTTTGCATAAGATAGGCTGCGCTTGGCAATTGTGCAGCCCGAAACCAATGAAAAGCTTAATCACGACATGAAAACGAACTATGAACTGCGCTATGCCGCACATCCCGACGACGCAAAAAGCTACGACACGACACGCCTGCGCCGCGATTTCCTCATCGAAAACCTCTTTGCCGATAATGAGGTGAATATGGTCTATTCCATGTACGACCGCATGATAGTGGGCGGAGCCAAGCCGGTGGGCGAGACGCTGCTTCTTGAAGCCATTGATCCGCTTAAGGCCCCCCACTTCACCACACGGCGTGAACTTGGCATTTTCAATGTGGGTGAAGGAGAAGCCGTTGTCAAGGTCGGCGACGAGGTGTTTGAACTGGGCTACAAGGACGCACTCTATATCGGAAGTGGAGACCGCGACGTGACTTTTGCTTCGAAAGAAGCCGGACGTCCTGCCAAACTCTATTTCAACAGCACGACAGCGCATACTTCCTATCCCTGCCGCAAGGTTTCCAAGAAAGACGCTGTGAGTGTCCACATGGGTTCACTCGAGATGAGCAACGAACGTACTATCAACAAAATGCTCGTCAACCAGGTGCTTCCCACATGCCAACTGCAGATGGGTATGACCGAACTGACCACAGGCAGCGTGTGGAACACGATGCCTGCCCATACCCATAGTCGCCGAATGGAGGCCTATTTCTATTTTGAAGTTCCCGAAGACCAGGCCGTGTGCCACTTCATGGGGCAGCCACAGGAAACAAGGCATATCTGGATGAAGGGTGACGAGGCTGTGCTTTCTCCCGAATGGAGCATACACAGCGCAGCTGCCACCCACAACTATACTTTTATTTGGGGAATGGGCGGTGAAAATCTTGACTATGGCGACCAGGATTTCTATGCCATTACCGACTTGAAATAATTATTGAATAACCCATTAAAACGATTGAATATGGATACATTTTCTAAGAATTTTTCCCTTGAGGGCAAGGTCGCTCTCGTGACGGGAGCAGCCTACGGCATTGGTTTCGCCATCGCTGAGGCTTATGCCAAGGCAGGTGCCAAAATTGCTTTCAACTGCCGTTCTCAGCATCACCTCGACCAGGCTCTTGCTGACTACAAGGCTAAGGGCATTGAAGCCAAGGGCTACATTGCTGATGTGACCAAGGAGGACGAAGTGAAGGCCATGGTGGCTGACATCGAGAAAGAGCTCGGCGTCATCGACATTCTCGTGAACAATGCCGGCATCATCAAGCGCATCCCCATGACGGAGATGAGCGTGGAAGATTTCCGTCAGGTGGTGGACATTGACCTCAATGCACCGTTCATCGTGTCCAAGGCCGTCATTCCTGGCATGATCAAGAAGGGGCACGGCAAGATTATCAACATCTGCTCCATGATGAGCGAGCTGGGACGCGAAACCGTATCGGCATATGCTGCAGCCAAGGGTGGCTTGAAGATGCTCACACGCAACATCTGTTCAGAGTTCGGCGAGCACAACATTCAGTGCAATGGCATAGGTCCTGGCTACATCGCCACACCTCAGACCGCTCCTTTACGCGAAATCCAGCCAGACGGCAGCCGCCATCCGTTCGACAAGTTCATCATCTCTAAGACTCCGGCAGCCCGTTGGGGCACACCCGAGGACTTGATGGGTCCCGCCGTGTTCCTGGCTTCCGACGCTTCCGATTTCGTCAACGGTCATGTGCTTTACGTGGACGGAGGCATTCTCGCCTATATTGGTAAGCAGCCCTGATGGAACCGGTGAAATAGAAGTACAATAGGTAAATGCTGCCACCAGCCTTGTTCTCAGACGGTGAAACTCCGCTCTGCCCGTGCGCTGTGTGGCAGCATTCTTGTTGTGGATGCACAGGTGCAAGGGCATTAAAACAAAAAAGGAAATGCATGGAGCATTTCCTTCTTATTCTTTTTCTTACTGAAAAATACTTACAAGTTTACTTGTTTACAGCGTTGTCGAGTTCTGCGCCGACCTTGAACTTCACACAGTTCTTAGCCTTGATAGTGATTTTTTCCTTGGTGCTTGGGTTGATGCCCTCGCGCTCAGGACGCTGGTTTACGCTGAAAGTACCGAAGCCGATGAGCTGAATCTTGTCGCCTGCGATGAGAGCCTCAGAGATTGCTTGAGTAGTAGCTTCAAGTGCTGCTTTAGCCTGAGCCTTGGTCAGTTCAGCAGAAGCTGCGATCTTTTCGATTAATTCTGTCTTGTTCATAATTTTGATTTTATAATTGAATAAATAATAAGCCTTTTCAGATTCTGTCCGCAAATATAGGAGAATAGTTTTACAAATCAAACAAAAAATAAAAAAAAGTGAAGAATTTAATGAAAAAAAGTGCTCTCGCAAGGCTTTTTATGTGCTATGAGGGGATTTTTTCGTAATTTTGCGACCTATAACGACAAAAGAAAAGGATTATTGATATGCGCAGCTTACCAACGATAACAAAGAACCTCTTAATCATCAACGTGTTGGCCTTCCTTGCCTACTACGTTTTTCATTCAAGAGGGATAGACCTGAACAATATGTTCGGGCTCCACTTCTTCCTGGCGAGTGACTTCCACTTCTACCAGCTGTTTACCTACATGTTCATGCACGGAGGGTGGTCGCACTTGTTCTTCAACATGTTCGCGTTGTGGATGTTCGGTTGTGTAGTCGAGAATACATGGGGGGCCAAGAAGTTCCTTTTTTATTACATCGTGTGCGGTGTAGGCGCCGGACTGATGCAGGAAGGTGCCCAGTTTATCAACTATGCCATGGAGGGAATGGCGGCCTACAACAATGTCCATACGGCAGATGGACTTTACATGCCAATGGCGCAATTCCTCAATTCCTGGACTACCGTAGGGGCATCGGGTGCCATCTATGCCATTCTGCTTGCTTTCGGCATGCTCTATCCAGAGGAGCGCATCTTCATTATCCCTATACCATTCCCCATTAAGGCCAAGTGGTTCGTGCTGTTTTATGTGGCGGTTGAACTCTTTTCCGCCATGTCCACAAGCAATGATGGCGTGGCACATTGTGCCCATCTGGGCGGTATGCTCTTCGGCTACCTCCTTATCAAGTATTGGCGTAACCATCCGCAGGTGAGTTCGTTCGAAGACTGGAACCGTCGCAGCAGTGCTTTCAGTAGGTTCAAAGACGCTTTTGGCAAGCGCAATCGCGAGAATTTCACGTTCCATCGCAACGATAAATTCAAGGGCTATAACCACACAACTGACGATGACGAGAAGGAAGTGGTGAAGCAGGCTGAGATAGACCGCATTCTTGACAAAATACGCAAAAGCGGCTATGACAGTCTTACCACGGAAGAAAAGCAAAAACTCTTTGACTCTTCCAAGTGACAGGAAAAGGTGACGAATCGGCTATGCTTGGAGGATTCAAAAACTTTACCCTACAGATGGTGGCAGGAGCTAATGTGGCAACTGTCACCATGTTGCTCTTGACAGGTTTTGCCGACTACGTGAATCCTGTGGAACATCCCGTGTTGGCACAGGCAGGGTTGGCATTCCCCGTTTTCTTGTTGCTCAATACCGGCTTCTTTGTGTTCTGGCTTTTGTTCGGCTTGCGCCAGGTCCTTATTCCTATAGTCGGCTTCCTGTTGTGTTGTGTCCCTATCCGCACTTACTTTCCCCTCAACGTTCCTCACAGCGTACCTGCCGCTGCTATCAAGGTTCTGTCCTACAACGTACTCGGTTTCAATCCCATTGAAGGGGCCCAACCAGGCTGTAACGCCATCATGGACTATATAGCCAAGAGCGGTGCTGACATTGTCTGTGTGCAAGAGGCCAATCTTTGGGGCGACCATCAGACCTATTCCGATAGCGTTCTCTCCCCTATTTATGCCTATTGCGACACCATGCTCGTGCCGAATGGCGACTGCATCGGTATCTACTCCAAGTTCCCGATTGTAGGCAAGGAACGCATCAACTATGACTCCAAGACGAATCTTAGCGGTGCCTATCGGCTCAAAATAGACAGCGACACAGTCATTGTTGTCAACAACCACTTTGAGAGCAACGGACTTACTCACGATGAGAAGGAAAACTTCAAGGAGATGGTGAAGGGCGAAATGAACGGGAAACAGATGAAAGTAGAGTCGAAGCGACTCATTGACAAACTCGCGGAAACAAGTAAACGCAGGGCACCTGAAGCCGATGCCGTGGCGCGCTATATAGCTCACCATGAGGGAGAAAGCATGATCCTGTGTGGCGATTTCAACGACAACCCCATTAGCTATACCCGGCGAGTGATAGCCGACAAATTGACCGACTGCTATGTGGCCACAGCCAACGGGCCTGGCATCTCCTATCATCTGAGCGGATTCTATGTGCGAATAGACAACATCATGTGCACGCCCGACTGGAAACCCTATGCCTGCACGGTGGACAGCAAGGTGAAAAGTTCAGACCATTATCCTATATATTGCTGGCTGCAAAAGCAGCGAAAACATTGATTTTTATATAATATAGCGGTATAAATTTTTCAAAGTGTGAAAAAATAACTATCTTTGCACACTATTAGCAACGTTTTATAAACGAAACAATAATTAATAACATAACAAACAAAATGCAAAACAAAGGAATTGTAATTGTAACTGCCGTCTTACTGACGCTTGCAAGCATCTTCTATCTGTCATTCTCGGTGGCCACCGGCTACTATGACAGTCAGGCAGCAAAGATTAAAGATCCCATTGCTCAGCAGGACTACAAGGATTCTGTGAAGTATCTGGGTATTTATTCTTACCAGAAGTGTCTTGAAACTCAGATTGGTCTCGGACTTGACCTGAAGGGCGGTATGAACGTCATCCTTGAAGTTTCTGTTCCCGATCTCGTGGAGAATCTTGCCGACCACAAAACCACTCCAGGTTTTGTACGTGCAATGGAAATGGCTCGCGCAGAGGAGGAAAAGACACAGGGCGACTTCATCTCTATTTTCGTTAAGTGCTATCACCAGGCTGCACCCGGACACAGTCTTGCTGAAATCTTCGCTACTCAAGAATTGAAGGACGAAGTGAAGACCACCAGTTCTGACGCTGATGTGGAGAAGGTGCTCCGCAAGAAGGTGGCAGACAACGTGAACGATGCCAAGAATGTAATCACTAAGCGTATCGACAAGTTCGGCGTTGTTCAGCCCAACATCCAGATGCTGGAAGGCCAGGAAGGACGTATCATGGTTGAAATGCCAGGTGTCCGCGAGCCGGAGCGTATGCGTAAGCTCCTCCAGGGTAGTGCTAACCTTGAGTTCTGGGAAACTTATAGTTCCGATGAAATTGTGCCTTATCTCGTGCAGCTTGACCAGCGCTTGGCTGGCGGCGATGAGGAAGAGGCTTCTGCAGACACAACAGTTGTCAAAACTGACAGCGCTGCTGCCGCTCCTGTAAAGAGCAAGTTCCAGATAAAGAAAGCAGACAACAAGAAAAATATTGTCAGCGAAGAGACTCAGGCCAAGAAACTGCATCCGCTGCTTTCCATGTTGCAGACCATGAATCAGCAACTCAGCATGGTCGGTATGGCAAGCATTCGCGATACTGCCGCTATCAACAAGATGTTGCACTCGGCTATCGCCAAGCAGGTGTTGCCTTCAGACGTGAAGTTGCTCTGGAGTGCCAAGCCTACAGATCTCATCAAGAACAACAAGAAAATCTATGAGCTGCATGCCATCAAGGTGACAACCAGCGATGGCCGTGCTCCTATCGAGGGTGATGTGGTGACAGATGCCAGCGACCAGTTCAATAATCTTACCGGTCAGCCAGAGGTTAGCATGACCATGAACCAGGAAGGCGCACGCGAGTGGGCTGCGCTTACCAAGGCCAACGTTGGACGTGCTATCGCTATCGTGCTTGATGGCGCTGTGTACAGCTCTCCTCGTGTAAACGGTGAAATCAGTGGCGGTCAGTCGTCAATCAGCGGTAACTTCACTGTGGAAGATACCAAAGACCTTGCCAACACATTGAAGTCAGGTCGTATGAAAGCTCCTGTACGCATTGTTCAGGAAGAAGTGGTCGGGCCTTCATTGGGTGCACAGTCTATCCAGCAGGGTCTTACCTCATTCGTGATTGCCTTTGTGCTCCTTATCATCTTCATGGTGATGCTCTACGGATTCATCCCCGGCATGGTTGCCAACACGGCTTTGATTCTCAACCTCTTCTTTACGTTGGGCATTATGGCGTCGTTCCAGTCGGCACTTACCATGCCTGGTATTGCCGGTATCGTGCTCACACTCGGTATGGCTGTGGACGCCAACGTACTTATATATGAGCGCACGCGTGAGGAACTCAAGGTGGGCAAGAATATTCAGCAGGCCATTGCCGAAGGTTATGGCAACGCCTTCTCGGCCATCTTCGACTCCAACCTCACCTCTATCATCACAGGTGTCATCCTGCTCGTATTCGGTACAGGACCTATCCGTGGCTTTGCTACCACATTGATTATCGGTATCATCTGCTCGTTCTTTACGGCCGTGTTCTTGACACGTCTTGTTTATGAGCGCCAGATGAAGAAAGACAAATGGTTGGGCATTACCTTCGACACCGCTTTCTCTCGCGGCATTTTCCGCAATCCTACCTATCGTTTCATGTCGATGGCCAAGAAAACCTATACCTTCACGGCTGTTGTGGTTGTTCTTTTCGCCATCAGCTTTGCTGTTCGTGGCTTAAGCCGCAGCATCGACTTCACCGGTGGCCGCAACTATGTCATCAAGTTCGAGAAGCCTACAGAGCCTGAGCAGATTCGCGAAGTTCTCGCTAATGCGTTCCCCGGCAGCAACGTGGGCGCACTTGCTCTTGGTACAGACGGCATGACCATCCGCGTGTCAACCAACTACAAGATTGAAAGCAACAGTCCTTCTGTAGACAACGAGGTGGAAAACATCCTCTTCAAACAGTTGTCTAAGGCAGGATTGGTGACACAGAAGAGTGTGGAGGCATTCAAGAATCCTGATATTCGTCAAGGCGGTTCCATCATCAGCAGCACCAAGGTAGGTCCTGCTGTGGCCAAGGACATCACCAACGGAGCCATTATCAGTGTTATCATTGCCCTCTTCGCCATCTTTATCTATATCCTTATTCGTTTCAGCAACGTGGCATTCTCTATCGGTTCTATCGTGGCTTTGGCTGTGGATACGGTGATTGTGATTGGCTGCTTCTCAGCTTGCTGGGGATGGATGCCCTTCTCGCTCGAGATCGACCAATCGTTTATCGGTGCCATCTTGACGGTTATCGGTTACTCTATCAACGATAAGGTGATTGTGTTCGACCGTATTCGTGAGAACCTCAAGTTGCATCCTAAGCAGGAGTTGGGCGACCTCTTCAATGAGTCTATCAACCAAACCTTGGCACGTACCGTGAAGACATCAGCCACGACATTGCTCGTGTTGTTGTGTATTTTCTTCCTCGGTGGTGAGAGCATCCGTAGCTTCTCGTTCGCTATGATTATCGGTGTGGTAGTAGGTACATTGAGCTCTATCTTCATTGCAGCTCCTACTGCTTACCTAACACTCGGTCACAAGCGCAACAAGCAGAACAAGAATCTCGCAGTAGCAGAGGCATAAGTTCTCTCTTTGCTTGAATATAAAAAGGCTATCATTGGCTTGTCTTAACGACAGCGTCCAATGATAGTCTTTTTGTTTCCCGTTACTGTGGTGAGTTCTGGTATTTCTCTTTTGGGTTGCGAACGGACAGAAGTCAAACGGGACATTCTGTGGCCAAGAATTGGACCAGGAAATTTGTATTGCTAATGCTAACTATTGGGGCCTTAGATAAAAAGTTACAACAATCAGCACCTACCAATATGGGACAGTAACTCAGATTCTAGTAGATCCTTGATAAATAATAACAGAACACGGGGCTTATTGGTGTATGACAACAAGTGTACATACATAAATTCAAATTTCCGAAAATATCTATCATCTATCACTAATTGAGCGCTCTAAAGCTTGTAAACGTCTGAAATTAAGCCTGCAAGCCTTGCTACCTTCACCAAAATCTATCACTAATCCATCACTATACTATCACTAATCCCCTCACTATTGTTCTTGTTGTTCTTTTTATGGGGCTTCCTGAATTGGGAGTGACACCTGAAGTTGCAGTTTCCGAATGGGTGTAAATTACTTCCGAATCGGATTAATCTCCCAATATACTTGTTGTCGCTATTTGATCTATGACTGACTAACGATATGTTTGAGGCAGACTTGTAATTGATCCTACCGGTTGGGCACTTATTGCCTATGCCATGGGCATAGTTTGCCCAAACCGGGGGCTATTGGGGGGATGTCTCGCTCGAACATGACAAAAAGTGAAATCGGTGATGGAAGTGATGGATATTTTCCATCTATCACGCATCCATCACTCCGTTATCTCGCTTGCAGTCAACTATAAATGTTAGATATCGTGAAAAGTGATGGATTATGCCCAAAAACTAAAAACTTTTTTGTGCGCACGTACGCGCGTAAGCTGCCGTCGTCCAACAATCTATAAGGTTGAAAATGACTCCCGATAATGGTAAGGCTTTCACTCTGCTCTTTGATACAGACCAGTAGCTTTGTTATGTTGTGGACCATCACTACAGATAGTGGAAGATACAGATCTTTATAATTGACAGGAAATAAACGTTTTGTTCTTCGGGGATGTAAGAAAACAAAAAGGTTGCACCATTTCACAATGGCACAACCTGCAAACTTAAACAACCAATAAAAGAAATAGATTGTTCCTTTTATTATTCTTTATCTGATGAAGAGTAATTCGCGATACTTGGGCAGAGTCCAAAGCTCGTCTGATACTACAAGTTCGAGCTTGTCTATCTGATAGCGGATCTTGTCCATCTTGGGCTCTACGGTGTCGTGGTATGCGATGGCTTTTTCATGCTCGTCGGCAATTTTGTTGGCCACCTTGCGTGCATTGACGAGCTCTTCCACTCCAGTCTCGATAGCCTGTGTGCGCTCGGCAATCTCTTCAATTATCTTCTTGTTACGTTCTGTCAGTTTAGCAGCTTTTTCTGCGGGGAAGATGTCGTACATGCTCTGTACGTTCTTGGCCAACTGACTCTGATAGTGGGTGCAGACTGGGATGATATGGTTCATCGACAGGTCGCCGAACACACGGGCCTCAATCTGTATTTTCTTGGTATAGGTTTCCCACTTCACCTCGTTGCGTGCTTCCAACTCTTTCTTGGTCATCACGTTCATGCTTTCGAACATCTTCACGCTGGCGTCATCCAAGTAGCGTTCAAAGATTTTCGGACAAGATGTCTCGCAATCAAGTCCACGCTTCTTGGCTTCTTCAACCCATTCGTCAGAGTAACCGTTGCCCTCAAAGTGAATGGGCTTGCAGTACTTGGCGTCTTCGCGAACCACGTCGAGAATAGCAGAAATCTTTTCTTCACCCTTGGCGATGAGTGCGTCTACACGCTTCTTGAATTCTACCAATGCTTCGGCTACGGCAGTGTTGAGAACGATCATGGCTGAAGCACAGTTAGCCTCTGAACCTACGGCCCGGAACTCAAAGCGGTTGCCGGTGAAGGCAAATGGAGACGTACGGTTACGGTCTGTATTGTCGATGAGCAGTTCGGGAATCTCGGGAATGTCAAGCTTCAATGCCTGTTTGCCTGCGATGTTGAGGATATCCTCCTTGTCTGACTTTTCTACATGGTTGAGAATCTCGGTGAGCTGGTGACCCAAGAATGAGGAAATGATGGCTGGGGGTGCCTCGTTGGCTCCCAGACGATGGGCGTTTGTTGCACTCATGATGCTCGCCTTGAGCAGTCCGTTGTGCTTGTACACAGCCATCAGTGTTTCTACGATAAACACGATGAAACGAAGGTTGTCTTCGGGAGTCTTGCCGGGACCGTGGAGCAGAATGCCTGTGTCTGTTGCGAGACTCCAGTTGTTGTGCTTGCCAGAACCGTTGATTCCATCGAAAGGTTTCTCGTGGAGAAGCACACGGAATCCGTGGCGGCGAGCCACTTTCTTCATCAGTGACATGAGCAGCATGTTGTGGTCTACAGCAAGGTTTGTCTCTTCAAAGATTGGTGCCAACTCAAACTGGTTGGGAGCCACCTCGTTGTGGCGTGTCTTGCAAGGAATGCCCAATTCAAGAGCTTGGATTTCCAAGTCTTTCATGAAAGCCTGAACGCGTTCAGGAATGATTCCGAAGTAGTGGTCATCCATCTGTTGGCTCTTTGCCGAGTCATGTCCCATGAGGGTACGGCCTGTAAGCATCAGGTCTGGACGTGCGGAATAGAGGCCTTCGTCAACGAGGAAATACTCCTGTTCCCATCCGAGGTTGGAAACAACCTTCTTCACGTCTGGATAGAAATAGTGGCAAACGTCTGTAGCAGCCACGTTTACGGCGTGCAGAGCGCGGAGCAGAGGAGCCTTGTAGTCAAGAGCCTCGCCGGTATAAGAGATGAAAATGGTAGGGATACAGAGTGTGTCGTCGATGATGAATACGGGTGACGTAGGATCCCATGCTGAGTAACCGCGTGCCTCGAAAGTGTTGCGGATACCACCACTTGGGAATGAACTGGCGTCAGGCTCCTGCTGTACGAGCAGCTTTCCAGAGAATTCCTCAATCATACCGCCCTTGCCGTCGTGCTCAATGAAGGCATCGTGCTTCTCGGCTGTTCCCTCGGTAAGCGGCTGGAACCAGTGCGTGTAGTGTGTCACACCATTCTCTTCGGCCCACTGCTTCATGCCTGCTGCCACAGCATTGGCTATGGAGCGATCGAGCTTGGAACCGTTGTCGATCACGTCGATGAGTTTCTCATAGACATCGGCAGGAAGATATTTGTACATCTTTGCACGGTTGAACACGTACTTGCTGAAGAATTCCGATGGACGCTCCACGGGAGCAATCACTTCGAGAGGTTTTTTCTTGAATGCCTCTTCGACAACCTGAAATCTCAAATTTGCCATTTTCTTAATCTTTTATTATTGTTTAAACTTTTATTGTCTGTATCGTATAAAGCCTAAGTTTGCACTTGCAAAGATACGGCTTTTTTCACTCTCTTGCATTGTTTTTGTATCATTATTCAGCATTTTGACTGTCTTTTTGTATTTATAGGCAGTTCCGGTGCTGAATAATGATGGCTTTCTCTATCCTCTTTTAGGGATGGAGTGTGAATCCGAATACCAGGTAAGCTTTCTGTGTGCTTGGATTGGCTGCCACGCTGGCAAACACCGGAACGGAGAACGAGTCGGTAATCTTGATGTCCTTGCTGGCTTTCAGCGAGATATTTGTCACTGCAAATCCGTTCGCGTTGGCATAAGAACTGGTGGCCCAAGGCACCATGCCTACGGATGCCGACCAGTCACAACCGCCTAACTTGAAAGGAGCCGTAGCTTCAAAATAGGATGAGTAGGCACGTTTGCCGCTCTTGTTGACACCATCGTTGCCCGCGAAGTTTGTGAACCACTGGAGCGACAGGGGGCCAAAGTCGTAGCCTACGTTTGCTTCAAACAAGTGGGATGTCTTGTGGGCAGCGTAGCTGAAATACTTCGTGTTGGGACTGTTAAACCAGTAGTCTGTCACGCCCACATTGAAACCGCCTGTCGAGTAAGCCAGCGTCAGGTCAAGTTCCTTCGTGTCGGAAGGGTCTGAGAGACCCACGTTACCCCATGCAGTGAGTGACAAGCCCTTGTAGCCGATGCCCAACGTTGGCTGAATGCTCACTTCTCCGCATTTCTGGCCACGCCAGATATACTCGTTGACGAAGTCTGCCGAAACGGTTGTTTCCACCTTGTCCTGAGCTGTAGCTGCAGTGGCGATGGCTATCGTGCCAAGTGCCATCAAGCCTAATCTCTTCAAATCCTTCATAATCTTTTCCCTTTCTTTTTTTAGATGAAACTTTGTGTTTGTGTGTTATTATCTCTCTCTCTGTTATTTGTTCATCCATTGTGCAATTCGGCGCATGGCCTCTTCGCAGTCTTCTCTTTCGCCGAATGAGGTGAAGCGTACGTAGCCTTCGCCGCTCGGTCCGAAACCTACACCCGGTGTGCAGACGATTTGTGCTCCGTAGAGCAGTTGCTCGAAGAACTTCCAGCTGCCTACTCCTTTTGGAGTTTTTACCCACAGGTAAGGCGCATTCACACCACCATAAACTTTGAATCCCATTTGTGTCAGTGCTTCGTACATCAGTTTGGCATTGCCCATGTAATAGTCGATCACCTCGCGGGTCTGCTGTTTTCCTTCGGGCGTATAGATGGCCTCGGCAGCTCGCTGGCTGATGTAGCTTGTTCCGTTGAACTTTGTACACTGGCGCCGGTCCCACATGGGGTTGAGTGCCACCCGTTCTTCCCCATTGAAGGGAATGGCTGTGAGTTCTTTCGGTATGACGGTGTAGCCGCATCTTACTCCTGTAAACCCTGCAGTCTTGGAATAGCTGTGGAACTCTATTGCCACCTTGCGTGCTCCTTTTATCTCGTAGATGGAGTGGGGTATTTCCGGGTCGGTGATATAGGCTTCGTAGGCAGCGTCGTAGAGGATGATGGTGTCATTCTTGATGGCATAGTTAACCCATTTGCGCAGTTCCTCTTTCGTGATGACCGTTCCTGTCGGGTTGTTGGGGTAGCAGAGGTAAATCATGTCTACCCGATGGTCGGGAATCTGCGGAACGAAATTGTTTTCCTCCAGACAGGGCATGTAGGTGATGTTGCTCCACTTGCCGTCCTGAAGCACCCCGGCTCGTCCACACATCACGTTGGAATCGATATACACCGGATAGATAGGGTCGGTTACGCCAACACTGTTGTCCCAGCGGAGCAGTTCGCCGATATTCCCCGTATCGCTCTTGGCACCGTCGTTGACGAATATCTCGCTTGGGTCGAGGTGTATGCCCCGTGGTAGAAAGTCGTTTTTCACGATGGCCTCGCGCAGCCAAAGGTAGCCCTGTTCGGGCCCGTAGCCATGGAAAGTCTCTTTGCTTGCCATTTCGTCTACCGCCTTGTGCATGGCCTCGATGACTGCTGGAGCCAATGGGCGTGTCACGTCGCCTATTCCCAAACTGATCACCTTTGCTTTGGGGTGTGATATCTTGAACGAGTTGACCTTTTTCGCAATGTCTGCAAAGAGATAGTTCTTTTGCAGTTTCAGATAGTGTTCGTTGACTAATGCCATATCTTTTTACTCTTTTATTGTTGTTTATAGTTCTTGTGTTCTATCCTAAAGCTTGATTTCCCCGTCGAAGACGAAGACTGCAGGACCTGTCATGTAGACATGGTTGTCACTTTCGCTCCATTCAATGTGCAGCGTGCCTCCGTCCATCTTGATGTCGCTTGTGCGTCCCCGCCTGTTGGTCAGCGCTGCAGCCACGGCTGTGGCGCATGCTCCGGTGCCGCATGCCATGGTGATGCCGCTACCTCTTTCCCACACCCTGGTGCGGATTTCTCCGTCGGGCATTATTTGCGCAAACTCTATGTTGGCTCTTTCCGGGAAGCTCTTGTCGTGCTCCATGATGCTGCCGAACCGTGCGATGTCTATGTCGTCTATGTCGTCTACAAAGGTAACGAAATGCGGGTTGCCCATTGAGACAAACGTTCCCTTGAATGAGCGGAAGGCCGCTTTCAGCGTGCCGTCGCCTTCGGGCGCATATTGCTTGCTGTTTTCCAGTTGCGGTTCCAGCATGTCCACGGTTACGCTTTCCACCTGGGTCTTGTCTTCGTTGAGGTGCAAGTGCAGCGTTTTGATGCCCGAGAGTGTTTCGAGGCGGATGCTTGTGTTGTGCGTGAGTCCCCGTTCATAGAGATATTTCCCGATGCATCTTGAAGCATTTCCGCACATCATGGCTTCCGATCCGTCGGCGTTGAATATTCTCATCCTGTAGTCGGCCCGCATGCTGGTAGGTTTGCAAATCAGCACCAACCCGTCGCTTCCGATGCCTTTGTGGCGGTCGCTCCATTTGATGGAGGCTGCGTTGGGGTCTTCTATATTATATAATAATGTATTGACATATATATAATCATTTCCTGCCCCGTGCATCTTGGTGAACTTGATTGTGTGTGCCATATTGCTTTCCTTTTATTGTTGGTGTTTGCCTTTTGTTTTGTTTCTGCTGCAAAATTACTACATTTTGTCTTATACCAAATACTTTTGGTGGCGTTTTCACGTTCTTTTTTAGATAAAATATCAATTTGTAAGATATTTATAGAATCATGCTTACAGTTTGAATAAATATTCTGTATTCTTCTTAACTATATGTTATCCTGTTTAAAAATGTTGTATCAAAATGTGTAAAATATGGCTAATGATATATCAAAATGTTGTACTTTTGCACACGAAACATAACAAAAAGTTATCGAAATAAGTATTAACCAATAAAAAAGAAAAGAGAGGTAAACATGAAGAAGATTGAAGCTATCATCCGCAAGACCAAGTTCGAGGATGTGAAGGAAGCACTTCTTGCTGCCGACATCGAATGGTTCTCTTATTATGATGTAAGAGGTGAGGGCAAGATGCGCCAGGCGCGAATCTACCGTGGCGTGATGTATGACACCAGCAGCATTGAGCGTGTGCTGATTAATATAGTGGTGCGCGACAAGAATGTGGAGAAGACGATAGCTGCCATTCAGGGTGCAGCCCGTACCGGAGAGATTGGCGACGGCCGCATATTCATTATCCCGATAGACGATTCCATCCGTATCCGCACAGGCGAGCGTGGCGACATTGCCCTTTACAATGCGGAGCAGGAAAAGTAAAAGCATGGGAATCGGAGAAGAGAGAGAGACAAGGGATAATAACAACACACAACATTTTTAAAGATTAAGATTATGACAACATTATTTTTGGCAGCCGAATCGGTGGCAGACGTGGCCAAGAGCGTTTCCGATTTGGGCTTGAGCGTAGATACAGTATGGATGTTGCTTGCAGCAATGCTCGTGTTCTTCATGCAGCCAGGCTTTGCTCTCTGCGAGGCAGGCTTTACCCGTAGCAAGAACACGGCCAACATTCTTTTCAAGAACTTTGTCGACTTTATGGTCGGTTCTGTGCTTTTCTGGTTTGTCGGGTTCGGCTTCATGTTTGGCAGCGATGGTGCTGGCTTCATTGGCATGCCCAACTTCGGTGACTTGTCGTTCTATCATGGCGACCTGCCCACTGAGGGCTTCCTGATTTTCGAGACCGTATTCTGTGCCACTTCAGCCACCATCGTTTCCGGTGCAATGGCAGAGCGCACCAAGTTCTCCATGTACTGCGTCTATTCGTTCTTCATCTCTTTGATCATCTATCCCGTTGAGGGACATTGGACCTGGGGTGGAGGTTGGCTTTGCAATACCGATCCCGCTTCGTTTATGATGCAGACTTTCGGTGCCACATTCCATGACTTTGCCGGTTCTGCCATTGTTCACTCCGTGGGTGGTGTGCTCGCCTTGGTGGGTGCCATCTGTCTGGGTCCCCGTTTGGGCAAGTACGACAAGCATGGCAAGAGCCGTGCCATTCCCGGCCACAACCTGATGGCTGCTGCTCTGGGTGTGTTCATCCTTTGGTTCGGATGGTTCGGTTTCAACCCGGGTTCTCAGCTTGCCGCCTCAGGTGAAGTGAACCGTGTGGCCATCTCCCACGTGTTCCTCACCACCAACCTGGCTGCCGTAGCCGGTGGTCTTGCCACCATGTTCACCTCTTGGATCAAGTATGGCAAGCCTTCGTTCTCGCTCACTCTCAACGGTATACTTGCAGGATTGGTAGCCATTACAGCCGGCTGCGACCTCGTTTCACCGCTCGGTTCGCTCATCATAGGTTTCTTGGCAGGTATCATCCTTGTCTATGGCATTGAGTTCATCGACACCAAGCTCCACATTGACGACCCGGTTGGCGCCAGCTCCGTTCACGGCATCTGCGGTATCTTCGGAACCCTGATGACAGGTCTCTTCGCCCTCGACGGTGGAGCCTTCTACGGCGGTGGTTTCGGATTCTTCGGTGCTCAGGTGCTCGGCATCGTCTGCATAGACCTTTGGGCAGCTGTGGCAGGATTCATCCTCTTCTACAGCATCAAGAAGATTGCCGGTCTGCGTGTTGACAAGCGCATTGAGGAAGAAGGTCTCGACATCTACGAGCATGGAGAGTCTTGCTACAACTAAATTCTTGATAATATACAATATCTGACCTGGGAGTTATCGGAAGACACAGCGCTTCCGATAACTCTTCATCTCATCCCCAGGAGAACTTAAACAATTAAATATAGAAGAAATATGTGTGGAATAGTATCTATTTTCAACATTCAGGAACAGACTCCTGAACTGCGCCAGAAGGCGCTTCGCATGAGTGCCAAGATTCGTCACCGCGGTCCCGACTGGAGCGGCATCTATTGTGGCGGTTCTGCCATCCTTGCTCACGAGCGTCTGTCTATCGTAGACCCAGAGTCGGGCAAGCAGCCACTGTTCAGTCCCGACAAGAAACAGGTGCTTGCCGTCAATGGTGAGATATACAATCATCAGGACATCCGCCGTCAGTTTGCCGGCCGCTACCAGTTCCAGACGGGCAGCGACTGCGAGGTGATACTTGCCCTCTATCGTGAAAAGGGTATTCATTTCCTTGAGGACTTGAGTGGCATCTTTGCTTTTGCGCTTTACGATGCCGAGAAAGACGAGTTTCTCATTGCCCGCGATCCCATCGGTGTGATTCCCCTCTACATCGGCTATGATGCTGACGGCAAGGTGTATGTGGCAAGTGAACTCAAGGCGCTCGAAGGCCAGTGCGACCGCTATGAGCCTTTCCTTCCCGGGCATTACTACTGGAGCCGTGAGGGAGAGATGAAGAGATACTACACCCGCGACTGGTTCGACTATGAAAATGTGAAGGACAATCCTGCCAGTGTTGCCGACATTCATGATTCGCTGGAGGCTGCCGTGAAGCGCCAGCTGATGAGCGACGTGCCCTATGGCGTGCTGCTCAGTGGCGGTCTTGACTCGTCGGTCATCAGTGCCATTGCCGAGAAATACTCTGAGAAGCGCATTGAGGAAGGTGGAGCCACCAAGGCTTGGTGGCCGCGCCTGCACTCATTTGCCGTGGGGCTGAAGGGTGCGCCCGACTTGGCCAAAGCCCGTATGGTGGCAGATTATATAGGAACCGTGCACCACGAAATCAACTACACCATCCAGGAAGGGCTAGATGCCATACGCGACGTTATCTACTATATCGAGACCTACGACGTGACTACAGTCCGCGCCTCCACTCCTATGTATCTCTTGGCGCGCGTCATCAAGAGCATGGGCATCAAGATGGTGCTTTCCGGTGAGGGGGCTGACGAAATCTTCGGCGGTTACCTCTACTTCCATAAGGCTCCCAATGCCAAGGCTTTCCATGAGGAGACCGTGCGCAAACTGTCCAAGCTCTATCTTTACGACTGCCTGCGTGCCAACAAGAGCCTTTCGGCTTGGGGCGTAGAGGGGCGTGTGCCGTTTCTCGACAAGGAGTTCCTCGATGTAGCCATGCGCACCAATCCCGAGGCCAAGATGTGTCCGGGACACACCATTGAGAAGAAGATTGTCCGTGAGGCGTTTGCCGACATGTTGCCCGACGAAGTGGCATGGCGCCAGAAGGAGCAGTTCTCCGACGGAGTGGGCTACAGTTGGATAGACACACTGAAGAAGATCACTTCCGATCAGGTTAGCGACGAGGAGATGGCGCATGCCGCCGAGCGGTTCCCCATCAACCCACCGCGCAACAAGGAAGAATACTACTACCGTTCCATCTTCGCCGAGCATTTCCCCAGCGACAGTGCAGCCCTTTCGGTGCCGAGCGTGCCGAGCGTGGCTTGCTCCACTGCCGAGGCGTTGGCTTGGGATGAGGCGTTCAAGAACATGAACGATCCCAGTGGCCGTGCTGTGGCAGGGGTGCACGAAGATGCGTACAAGAAATAACAAGCTTGCCATATTTTGACGTAATTGTAGAAAGAGAGCGTCCCGGGCCGATTCGACATTCTGCTGTCGTTTCGTGTCCGGGATTTTTATATTCTTGGGTTTCCTGTTTAGGCAATGAAAAGTAGGCTTTTCATCACTTCATGAATTCTGAACCTATCTCCATTAACGGCAGAGTTGCGCATCGTTAACGGCAGAGTTGCGCATCGTTAATGGCAGAGTTGCGCATCGTTAATGGCAGAGTTGCGTATCGTTAATGGCAGAGTTGCGCATTGTTAATGGTAACGTAATGAATTTTTGTCGAGGTAAAAAGTTTTTTTGTCCGGCATGTGCAACAGTTAGGGTCGTCTGAAGGAAAGGGCGAAAAGAAAAGCCCATAAAACCCCGACAAATGCTATTGTCGTGTTTTTATGGGCTGAGATGAAGAGAGAGATTACAAATAAGTCTTATTGCTCTATGCTGCTTAGCAACCGTCCTGCCAAGGCGATGGTGTTGGCATCCATGTCGGCAAGACGTTTCCGCACGAAGGTGGAAATCTGTTTCAGCACAGTCTTGTCTTTCGTGTCGATGAGTCGCGTAAGGTTAAGGATGAGCAGCGTGCGGTCGCGAGTGCAGAGTCGGTCGTATTCCGTTGCGCAGTTGGTCAGGAAGGCCTGGTCATCGTCTTTCGTGCGACTCTCTATCAGCCGGAACATCGGGGCATAGGCATAACTTTTGTCGAGCCCAAGGTCCTTAATCAGGCTCTTCAGTTGCTGATAGTCCTCCTCCTTGTATTTCTTTTCCTTGAGCAGGTAGCCAGAAAAAAAGCTGGTCAGCGCATTGTGGCAGAGCAACTGTATGCGAGCGTCGATAGCGTCTTTCGCCTTTTTGTCAAACCTGTTATGGTTTGCCAGCAAGAACTTGGCCTTGTCGTCGTCAAGGTTGAGTGTGTATCGGGTGAAGAGGAAAGCGTTGTCCGCTTTAAGCCGTTGACTGTCTGAGAGCGACCGGAAGTAGTCGTTGACCACCTTGAATCCTTCATCCTCCTTGCGCTGTTCCATCAGGTAGAGTGCATAGTTGTTGATGAGTTCCGGAGTGCGTTTGCCTTCCTCATAGAGTTGCTTCATGCGTTCCGGAGCGCGGTCGGGGTCCAGTCCGCCGTCAATCTTGCTGATGAAAGCCTCCGGCTCCATGGCGCCGCAAGCCTCCAGCCGTTGCTTGCCGTCAGTGTCTATCACCACATAGGTGGGGTAGGCCTTGACATTATATTTCTTGGCAAGTTCCTTGCCCTCCTTCTCTGCATTGAGTTTCAGGCAGACGAATTTGCCGTTGAAGTAGTCGCCCACACTTTTCTGCGGGAACACCTCGCGTGCCATTTTCTTGCAGGGGCCGCACCAGTCGGTGTAGAAGTCAATAAACACCATCTTCTTTTCTTTCTTGGCGGCAGCAAGGGCATCGTCAAAGGAGAGTGTGCGGAAAACGGTTTGTGCCGAGGCGGGAAGCAGACTGCTTCCGAGCAATAGGGCAGAGAGCATTCTTTGGGTATTCTTCATGTAGCTTTTGTGTCGCAACGGTTGGGCCGGCATTGTCGCAGCCGACCCAACCGTCAATGGATTTTAGTGTGTGCAGTTGCGGAATTCCACCTTGACTACTTTCAGGTCAGTCTTCCAGGGATAACTGGCGGTGGCATAGTTCTTTTCGTTTATCTTCAGTTCGTTGGGACTGTCCTCCACTTCATATTTGTAGACGGTTCCCTTCTCGGCTGGAGAATAGGTGGCAACGATGAAGTCGTCCGGATTGCCTCCAGAGTGGAAGTCCATGGCGAGATAGGTAATCTCTCCGCTGAAGGTCTTTAGCTGTGCAACCTTCTTCGTGTTGTAGTTATATGCCCACAGCACATTGCCCACGGCATAGAGCAGGATGGGTTGTTCGGAATAGAAGGCATAGAACCTGGCCTTGTCGAGGTCGGTAGCCACGGACATGTCGATGGTCTTGGCGAGCGACTTGACAAAGCCGCCCGATGCCACATAGCCCGCCACGCGGAACATATACACGTAGTAGTTGCCGTCGGCATCGTTCATCAAGGCATAGGAACTGCCGTTATTGCCGTAGCCGTTCTCGCCATACACCAAGTCTCTGACTGGGGTGTACTTGGTCTGGTCCAGACTGAATGGGCTTTCCGATGTCTCTATGTATTCGGCAAAGTTGGTCATGGAGTAGTAGGCAGCGTTCTGTCTGACGAACTTGTGGTTCGTACGGTCGAAGAAAGCCACCTGTTGTGGCAGGCGGTCGTTGCCCGGATAGAACGGGAAGGGAGCCACCTCCACCAGGTCTTCGGAGTTGCTGCCGTAGCGGTTGAACGGGTTGCCGTAGCTTTCGCCCATGGTCATCTGGGTGCAGGCGAAGATGCCTTGGTCGGTCACCAGGTAGCGGTAGCCTCCCGAGGTCATGGCATTGCTGGGTCCGTAAGCGTGTGGCCACACGTCTTTCACCTTGAGCGGCTTCTGAATGTTGCCGATGGTGGGCCATACGCAATCGTTGATGTCGAATTTCTCTATGGATATCTTCGCGTCGGTGGAAGAGCTGCTGAGCTTGTAGGAGCCGTCCTTGGTGATGGCCCAAAGAGCTTCAAGGTCGTTTCTGTAGCGGTCGCCGGTGAACACCAGGTTCTCGGCGTTCTTGATGCCTTGCGTGTTGTCGAGCACATCGGCTATCACGGTCGTGTCGCGTTCGTCCATCATGCTTATGAAGTCAATGCCGCACGTGCCGTCTTCCTTGTCACCGAAGAGATACATGCCGCGCACCCACGGGCTCTGCACCACCAGGTTGCACGACTGTTCCGTCTGGAGCTGGGTTTCCTTGTCAGTGGCTCGGAAATAGAGCGTGTAGGAACCGGGCTTGATGCCCCTCAAAGGATAGGAAAGGTCTTTCGACTGGCTGATGACAGTGTGCTGGTGGTCATCGCTTCCCAATTCGTGTTCGCACAGGAACCACATGCAGTCAAACCTGTTGGGATCGTCGCCCGAAAGAGAACCTGTCACGGTGACGGGAATTTCCAGGGTTTCCACTTCCGAAATCTTGTTGTACTGTTCTTCTATGCCCTCAATCTTTGCCTCGTTGACGGGATGCATCTCGTTGCACCCTTCGTCTTCCACGCACGAGGAGAACGAGAGGGCGGCAAGGAGGCAGAGCAAGCTATATTTCTTTTTCATTTTTCGAGTCTTTATTTATCTGTATTGGTAATAAACTTCCGGTTTTGTGAATGGCGCCCAGGCATCGGCTCCGCCGAAGGTGTTGACAAAGCTCACCCACATCATCGTGCCGTCTTTGTCGAGCACGGGATCTTTGGCTTTTGCCCGTCTGATAAGTTCCTTGGCTACGGTCTGGCTGATGGCAGAGGCACGTACGGACGACATGGATTGTTGTGAGGCATAGTCCGTGATGTCGGTGCCGGTGAGGTTCATGATGTATTTGTACTTGGTCGAAGAGAACTTGCCGAACAATCCGTAGCCGGTATCGGTTCCCCACCAGCCGGCGGGCTGAATCAGCACATCGTCGATATACATGTTGTGGTAGCGGGCGTTGTTGTTCCGGTCGAACTCGTGCTTGGAATAATCCGCCTTGTAGGCGCCTGGCCAGTCGCCGTAGGCGTCGAACTTGAGGTCGAAATACTCGTTGGGCAGGATTTCCAGCTGGAACTTCAGCGTGTCCTCTTCCATTCTTGCCGTGCGGTGGAAGGTCACGTTAATGTCGGTGTGGGTTTCGCCTGCCTTGATGTAGTATTGCGGCTGCAGCGGCTCATATTCCGTGTTGGCTTCCAGCTCGGTGCTGTCGGCGGTGACAATCACCTTGAACGGACGGTCGAAGTTCTTGGTGTTTCCCGTGGCAGAGATTCTCAGCGTCACGGTCGTGTCGTTCGAAAGAATGTTGCCGAATGTCACTTCCGAGTAGTTGTAGTGGGCCCATAGGTTCTTGTCGATCCATGCTGCACCGTTCCTGACATCGAAATACAGGCAGTCCTTTCCCTCGTAGTCCATCAGTTCCTTCTCGCAACTTGACAGCGACAGCAGGACTATTGCCAACGTGAAGATTGCATATATCTTGTTTCTCATTTTTCTGACCTCCCTATTATTTCGTTAGACGTTTGTTGGCTTCAACCTCAGGCATTGGCCATACGTAGTTGGACAAGTTCATCTCGTACACACCTTCCAGCGGAGCCTCCGGTGTCCACCATCCGGCTTCCTGTCCGAATTCCGAGCCTGACATCATCTTTGTCACGCCCTTGCGCTTGTAGTAGAAGAACATCTGTCCCTCACCGATTTCCTCACGCATGAATTCCCGGTAGATGTAGTTCTGGATTTCCGCAGCGCCGTCGGTGTCTTTCAGTTCCAGTTTCACACAGTTGCGCGCCGTGCGAATGTCGTTGATGTAGCCGATGGCTTCCTGTGTGGTCTGCGCACATTCTGCCGCGATGAGATACACCTCGCTCATGCGGATGAGAGGTATCATGTAGCGGAACGGCACGTCGCTCGTGGCATCCATGTACTTGTTGAATGCCAGCACCTTCTGCTTCTGGGTGCTGCCCTCTTCGCTGTTGGCTGAAAGTTCCTCTACAGACCATTGTGTGCTTCGGCGCAGGTCGCCGAAGTCGTCGTAGAAGTAGGTAAGCTTGGAGAAGATGTCGCCGTCTTCGAGTGACGTGCCCTTGAAGTAGAGCATGCTGTTGATGTCGCCTTTGGAACTGAAGAGTGTCTCGTAGTTGTTCTTGCGGCTTTGGTTGTAGAGCGAGAACATGACTTCCGTGGAGAAGACTCTGTCGGGGTTGGTGGTGCCGGTCACGGCGTTCTTCTTGATCCAGGGGAACACGTCCTTCTCCTTGTTCTCCTTTATCACCTCCGTAGCCTCGTTGTAGGCATTCTCCTTGTCGCCCAACCATAAGTAGACGCGTGCCTTGAGGGCTTTGATGGCATAATAGTTCAGCCGGAACTGGCGGTAGCGCAGGGTGTTCTTCTCGTTGAGGTCTTCCGAGTCGCCTGCCATCACGCCGTTGGTGCGTATCTTGTCGTCCTTGAGCAGGGCTTCCGCATCGTTCAGGTCGCGCAGAATCTTGCCTGCCACTTCCTTGGCGGAGAGCAAGGGCTGGATTTGCTTCGACGAGGTCTCTTCATAAGGCATCACGATCGTGCCTTCCGTGTCTTCCGAATAGATGGGTCCATAGAGACGGAGCATGTCGAAATGGAAGAAGGCGCGCAGTGCCAGTGCCTCACCCTTCACGTACGGATAGTAGAGTTTGGACAAGTTCGAATTCGAGCCGTCGCAATGGTCAAGCAGCGTGTTGATGTTGGCAATGTAGCCGTAGAGAGCTGTCCAGATGGCGTTCGACTGGCTCTTGAATCCGCTCTGGGCATAGCCGTAGGTGGCGTATGTGTAGAGGGAGTGGTTGTTGTTCTTCTGTATGTCGTAATATTGTGCCATGGCATCAATCATTCCCATGGTGAGCGTGCTGCCATATTGCTCGTTCATCTTGGTATAGATGCCGTTGAGGGCAGAGATGTAGCCCTCGTCGTTTTCAAACAGCATGTTTTCCATGATGGAGTCTTCCATGTCTACTTGCAGCCAGTCGTTGCACGATGTGGTCGTGGCTGTGATGGCGAGCGAGACGAGACCGAGTTTGAATATATTGCTTAATTTCATAATTGTCTGTATTTGGTGTTAGAAACGAAGACCGATGGAAGCTGATACGCTTCTGGAGAAAGGATAGTCGAGACCGCGTTCCTCCTTGACGGTCGAGAGGCGGAACAGGTTGTTGGTATACATGCGGCAGTAGATGGACGAAAGGCCGACAGTCCTGAGCCATGAGGCTGTCGTGTTCTCGTAGCCCAATGAGATGCTGGTGCACTGAAGGGTGTTCTCGTCGGCTACGAAGCGGGTCGACATGTTGGTGGTCGAGGTGTCGCCTATGCGTTTGAACTTGGCCCTGTCGCCGGGCTTCTGCCAGCGGTCGTGGAGGGCACGGCGGTCTTGGTTATACTTGATGGATGTGTCGCTAATGTTTTCCACTTTGGAGAGCAGCGTGTTGAGTGTGGTCTGTCCGCCAAGACGGTAAGAGAAGTTAAGCCCCAGCGAAAAGCCTTTCCAACGGAGCGTTGTGCCCAGGTTGCCTTGTGCCTTCGGTGTCGTGTCGCCCACTTCCATCTCGTCGTTGGAATCCCAAGTGAAGGTGTAGGTGCCGTTCTTCTTGAGGAACACTTCATTACCTGTCATGGGGTCGATGCCCAGGGAACGCACAGCCCACAGGGCAGAGGTGCTGGCTCCGTCGTAGTAGCGGATGAGTGTCTGCGAGGCGCGGCCTTCCTGGTTGAGCTTCTCGAGAGCATCGCCGATGTTGTAGTATTTTGTCGTGGTGTGGAGCAGGTTGCCGGTCATGCGCCACACCAAATCGCGTTGCTTGATAATGTCCACGCCGACGGTGACGGTGAAACTGCGGTTGTCCGTGGCGCCAATGTTCATCGGTATGCTTGACACACCGGTAGAGGTGGGTTGGTCAACGGAAATCAGTTCTGGGTCCGACTTGCGGATGTTGTAGTCGAGGGTCAGGGAGAGGCGGGTGTTGAACAGCAAGGCGTTCAGACCGAAGTTGTGGGTGCGTGTGCGCTTCCACTTCAAGTCCTGGTTTCCCCACTGCGACACGATGGCTGCCAGTCCGAACGGATTGGGATAGGATGTGTAGTAGTTGTACACATTGTTGGCAAGCTTGGCGCTGACATTTTGGTTTCCGGGGTTACCATATGTATATCTCAGTTTCAGGGAGTTGACATACTTGTTCTTCTTGAAGAAGTGCTCGTTGTGTATGTTCCATGCCACACCGAGAGAGTAGGTGGTGGAGAAGGGATTATTGATGCCGAACACGGAAGCACCGTCGGAGCGCACGTTGAAGTCAAACAGGTAGCGCATGTCGTAGGCGTAGTTGCCGTTCAGGTAGAAACTGGCAGAACGTGTCCTGTTCACGGTAGAGGAGGGCTTGCTGCCCTCGGCATAGCCATTGGAGAAGTTCGGGTTCCAGAACTTGTCGCTTATATAGCCACGGGTGGAGTTGGAGGCGCTGGTCGTGTTGCGCTCGGAAAGTTGTGCACCGCCTACAAGGTTGTAAGTGTGCACGCCTGCCATGCCGCCATAGCTGGCGATGAGGCTTCCGTCGTAGTTGGTGCTGTTGTTGTCTGTGCGTGAGTAGTTGCCTCGCTTGATTTCGTCAGTGCCGAGGAAGGAGGTGTCGTAGGGTGAACGGAAGCTTTCCGTCTTGCCCCGTGAAGTGGTGAAGCCGAAACGGCCCGTGATGCGTAGGGCAGGGATGGGACGGTACTCCACGTTGAAGTTGTTGTTGAACTGGATTTCGTCGCCCCGGTTGAAGCTCTTCTGCTGATAGTTCCACAAAGGATTGTAGACGTACTGGGTGCCGTTCTCGTTTTGGTAGGTTTCAATCACGCGATACACTTCACCGTTCTCGTCGCGCTTGGCATAATAGGGATTGGCAGATGAAAACTCTCTGAACGAAACCACGTTGTCGTCCGATTTGGTGTAGTAGACGTTTGTCTGGTTGCTGAAGTTGAACTTGTCAACACGGTATGACAAGTCTACCGAACCATCAATGTTCTGTCGGTCGGAGCCTTTCATCACACCGTCGTTGTCGCGATAGCGGAAAGTAAGGCCGTAGCGGAAGGCAGAGTCGCCGCCTTCGGCATTGAAACTGTGGTCGTGGGAAAATCCGTTGCGTAGCGGCTCGTTCATCCAGTAAGAGTCAAGGCCTGCCACCACGTTCTTGTAGCGGGCATAGTAGGTGGCGCGGTTCACGTCGCTTACGATTTCGCCGTTCTCGTCAAGCTTTCCGTAGTATCCTGATAACTTCTCGAACTGCAGTTTCTCGCGGGCATTCATCAGATTGTAGTCGCTCAAGTCAGCCCAGCTCAGGTTGTAGCTGCCGTTATAGGTGAAACGCAGTTTGCCGGCTTCGGGCTTCTTTGTTTCTACTACCACCACGCCGTTGGCAGCCTTGGAACCGTAGATGGCAGTAGAGGCGGCATCCTTCAGGATGGTGATGCTCTCGATGCGGTCCATGCTCATGTCGGAGATGCGCTCCAGGGTGGTCTCGAAGCCATCGAGGATGAACAGTGGGCGGTCGGGATCAGTGCCGTAGGTGTCGGAGAGTCCGTTGATACTTGTCGAACCGTTGATGTTGACGTTCATTTTGGCATTGGGGTCGGAACCGGTCAGGTTGTTTTCTACGATGACAAACGATGGGTCAAGTGCTGAAAGGCTTTGCAGCACGTTCTGGTTGCCGATGGATTTCAGGTCTTCCTGGCGGAATGAAGAGGCAGAACCAGTGAAACTCTCTTTCTTGCGGGTGAAGATACCTGTTACCACCGTTTCGCCAATGGAGTTGGAGTTGGGTTGCAGCCGGACGGTGTTCTTCTTGCCTTGTTGCATGCGCACATCCTGCACTTTCATGCCGATGTAGAAGAACGACAGCGTGTGCTTGCCTGGAGGCAGCAATACCTTGTATTCACCATTCTCGTCTGTGACGGCAAGCACTTTGTTGGTCTTGTCTTTCACACTAACGCCTACCAATGGCTGGTCTTCTTCATCGACGACTGTGCCTCGGTAGAGGATGCCACGCGGTGTGTCGGCAGCTTTCTTGCTTACGTTTTGGTTGTTTCTTACATTCTGTGCAGAAGCCCATGGTTGCAAAGGCGACAACCCAAGCAGCGCGCATGCCACAAGGATGCGGCTTGCGTTGACGCTTCTGTCAGAATAGCCAAAAGACTTTGAGCCTTTTCTAAACAGTTTACCCATATAAATGCAGTGTTAAGTTGATTAATCTCTCTTTCTGTTTATTGCAATGAAATCAAATAAATGTTAGGAATCTCCGACGTTTATTGTCAAAATGCCTATTGACACAAATCCGACTTTACACATCGTTACTAACGGGTGTAATAATGCAACAGTTTAGTTTATCGGTTGCAAAGGTATGCTATTAGGTTCTAAAATGCAAACTTTTTCTTGATTATTTTTGCAATTCGTTTATTTCTTTTCGATTTGCTTTCTATTTGTTCGGTTCTTGCTGCTTTCTTTGAATGCTTTGATAGCTGCCGCTTTCCAAGAAGTTTCAGACTTCCGATGCTATAATATAGGATGTCTTTCCCAATCCCGAAAGAGCCATACTTTCAATCGCCAATCCGTTTTCCTTGGTACTGTCACAGGGATAGATGTTTTTCATGGGATTATTGTAAAGGTCGATATGTGCTTGTTATATTTTTTTGATGGCCTCCTGGATGATAGTTGTTTCCTGAAATAATCTGTTTATGTGTGCGCTTTATGTATGCAAAAGGATATGGAAGGCGAAGCTGTAGTTTCGTGCGCCTGCATTCTTATAAGGAGGAATCCTTGAACAGAATAGAACTTTGTGGGGAGTGGCTTTGTTCCAGTTCCAGCAGGAACCGCTTGGCTTCAATGCCTCCGGCAAATCCTGTCAGTTGACGGTTGCTGCCTATAACGCGGTGGCAAGGCACAATGATGCATATGGGGTTTCTGCCGTTGGCGGATGCCACGGCTCTCACGGCAAGCGGATTGCCCAATCTCTGTGCCTGCTCTCGGTAGGAGATGGTGCTGCCATAGGGTATCTGTTGGAGTGACTGCCACACACGCTGTTGGAATGTGGTGCCGGTCATCCATAGGGGAAGGTCGAATTCGGTGCGTACGCCTGCGAAGTATTCGTCCAGTTCTTCTTGCGCTTTCTTGATGAGGTCTGTTGTGCCTTCCTGGTAAACAGCATTCAATTCTTGTTGAATTTTACGGTCTGTGTGTAGTCTGTGTTTGGTGTCGGTCCAGTCGCACAGACACAGGCTTCCCTGGTAATCTCCCAGTATCAGGTTGCCACAGGGGGAAGCATAGATGGAGGTATGAATGATTGGTCGCATAAGGTGAAATGAAAAAGCGCCATGGAAAAGAGCTGTTCTTGTTCCATGGCGTATGCTTGTTGTGTGTCTTTAGTCTTGCGTCATACCAATTGTGGCAGGAAGCATGAAACTACCAGGACAATGATGCCGAGGATGAGCACGGCAATGGTCTTGGAAGAACATCCCTTCCATTCCTTCAGAATGATGCCCCATACGTTGGAGAACACCACGTTGAGTGCCATGAGGATGCAGAAAGACAGCGTCATCAGTGTAGGCGACTCGGTGAGGAATCCCTTTCCGAGTGACAGGCCGAAGAACTGGCTGTACCATAAGGCACCTGCAAGGGTACAGAAGAGAAGGTTGTTGCCCCACACGTTGCCTTTCTTGTAGTCGCCCCAAGTGTGATTCTTGCTGTTCTGGAAGAAGCAGTAGATGGCATTGGTGACGAATCCGCCGAGCGTCACGAGGAAGGTGGCGGGCAGTGTCTTGTACATGTCGGGTGTGAGGTCGCCGAAGTTGATGTCTTTGCCAAATTCAAGACCTACATTGAAGCATCCGCTCATGAAGCCAGCAAGGAGGGCGATGGCAAGACCCTTGGGGAAGTTGAAGTCCTTCACGGCAGCCTTTTTCTCTTCTTCCGACAGCGATGCCGACTTCATGGAACCTGCCACACCGATAATGGCGATGCCGACAAGCGTAACGACTACGCCGAGGATAACCGAGAAGGTGAGTGAATTCAGGGCGTTCATCTCGGGGAAGAAGATGTTGAGCAGCACGGGTCCCATGATGGTGCCAAGGCCGGCACAGGTGCCCAGGGCGATTGACTGGCCCAGAGCCACGCCCAGGTAGCGCATGGACAGGCCGAAGGTGAGACCACCTACACCCCACAGCACACCGAAGAGAATGGTCATGCAGATGTTGAACGGGTTGCTGGCGGTAAACAGTTCGCAAAGTGTGTGGCCTGCCGGTACGGCAAGCAGTGCGCCGAGGAAGGGAAGGATGAGCCAGGCGAAAACGCCCTGCACTACCCAGTAGCTTTCCCAACTCCAGTCCTTGATTTTATTGATAGGTACATAGCAGCTTGACTGACAGAATGCACCAATGGCGATGATGAGTAATCCTAATAGTATTTCCATGATTGATTAATGAAAAAGGCCGGAAATCTCAGAGTACTCTGAGGTCTCCGACCTTGTGTTTTAATAAATTCAGTTCTTGACGATTAGTTTCTCTTGGAGAGAACTTCAGCCTCATACTTCTCAACGTCAGCGAGATAGCTTTCAGCTACAGGCACGTTGTTCTTCAGGTTGAAGTAGTCGTAAACGGCACCCATTGGCAGTGTCTTCTCTTCCTCAAGGAGAGCCAAACGCTCGAAGAACTTGCCTTCGTCCTCATACTTGCGCAGAGTCTGGAGTGGCTCGAGGAATGCCTGGAGCAGAGACTTCTGGGCAGCGCGAACACCGATGATGTATGCACCGATACGGTTGATAGAGGCGTCGAAGTAGTCGAGACCGATGTGGGCACGATTGAGTGCATTGGCACGAACCAGTTCAGAGAAGAGGTTGCGTGTGTTGTCGTCGAACAATGTCACGTGGTCAGAATCCCAGTGCATTGGACGAGAAACGTGGAGCATCAGCTCGGGAACGTAGAGCAAGAGTGCTGAAACAGCGTCAGACACGTTCTCTGTTGGCTCGTAGTGGCCTGTGTCGAGTGTGTAGATAACATCGTTCTTGGCGCAATAGCCTGTATAGAAGTAGTTGGAACCCACGGTGTAGGCCTCGAGACCGATACCGAAGAGCTTGGCTTCAAGGCAAGACTTCATGTCTGGCAGCTTCTCTGCGAGAATCTCATCGAGGCTCTCTTTCAGAATCTGGCGATAGCGTGCCTTTTCAACAGTGAGGTCTTTGCTTCCGTCGTGTACCCAAATGTTCATGATACAGGGATCGCCCTGATACTTACCCATGGCATCGGCGATGCGGCGGCAACGCTTGGTGTGCTCAATCCAGAAGTCGCGGATTTCCTTGTCAGGGTTAGAAAGGGTGAGGTTGCCACTCTTGGGGTGAGAGAAAGAGGTGGAGTTGAAGTCGAGCTTCATGTCGTGCTCCTTGCCCCACTGCATCCAGCCCTGGAAGTGCTCGACGCCTACCTGGTCGCGGTCAACGAACTTGCCGCCGAATTCTCCGTAGGTCTCGTGCAGGTTCAGACGGAATGTACCGGCGAGCATGGACTTTACTTTCTCGATGTCCTGACGCAATTCGTCGATGTTGCGGGCTTTGCCTGGATAGTTACCTGTGGTCTGGATACCACCGGAAGCTGCCACGTTGCGCTCGAAACCTACTACGTCGTCGGCCTGCCAGCAGTGGAGAGAGATTGGGGTCTTCTCCAGCAACTCGATAGCCTTGTCTGTATCAACACCCAGAGCGGCATAGCGCTCCTTTGCTACTTCATAGTTCTTTTTAATTTGTTCTGCATTCATTGTTATTCTGGTTTTATGGTTTATTTTTCTGTTATGCTGAGATATTTCTTGTAAGCGGCGTCCCATGCCGATTTGTCTTGTGGCTCAAATTCCTGCAACTCAATGCTGGCGGCAATGATGCGGCGCATGTCCCAAATGTCGGTCACGTCGCCCGAAGCCTTGGCTTGGAGCATGATGTTGCCGATGGCTGTACCTTCCTGCGGACCGGCGAGCACTTTCACACCGAGCGAGTTGGCCGTGAACTGGTCAAGGTAGACATTCTTTGAGCCGCCGCCGATGATGTGGAGCACTTCGATGGGGAATTCTGCCATTTCCTGCAGATAGGAGAACACCTGACGATAGCGCAGTGCCAAGCTGTCGAAGATGCAACGGCATATTTCTGCGTGTCCCTGTGGCACAGGCTCTCCGTGATTCTTGCAATAGGTCTGTATGGCTTCTACCATGGAAGAGGGGTTGGCAAACATCTGGTCGTCGGGATTGATGAGGCACTTGAATGGCTCGCACTCCATGGCCTCGCCCTGCAACTGTGGATGTGACATTCCTTTCACTTCCGGCCATTCTTGACGGCAACGCTCATAGAGCCACATGCCGCAAATGTTCTTCAGGAAACGGGTGGTGCCGTCGATACCGCCTTCGTTGGTGAAGTTGCGGTCGTAGCTCACCTTGTTGATGATGGCATCTTTTGTCTCGATACCCATCAGACTCCAGGTGCCTGAACTCAGATAGGCAAACTTCTCGTCCTTGGCAGGTACTGCCGCTACGGCACTGCCGGTGTCGTGGCCAGCCACGGCAATGACGGGCACAGGGCCAAGGCCTGTCATCTTCTGCACTTCGGCAGTGAGTGTGCCAATCATTTCGCCAGGGTTCACCATTCTGCCGAACTTGCTTCGGCTCAAGCCGAGACTGGCGAGGAGTTTCTCGTCAAGCTGTTTGGTGCGTGGGTCGAGCAATTGGCTGGTGGAGGCAATGGTATATTCGCAAACCTCGTTGCCGGTGAGCATGTAGCTCAAGCAGTCGGGAACGAAGAGTATCTTGCTGGCATTCTTCAGTGCAGAATTGTCTGCACGACGCATGGCGTAGAGCTGGAAGATGGAGTTGAAGTTCATGAACTGGATACCAGTGATGTCGTACACCTCTTCCTTGCTCACCTTCTGCTGGAAGTAGTCTTCCATGGCTCCGAAGGTGTGAGGGTCGCGGTAGGCAAGTGGGTTGCGCAGTATGGCTCCGTCTTCACCGATGCACACAAAGTCTACACCCCATGTGTCGATGCCGATGGAACTAATCTGGATGCCACGTTGTGCCACAGTCTTCAGTCCCTTGATGATTTCATTGTAGAGGGCATAGATATCCCAATAGAAATGACCGCCGGTTTCGATGAGATTGTTGTCGAAACGGGTAATCTCTTCCAGTTCAAACTTTCCGTCGTTGAGCGAACCGAGGATGGTACGACCGCTGGTGGCGCCCAAGTCCACGGCAAAATAATACTTGGTGTTGTTATTGATTTCCATGATTGGCTTTAAAAGATTCGATTTATTTGCTGCAAAGATAGCATAAAGGGGATAATAACGCAACTGACTATTTGATTTTTGAGCATAGAATTTTGATTTATGTCAAATATCCCATGGATTTATCAGTCTCTACTTTCCCTCTGTTCTTTAGATTTTCTGCTGTGTACACCTACTGTGTGTGGACATTATAAGACTCACATCATCTGTATCGCTAAAACAAAATGCTCCTCTCCATGTGCAAGATGTTTCAAAAAAACAGACAACACCGTTTTATTGCAGACGGCAACTGAAAAGAGTGAGGCCTTTGCTGTTTTTATGGCACATTAGGGAGTGGGAGTGGCTGTTGTGGCTTCAATGTTAGGGCGGTCACTAAAAAATGGACTGAAAGCCCCGAATTTACTTGGCTTTATCTTCTTGACGCATTGGCTGATGGATCTCCTTATGCGCGCGCACGCGCAAGTAAAGTTTTTCATTTTTTTGGCACTATCTATCACTTTTCTTGATATCTGACATTATTCGACTGACTGCAAGTGAGATAGATAGAGTGATAGATCGGTGATAGATGGTGCTAAATCTCTCACCATCTATCACCGATTCACCGTTTGTCAAGTTCAAGTGGAATGCCAAAAATCAGTCCTGCTGCCTGGGCACTCATTGCCCACGGCCGTGGCAATGAGTGCCCAGGCAGAGGAACCCCTCGTAAGTCTGCCACTAACCCCTCGTAAGTCTGCCACTAACCCCTCGTAAGTCTGCCACTAACCCCTCGTAAGTCTGCCACTAACCCCTCGTA
>CAKPUA010000010.1:0-87250 GCA_934191235.1 uncultured Prevotella sp. | reverse complement strand
AAACCGAAGGCTCGACCTTTTATTTCCAAAGCCCGCTGCCATACCTTTGCACCTGCACGATAACGATTGATGCCAAAGGAAAGACCATGTGGAGGAAAGGAAATCAGAGCGGCAATGAAATGAGAAACTTCACGGAAGTTTTGGGACTGCACGATTATCGCGCTCTCATTTTTATAGATTCATCATCCTGCATTCATTTTGTAGAAATGGTAGTCGCATACAAAAATGGCACAGCCATCAGAGAAATTCCGATGAAAGAAGAGTATGGCTTACCCATGCTTCTTATATCGGGTTTTCTCCAAGACTGTGCAGACAAGCATGAAAGTGGTCATTGATGTTTACTGCGATGACTTCTTTCATGCGGTGGATTAGGCAAAACAAATGGTACGGCAAATCAAGGAATGGTGTTTCTTTTAATCGGTTAGCCTGCAACCGACAAAAAGAAACTCTTTTCCTCTTGCCGTACTACTGAGACAGGAAAGGGTGGCGTGCCACTGTTTCATGTCGTTTGGATTGTGCGATAAAAATGGAACTGCGAATTGTGGCTATAAAAATCAGCCGTTGTCAGCACGGCAAAATACGAAAAGTCCTTGGCTGTATAGTCTTAAAGAATTTCAAGGCATACCGCCAAGGATTTTTCTTGCCGTGCCATAGTCGGGGAAAGTTAGTCTGAGGTACGAGGACTGTCTTTCTGCGATGACGGCTGACTTTTATACTGATTGTGCATTCCTGTAATTCTACATCAAACGTAAAATACGCACATGATGATAAAAATTCATATCGCTCAGAATATATTGACATATTAACAGAAAAAAGCAAAAAAGAACAATAAAATTCATAAAAATGGCAGGTCTGAGTCCTTTTTTACTATAAAATCCGTATCTTTGAATTTTAATTTAAACAAATATTGCTTATGGGACGATTATATGCAGGCATAAACAATACAAATGAGCAGGAAGGTCTTTCTTATGAGCTTCCTACAAAAATCTTGTCACAAACAAATGGTGATTTTCTCATCATTTGTCCCGACGAATCAGAAAAGTTCTATTTCCTTCACAAAATAAATTGCAATTTACAAGTAGTTTGTGAAAATGTTGGCTGGGTGATTGTGCATCAACAAACATTTAGTCAAGACTTGATTATTGGCATGGGTATGGGAGACCTGAATATTTCAAAAACTTCCATCTTTAGGACAAAGAACAAAGATACTTATGGCATTTGGCATTCTATATTGGAATTTATCTTTTTCAAAAGATTGGCGAATTTCGACTACTTCACTTATGAGACATCCTTTGCAGGACATGATATAACCCATAACATTGAATATCATTACATACATGACTATTATCCATTGTCATGCAAAAAGGTATCTAAGAAAGCACGACAAGCACGTAATTCTGTGTATGCTTTCAAGGATGGAGAAAAAAGTTGGTTATGGGCAAAGGTATTCTCATTGTGTATTTCAAAACTCTCATGTTTTGACTCTATCAAAGAAAAAGCCGTGCTTGTACCGATACCAGCTTCTTCTAAAAAATCACATGGCATAAGATTTACAAAATTTTGCCGAGATTTAGCAAAACGATTGGATATTACTGATGGTTTCAGAACACTCTGGATAGAGTATGATCGTGAAAAGTTGAAGGGTACAATAGGTGAGAACAAGATTGAAAATCTCACGTTCAACGCAAAATACATTCGTGGCAAGCATGTCTTGCTCATTGATGATGTCATTACAACAGGCGCAAGTCTGATTCAAATTGGGAAAAAGTTATTGGAACTTGGGGCAATATCCGTGAGAGGGATATTTATGGCTAGAACTGTAAGGGATGCTGACTTCGTTTGATGAATCTGTCTAAATAAGAAATCGGAGATAAAAAATATGGTTAAAATATTCTTTATCTCCGATTAAAAGATGTACCTTTGCAACCAATAAGAGTTCTTTGACGGTTATGCAAATTACAGCAGGATGCCACATCCTGTATATTTCTAATTCGTAACCTCTTCTTTTAATGAAACTAAAAGATGTTTCATTTTCAATCACTTACATAAAATAGCTTGTTTTTCACCCCTAAGTCGCACACTTAGCATCCCTAAGTCGCACACTTAGCATCCCTAAGTCGCACACTTAGCACACGCAAGTCGCACACTTAGGCATTGCAACTCTGCTGTTTAGTGACAATATCCGGTTTGGAAGAGATTTGCAACATTCAGAGAGTGAGCGACGTCAGGTGCCACTTCAAATACCGGACGAGCCGTTTTTACCCCACTCTTCCGGGGCTTCGCAGGTATCAAAGCTTTCCCTCGAACTGCCACAACGTCACGGCTGCCTGATTGAAGTCATTGATGGCAGCAGCACGTTTGAGCCGGAGGTCCATACTCTCCTGCAGGGCATTGACATACTCCACATAGGATATTTCGCCGTTCTCATACTCCGTGGTGGCAATCCTCGCCATTTCATCAGCCTTGGAGGCACCCGTTTTCTCGTAATACTCCATTTTGGTCTGAGCTGCCGAGAAACGGTCGGTAGCGGCTATATACTCGGCCGAACGTTGCTGCTGCTGCCTGCGGTTTTCCAGCAACAGGACGTCGCGTTCTGCCTTGGCTGCCTTTACCTTGGCTCGGGTGGCGCCCCAAAAGAGCGGTATGCCCACACCCACTTCAAAGCCCATAAAGTTTCCGCCGGCATAACGGGCACGATTTTCATGATAAGGGTCCCAGCCGCTGATGACCATCTGCGTGCGAAGTCCTATGGAGAGCGACGGGGCAAAGCCGTTTTTCTCTTCCGTTATCGCTTTCTCGGCCGCCTTGAGACGGAGCGAGGCATACTTTCCCTCGGCACTCTGCCCGTAATCGTAGCCAAAGCTACCGGCTGAGACAGGCTTCAAATGCGTGTCGGCGGGAACAATCGCAATGTCCGTGCAGAGCAACGTCATGAGCGTGCGGCGGGCAATGGCTTGCTCACTTCCTATGGTGGCAAGTTCCTGCAAATTATCCTGATGCATACGTTCGGCCGACAAGAGTTCGAGTCTACGGGCTTCACCTGCGGCACAACGCTTGGAGGCAACAGTCACGTAACGGGCAAGCAGGGTGTCCTGGTTGTTCAGGATAGCCATCCGTTCGGTGAGATAAACCAGCTGCCAATAGGCTGCCGCCACCTCACCTTTCAATCTGTTTCTTACCACTTCCCTGCGACTTTCCTCAGCCCGGGTTTCAGCCTTGAGCCTGCTGCGACGGGCTGCATAGAGCGTGGGAAACTCGATGGTCTGCGAGAGGGTCAAGGCATTGTCAGGACTGCCTCCCGATGTAGGGTCTTGCGAGAGCGAAAGAGAAGTCTTGTCCACATCCCATGCCGTGCCTTGCAAAATCCGTGTCCGTTCCACCTGTTTGTCGGCAGTCTGCAGTTCAAGGTTGTTTTCAACCGCCATGTCCAGGCACTGCTGTAGCGTTAGCGTTTTGTTGTCTGCCCAAGCCGCCTGCAACGCGAGCACGGCAAGGACCACGGTCATTATTCTTTTCATTGTCATTATCCTTAACTATCTGTCATTGTTCCTATGGGGTGCTTATTTCACTTTTTCCTCCGGCACAAAGCCTTCAGTCTCTGTTTTTTTCTCTACAGAGAACGTCTTGTAGATGGCGGGCAGCACCAGGAGGGTGAGAAGGGTTGAGGTGACAAGTCCGCCTATCACCACCGTTGCGAGCGGCCGCTGCACTTCGGCACCGTCACCATGCGAGAGAGCCATGGGCAGGAATCCCATGGAAGCCACAAGAGCGGTCATGAGCACGGGGCGCAGACGAATCATGCAACTGTCAATGATGCGGCGATGTATGTCGCCTACACCCTCTCGCTCCATCTGGTTCATCTGTCCGATGAGCACAATACCGTTGAGCACAGCCACGCCAAACAGGGCTATGAACCCGACGCCTGCCGAAATGCTGAACGGCATGCCGCGCAACCACAATGCCCACACGCCGCCAATGGCAGCAAGGGGAATGGCTGAAAAGACGAAGAGCGACTCGCGAACGTTCTTCACCGTGGCATAGAGCAACAGGAGGATGACGATGAGCGCCACCGGTACCACCACAGCCAAACGGTGAGTGGCACTCTGAAGGTTCTGGAACTCGCCGCCATAGGTATAATAGTAGCCTTCGGGCATCTTCAGCTTTCGGTCGAGAATATTCTGTATGTCGGCCACTGTGCTCTGCACGTCACGTCCCTTCACGTTGAATCCCACGTAGATACGGCGGGCACCATCCTCGTGCGACACCTGTGCGGGAGCCGACTCGTACACCACGTCGGCTATCTGGCCGAGGGGCACACTGCCGCCTCCAGGCAGGGGCACATAGAGAGAGCCCAGCTGTTCGGCGGTGCGATGGGTGTCAGCCATGCGCACTACGAGATCGAACCTCTTCTCACCTTCATAGACGACACCTGCCACCCCACCAGCAAAGGTGGTTTCAAGCAGCCGGTTTACCTCGTCAACGCTGAGTCCATATTCCGCCATACGTTCATGGTTGTAGCGCACTTGTATCTGCGGAAGTCCCGACACCTCCTCAACGAAGATGCCACTCACGCCCTTCACTCCCTCGATTAGCCGTTTCACCTTGTCGGCCTGACGGCTGAGTGTAGACAGATCGTCACCGAATATCTTGATGGCTACATCCTGCTTAATGCCCGTCAAGAGTTCGTTATTGCGCATCTGGATGGGTTGTGAAATCTCCGCCTCCAGTCCGGGAATGGTCTTGAGCGTCTCCTCCATCTTCTCCATCAACTCTGGTGTAGTAGTTGCCGACGTCCATTCGGCTTTGGGTTTGAGGGCAATCATGATATCGGCACGCTCCACCGGCATAGGGTCTGTGGGAATCTCGGCACTACCTATGCGGCTCACCACCTGCTTTACCTCGGGATATTCCGCCTTGAGTAACTGTTCCGCCTTGGTGCAACTCTCCACCATCTGCGACAGCGAAGTGCCCTGTGCCATGCTCATTTCCACGGCGAAATCGCCTTCCTCCAAACTGGGGATGAACTCGCCGCCAAGATACTTGAAGCCCACCAGACTGACGCAGAACAGGGCTATGGCTCCGGTAATGACATTGCGGCGCTGCACCAGCACCCAATCGAGCACAGGCCGGTACAACGACTGCAACCTGGCAATCATGCGGTCGGAAAGAGTGGCCCGCGTGTGCACCTTGCGGCTCAGCATCAGTGCACTCGCCATAGGCACATAGGTCAATGAAAGAATGAAAGCGCCGAGAATGGCAAAAAATACGGTGAGCGCCATGGGACGGAACATCTTGCCCTCAATGCCGACAAGAGTCATGAGTGGAATATAGACTGTCATGATCATGATTTCGCCAAAGGCAGCACTCTGGCGGATGCGGGAAGCTGAGAAATGCACCTCCTCGTCCATCTCTTGACGAGTGAGCCTCAGCGAAGGATACCGGCCGGCGCTGCCGTTGATATGGGTCACCACAGCCTCAACAATGATAACCGCCGAATCCACTATCATGCCAAAGTCGATGGCACCAAGACTCATCAGGTTGCCGGCAATGCCGAAGGTCTGCATCATGCCGAAAGCAAAAAGCATGCTCAAGGGGATGACACTGGCCACGACAAGTCCTGCACGCCAATTGCCCAGAAAGAGGATGAGCACAAAGACCACGATGAGTCCGCCCTCGATAAGGTTATGGGCGATGGTGCCCTCCACCCGGTCGACAAGGTCGGTGCGGTCGATGAAGGGTTCAATGACCACTCCCTCGGGCAAAGACTTCTGTATCTGGGCTATACGTTCCTTGACGTTTCGGCTCACATGCTGGAAGTTTTCGCCCTTGAGCATGATGGCTATGCCTGCCACCACCTCGCCCTCGCCGTTGCGCGTCACGGCACCGAAGCGTGTGGCATGACCATAGTCCACAGTGGCCACGTCGCCCACCCTGACGGGCGTAGTGCCGACGGTTTTCACGGGAATGGCGGCAATGTCGGCAAGCGTCTTCACCGTACCGAGTCCTCTAATATAATATTGTGCTGAATGTTCCTCGATGTAGGAACCTCCCGTATTGGCATTGTTCTTCTCAAGAGCCGTGAACACGTCGCCCACAGTGATGCCGTTGGCGTTGAGGCGGTCGTTGTCTATCGCCACCTCATACTGCTTCACGTATCCGCCCCACCCCGACACCTCTGCCACGCCGGGCGTTCCGGAGAGTTGCTTGCGCACTATCCAGTCCTGGATAGTGCGGAGTTGGGTGAGCGAGTACTTGTGTTCGTAGCCCTTCTTGGCACGCACCGTGTAGTGATAGATTTCGCCCAAAGCCGTTGCCACAGGGCCCATCTCGGTATCCGTGTTCTTGGGCAGGTCCTTGGTAGCGGTCTCCAACATCTGGTTCACCTGCGACCGTGCCCAATAGATGTCGGCATCATCGTCGAATACAAGCGTAATGACAGACAGTCCGCTGCGCGATATGCTGCGTCGTTCCTGTAGTCGCGGAATGTTGGCAAGCGCCATTTCGATGGGAGTGGTGATGTATTGCTCCACTTCTTGCGCACCGAGTGACGGTGCCTGGGTGATAACCTGGACCTGATTGTCCGTGATATCGGGCGTAGAGTCGAAAGGCAGATTCACAAGCGACCATACACCCCATGCGACAAGAGCAAGAGTGAAAATACCCACCACGAGTTTGTGGTGGATGGAATAAGTGATGAGTCGTTGGAACATGGCTTAGTCCTCCTCTCCGTGATCGCCCGTGAGCGAAGCTAAGTAATAGGCGTTGGCGGTCACGATTTTCTGTCCGGGGCGTATGTGCTTGCACAAGGCCACTTCCGTGTATCCATCCTCGCTCACGCCTGTGGTCACCTCGTGGCGTGAGAACACATACTCTCCCTTCTTGGGCGCACGGTTGAGGGCGAAGATGTAGCTCTTGCCGTCGGCATTGACTATGGCCTTCGACGGCAAGGTCTGGCAAAGGGTTCTGCCGGTTGCTATAGTGCCACTCACATACATGCCATCGAAGAGGTGAACACGCCCGGGGGCCTTGTCGAGGCGCACGTGGACCGCCACGGCCTTGGTGCCGTCGTTGAAGTATTCGTTCATGCCATACACGCGGCCACTCACCTCCACACCGGGCTGGTTGGTCAAGGCAAGCACCACGGGGTTGCCCACCTTCACCTTGCCGAGGTCTTTCTCGAACACATTGAGGTCGCACTCAACGGCACTGTTGTCGCGAATGGTCATCAGTGGGGTCTGCATGTCGGCATAACTGCCGAGCGTAGCGACAAGGCGTGTCACGGTTCCACCCACAGGAGCACGCAACGGGAACACAGTAGTGAACTTTCCCTGCGCCACGGCTTTCAAGCCTATACCCAGTTGCTGCAACTGACGTCCTATGCCGGTAAGATTGGCTTCTGCCACTTGATATTGTTTCTGTGCCAGTTGCAGGTTTTTCTTCACGCCGGCACCACTGGCGGCAAGCGTCTGCTGGCGGTTCATCTCCACACGTGCCAATTCGGCATCTTTCACGGCCGAATAGTATTCGCGCTGCAGAGCGAGTATGTCAGTGTTCTCCACTGTGGCCACCAACTGTCCACAGCTTACCTGCTGTCCTTCCTTGACAAGTATGGATTTCACAATGCCGCCCATCAAGGCAGACACCTGCCCCACATTTTGCGAACGCACCACCAGGGCGCCATTGGCTTGGATGGTGGCATCAAGTTGGCGACCAGTCACCTCGCCCATGCGCAGGTCGACCGCCTTCACCTGCTTTTCAGTGAGGGGTATATTCTCTAAATCCACTTCTTCCTCATGCTCCTCGCCAGCGTCGGCCGTGTCGACATTCTTCTGCCAAAGGGCGAATCCTCCGAGAGCTGCCGCTGTTACTGCCGCTATAAACAATAGTCTTTTAATCATATCTTCTAATTATTGCGAATTTTAGTTTCTGCCTGCAAAGTTACTTCTTCACATGTGCAACCGGGTTGCAAAGGAATATATAGAAGAAAAAGTGAGCATTTACTTCTTGTTTATCAGATATTATCCCTATCTTTGCAAAACAACCAACAAACTTCACCCAAATCATGAAAACATTCAAGTGGGCAGCCTGCCTACTCACGCTTGCCATGTTTCCCGGAGCCAGCTGTTTGGCTGCCAACGGAGACATACGGACCTGGGCAAGCAACATAGCCAAATTCAATGCCTTTCTCCCCCAAGAGAAAGTCTACATTCATTTCGACAACACGTCTTATTTCCAAGGAGAAAAGATGTGGTTCAAGTGCTACGTGACACGCAGCGACACGGGTAAGCCCACGGATGTGAGCAGGGTGCTCTATGTGGAACTGCTCGACGCCAGCGGCAACGTGCTCGACACGCAGAAGCTACAGGTTGACCAGGGACAGGCGTCGGGCGTATTCGACCTGCGCAACGTACTGGCCGGCGGCTACTATGAGGTGAGGGCCTACACACGCTACATGCTCAATTGGGACAGCAGTTGGATGTTTTCGCGTATCTTCCCCGTCTACAATGCGCCCGAGCACGAGGGCGACTACTCTAAAACAGAGTTCGACAAAGTGGTATGGCAAAAACGCCCTGGAGATGAAAACAGTGTGAAAGAGAACATTCACTTCTTTCCTGAGGGCGGACATCTCGTGGCTGGACTGCCCTGCCACGTGGCGTTCGAGGCAAGAAACGAGAAAGGACACCCCACAGAAGCCCACGGTTCACTTCTTGCCGACGGGAAGCCCGTGGCAACGGTTGAAACCATTCACGAAGGACGAGGGGCCTTTTACTTCACACCCCAAACAGGGAAAAGCTACACATTGCAACTCACAGACGAAGACGGGAAGACGCTTTCCGCCACACTACCAGAACCGGAGACAGAAGGCTGCGCCCTCCGAGTGAAACAGAACGGTGCCAGTTGGAAGCTGTTACTCACACCTACCAACTCTGTAGCCGCCGATTCACTGGGCGTTCTTCTCACCTCACACGGCACACTACGCCATCTTGACGTGGTGAAAGCCATGGCTGGGAAAACACTATCCGTCAATTTACCCGACTCGGCCATAGCCGACGGAGTAAACCGTCTGAGCATCGTGTCGGCCAAGGGCGACGTGGTAGCAGACAGACTCTTCTTCAGTTATCCCAAACAGCGTGCCGAGCACATCCGCATGAAAGTGATGAGTGGTACGCCCGCACCATCGGAATATATTAACCTGGCATTCCGTACCCAACCTTCTTCCACCTTCTCCCTGTCCGTGCGCGATGCAGCCACAGAGAAAGGACAAACGGCCGACAACTGCGAGACTTGGCTTCTGCTCACCGGCGAACTGCACGGCTACGTGTTCAACCCCAGCTACTATCTCGAGGCCGACGACAGCAGGCACCGCAAGGCGGCCGACCTGCTGATGATGGTACAAGGTTGGCGACGATATGACCTGGCACAGATGATGGGCCGCAAGCGTTTCACAATCAATTACCAGATAGAGAAGTGCCTTAACATTATCGGCAAACTGAAGCCCACCCGCAAGAAATTCTCCGTGGCAAACATGCCGCTACGCTTCCGCCTCTACAACCAGCAGGGACAGACGCTGAGTGGCACTACCACCAGCGATGCAAATGGCTACTACACCATGCTTGCACCCGCCTGTGCCGGAGAATGGACCATGTTTGTCAACACAGACAAGCACTATCGCGTGGGCATAGACCGCAACTTCTCGCCAGCGCCGCGCCTGTTGTCGCCCATGGAAACACTGAAGCCATTCGACTTCACGCCTGCCACCACTAATTTCCAGTATGCCGACTCGCTCGCCACGCCGACCCATGATTCCAAGAAGAGCATGACCGAACGTACCCACACGTTGAAGAACGTGCTCGTAAAGAAGCATTTCTGGGAAACAGGTATTGCATGGGACAATGAGCGCGAGGGGCGCAAGGGGTCGTTCATACACTACAACGTGGACAAGGAGGTGGACCAGATGGAAGACGAGTTCGAGACTACACCTATTTTTATAGATTGGCTGATGAAAAAGAACAAAGACTTCGGTGGCACTTACTACGACGTACTCTCCGACGGCAACGACACTGTCACGTTCTTCGGACGCTCTGCCGACGGAAAAACTGCCAACCAGGGCAGTATGGACAGAGTGTGTGATTTCTCCTACAAGAACAAGCCCGTGCTTTTCATCGTCAACAACCGTCCCTTCTGCGTGACCAATCTCGGTATGAGAGAACAGAAGACAGCCGAACTGCTCACCTCGCGCTCCATGGAGCATCTGCCTGTCATGCTTGAGGAAGCACGCAGTATCTACGTGACCGACAACGACGAGACATGGAAACGCTACGTCAACCCATACGGCATGAGCAGCATGGCAACCGTGTTTGTCTACACGCACAAGATGTTTACCAAATGCCCCAAGGGACTGCGCCGCACCACCTTCCATGCCTACGACACGGGAGTGGAATTCTACAATGTGCAGCGTGGTGACCTGCCGGCAGGCGAGGATCACAGACGCACTCTGTTTTGGAGTCCGAACATCAAGACCGATGCCAGCGGAAAAGCCAAGGTGACACTGTTCAATACACCTCAATGCCGCCAGCTCATCATCTCGGCCGAAGCCATCACACCTGACGGGAAGGCCATGAAGAACTGAGTACTTTCAATGTGGCAACCACAGATTTGTGGACAAGACTACGCTTTTATAAATACGGCCATCATAGTTTCAGGTTTATTCTGTCTACAGCTTAGGTTGCCATCGGCAAGGAACAATGTTTCACGAAAAGACATTTAGTACGGCACGTAATTCGTGGAAAATGACTAATTTTGCATCCCATAACAAGATAAATACAACTTCAATGAAAATAGGATTTCTGCAACAACACAACACAGGCGACGTGAAAGACAATCTGCGCCGCCTTGCTGAAGGCATCACAGACCTGGCTCACCGGGGTGCCCAACTCATCATCCTCCAGGAACTGCACAACTCGCTCTACTTCTGCCAAACGGAGGACGTGGACCTGTTCGACCTGGCAGAACCCATACCAGGCCCCTCTACAGGATTCTACGGAGAGCTTGCCCGACAATTGGGAGTGGTCATTGTCACATCTCTATTCGAACGTCGAGCACCCGGACTCTACCACAACACAGCAGTAGTCATAGAGCGCGACGGGTCCATAGCGGGCAAGTATCGCAAAATGCACATACCAGATGACCCTGCCTATTACGAGAAATTCTATTTCACACCAGGTGACTTGGGCTTTCACCCCATCAACACGAGTGTGGGAAGACTGGGCGTTATGGTGTGCTGGGACCAATGGTATCCGGAAGCCGCACGGCTTATGGCACTCCAAGGAGCCGAATTGCTCATCTATCCAACAGCCATCGGATATGCTGCCGCCGACACGCCCGAAGAGCAGCAACGGCAACGTGAGGCATGGACCACCATACAGCGTGGGCACGCAGTGGCCAACGGGCTGCCTGTCGTCGCCGTCAACAGAGTGGGCTTTGAGCCTGACCCATCCGGACAAACACCTGGTATACAGTTTTGGGGAAGCAGTTTCATAGCGGGACCACAAGGCGAACTGCTTTATCGGGCATCGGAAAACGAAGAGGAAAGTATCGTGGCGGAAATTGATTTGGCACACAGTGAGGATGTACGCCGATGGTGGCCCTTCCTGCGAGACCGCCGCATAGATGACTATGCAGATATCACCAAAAGGTTTATAGACTGACACTTTACATAACGACAACTCCCGGAAGTATCTCGGGAAACTTCCGGGAGTTGTCGTTGTTTGAAATCTTCAAGATATACACCTGGCACTCTGTTATGGCCATTCTTTCATTTGTCTGTCTGCTTTCCTGCCCTACTGACAACTCTCCATTACAGGCAAACAAGAACCTGTCCTATTCTTCCCTGTTTTCATCCATATCAGGAACCATCGTCTGTTCGTTCTTCTCTTTCTTTCCAAAGTCGGCATCTATTTTGAGGAAAGCCGACACCACAAAGGTCAGAGCACAGGCTACCATGACAATAATGAAGAAGTGTCGATAACCAACCCATTCCTGCAAGGCTCCGGCAAAGAGGCCGGGAATCATCATGGAAAGTGACATGAAGGCTGTGCAGAGTGCATAATGGGAAGTCTTGTACTCTCCTTGGCTATAATAAATCAGATAGAGCATGTAGGCAGTGAAGCCAAAACCATAGCCAAACTGTTCGACAAACACGCAAACATTGACCACCAGCAAACTGGAAGGCAATCCATAGCTCATGTAGACATATACCACATCGGGCAGCGTGATGGCGCACACCATGGGCCAAAGCCAATATTTCAAGCCCTTGCGACTCACGGCGATGCCACCCAAGATGCCACCCAGCGTGAGCCCTATGACACCGACCGTCCCCTGCACAAGTCCATATTCCTGAGGGGAAAGCCCTAGTCCACCCTCTGCGTGACTGTCTACAAGAAAGAGCGTGGAAACCTTGGCGAGCAACCCCTCGGGCATACGATAGAAAAGCATGAACAAGATGCCGAACACCACCTGACGCCACGGCATCTTGGTGACAAAGGTGACAATCATCCTGCAAATGCCACTCCACAGCTGACGTGCCTCTACACGATTCATGCCATGGTCGGCACGAGGTCGGGGCAGAATGTAGCTATGCCAAAGCCACAAGGCTATGAACAGCCCCGTGACGCCATAGAACATCAGGCTCCAAGAATACTTGATGGAAGCGTTGCGGAAGATAAGCTGCAAATTTCCAGCTATCATCACAAGCACACCCTGGCCAAAAATGGTGGCAAAACGGTAGAATGTGCTGCGTATACCCACAAACATGGCTTGTTCGTGGTTGTCCAACTCAAGCATGTAGTAACCGTCTGCCGCTATGTCATGGGTGGCACTGCTGAACGCCATGAGGGCGAAAAAGCACAAAGTGGCCTGGAGCCAGAAACTGGTCTGGAGGGTGAACGCTACGCCGCCAAACGAGGCGCCGATGAGCAACTGCATGGCCACAATCCACCAGCGCTTGGTCTTCACCAAGTCAATGAACGGACTCCACAGGGGCTTGATGACCCATGGCAGATAAAGCCAACTGGTGTAGAACGTGATTTCGGCATTGCTGAGTCCCAACTGCTTGTAGAGCACCAACGAGATAGTCATTACTGCCACATAGGGCAAGCCCTCGGCAAAATAGAGTGAGGGCACCCAAGCCCAAGGATTCAAGTGTTTCATTGGAATGTTTATGGATTTGTCTGAATGATGCAAGCCGTGAGTGACGGAAACAGAAACGACTGGCTCCGTCAATCACGGCAATAATTACTTATATATTTTTCTGATTTCCGCTCCTCTATAATAGTGGAGCAATATTTGGTCATATGAATAGCCCTTCTCGCCCATCACGGCGGCTCCTATTTGGCAGAGCCCCACCCCATGGCCCCAGCCGGCACCGGTAATGGTGAAGCGGGCTGGCACCCCCCAGGCGTTCTCGTCATGACGGTCTACGACAAAGGCGGAACTATAGAGGTGGGAAGTACTCAACACACGGCGTATCTCAAGTTCCTTGCCTATGGTGAACGTAAGTTTTGTGCCCACAATGCGCAGTCGGGAAATGCGTCCACTCTTACCCCTTTCCAAAGGCTGCAAGTCGACGATATCGCCGAAGTCGAGCTTGGTTTTCTCGCAAATGAGTTTGCGCAGTTCCTCCTGGGTGTAGTCCACATGCCAGCGGTAGAAATCGGGCGTTTCCTGATCGAAGTCGTTGAGCACCTGCGAGAGTATGTGCTTGTCTTTCGTGTTGCAGAAGGCTTCGGGCGTTGAGCGTATCCAGCGCTCGGCATTCGTCTCTACCGTCAGGTCGGGCATTGCTCCCGCATGGGGAGCATCGACAATGGCAGAAAGATAGGATTTGGGAGTATCTTCCCAACAATACTGGAATTCCTCGCTCACGCCACCACAGCACTTGGAAAAGCGCGCGTCACAAATTTCATCGCCCGAGAGGAGTATCTGACCGCGAGTCTGGCGCACGGCATCCACCACATGGGCATTGGTTTCCTTAGTTATGCCCTGATAACGTTGGCAATGGTCGTCGGCACACACGTCAAAGATGGTGTGGTCGTCACGGTCATACCACTTGATAAGGGTGTCTTCCTTCTTGACAAAGGAGAAGAAGTTGTTGGTGCCTTCATGGTTTTGGCGGCGCTTCTCCATCTGAGCCAGCAACCAGCTGCGCGAAATGACGGCATGAGCCTTGAGGAACTCCAATGACGACGTGGCGCTCATCTCACTGGAGATAACGCTCATCAAGTAGTGTTCTACAGGCAACTCGTTGATGGCGCATATCTTGTCGGCCTCGACAACGAGGCGCAAAGTGCCTTGAAACACTTGCGTCTCACGGCGTTCCCAATGGAAATTGACACCTATAGTCACGTCATGAAGAGAAAACGAGGCATCGGGCGACTGCGGTTGGAATACGAGTTCCCTATATTGGTTGCCATTCCAAAGAATGCTGCCCTCGGAAAGGGTGACCACCTGCTCACCGGTAATACTCTCACCCTTGGCTGTATAAGGTTTGTTCAAGTCGAAGTGAATTTCCTGTCCGCTCACTATACCTACCGACACGACGGGTTCCCTGTGACCGAATGTGGTGACCACGGCCGGACTTCCTTCTCGTTGAACATCTTCCTTCAGCCGCTCCACGATGGTGTTGACCATTGCTTCATCGGCAGCCACTTCCTTCAGCACACTTTCTGCTTGTGCTGCCGTCAAGTTCTTGAAGTCGGCTTCGCGCGGCGTTATGATGAGTCCGGCCATATCGAGCGCTCCCGGACTAATCATCATCCGGTCGGCGCCCTCTGCCATATAGCAGTCGGGGCGGTGCTTGCGTCGAGGTATGACCACGCTCAAATAGTCTTCTCCCTGGCGCCATGCCAGGATGTTCATCATCGGTTCACTGTCGTTTTTCGTCTGGGGCATGGCATGATAAAGCTTGTTGAACATCCGCTGGTCGGCCTTGGCGTTCCTACTGCGGATGAGGAACAACGGGCATACATAATCCTTGACAAGAGCTATATGTCCCTCATCACCCAATGTATAGATACTCTGCTGACTGCGGCTCAGCCTTTGCCAGGCACGCTGGAGGGGCACCACACCATTGGAGCCCGCCTGCAGGTGAAGATGATCGGGAGCCGATGCTCCACACTTGGGTCCGTTGTAGAAAATCATCAACTCGGGATAGAGCGAGAGCAACTTGTGTATCTCGCCGTAGTGAGAGAGGATGGCCTGTGGCTGGTGGCGACGGGAAGGAATGGTAAAATGGACCGGGAGAATGGGATAAGGGTTGACCAACAATTTGAAATCGGCATCGAGTTCCTTGGCTATCTGCTCCTTGGGCCGATTGGCATCACAGAGGAAACAGGGACGGCTGGCAATGGCCTTGCGGTCTATCTTGGCACCTGTAGAGACAATACGTGCCGGATTGAACTGCACAAGGAGCGTATTGTCGCCCACGGGCAGTTCCCGTGTCTGCACGTTCTGCAGGTCGCGGAAATTCCTACGTGCCAAGTCCCACGTCTCAAGTTGGCGGTTGAAAAACCTGAGCACCGAACTATCGGTCATCAGGTCAGACTTGCCTTGGAGCATCTGTCGGCGTGCACTGATTTCCATGGTGCGCAGTCTGTCCTTATAAAGATTGTTGGCATTCACCTTTTCAATGGAAAGGGCTGCGTCGCTATTGCCGCCCCAACGACGGCAGAGGTAGAGTTCGTCATAAATGCGGCCTATGCGGTAACGACGACTGAAGAGCAGTCCGAGCGCATAGTCCTCGCCATAGCTGGTATTGGGAAACTTCACCTGACGCACCAAAGGAGTGAAAAAGGCACGAGGTGCACCGAGTCCGTTGATGCGCAGAGCATTGTTACACCCATTTTCGTCTGTCCACTCACGGTGGTCAATGAGTCCCGGCGGCAACGTGTTGAGTTCGAAATTGCACATGCGATAGCTGCCTATGACCATGGCAGCCTTCTGGCGATAGAAGGCGTCGACGATGCGCTGCAGAGTCTGGTCGGAGGAATAAAGGTCGTCACTGTCAAGTTGCACGGCAAAGCGTCCGCAACGCTCATCGCCAGTTGCCACGTTCCAGCAACCGCCAATGCCGAGATCCATGCGCTCTGGCACGATGTGAATCAGTCGCGGGTCAGCATAAGCGTCAAGAAGTTCGGTAGTGCCGTCGGTGGAATGATTGTCCACCACAATGACGTTATACTTGAACCGAGTCTTCTGCCCGAGTGCCGAGTCGACGGCATCCTTGATGGTTTTCACACGGTTGAAGACGGGTATCACCACCGAAGCCTCACAGTCAAACTGCTGCTCCGTGAAGTCGGGCAGGCAATAGTTGGAGGGGTCTATTAGCGCACCAAGTTCTGTAAGGTGACGGGTGACCACCTGCTCCATTTCCACCTGTACTTCCCGATTGCGTGGATTGACATAGTCAAACTGTTTCTCCCCACTCTTGCGGGTGTCCAATTCCTGCTCCGTGTAGAGATATTCGTTAAGGTGGAACACATCGCCATGGCGACTAAGAAAAAGGCGAAGGTCGTAGAATCCCGCATAGGACAGCCCTTCCTTGTCATGGTCTTGCGACTGTGCATAGGCATGGAGGGCAGACGCCTTGATGAGAACAAGCGATCCGAAATCGAAATCATCACGCACACTGCCCAACTGATAGTCTATCACCGGATGCTTCACTCGCACGCCTTGCTCCATGGAGTAGTGGTCGCTATAGAGCAACTGTGCATCTGAATCCACAGCTGCGGCAAGCATGCGGTCGAGGGCATACTGCCCCAAATCGGCAGGTGAAGCTTTCAGGTTGAGGAGCACGTAGTCTGCACTGGTGTTTTCCTCGATGGCGAGCATGGTACCCGATGACAGTAGGCGGTCGGTCACCACGAGCGTGCAATTATCTGGAACAGGGTTGGCGGCGGCAAAATCAGCACTCACCAACAGATGGATATGCTGTATGGTCTTGCTCTGACGCAGCGTCTCAAGCATGGGCTCGAGCTCTTCCATACGCTCGCAGGGCAAGAAGCAGTCTATTTTTTGTCTCATCAAATTATGGAATAAGATTATTATAATATATGCAAAATTACACTTTTATTCTGACAGGAAAGAGGTTTCGGACGAAAAATAACGGGTGTTTGGGAAAAAATGGCTAACTTCGCATCACAAAATCAACCTCAAAGTAATGCGAAAAAGAAACATTCAGTCACTGCTCGTGGCATTTGGCTTGTGTTTGCCCTCAATGGTAGGTGCACAGGAAGAACGTCGCAGCATCAATCCCCTGGAAGGACTGGAATACCGAATCCAGCTTCAAGGAACGGCTTCAAGCGGCAAAACGCCCCTTTGGCTGAACGCCAACAAATATGGACTCAGCTCGCTCGAAAAGGAGAACGGATATGTGCGCGCCTCGGTGGCACGCCCGCTTGCCACCGATTCTACCCGACGCTGGGCCATAGGATATGGCGTTGACGTGGCTGCACCCTACCGGTTCACCAGCCATGTGGTGGTGCAGCAGGCCTTTGCCGAGGCAAGATGGCTGCACGGAACACTGACCGTGGGTGCCAAAGAGTATCCGATGGAAATGAAAAACCGACGGCTCAGCAGTGGGTCGCAGGCCCTGGGCATCAATGCCAGACCCGTGCCTCAAGTAAGGCTGGCGCTGCCCGACTACTGGACACTGCCCTTTGCCAATGGGTGGATGCACCTCAAAGGTCACCTGGCATACGGCATGATGACCGACGAGAACTGGCAGCACGACTTCACACAAAGGCAATCACGCTACACCGACGGCACACTCTACCACAGCAAGGCAGGCTATTTGAAAATAGGCAACGAAGAAGCCTTCTTCCCGTTATCGGTAGAGGTGGGCTTGGAAATGGCAACGCAGTTTGGCGGCGACACCTATGTTCCAGACGGCAATGGAGGCATGAACGTGATTCACAACCCACGCAAACCGAAAGACTTCTTGCGGGCACTCATTCCCAGCGGTGGCGAACAACTTGAGTTGGGCACCAATTATGTCAACGCCGAAGGCAATCACCTGGGGTCGTGGCTGATGCGTGTAAACTGGGATGAGGACGACTGGCGCTTCAGCGTCTATGCCGATCATTTCTTTGAAGACCACTCGGCCATGTTCCACCTCGACTACGACGGCTACGGTACAGGCAAGGAATGGAACGTGAGAAAGAAACGCCGCTATCTGCTCTACGGGCTGAAAGACATCATGCTGGGCGGAGAACTGACGTTCAAGTATGACCGACCCGTGCAAGGCATCGTCTTCGAATATCTCTATACGAAATATCAAAGCGGTCCGATCTACCACGACCACACTTCGTCCATTTCCGACCACATAGGCGGTAAGGACAACTATTACAACCATTACGTCTACACGGGATGGCAACATTGGGGGCAGGTAATGGGCAACCCACTCTACCGGTCGCCCATCTACAATGACGACGGACAGATAGAGGTGAAGGACAACCGCTTCATGGCTTTCCATTTAGGCGTGGAGGGACGACCTGCTGAAGGGCTCTACTACCGTGTGCTCGGCACTTGGCAAGAGGGATTAGGAACCTACGGAGTGCCCTACACAAAGAAGCGCCACAACGTGAGTTTCCTCACCGAAGCTACCTATTCTTTCCATCCGGAAGGCACCCTTGGAGGATGGAGTGTCACAGGCGGATATGCCATGGACTTCGGAAGCATACTCGGACACAATGCAGGATTTCAACTTACCATCACAAAAAAAGGATTTTTCTCTAAAAGAAGATGATACATTTCAAGCACATATTACTCTCACTGGGTGCTGCCGCACTGCTGGCAGCATGCGAAATAGAGACATCGGGCAACGGCAACCTTGACGGCCTTTGGCACCTGGAACGGGTTGACACGCTCGCCACGGGCGGCTCAACAAACCTGTCGGACAGCAACAGGTTCTGGGCATTCCAGGCAAAACTGCTCAATGTGAGAAGTGCCGACGCCAGCTATTTGATGCGCTTCGCCCATGAGGGCGACTCCCTGTTCCTGTCGGAGCCTTATCAAGACGACCGTACGGGCGGAGACCTGAAGCTCGACACGTATGAGCCACTATGCCCCTACGGCATCAATGATATGGCAGACCGGTTCCGCATAGACCGGTTGAAAGGCGGCGACATGGTGCTAAGCAACAAGCAACTGAGACTCTGGCTGAAAAAGTTCTGACCGGTGCAAGTTGGCAGACTGACGTCTGCTAAACACGGTTCGACAACTTGCAAAACACATAAACTCCAAGGAGTGAAAGCAGTCAAGCATCTGGCTTGCACGGCTTTCACTCCTTGGAGTTTTAACGATGGGCAACCGACCTAAAGTTCCACACTTTCTATGCGGAGCCTAAGCACCCCGGCAGGCACACGCGCCTCCACCTCATCGCCTGACCGCTTGCCCAACAGGGCTTCGGCAATGGGCGATTTGATGGAAATCTTGCCCTCGCGCAGATTGGCTTCATGGGGACTTACGATGGTGTAGGTCATGGTGCGGTTGGCAGCCAGATTGGTCAGCGTAACGCGGCTGAGCAACCCCACGCAGTCGGCATTGAGCTTGGAACGATCCACTACCCGGGCATTCTCGAGCACGCGCTGCTTGAAACGGATGCGGCTCAAAAGGCGTCCTTGCTCACGCTTGGCGGCATGATACTCAAAGTTCTCGCTGAGGTCGCCCTTGTCACGCGCCTCGGCAATAGCGTCGCGCACACGAGGCAGCTCGACGCTCTCCAGTTGATGCAGTTCGGCAACGAGTTCGTCGTAGCCTTCCTGTGACATGTATTCCATATTCTTTTCTTGTCTTTATCTGTTGGCAGTCTGCCAATGGTATGTTTCAGTACAATTGACGGTGGCGGTGAGATGGCCGACCGTGAGTTGGAAGTCGCCCTCCTCGAGCACCCATTTCCCGTAATAATCAACAAAAGCAAGGTCGTCCGCCTTGAGCGGAATGGTGACCGTGCGTGTCTCGCCTGGCAGCAACTCTATCTTGTCAAAGCCGCGAAGCCGTCTGCCATCGGGTGTCATGGAGGCCACCAAGTCGCTGCTGTAGAGCAGCACACTCTCCTTGCCCGGCACTGTTCCCGTGTTCTTCACATCCACGCTCACAAGTATCGTGTCGCCATGGGCGAACGAGGTTCGGTTGACTCTCAGGTTGCTATAGTCGAAGGTGGTGTAGCTCAAGCCATAACCGAAGGGCCACTGCTGGGTGATGCGGGCATTGTAGTCGTAGGCACCCGACATGGTTTTCACGGCTTCACTCTTCTTGAAATCATAGTTGGCAAGTGAGTTTATTTCACGGGGATAAGTATAAGGGAGCTTGCCGCTGAAGTTCTTCCGTCCCGAAAGAAGGCTTGCCAGTGCATCGCCACCATAGTTGCCAGGCAGCATGATGTTAACCACAGCCTTGGCCAAGGGCTCTATGTCGGCCACAAGTCGCGGACGTCCTTCGCCAAGCACCAGGACGACAGGCTTGCCTGTCTTGGCAAGTTGTTTCACAAGCAGGCGCTGGTTGGCAGACAGGTGCAAGTCGGAAAGGTTGCCGGGAGTCTCCGTATAGGAGTTTTCGCCTATACACGCCACAATGACGTCTGCGCCGTCGGCAGCCTTCACGGCCTCGTCTATACGGGGCTTGTTCTCTTCGTAATACTTGCCTTTCTCCTTATAGGTGACGCCTTCCGAGAGGGCCACTTGGTCTTTGCCGAACTCGTTGCACAGAGCTTCATAGATAGTGTTGTATTGTCCGGCGAACTCGTCGGTGCGGTTACCTTGCCAGGTGTAACTCCATCCACCGTCGAGAGGACGCATCCGGTTGGCGTTGGGACCCGTGAGAAGAATCTTACAGCCTTTCTTGAGAGGCAGTGTGTGATCATCGTTCTTGAGCAGCACCATGCTTTCGGTGGCAGCATCGAGCGCAAGCCCGGCAAACTCCTTGCCTCCGAACTTGGGATAGTTCTTCAGTTTCTGGGTGGGATGGTCGAAAAGGTCGAGACGGTATTTCATGCGAAGAATACGTCGTACGGCATCGTCAATGCGCGTCATGGGTATAAGGCCTTCGCATGCAAGCTGTTCGAGCAAGTCAACGGCATCGGCCTTATAGGGCTCCATCACCATGTCAATGCCTGCATTAATGGCTATGCGGAGGGCGTCTTTCCGGTCTTTTGCCACCATCTCGCGTGTGTAGAGGTTGTTCACATCTGCCCAGTCGGTGATGAGCATGCCGTCCCAGCCGGTTTCATCCTTGAGCCATTGGGTGAGCAACTGGGCATTGGCGTGTACGGGAAGGCCGTTGACCGAAGCGGAATTAACCATCACAGAGTGTGCTCCTGCCTCGAGTCCGGCAAGGAAAGGAGCAAAATGTTTCTCTCTCAAGTCGGCCGGTGAGATATATGCCGGCGTACGGTCCTTGCCTGTCCAGGGCACGCCATAGCCCATATAGTGCTTCATGCAGGCCGCTATATGATATTGGTCCACGTGATTAGGGTCTGTGCCCTGAAAGCCAAGCACCATCTGCCGGCCCATTTCGGCACTGAGATAGCAGTCTTCGCCGAAGTCTTCCCACAGGCGTGGCCAGCGTGCATCACGGCCTAGGTCTACCGTAGGGCTATATGTCCAGGGAATGCTCACGGCACGCGTTTCGTAGGCCGTGGCTTCGGCTTGCCTGCGAGCCAGTTCACGGTTGAATGAGGCTGCCACGTTGATGTTCTGAGGAAAGAGTGTACCACCCTGGGTGTAGGTGGACCCGTGGTTCTGGTCGAGACCATAGATGCATGGTATACCGATGTTCTTCATCGAGCTCTTCTGTATGCGCGCCAGGTGGCGTTCCCATTCCTGAGGTGTGGGCGCCTGTGTGCCAGGGGCATTCAGGATGGAGCCTACCATATAGCGACCGAACAGGGAATCGGCTTTTGCCTCATCTACCTGGAACTTTCCGTTCTTGTCTTTAGAGCCTATGGGATCGATGGTGATTTCCACCATCTGTCCTACCTTCTGCCGGAGGGTCATCTGCCGGAGCTTAGCCTCCACTTTTGCCTCTAAGGCGGCGTCTCTCTTGATGACGGGCACGCCGGCCTGCACTGTGACAGCCAACAGAAGGGTGATGGGAAGTAGGAATTTCTTCATAACAATGTCATTGGTTTTGTTTCGTCATGCAAAGGTACGATTAATTTTTAATTCTCGGTTCCGAATCACCAAATATTGAGTCATTGGAAAAGCGATAGACGGCACGAGGGGACGTATGCGCTCTATAGCAAGACGAGCTGGCCTCGCTGAGTTGCAGCATTCTTTGGTTCAACAAGAAGAGCGTCCTTCCTTCTTGCCGGAAAGACGCTCCTCTATGGATGGATGAAAAATTCTGTTTAGTCTTCGCTCTCTGCATCACGCTTGCGGATGGCGCGCTTGCGCTTGGGCTTCTCCTCTACAGGTGCCTCTACTTTGACGCCGGCCAATTCGGGGTCAATCATGATGCGGCCACAATATTCGCACACGATAATCTTCTTGTGCATCTTGATATCGAGTTGACGCTGGGGCGGAATCTTGTTGAAGCAACCGCCGCAAGCATCACGCTGCACATAGACAATGCCCAAGCCGTTGCGGGCATTCTTGCGGATGCGCTGGAAACTGGCAAGAAGACGAGGCTCAATCTTTGTTTCCAAATCGCTGGCCTTCACCTTCAGCACTTCCTCTTCCTCACGGGTTTCCTGCATGATTTCATCAAGTTCGGCCTTCTTCTCGCCGAGTGCCTTGGTGCGGTCTTCAATGAGTTCTTCGCTCTTGGCGAGTTCCTTTTTCTTCTCCTCTACCTTAACGAGTGCCTCACGGATTTTCTTGTTGCAGAGCTCTATTTCAAGATTCTGGAACTCTATTTCCTTGGTCAGGGTGTCATACTCACGGTTGTTCTTCACATCGTTGAGTTGCTCTTTGTATCTTTCCACACTTGCCTGTGCTTCCTCTATCTCATGTTTCTTCTGCGCCACGGCATCCTGGAATTCCTGGATTTCTGATGAGATATTGTTCACACGAGTGTTCAGACCCTGGATTTCGTCTTCAAGGTCCTGCACTTCAAGAGGCAGCTCGCCTCTCACGGCACGTTTCTCGTCAATCGCAGAGAGTGTGGTCTGCAACTGATAAAGAGTCTTCAGTTTCTCTTCTACCGACAATTCTGTAGGATTCTTCTTTACCATAATTATGTTTTACAAATAAATGATTGGATTGGTGTTGACCTGTGAGAGATAAGTCTTCACACCGGGACACCGGTCCTCTATAATTGTTTTAAATATTTCATTAGTGAATTGCTCGCTCTGGTAATGGCCCATCACGGCTATCTGAATCTGCTGTTCGTGGCCGAAGTATTCATGATAGTGCATCTCGCCAGTTACAAAAGCGTCGGCTCCGGCTACGACGGCATCGTCCAGAAGAAACGAGCCAGCACCGCCACAGAGAGCCACACTGCTGATGGGGCGACGCAGCAATTGGTTGCATTGCAAACTTTCAACGCAGAATATGCGCTTGATAAGCATCACGAAATCGTCAGCTGCCAATGGTTCTGGAAGAATTCCCATCACGCCGCTCGCTCCATCAATGCCGTCGACCGTACGGACGGGCGTGAGGAACCGAACATCGTGGAGGCCCATTTTCTCGGCAATTTTGAAGTTTACGCCACCAAAGGCATTGTCCATATTGGTGTGCATGGACACGATGCAGATGCCATGACAGATGGCTTTCGCCACCGTGCGCTGCACATAGTTTTCACCGGCAACGCGCTTGAGCGGCCGGAATATGAGGGGGTGATGCGACACGATGAGGTTGCACCCCAATCGGAGAGCCTCATCTACAGTCTGTCCAGTCACGTCAAGACACAACAATGCCCCTGAAATATCCGCCTCTGTCAATCCTACTTGCAAGCCGGCATTGTCGTAGCTCTCTTGCAAGGGCAGGGGCGCGAAACGTTCAAGGGCACTTATCACCTCACTAATTTTCACGCTTTTCAGCATAAATACATGTATTTTAGGTTGCAAAGTTAGCATTTTCTGATGTTTAAAGAAAACTTACGACTTATTTTTTAGCAAACATTAACCAGACAGCCACAAGTTGTGACTTAGCTCATGACTGGCATCCAGCAAAGGGGACGAAGCGGTGACTGATTAAAGATAAGAACTGATGTCATTCAAACTGCATGCTGACATACATGGTTTGTGTCCGTTGTTGACAGTATCTTGAATAACTACAAAAAGAAGCCGGGCGAAAAGTTCAAAACAGACAAACAGATTTTCTTTTTACGGATAACAACTAACATGAAAGGGGTTAAAAGGAAATCTAACGAAAATGCCGCCATGGTTAAAGGTTCATTAGTCTGCCGTTAGATACCCGTAAGTCTACCTGTTGACAATACTTAGTCTGCCGTTAGCTACCCGTAAGTCTGCCTCTTGACAATACTTAGTCTGCCGTTAGATACCCGCAAGCCTGCCTCTTGACAATACTTAGTCTGCCATTAGATACCCGTAAGTCTGCCTGTTGACAATACTTAGTCTGCCCTTAGATACCCGTAAGTCTGCCTCTTGACAATACTTAGTCTGCCATTAGATACCCGTAAGTCTACCTCTTGACAATACTTAGTCTGCCGTTAGATACCCGCAAGTCTGCCTGTTGACAAACCATAGTCTGCTATTGAAGTGCCATGAATCAGAAGAAAACAAACCTGAAAAACATGCCGTAACACAAAAAGAAAGTGAGCGTCCACCCTTAAGCCAGGAAGACGCTCACTTGAAAATATCTGTCAGATACAGACTTGCCGTTAGGCAGCTGCATACAACCAGTCATAGAAGAAGCTGCACACTCCGAATGCCACCACACCTGCCGTGCACAAAGCCAAGCACACACGAGTGCCCAAATCACTGTGGAATGTGGGAAGCGGATTGTCGTTCTTGTTGATATACATGGCCTTGACGATAAGCAAATAGTAGTATAGGCTTATCACCGTGTTGACCAAGGCAATGAACACCACTGCATAGGCCAGTGCACTGCCTGCACTGGCAGCTGCCATGAAGACAAAGAACTTGCTGAACATACCCGCAAACGGTGGGATACCTCCAAGGGAGAAGAGTGCCAATGTCATGAGGAACGACAGTTTCGGATTGGTCTGATAGAGTCCGTCATATGACTTCATCTGTGTAGTGCCACCATTGTTCTGCTCCACAACTGCAATAACACTGAACACTGCCATATTGGCTACGATGTAGATGAGCACATAGTAGGACAAAGCAGCAATGCTCATGCGGTCGTTGCCTATAACGGCAAGCATGATGTAGCCAGCCTGAGAGATAGAGCTGAAAGCCATGAAACGCTTGAGTTCTCCCTGACGGATGGCAAACAGGTTCGCCACCGTAATACTGAGAATCACTACGATGTAGAGTAGGTAGCGCCAGTATTCAACCAATGGAGCGAACACGTGCATCAGGATAGCCATCAAGGTGAAAGCAGCGGCTCCTTTTGAGATAACACTCAAATAGCCGGTCACCGTGGTGGGAGCACCTTGGTAGGTGTCAGCAGTCCAGAAGTGGAAGGGCACAAGGCTCACCTTGAAACCAAGGCCACTGAAGAAGAATACCATTCCCATCACACTCAAAGGCGTGGCGGAAAGTTTCGAAGCCACATCATTAAAATAGAGAGTGCCACAGTCTGCATAGATGAACGAAATGCCGTAAAGCATCACGCCACTGGAGAACACGGCTGTAAGGATGAACTTGGCAGCAGCCTCGGCAGAGTCGTTACGCTTTTTGTCGAAGGCGACTGTACAGGCCAAAGGGATAGATGCCATCTCAAGTCCGAGGAAGAACATCAGGAAGTGGCCGGCACTCATCATCATATACATGCCAAGTAAGGTGGAAACGATAAGCATATAGAATTCACCTTCCATACGACGCATATCTGGGCAGCTGAGCCATTGACGACTCTGAACGAAGACGATAAGAGTACCACCGGCGAGAATTGCCTTCATTACGTCCACTGCACTGTTAGTGGCATACATGCCTCCAAAAACACTGACTTCAGCCTGCGGCACGAGACAAACACATGTCTGTGCGAGCATCAGCACACACGCCAAAGAGTTGAACCAACGGCGGTCCCCCTGCTTGGACGAAGCAAAATCGGCAATGAACAACACGACGAGGATAGCCATCAGCGTAGCCTCGGGTATCATTTGTAGGAATTGACTGTAATCCATTATATTCTTGTTTTAGTACGGATTAATTACACTGAGAATAGGACCTACCGCATCGGTGATGACATTGCTCACCCATAACGGGGCCATACCAAGACCTGCCACACAGAAAATAAGGCAACACACTGCTACGCGCTCATCCCAAGTGGCATCAGTAAGTTCCTCGAAGTGAGGATTAGCCACCTTCTGGTAGAGTATCTTACCCACCACACGGAGAATGTAGACTGCTGTGATAACAATGGCAGTACAAGCGATGATGGTGCAAGAACGGTGGAACAGGTCATTGTTGGAGAATGAACCTACGAAGATGGTCATCTCTGCGACAAAGCCCGAGAAGCCTGGCAGACCGAGATTGGCAAGGCCGGCAATGACATAACCTACAGAGAGGAATGGCATTATCTTCATTAAACCACCCAACTGACGAACGTCACGTGTGTGCGTACGACCATAAATCATACCAATCAAGGCAAAGAACAGAGCGGTCATCAAGCCGTGGGAGAGCATCTGAAGCACTGCACCGGTGCATGCGGTCTTGGTCATCATAAGCAAGGCAAAAAGCACCATACCGCAGTGGGACACTGACGAATAGGCATTGATATACTTCAAGTCGGTCTGTACACAAGCAGAGAAAGCTCCATAGACAACTGAAATGGTAGTCAAGATAAGGAAGATCCACGATAGTTCACGCGCTGCATCGGGCAACAGGAACATGGCAATGCGGAAACAGCCATAACCTCCCAACTTCATTAGCACACCGGCATGAAGCATGGAAACAGCTGTTGGAGCTGAAGCGTGGCCATCAGGTGACCACGTGTGGAAGGGGAACAAGGCTCCAAGCACACCGAAGCCAATGAAAATGAACGGGAAGAACACTTTCTGCACAGCCACAGGAATGGCATGGTGCTGAGCAATCTCGAGAATGTTCATCGTATTGGCGCCATTGAAGAAATAGATGCCCAACAGACCAATGATAAGCAAAGCACTACCTCCCATAAGCATCAGCGTAAGCTTCATAGCAGCATATTCCTTCGGGCCACTTCCCCAAACACCAATCAACAGATACATAGGAATCAAGGCCACCTCATAGAACATGAACATGGTAAACATGTCAATAGAGATGAAGAATCCGAAAACACCTGTAGAGAGGAGGGTAAACCAAAGGAAATACTCCTTGGTCATCGGTTTCAACTGCCATGAGGCAAAAGTACCCGTGAAGACGATAATGCTCGAAAGAAGGAGCATTACGACAGAGATACCGTCAACACCCACCGTATAGGCAATGTTGAGCGGACGGAACCATTCCACGCTATATTGGAAAAGCATGGCATCGTGGTTGCCTGCCGAACGCATCTGGATGAAGGTAATGGTCAGCCAAATGGAAAGGGCAAGAAGGCAAGACGAACCTGCCACCATCACACCGCGTACCTGATTGAGGTTGCGAGCAGCCCAAAGACCGAGCAACATCAGGACGGGGATTACTACGAATAATGTTAATATACTCATTTCTGTAATTCTGTTCTAAGTTTACAATGCGCAAAGCAGGATGAGCGTAAGAGCCACCGTTCCAGTAAGGAACCATACTGCATATTGGCGAACATCACCACTCTGCCATGGACGTATAGACTCTCCAGCCTCGTTGGCACCCCAAGCCATGAAATTGAATGTTCCGTCTACCACATGTCGGTCAAACCAGGCAATAGGTGTAGAGATACAACGGAAGATGATCTTGTGGGTAACAAACATCCAAACCTCATCCATATAGAAACGACGATAGGCTGCACGGTGAAGGCGTGGGAACTTCTTGGCCAAATAGTCTGCCACGGGAGTTTCCTCTCCTTTATACATATAGGTGGCAAGTCCAATGCCTAATACAGCAAGGATTGTACTTGTACCGGCCACCGTCCAATTGGTATGAGTGCCAAAGGCCAAACCATTGACTGACACGAGGCTGCCGAATTCGAAGAAGTGGAGCGTGCCCAGCACACCTACCACAACAGTAATAATACTGAGGAATACCAATGGGAAGGTCATCACGGCAGGAGCCTCATGAGGTTCGTGGGCTCCATTGGCCTTGTTGGTTTCATAATAGCTCTTGCCCCAGAAAATCACATAGTAGAGACGGAACATATAGAACGCTGTCATCGTCGCAATACCACTCATGATTACGCCCATAACGGGAGAGAAGTTGTAGCAGGCCACGAGGATCTCGTCCTTCGAACAAAAACCAGAGAAGAACGGAATACCGGAAATGGCGAGACAACTGATAAGGAACGTCCAATGTGTAACAGGCATATACTTGCGCAGACCACCCATATACATTTTCTCGTTAGAATGAACGGCATGTATGATGCAACCGGCACCAAGGAACAGGCAAGCCTTGAACATGGCATGGGTGAACAGGTGGAACATACCGGCCATATAACCTAAGCCATTGCCATCGGCATACTCTGCAGTAGTATTGGCCACCACGGTCATAGCTTCACCATTCTCGGGCATGCAGACACCAAGGGCAACAAGCATGAAACCAATCTGAGAAATAGTGGAGAACGCCAAGACACGCTTGATGTCGCTCTGACAGCATGCTACAGCAGCAGCATAGAATGCCGTAAAGGCTGCTATATAAGCCACATAGTGAAGCGTTTCAGGTGCATACTGTATCCAAATGGGGAACAAACAAGCTACCTGATATACACCGGCCACAACCATAGTGGCAGCATGGATAAGGGCAGAAACTGGCGTAGGTCCTTCCATAGCATCGGGCAACCAGATGTGCAAAGGGAACATGGCACTCTTACCGGCGCCACCGATGAACATCAGGAAAAGCGCTGTAGGCAAAAGCCAACTGGCATTCTGCAGGCGTACCACCTGGTCGGGAGTCATCTGGGAAATGTCGAAGTCGAATGTACCGATATAGAAACTGTAGAACAGAATACCTATCAGGAAGAACAAGTCGGCAAAACGAGTCACGATAAAAGCCTTCTTGGAAGCTGCCACAGCGGCATGCTGGGGATAGTAGAAGCCAATGAGCAAATAAGAGCAAACGCCCACAAGCTCCCAGAACAAATACATCTGGAAAATATTGGTAGCTACTACAAGGCCCAGCATACTCATGGTGAAGAGTGACAGGAATGCGTAATAACGCTGGAAGCCCTTCTCACCATGCATGTAGCCAAACGAGTAGATGTGAACCATAAAGCTCACTGTGGTAATAACCACAAGCATCATGGATGAAATAGGTGTGAGACGGAATCCCATATCGAACACCAGATGTGCTCCAAAGATGTTTCCAAAATCAAGCCAGGTAAAATGCCAGGCTGTCACAACGGGGTAGATGCCGTCTGCACCTCTACCCTGTCCTACGAAATATTCGAAGGCGGTATAGAGCGACAGGGCAAATACCACACCCATAAGCGTAGTGCCTATCAGCCCCGCAACCTTATGCGACATTTTCATGCCCGCCAGACCGAGTATAAGGAAACTCAGGAAAGGCAGCACGAGTATCAAAAATGAATAAGTGTAATCCATTGTCTTTCGTTTTGTGGAATGAATTATAATTTCATATTCTCAATACTGTTCACCTGATCACTGTGGAAGTGACGGTAAACGTTCAGAATGATAGCAATGGCAACAGCTGTCTCTGCGGCACTGACACCGATGGAGAACAACGTGAAGAAAAAGCCCTCAAGCTGGCCGGGATAGAGAATACGGTTGAACACAGCGAAGTTCAGATCGACAGAGTTCAGAACGAGCTCAATAGAGATGAGCATAGCTATAAGATTACGGCGAGTGACAAAGCCGAACACGCCGATAGAGAACAACAGTGCACTAAGCACGAAAAAACATTCTACTGGTATCATACTACTTTTTCTCCTCTTGTTTACGTGCTACAACTATACCACCAATAATGCAGGCCAACAAAAGCACTGATATGAATTCGAAGGGAAGCACATACTGGTATTTGTCTGAACCAAGAAGGGCGTTTCCAATGACTGACATTGGAACTTCACCTTCGGCAGACTGGCAAGCCATGTCGATGAATTTGTTCTTCAGCAATACAACAACTACTGTGGCGAATCCGATCAACGAAACCAGAGCACCGAAAGCAGCGCGACTGCCCTTCACTCTCTCAACCATTCCCTGGAGTGTGCGCTTGCTCACCAATTGGATGGCAAACACATAGAGCATGGTAATGCCGCCAGCGTAGACACTTATCTGAGCTGCACCGAGGAACGTGTAGTCAAGCAGGAAGTAGAGACCTGCCACTCCGAAGAGCACAAACAGCAGGAATGTGGCCGCCCGCATGATTCGCTTTGTAAGCACGCACATAATGGCAGAGCCGAGTATAACGACCGCCAGAATGCAAAACATTACTAAATTAGCCATATTATCTTACTTCCTTTTATTTAGTTTTCGTATTAAACTTACCTATCTCAAATGGTGCACCTCCGTCAAGGATGTTGGGCAGAGAGCTCTCATACTGCTCCTTGTCAAGGTGAAGCACAAGCTTGTCGCGGTCGAAAACGGCATTCTCAAAGTCATTGGTGAACTTGATGGCGCCGAAATTGCACGCGTTCACACAAAGTTGGCAAAACATGCAGTCGCCCAGGTCATACTGATAATCCACGAGCTGACGCTTCTTCTTGCCTTCTTCGGTGGTTACCATCTGCGACACTATTTTGATGGTGTCGTTAGGACAAGCCTTCTCGCACAGGGTGCAAGCCACGCACTTGACGTTGCCGTTTTCGTCGCGGTTCATCACCAGACGTCCGCGGTGACGGGCAGACACATGGAGAGTGGTCTTGCGGTTTTCAGGATACTGCTCAGTACTCTTGGAAGTGAAATACTCCCGCAATGTGGTTTTCATTCCCACAGCGAGCGTCTTCACGGCAGCTCCTATTTCTCCGAAATATGATTTGTTATTTTCCATTTTCCTTTATCTATTAAAAGTGCCAGCCTAAAGCTACAATGACGGTCATGAGAATAAGATTGACCAGGCAAAGTGGCATAAGATACTTCCACTCGAGCTTAAGAATCTGGTCGATACGCAGACGGGGGAAAGTCCAGCGAACCCACATCAGAAGCCATACCACGGCAAATGTTTTGCCTAGGAACCATACGATACCGGGAATGTAGTTCATCACGGCATCAAAAGCGCCGACGCCGATGTTCACAGGTGCCCATCCACCAAGGAATACTGTAGTGGCAATACCCGACACCACAAAAAGATTAAGGTATTCAGCCAGATAGTAGAAACCAAAGCCCATACCACTGTATTCTGTATGATAACCGGCAGTAAGCTCACTTTCGGCTTCCGCAAGGTCGAAAGGACCGCGGTTGGCCTCAGCGTTTCCTGCAACGAGGAATACAAGGAATGCGATAATGGCGGGGATATGTCCGCGGAAAATAAGCCAGTTCCAGGGACCTACCTGAAAGTCAACAATCTCAGAAATCTGCATACTACCCGTCAATACAACGGCAGCAATAAGACACAAGGCCAATGACATTTCATAGGAAATGAGCTGCACGGCTCCACGCATGGCAGACACTACTGAATACTTGTTGTTACTACCCCATCCTGCCATGAATATACCTACGATCCCGATACTTGAAATAGCGGAAAGCAGGAATATGCCGACATTGAAGTTAAGCACTTCGGCTCCATTGTTCCATGGGAGGAAAGAGAAGGTGCCTACTGAAGCTATAATCACGAGGAAAGGCGCCACGAAGTAAAGGAGCTTGTCGGCTTTGTCTACGGTGAAGATTTCCTTGATGAGCATCTTCAGCACATCGGCAAATACCTGAAACACGCCCCAAGGACCCACTCGCATGGGGCCAAGTCGGCACTGGAAGTAGGCGCACACCTTGCGCTCCATGAATATCAAGACAATGGCCAGCATGGCATAGCCCACGAGAATGAGCACGCCTACCAGTATGCACTCGATAAGGATCGACAGGAAGTCGCCCAGACCTAATGTCTGGCGGAGGAACGCGTCAATCCATGTTGTTACTAAACTAAAGTCAAACATTCTTTCTTTAGTGTTTAATGTTTATGTTATTGTCTGAAGTCTTATGTTTTGGACGGTTGTGTGGTGTGTCTGGAGAAACCAGAGTCCACGTCAATCAACCATGAAAAACAGACTGTCAGGCATTGCTAATTATCTGTCGATGTCAGGAATCACGAAGTCGATGGCTGCACCTGTTGTGATAAGGTCGGCAATTTTCTGTCCGCTACACATCTTGTCGAGTGCACCGGTCAGCGAGAGGCCCATCGGACGCATCTTCATGCGGTATGGACTCTTGTCGCCCTTACTGTCGAGATACACGCCAAACTCACCGCTGGCACCCTCAACCGAGAAGTACCATTGCCCTTCTGGCACCTTGATGACAGGTTTCTGCTTGATGTAGAAATCTCCGGCAGGTATGTTGTCGATGAGTTGCTCGATGATGTCAAGACTCTGATACAACTCTTGGATGTGGCAATAGTAGCGATCCATAGAGTCGCAACCAGTCATAGTGATTTCCTTCCACTCCACCTTGTCGTAGAGATCATAAGGATGACGCTTGCGGGTATCGTTCTTCCAACCAGAGGCACGTCCGGCAGGTCCGGTCACGCCATAGTTGATACAGTCTTCCCGGTTCATCGGGCCCACTCCTACCAAGCGGTTGTGGGTAATGACATTGTCGCCGAACACATCAAGATATTCCTGTATCATCGGACGGAGATACTTGCAGAGTTTCTTGGTATTCGCCACGAAGTTGGGATCAATGTCGTCCTGCAAGCCGCCAATGCGGTAATAGTTCTGTATAAGTCGGCCGCCTGTGGTTTCCTCCATCACATTAAGCACGTGCTCACGGTCGCGCATGCAGTAGAGGAATGCGGTGAGGGCACCCAGGTCCTGGGCTGTACAACCGAGGTAGAGCAAGTGGCTGTTGATACGCTGCAACTCGTCCATAATGGTACGCACGTAGTGGATGCGATCACTGAGTTCAATGCCCATACCCTCTTCTATCACACCCACCAGTGCATGGCGGTGCATCATGGCAGAGAGATAGTTGAGACGGTCTGTCATGGCAAGGGTCTGGGGATAGGTCATAGCCTCCCACATTTTTTCTATACCGCGGTGGATATAGCCCAAATGAGGATAGATGCGCTTTACGGTTTCACCCTGGAGCACGGTCTGCAAGCGAAGCACACCATGAGTAGAGGGGTGGTTAGGACCGATATTCACCACATAGTCGTCATCCTCAAACAGACGATGCTTGGTGGCTACAAGGTGTCCCTCTCCGTCGAGGTTATATTCAACGGTGTAGTCCGATTCAGGTTCATCCGTCAAGGGGAACTTGTTGGCTTCGGGACTCATATCAAAGTCCTTGCGCAAGGGATAGCCGTTGAAATCGGTGCGAAGGAACAAGCGTCGCATGTCGGGATGACCGAGGAACTTAATGCCGACGAAGTCGAACACCTCTCGTTCCAGCAGATCAGCGCCCTTCCAGAGATTGATGACGGTAGGAATCACATCGCTTCCGTCGACCTTCTTGGCAATGGTCTTCACTGAGCAGCGCTCGTTGTTGTCAGTATTCTCGAGGATGTATACACATCCGAGACCCTCTTCACCAAAGTCTTCGCCGATAATGGTAACAAGGTAGTCGAAATGTTTCTCCTTGTACAACTTCTCCATTTCTTTGGAGAAGTTATCGAAAGTGAGTTCTATATTATTCAGTTTCATGTCTTATACCTTATTATATTATTCAGTTATACCTTTCTGCGCGTCGAAATCTTCGGGCACGTCAGTCACTATGATAGGTTCTTTCTGTCCGAGTTTCTGTGTAGCCACGAGATTTTCGTTGCTCAATCCGCGCAATCCGCCCTTCGACATAGAGAGTTCCTTCTCCTCCTTGGTCATCTTGTGGTTGGCACCGCCGAAGAACTTCTCGACCTTCACCTTGCGTTGCAACTGCATCATGCCGTAGAGAATGGCCTCCGGACGTGGAGGACAGCCTGGCACATACACGTCGACCGGCACCAGTTCGCTGATGCCACGCACCACGTTGTACGACTTTTTAAACGGACCACCGGAAATAGTACAGCCACCGACAGCCACCACATACTTAGGCTCTGCCATTTCGTCATAAAGACGCTTGAACACGGGAGCCATCTTGTTGGTGATTGTGCCGGCACACATAATCAGGTCGGCCTGACGGGGAGAGTTACGCGTAACCTCAAATCCGAAACGGGAGAAGTCGTAGCGGGCACAACCCACAGCCATAAACTCGATACCGCAGCAGCTGGTACCGAATGTGAGAGACCAAAGAGAGTTGGAACGTCCCCAGTTGATGGCCTGGTCGAGCGATCCTACAACTACATTCACGCCGCCCTCATGCAATTCGTCTACAATCTTTTCAAGTCCTTCGTTGTCCTTGAATTCGTCATAAGGGATACTCTTGATAACGGGCTTTCTTACTTCCATTCCAGCGCTCCTTTCCGCCAGGCGTAAGCCAAGCCAAATACCAATACCAGCATGAAGAAGCCAATGCTGCAAAGCGCCATGGCTCCAAACTGCTTAACTACAACTGCCCATGGATAGAGGAACACGGTCTCGATGTCGAACACGAGGAAAAGAATCGCAAAGAGATAGTAGCCCACATGCGTCGGAAGCCATGAGGTTCCGCGGGTTGGGATACCACACTCAAACGGTTGACCTTTCACGGGGTTGTACGAGCGGGGACCTATGAGTTTCGCAACTACATAAGCTCCTACCACCAATACAGCAGCCGTCAAGATAACGGTGATTAATAAGATAGAATACATATATATGTTATAAAAAATTATGCCTACACTTTTAGGCGGTGCAAAGGTAATAAAATTATCCTTAACTTAGAATAGTTTAACATTATAAAAATGGCATTACGGGCAAAAATTGACGCACGACAAGTGACGTTTGCATGCTTGCCCCTTTCCTATCAGCAATGATAGTGCACCAAGCCTTCCATCGGGCTGCGCACCACAGTGCCGATGTTCACGCCTTCGAGTGCCGCTGCCTCGCGCAACTGTTTCTCGAAATAAAAGGCCACACTCCCTATGGCTCCGACACTCAGGTCGGCACGTTCATAGCGGAGCACATTGCGGCGGAAGAACTGCCGGAAATTGTCTACCACCAAGGCATGAAGCGAGGTGTTGTCCAGATGCTTGGCGATGAACGGACAAGCAGAAGCCAGAAAACGGTTGGCCAATGGTTGCCGGTAGACACGGTCTATGACATCTGCCATTGTCAGCCCGGTAGTCTGTTCGTAGTCAGACCTTAGCCTGTCGTCAAGGCGTCCTTTATAAAGTGCGTTGAAAAAGAGCCGGCCCATCACGGCACCGCTTCCTTCGTCGCCAAGTATATAGCCCAGCGGAGGCACATTCTCCACCACCCTTTGCCCGTCGTAGAGGCATGAGTTGGAGCCAGTGCCAAGGATGCAGGCTATGCCCTCACTACTGCCGCACACGGCTCGGGCCGCCGCCATCAAGTCGCCCTGACATTCCACATCGGTGCCGGGGAAAAGGAAGGTGAAAAGTTCGGTGATGCGTGGGAGCATCTCTGCCCTGCATCCGCTGCCATAGAAATGGAGCCGCGCCACGTGCACCATGTCACGGTCATCGAGGTGCGGCAGTAGTTCGTCGTTGATGACCTGTGCTATGGTGTCAAGACTCTGGTGAAACGGGTTCAGGCCTTGGGTAGCCATGCGCTTCACAACGCGTCCTTCGTCGGCTATGCACCAGTCTGTCTTCGTGCTGCCACTGTCTGCTATAAGTATCATTCGTCTTCAAAAACATAAAAGGGAGCCTTGCACTTGATGCAAAGTTCCCTTATTTCAATCTAATTTCAGTATACTCTCGGTCCGAATATATAGGTGCCAACCCTGACCATGGTGCTCCGGCACTCCACGGCTATCTTGTAGTCGTGGCTCATGCCCCACGAGCGCTCGCGGAAGGAAGGTTCCGAGGCAAAGTATTTGGACTTCACTTCGTCGAAGAAGCGGGCTGCCGTATTGAACTCCGAGCGTATCTGCGCCTCGTCGTCCACGTTGCTCGCCATCATCATCAGTCCACAGATGCGCACATGGTCCATCTGCTTCCACTCACCTTCTTCGAGGAGTTGCCGGCAAGCATCGAGCGTAAGTCCGTACTTGGTTTCCTCCTCGGCTATATGGAGTTCGAGGAGTACGTCAATCGTGCGGCCGTGCTTGGCGGCCTGCTTGTTGATTTCCTTCAGCAGTTTGAGGGAGTCCACGGCTTCAATCATCGAGATGTAAGGTGCAATATACTTCACCTTGTTGGTCTGCAGATGGCCGATGAAATGCCATTCAATGTCCTTGGGCAGTGTGTCTACCTTGCGGGCAAGTTCCTGCTCATGGCTTTCGCCGAAAATGCGCTGGCCTTCGGCGTAAGCAGCCTCAATATATTCGTTGGGGTGATACTTGCTTATGGCCACGAGGCGCACGCCCGACGGGAGGCACCCGAGCACCTCGTGAAGTCTTTTTGCTACGTCTGTTTCCATATTGTCTTTCTGTTTAATGTCGTTTTGCGAGCTACGGTTTATTTCTTTTCCTCCTCTGCCTGCTCGTATTCGGGCTTGTCATTTTTCTCCAGCTTCTTGGCTGCAGTCTTCACGTGCTCGAACACGTCCATGATGGCAGTCTCCGCCACGCTGGCAATGGTATAGTCCATCATGCTGCCGCCCATCACTTCTTCAATGTGCTTCACTGCGCCCTGTAAGCTGGCAGCCTGGACGAGATAGTAAACATTACTGCGTTTTTCCTTCGAACTTTTCTCGTCGATGGTGATAAACTGCAGTTTGGCCTTGTACCATTTGTCGTCATTATCCATATCGCTGAAAAATATTTCATGGTAAGAGGCGGGCGAGATACTCTTGATATTATATTCTCCACTAATATAAACGGAAATCTCTTCCATAATATTGGCCTCAGCCTCCGAGAAGCTAAGGGCATCCACCACATACTGTTCGGTCACGTCTTTCTCCTGACCGTCCTCCATAGTTTTTCTATAACGCACTTTGGTTTCATACCAATCGGCAGCAAGTGTTCTCATTGTTTTTATCCTTTATTTGTTTTTAATTTGGGAACGCAAAATTACTCAAAATCCACGAACGAGCCAAAGAAAATGGTGCTTTTTATTTTCTCTTCTGCCGCTATCTGCAGTTCTTTCCCCGTTGCCTGGCACATAACAATGCTTCAACAGGAAGACACACCTTTATGGATTGCTGCGGATTGCCCCGTATAACAGCACCCTCAAGTGTTACTTCGACAGGAGATCAAACCTTGACGGTTGCTGCCGATCGACGAATTTAACGATACGGCAGAGTCTCACTTGGAGAAGAAGCTCCGCCTTTCGAGGTCGCAGCGAATTGACAGATATTCATGTAAGCAGGAATGCTCCTCTTTTATATAAATGGTGATGTTTTTGAAAATGTTGACAGTTTTAGAGAGAGCTTTTCTCTCGCATGCGCGCGAAGGAAAAGTTTTTCGTTTTTTCACCACTATCCGTCACTTTTCTTGATATCTGACACAAATTGGCTGACGGCAAGCAAGATAGATGGAGTGATAGATTGGTGATAGATGGCTAAACATCTATCACATCTATCACTAATCTACCATTTGTCAGATACGAGTGGAATGCCCAAAGTCAGCCGGTCTGCCAGGACACTCGATGCCCAAGATGTGGGACGATGTACAAGTCATACATTAATGCACCGTAACTCGGCCATTAACCCACCGTTACTCGGCCATTAACCCACCGTTACTCTGCCATTAGCACACCGTTACTCTGCCATTAACGAACGGCAAACGGACAGCTTGGCAGGCGTTTCCAGATAACAAGTGAGTTACGACCCTTCAGAAACGGTGCAAAGGCAGGTGGCGCACCAAATTCCGGAAATCCTATCAGCCATTGGACAAAAAGAAGGAAAACAGAAGACAAAAGGTCTTTCTTGAAGCAGAAGAGAGAAAATAAACACCCTTTCTCTTCGCATACTCAGATTTTTACACTACCTTTGCACTCTTGAAAAATAATTATTTTTAAATTTATATGCCTGAAATATCAGTACGCGGACTTGAAATGCCCGAGTCGCCAATCAGGAAGTTGGCACCCTTGGCAGCAGCCGCTAAGAATAGAGGAATAAAAGTATACCACTTAAATATCGGTCAGCCCGACCTGCCCACACCGCAAGTAGGACTCGACGCCTTGAAGAATGTTCACCGCAATATCCTTGAATATTCTCCATCACAGGGATATTTGTCCTACAGACAAAAGCTCACAGGATACTACAAGAAGTACAATATCAACGTTGATGCCGACGACATCATCATCACCTCGGGCGGCTCTGAGGCCGTGCTGTTTGCCTTCATGTCATGCCTCAACCCGGGCGACGAGATTATCGTGCCGGAGCCTGCCTATGCCAACTACATGGCATTCGCCATTTCGGCCGGCGCCAAAATACGCACCATAGCCACAACCATTGAGGAAGGATTCTCGCTGCCCAAGGTAGAGAAGTTCGAGGAGCTCATCAACGAGCGCACACGCGCCATCATGATCTGCAACCCCAATAACCCTACGGGCTACCTCTACACACGACGCGAAATGAACCAGATTCGCGACCTGGTGAAGAAGTACGACCTCTACCTCTTCTCCGACGAGGTATACCGCGAGTACATCTACACAGGTTCGCCCTACATCAGCGCCTGCCATCTGGAAGGCATTGAACAGAACGTAATCCTCATCGACTCGGTGTCGAAGCGCTACAGCGAATGTGGAATCCGTGTGGGTGCCCTCATCACCAAGAACAGGGAAGTGCGCGCAGCCGTGATGAAGTTCTGCCAGGCACGCCTCTCGCCGCCACTCATCGGGCAGATTGTTGCCGAAGCATCGCTCGATGCGCCCGAAGAGTACTACCGCGACGTGTACGACGAATATGTGGAACGACGCAAATGCCTCATCGACGGGCTCAACCGCATCCCCGGCGTCTACTCCCCTATCCCCATGGGAGCATTCTACACGGTGGCCAAACTCCCGGTAGACGACAGCGAGAAGTTCTGCCGCTGGTGCCTTGAAGACTTCAACTATGAGGGCGAGACCGTCATGATGGCTCCCGCCTCAGGATTCTATACAACTCCCGGAGCCGGCATCAACCAAGTGCGCATAGCCTACGTGCTCAAGAAAGAAGACCTGGAGAGGGCTCTTGTGGTGCTCCGCAAAGCACTCGAAGCCTATCCCGGAAGAGTAATGGAGGAATAGAAGCATGAATTTTCCCCTGTTCATAGCCACCCGCATCTTCAACGACAACGGAGACAAGCGCAAGGTGTCGCGCCCAGCCATCCGCATAGCCACCCTTGGAGTAGCCATCGGACTGGCGGTGATGATTGTGTCCGTATGCGTAGTCATCGGGTTCAAGCACACCATCCGCGACAAAGTGGTGGGATTCGGCAGCCACATCACCGTGGGCAACTACATGACGTTGCAAAGCGGTGAACAGTATCCCATATCCACCAACGAGAGTTTCGTCAAAATGGTAAAGGGGATAGACGGCGTGAAGCATGTGCAGCGATACGCCATGAAACAGGGCATTCTGAAGACCAACTACGACTTTCTCGGCGTGATGCTCAAAGGCATAGGCCCCGACTACGACACCACTTTCATCCACGAAAACCTGATTAGCGGGCACCTGCCCAAATTCAGCGACACGGCAAGCCACAACCAACTTGTCATCTCCAAAATCATGGCCGACAAGCTGAAACTGAAAGTGGGCGACCGCATCTTCACCTATTTTATAAACAACGACGTGCGCATACGCCGTTTCACAGTGGCTGGCATCTACCAGACCAACCTCAGCCGCTTCGACGAGGTAATCGCCTACACCGACCTCTACACTGCCGTGAAACTCAACGGATGGGAACCCGATCAGACCAGTGGGTTGGAACTCACCCTGGACAACTTCAACGAGTTGCCCGTCGTCGCCGACCGGGTAGTGCAGCGCGTCAACCGCACCATCGACACATACGGCGAAACCTACTCGAGCGAAACCATCAAGGAAGCCAACCCGCAAATATTCTCGTGGCTTGACTTGCTAGACCTCAACGTGTGGATTATTCTCGGACTGATGGTTTGCGTGGCAGGCTTCACCATGATATCCGGCCTGCTCATCATCATCCTTGAGCGCACCAACATGATAGGCCTGCTCAAGGCTCTCGGCGCCAAAAACCGCACCATTCGGCACACCTTCCTGTGGTTTGCCACCTTCATCATTGGCAGAGGACTGCTTTGGGGCAACATTCTCGGATTGGGCATAGTGGTCTTACAGCACTTTACAGGACTGGTAAAGCTCAACCCGCAGACCTATTACGTGAGCACCGTGCCCGTGGAACTCGACCCGCTGCTCATCCTTCTCATCAATGCCGGCACACTCATCATCAGCGTCCTCGTACTCATCGTGCCCAGCTATCTCGTTTCACACATACATCCAGCCAAGTCGATGCACTACGAATAGCAACCGCAAGTATTTAAGTAAGATGTTGAAGATTCTGCACAAAATATTTGCCAGTGTGCAGAAATGATATTACCTTTGCACAATATTAACGTAAAATGTGCAATGGAATCAATACCAAGCTTTAATTCTTATATAGAAAAGAGCATTCTCAAGAACTGGGATTCAGACGCCTTTACAGACTACAAGGGTGCAACGCTCCAATTTCACGACGTGGCACGAAAGATAGAAAAGCTCCACATCATGTTTGAAAACAGTGGTATAGAGCGCGGCGACAAGATAGCCCTCTGCGGGCGCAACAGTTCTCACTGGGCTGTAGCCTTCCTGGCTACCCTCACTTATGGCGCAGTGGCTGTGCCTATTCTCCACGAGTTCACGGCAGACCAGATTCACAACATCGTGAACCACAGTCAGGCCAAGCTCCTCTTTGTGGGCGATGTGGTCAATACTATTATCGACTCCGCCAAAATGCCAGACCTTGAAGGCGTCATCTATATACCCGATTATTCACTCGTAGTTTCCCGAACGGACAAACTTACGTATGCCCGCGAGAACCTTAACCGCATCTTCGGCGAAAAGTTCCCCAAATATTTCCGCAAGGAGCACGTGAGCTACTACAAGGAGCAGAGCCCGGAAGAACTGGCCCTTATCAACTATACAAGCGGCACCACAGGCTTCTCAAAAGGCGTCATGCTCCCCTACCGTGCACTTTGGGGCAACCTCGACTTCGCCAACAAGGTGCTCGGCACAACCATCCCCTCCGGCAGCAACACCATCAGCATCCTGCCCATGGCACACATGTACGGCATGGCGTTTGAATTTCTCTTTGAATTTGCTCATGGTTGCCACGTGTACTACCTCACACGCGTACCTTCGCCAGCCATCGTGGCACAGGCTTTTGCAGACGTCAAGCCAGCCATCATCATTGCCGTGCCGCTCATTATCGAGAAGATTATCCGCAAGAAAGTATTCCCCAAGATACAGAACAACCGCATCCGTCTGCTGATGAGCATGCCCGTTATCAGCAAGAAAGTGAAACAGAAAATCTGCGAACAGGTTTACCAGGCCTTCGGTGGCAACCTCTATGAAATCATCATCGGTGGAGCCGCCCTCAACCAAGAGATAGAGAAATTCCTCCGCAGCATTGACTTCCCGTTCACAGTTGGCTACGGAGCCACAGAGTGTGCACCCATCATCACCTACGACGATTGGCATGACCACGCAGTTGGCTCATGCGGCAAAGCCGTGGTACACATGGATGTGAAGGTTCTCAGTCCAGACCCTGAGCACATCCCCGGTGAGATAGTAGCAAAAGGCACCAACGTAATGCTTGGCTACTACAAGAACGAAGAAGCCACCGAACAAGCTCTCGACGACGAAGGTTGGTATCACACAGGCGACCTGGGCATCATCGACAAGGATGGCAACGTGTTCATCAAGGGCAGAAGCAAGAACATGCTCCTCGGTTCTTCCGGTCAAAATGTCTATCCGGAAGAAATAGAAGACAAGCTGAATTCCCTTCCTCTTGTCAACGAATGTCTGGTAGTGCAAGACGGCGACAAACTCGTAGGCTTGGTACATCCCGACTATGACGAGGCGAAACAAATGGGATTCAACGACGATGACATCAAGAGCGTCATGGAACAGAACCGCAAGGATCTCAACGAGATCATCCCCTCCTACTGCAAACTGTCGCGCATTCAGATACAAGTAGAGGAGTTTGAGAAGACTCCCAAGAAGAGCATCAAACGCTATCTCTATAAAATGAGCTAAACGAGATAAAGCATACAACAAGCAGAAGTGCCATTTCCCTCTTAACGGAAATGGCACTTCTGCTTGTGTATAGGCACATAAGAACTTCTCCACCTCATACGAAATTCTGACAAGGAATAAATAAGGTTCATCCATGGAGGAGGTCAACAGTCTCCGCAGCAAGCGAGAAAGATGCACGAAAGTGACATGTCACCCCACCCAACCATATCCTTGAACTGCCATATCCACGAAGTGATTGAACAGCAAGTTTGTCTTGTCTTTAAACGCTGCCTGGTCGTAGCTAAGCGGCAAGTCATCATTGAGCGACTTCTGTATCAAGGTGAACACCTGAAGGCGAGGTTGCTCATCCTTATACCAATCCACAACCATCACTTGTTTTTTGCTCTCTTGTAACTTACGGTATAAGTTCTTCGAGGCAAGTATCACCTTCTGTTCTTCCTCCTTGGTCAACTTGCGGTCGCTCCGCAGCAAATCGAAAATTTCCAGTTCCTCTTCATCCAAACCAAGATCGGTGGAGCGAGATTGCTCCCGCTTCATGTCCTCAATGAGCTGAAGCAGCTTTTCGTAATAATCCTCGTTCTCGCTGCCGCCCGAATTATAGTGGTCGATGATATTCTTGTATCGCTGAGAGAAGGGCACACGGGTACAATTCTTGTTAATCATCTGCACCAAGGCACGCTCGATGAAACTGCGCAGGTCATCTATCTCCAAAGCCTTGTAAGGAGTTGTGCTAATTTCCTTGCGGAGTGCTTCCACATCTACCTTGCTCAAGTCAATGACCTTGCCCTGGTGTATTGCGTAATTATAATTGCCAGGACCGCCTTCGGCTACCATCCCCTCCATCGTGGAAGACACACTTTGGTCTAAGGTTTCTGCCATTCTCGCCTTGGCACGGCTCAGTTTCTCGTCGTCTATCTGATTGCAGAACAAGCCATTGAGGTAAGCCAAGGGCGCAAACTTATCGTTGTGCCAGCCTCGCTCAAAGATTTCCGGTTTCGCCGCATCATAGAGATTGAGCAAAAGATTGGTCAACACCTTGAATCGGTCTTTCCACTCATCCTTTTCCAAGATACGGTTGTATGCCTTGCGCAACATCTCGAGTTGGTCGAGAGTATTGCCTTCGGCGATGACGTCATCTATCTTGACGCCTATCGACTGCAGAAACACATCACACTCGATGATGGTTTGGTCGATGTTGGCAATCAGCTGCTCAATGTCCTTGGCAGGATACTCGGTGTCGTCGCCTGTCGAAGCATAGTCGGAAAGGGCTTGCTGCATATACTTGAACACATTCACGTAGTCCACGATGATGCCACAAGTCTTGCCCGGGAACACACGGTTGGCTCTGGCGATGGCTTGCATCAGGGTGTGTCCCTTCATCGGCTTGTCGAGATAAAGGGTGGACAGCGAAGGCACGTCAAACCCTGTGAGCCACATGGCGCAAACAAACACCAGACTCAGCGGGTCATCCTTGTCCTTGAACCTGTCCTCAATGTCCTTGCCGTCAGGAGAAATCGCCTCCAGCTTCTTGCGATGCTGGGTGATGTCGAGCCCTTGGGCGGCAAACTTCTCCTCCTCACCGTCCTCCTTGCTGATGACCACCGCCATCTCCACTTTATTCATATAAGCAAGCATGGCATTTATCTTCTCTCGATCTTCCTTCGTCTGGGCTTGGTTGCGCTCCTTGACAAGTAGCTTTTTCTCCTCCGCCCAATACTTCTGCACCTTGTCGTACATTCTGACAGCGGTGTACTTGTCCACACTCACCACCATGCCCTTGCCCAAGAATCCTCGGCGAGGAAAATGATGGGCAATGTCTCGGGCGATTCTGTCCAAGCGTTCATCTCGCTTGATGACCTCCATGATACGAGACGATGAGTTCTCCAAAAGTTCCTTCTCTCGGTCGTTCAGGTTTTCGTCCTCACATATCTGGTCGATGTCGGTATCGAGCCAGTCGTTGGTCAAGCCCACCTCGGGCACACGGCGACTATAGAAGAGAGGCACGGTGCTTCCGTCCTCGATAGCCTGTGCGAAGTTATATTCTGATACGTAATCGCCAAACCACTGATTGGTGAGTCGCTTGCTACCTAAGAGCGGCGTACCGGTAAAAGCGATGTAGTTGGCGTTCGGCAGACCAGTGTGCATGTTCTCGGCGAGTTGCTTGTATTGCGTGCGGTGCGCCTCGTCCACCAAGACAAAGATGTCGTTGCGGTCAGACAAGAGTGGATACTTCCTGGTCTTGTCATACTGGAACTTATGTATCAGCGTGAACACCATCGGCTTGTTGCTCCTCAGGAAGTCACGCAACTGGGTGGAGTTCTTGGGCTGGCACTCCTCCTTGTCGCCTATCACCTCCGTGCGCACGAAGGTCTTGTGGATCTGGGCATCCAAGTCCTCGCGGTCGGTGATGACGAGGAAGGTAAAGTTGCCATGCAACTTGCGCTTCACCTTTCTCACGAACAGCACCATCGAATAGCTTTTGCCCGAACCTTGCGTATGCCAGAACACGCCGAGCTTGCCGTTCAGTTCACGACGGCGAGCCACACTTTCCATCAGATTATTGACACCGAGATACTGATGGTTCTTGGCGATAATCTTGATGCGCTTGTTGTCGAAGAAGATGAAGTTCTCGATATAGTCCAGAAGCCGCTCCTTACGGAATAGACCATCTATCAGATTGGTTACACTCAATCCATGATTGGCAATCTGCTCACGGTCGAGTTTCTCCTTCTCGTCATCCACACGCAGCCACTCGAAGAAGAACTCATACTTGCTGTTCCAGGCACCTATCTTGGTTTGCAAGCCATTGCTCAACACGCAAATCTGGTTGAAGGCAAAGATATTCGGAATGTCCTGGCGATAGCTCGTCAAGTTTTTGTTGTAGGCTTCCTCTATCTTCACGGTGGAGTTCTTCAGTTCTATGAAGACCACCGGCAAACCATTCACAAAGAGCAGCACGTCGGGACGGCGATAGCGATAATGCCCCTTAATCCACATTTGGTTGACGCAATGGAAGTCATTGAGTTCGGGATGGTCGAAGTCGAAGAGTCGCACGATGTCGAAGTCTTCCTTTACATTTCTGCGTACCTTCACTTGGATTCCATTGCGCATCTTCTGATAGAGCGAATAGTTGGTGTCTATCATGTCCGTGCCCGTAAAGTCCTTGCGGAGATCTTGGAGGATGCCTTTCAGAGTGTCCTCCCCTATCTGTGGATTGAGTCTCTTCAAGGCAGCCAAGAACACATCGGGCAGAATGCACTCCGCTGGGGTGGCACGACCTGTAGTTGATACCTCGTCTTGCGCCTCCACTCGTGCGTCACACTCTATTCGCTTCCATCCATACTCGGGAAGTGAAAGGCGATTGCATATCGCCTGCTCTATATCGTCTTCACTGATAAATGACTTCATATTCGTTACATTGATATTTGAACCTTCAATACTGCCAAGAAGCAAACCAGATATCTAAATTAAAATACAAAAGAAACAAACCTCTTGGTGTTCTCTTTCTTTTGGTTTAATTCGTTCTCCATTCTCCGCATAGCCATCTTGAAGAAAAACAGGATGAGGTGTTCGTCTGTTGCTTCAGTTCGTATCATCCGCAAAGCGGAAATATACTCTTGTCTATGGTCGGATGGAATGACGAGAACAGGATGATTAAGCCGCACGAGGATATAATTGCTGACAAGCCGCCCCGTTCTGCCATTACCGTCACGGAAAGGATGCATGTATTCGAAGAAACCATGGAAACGGGCGGCAATTATCATCGGATGTACAGACGCTTCGCTAATGGCTCTCTCTGTAGATTGCAATAGTTTGGGTACTCTGGCTATGAGTTTCTCATGGTCTCCGAAGACAGTATCTCCAGCAGCCATATCCGTAGTGGTATATTCGCCAGGTATTGCATCGGGCGACCGATAAGTGAGCGTATGACAAGTAACTCGTCTGTTGATTTCCTTCAAGAGCATCTCATTGAGCGGATGCTCGGTATGCTGCATCATATATTCGAAAGCCTCGAAATGGTCAAGCATCTCGAAAGCCTCGAAAAGCGTTTTCCCCGCGGGAATCATCCCCAGTCCTTTTTCTTTCAGTTCTCTTGTGTCGTCTACAGAGAAAGAGTTTCCCTCTATGGCACATGAATGGGTGGAGAAAAGCACCTCATTGTATCGGATGTACTCTTCTCTGTCCATCTTATTGATGATTGAGGATTGATACTTGGCTCTCAGTTCCTCATATTCTTTTATTTCTTTTTCAAACATCATCCTTTCGGCAGTTTTTATTGGCAAATATACAAAGGATATATGATACAGTCAACATTATCTCTTATAATCATACGGTTTGCAGTCTATTCCGCAATTCAGTTTCTCCGTAGAAATAGCAATTTGTCGGTTTTTGAAACTATACTTCAAGTTTACCCGACATCAAGCGAGGGAGCAAGAGGTCGCGCTGGCGAGCGAGAAGAGTGTTCTGATGCAGAAGATTATCTATTTGTTTATGAATTACCTCTAATCTGTCATTTGCCTTTTTCCTCAAATCTTCCGATGGGATTATCAACTTTATTCGATTTATGTCTTTTGGATAAACATGAGGTTGAGCCGCTCCCCTCTGGAAATTACTAATAACTCCACGGATATTATTCAACAACTCATAGACATAATATATATAAGGTGTAGATGACTCTTCAATATAAGAACAATCCGCTGCCCATATACCAGAATAATGAACTGAAATATAACCAGCATTAGCTCCTGATGAACTCATCGTAACTGAGACTCCATTTACATTTGCCACATTATGAAATCCTGATGGTTCAAGACCTGCCGAAATAACAGGAACTATTCCTTCCATCATTTCACTTGAAGTTATGTTCTTGCCTCGCTTAAATTCACAGACTTCTGATAAAGAGCCTCTATTCCACCCTTTCGGCAAGCCATTCTCCATTTCTACTTTCTCATGTCCAGGGAAGCGGAAGCGGACGAACCATTCTTTATACAGGTTCTCTGCCATTTTCTCCAAAAGACGAATACGCTTCGTGTTGTTCTCTATCAGAGTATCGTAAGTCCACAATATATCAGAAATACGATTTCTTACTTCAAAAGGAGGACACCTAAATTTATAATCCTCAACATTTTTCTTTGTTACCATCTGTACAGCTGTACCTGATTTTACACCAGCAATATAATTCACATAATGCTGATGTTTCATCAACCAATAGAGAAACTTATTACTGATTTCGGAATGATTTTCCACTTTGTACAAATTAGTTCCAAAAATAACTTGCTTACCTTCAAAACTATTAGGGATAATAGCAGGCATTGCTAAAATAGGCAAATTATTAGACTGTTGTCGCGTTGCCAAAACAATATCACCTGGCTTCACAAAAAAACGCTCATCACAATTTTCTCCTTCATAAGGACGCGCACCAGATTCAACAAATTTATCCTTAAAAGAAACACAACCCATACCCAACAAGACTGCATTTCCTTTACCTATTTTACTTCCCTTATAAGCCAAACCACTTTTAATAGAAATATAATCTCCTAATCTGACAAACTTCCATTCCATACCCTATTCCTCCCCAAACAGTTCCACCATATTCTTCCCAATCTCTTTCTGCAACTCCTCAGCCTCAGCATTGAGTTTGGAGAACTCGCCATTGAGCGAAAGCATTTCGTCACGGAACTCCTCTTCTGTCATTCCGTCATCCTCTATCACTACTCCCACATAGCGACCTGCATTGAGGCTCCAATCATTGTCTTCGATGCCGTCCTCACCTGTAATCTTCGCTACTTTGCACAAGCCGATGACATCACGGTATTTGCCCTCAGGCCAACGTTCGAGCAACCAGTCCACCTCTGTTTGCTTACCTGCTGCCTTATATTCATCCACCAATGCCCAGAATGCCTCGCTATCTCCCTCATAGAGACGAGTGATGATGCCGAGATTCTTGATTTGTTCGTCAGAGAACTTGCGGTGGGCACGGTCCACTTGCGTAAAGATGTTGCGAGCATCGATGAAGAGGATTTCATCTTTGTTGGTGCGCTGTTTGTCGAAGAACCAAAGGGTGGCAGGGAGTGTAACGGTAGAGAACATATTGCTTGGCAGGGTGACCATCTGCGAGATGATGCCATCCTGTATCATCTTCTTGCGGATTTCCAACTCGCTACCTCCTGCATCGCTCGCAGAGTTTGCCATGACGAGGGCAGCCTTGCCATTCGCATTGAGAGCCGTAGCAAAGTAACCTATCCAGAGATAGTTGGCATTTGGCACGGTCTCCTTCTTGTCGCTTGCCTTCTTCGTTGACTTCGTCTTGTTGCGAGGCACACCGTAGGTATTGAATCGGGCATCGTCGCAAACCTTGTCGAACACCACCTCATCGACATTGAAAGGAGGATTCGCCATCACATAGTCAAACTTTCCGAAGGCATTGTAAGGATCGCTATAGAAAGAGTTTGCCTCCGTTATCTCGCCTCGCACATTGTTGAGCAGCAAATTCATCTTGGCAAGTTTCACGGTATCGGGCTCCTTCTCCACCCCATAGCAACGGAAGCTCATCATGTCCTGGTTGGTAGCATTGTGGCGGTGCATATAGCGAGCCGCTTGCACAAACATGCCACCCGAACCACAGGCAGGGTCGAGAAACTTCTTGTCGCCCGTGACAGGGCGAAGCACCTCCACCATGTATTGCACAACGGAAGCTGGCGTATAGAAGGCTCCACCACCCTGACCTTCCGCCAAGGCGAAGTTGCCAAGGAAATATTCATAAATCTGACCGAAGATGTCGATGCTGATATCCTCAGGAATATCCTTGAACACACGGACGATGCGACTCAACAACTCTGGCTCTTCCTCAGGTACCAACTGCCCATACACTTCCTTGGGCAGCACACCTTCCATTCGAGGATTCTCACGCTCGATGGCCTCCATAGCCTCCTTCACGAGCACCGCCTTGTGAGCATCATCGGGTGCATCATTAATCGTATCAAAGTAAGCACATTCAGGAAGGTAGAAGCCACACTTCTCCACTGCAATGTCCTTGTATTCTCGCTCCATACGAGATCCTTTATAACGGTTGTACTCCTCGTCTATCTCTGCCTTATGCTGCTTGAAGAGCACATCAGCATATCTGAGGAAGATGAGTCCGAGGATAGGTTGTCCATACTTGTTGGCAGCCAAGTGGGCACCAGCACGGAGCATGTCGGCAGAATGCCAAAGGTTGTCTTTGAGATTTTTCAGTTCAATGTCTGTCATAAAGTTTGCATTTTATTCATTGTATGACAATGGAGGACAAAGAATAAAAAGCATTTCTTTGCCGCCACAAGGATTCGAGAGCGTAAACTTTATCAGAAATTCTCTTGTTTTCTGTCTTTTTGTTACACTTACTTTATAATGGATGATATTTATTATCTCTACAAAAGTACAAATAAAAAATGATATAATAACAATGTTTCCTTATTATTCTTTTTGACACTTCCGAAATTTGGAGTGTCATCCAATGCTGGGTGTGCGTCTGTCCTTGTTACCCTGGGTGTCGCTTTATTTGCCATGGGGTAAGGACAGACTGGGCTTTCAGCCCGCATGTCATGAAATCCTAATACTACAATAACAGGTGTCACTCCAAATCACGGTTGGACCACACTTATCTCATTCATGCGCGCGTACACGTGTTTGATTTTTCGCGAATTATCCATCACCTATCACTTTTTACCGGAATTCTTACATATATATGTTGGTATTGTGCCAGTTAAGGCGAGTGATAGATGAGTGATAGATGAGTGATAGATGGATTTTATCTATCACTATCCATCACTCTGAAAAAAGGTTCTTTCGGAATTAGGAATGACACTATATATCCGTTGTATTTGTGGCGCATGACTTGCGGACTGAAAGCCAAACTTTTCCAAAGCCCAGGGTGAGGCGTAACAGTCTGGGTATGCCCCATTAGCCGAACCGCTATAAAACAAGAATTCCTGCAAGACCTTCATCTTACAGGAACTATCTTGGGTGGAAGGTGGGGCTCGAACCCACGACATTCAGAACCACAATCTGACGCTCTAACCAACTGAACTACTCCCACCATGTAGTAGCTTTATCGTTGTTTCTTTAAAGCGAGTGCAAAGGTAGTGCTTTAATTTCACTTCTCCAAATATTTCATAAACTTTTTTCTCTTATTATGAAAAAATACTTCAATTCCGATTTGTTGCCCCTGGAATAAGATAGATAAAACCTTTGTTAATGAGAAAAAGACGGTTCATCCGTGATTTGGAGTGACACCTGTTATCGTAGTATTAGGATTTCATGGCATGCGGGCTGAAAGCCCAATCTGTTCACAGCCCAGGGCAGCGCCCTGGGTCAGACCATACAAGTCTGTATGTCCCCTTCGTTGCCCAGGGTGTCGCTTCGCTTGCCCTGGGCTGGGCAGAGGTTGGGCTTTCAGCCCACTTTTTGTTTAGTTCTAAACACTGACATACTATCATCACTCCAAATTCCGGAAGACCCGAAAAAAGGTTATCTCCGTCGTAAGACAAAAGATAACCTTTCTTGTTTCTGATTCCTGATAAGGATCGTGTGGAATTAGTTGGCAGGAGCTGTTGGAGCCTTAGGAGCCTGTTGAGAGGCAGCAGGAGCAGCCTGTTGTCCAGCCTTTGCATCCTTCTGGCTAGCGCCGAATCCTTGAACATTGTTGGCGTTAGTGGCACCATTGGTAGCATCTGTTCTCTCAATAACACTCTGATCTGTCACGGCTGTAGGAGCCACATAAGCACAGATAACGCTGAGCACTACCATTGCAGCTGCGAGTCCCCATGTTGCCTTCTCCACCAAATCAGTGGTCTTACGCACACCCATAATTTGGTTTGAAGACGAAAAGTTGGACGAAAGTCCACCACCCTTTGATTCCTGGATAAGCACGATGAAAATCATCAGCAGTGCAGCCAAGATAATCAGGAGTAAGAATAATGTGTAAAATCCCATTGCTTTTTAATTATTGTTATATTTATTATTTATTATCAATTTCTCGAGGAAACGTATTTGGTCTGCAAAGTAAGCACTTTTTTTTGGATAATTCAAATTTAAACGCTTAATAATTTCCAATGCCTTGGAATATCTACCTTGTTTTATGTATATTCTTGCCAAAGTTTCGGTGAAATAGCCTTCATCCCCTTCGGTTTCACTGTTTCCCTTCAAAGGTTCCACGGGCGGAGTGTATTGCGGTGTTTCCTTAAGTTCTATCTTGCCGCCATCCTTGTTGATGAAGTCGTCAATAAGATTTTGCCCTTTCATTTCCGGCTGTTCCCGGGTTTGCCCTGAAGTATCCGTTTCGGTTGCCATCAGATAGCTCACGTAGTCAAGTGCCGCATCGGCAGCAGTAGGCTTGCGCTGGCTTGATTTGCGTGGAGCATCCTCTCCGTCGGCAGGCAGCGAGTCGAGGAAAGAGTCAATGAGGGTGATAGTGCGATCAGCCTGGGCTTCGGACGATGCAGTCTGAGTGACCGTATCTTCCTTGCGTTTCAGTTGATAGTGCGCGGCTTCCACGATATCGAAGATGGTCTTCCTGTCGGTAATATAGATGGCAGCACGCCTCAGTTCCTCGTCGAAAGAGGGATCATGAAGCAGATAAAGATTCTTCAGCATAAGTAAGCGTGCCGGCTGGTAATAGGGATAGAGTGCCAGCAAGCTCCGGAGTTCATATAGAGTTTCCCTGCCGAGTTGTTCCGGATGACTGATGTAATGCGTTAGTTCCATGTCGTTACCAATTGGCTACGGTTGCGTTGAATATCTGGTCGGTTATATCCTTGACCATTTGAGTGACAAGTTCTTCCTGTACGGAGTTGAGCGAACGGGTCGATTCATAGCTTTGTGTGGCTGTAAACTGCCGTTCAAAGTCCTCCTTGTGGTTCTTGTTGTTGGTAAACCTGACATTAACGGTCATGGAAAGTTCCGTCTGTGCAGACACGCCTTCACTGTTGACCGACTTGTTTCGCTGTGAATATTGCGTGATTTCGCCTTCCACTTTCAAGTCGCCATTTCGTTTCACCTGTATCAACCGTGTATGGTTGGCATAGGTATCCTTGAGTTGGTTGTTGAATATAGATGCCATAGGTCCCCACACGTAGCTGGAGCGGATGGGGAAATCGGCAATCTGTATGGTCTTGGTCTCATTGTAGTTGATACTTGCCCCGTTGAACTTGTATGACACGGAACAAGCCGTGAGAGCCATGACGAGCAAGACGACCAGAGCCTTGAGTTTAGCTGTTCTTATTGAGTCCATATTGTTTGAGTCTTCTGAAGAGTGTTCGGTCTGATATGCCAAGTTCCTGTGCAGCTTTCTTTCGGTTTCCTCCGTTGCGTTCAAGTGCTTTCTCCACCATCTGCCGTCCGAGTTCGTTCAGGTTCAGCGTCTCGGGCTCCGATATTTCTTCCGCCACGGCATCTTCCACCCGAGGTTGGCGAGGATAGACAGGCCGTGCGGCAGTGATGGCTGAAGAATTGCCTACCACGGGATAGGTGTTGTCCACGGCCGACAATTGTCTACTTTCCACAGAAGGCTGCATAGAGCGTGCTTCGTCGAGTTGCTTGCGGAGCGAGTTCATTTCCCGCCTCAGGTCGCTCACGTTGCCGCGCAGTTCATAGAGTATTTTGTAGAGTATTTCGCGCTCACTCTCATAACTATGACTGCCCTTTGTCCCGATTGTGGCAAGCTGAGTGCTTTCCTCTTGGTCTGCAGGAATATATTGCAATAAAGTCTGTGGGTCTATTTCCCGCTTAGGACTCAGCACCGACATCTGCTCGGTGATATTCTTGAGCTGTCTCACGTTGCCGGGCCATTTATACTTCATAAGAAGAGGCTTGGCATCATCCGTGAGAGTTATTTTGGGCAAGTGGTATTTCTCTGCCATCTGCATGGCAAAAAGCCGGAAAAGAAGTACGATGTCCGTGCCACGCTCACGCAAAGGCGGCATCTGTATGGGAATTGTGTTGAGTCGATAATAGAGGTCTTCCCGGAAGCGTCCCTCGCTGACAGCCTTGCGCATATTGACATTGGTCGCTGCGACTATGCGCACATCAGTCTTCATCACCTTCTGTCCGCCCACACGAATATATTCTCCTGTTTCGAGCACACGGAGCAGTCTCGCCTGTGTGGCAAGCGGCAGTTCGCCCACTTCATCCAGGAAGATGGTACCTTTGTTGGCAATGCCGAAATAGCCTTCGCTCTCGCCTACCGCACCCGTAAACGAACCTTTCTCGTGTCCGAAGAGTTCACTGTCAATCGTTCCCTCCGGTATGGACCCGCAGTTGATAGCGAGGTATTTTTCGCGTTTCCTTGGAGAATTATCGTGTATGACACGGGGTATGACCTCCTTACCCACGCCGCTTTCGCCGACAATGAGCACGGAAAGATCTGTTGGAGCCACTTGGAGCGCCACATCGAGCGCACGGTTGAGCGCATCGCAATTGCCCACAATGTTGTAGCGCTGCTTGATTTGTTGTAATTCCGAACTATTCATTAGCTGTGGAATTTAAGGATGGTTGTTATCTGGGGTGAGAGGCTTAAGCCTTGGCCTCTTTCTTCTTGGGAATGGAGAATCTCACCTTCTCGCTCTCGTCGCGCTTCTCGCGATAGAGTTTAGGCAATGGATCTGCAAGAGGTTCGTCATAGTGTGCACGTGCCCGGAACACGTCTATGGCAAGATAGATGGCCTGACGGAGCTGACTCTCGCTCGCCTTGTCCTGTCCTGCAATGTCGAAAGCCGGTCCATGTCCTGGCTGTGTGTGCACCATGGGAAGTCCTGCCGTGTAGCAGACAGCCTCGTCGCCGCCGAGAAGCTTGAAGGGGATGGTTCCCTGGTCATGGTACATGGCAAGTACGGCATCAAACACTTCATAGTCGGCACGGGCAAAGAAATCATCTGCGGGATAAGGTCCGAAAGCATGGATGCCTGCAGCCTTGAGTTCACTGATAGCCGGCTGTATGATTTCCGTCTCCTCACTACCCTGTGCATACTCTTGTCCTACAACAGGATTGAGGGCCAAAACGGCGATGCGAGGATTGGATATGCAGAAGTCGCGCTTGAGCGCATGCTGCACGGCAGTAGCCCGTTCGACGATGAGTTGTTTGTTGACCTCACGCGACACCTCAGCCAAAGGCGTGTCGACAGTGGCAAGGGCAACACGCAGTCTCTCGTTGACGAGCATCTCGGTCGGGGTGCTTCCCAGCGAACGGGCCAGGAATGAGGCCTGACTGGTGAACGGGTGTTCATCGGTTGTAATGTTGGAAGCAGTCACGGGGGCTGTCACGAGCACATCGAAGAGTCCCTTCTTGTAGTCTTCAAGCGCACTAACGATGGCGCACAGGGCGGCATAGCCCGATTCGGCAGTGGGTTGTCCCATTTCCACCTTCACCTCGTCGTCGAATGTTGTAAGAAGGTTCACCCGTCCGTCACGAGCTTCTTCGGCACTGTTGATGATGGTGAAGTTGGCCTGCAAGTCCATGGCCTTGCGGTGATAAGCCGCCACCTTGGGCGAGCCATATATGATGGGAGTACAGAGTTCCAGCATGGCTGGGTCGGCAAAAGCCTTGAATATGATTTCATAACCGATGCTGTTTGTATCTCCGTGCGTTATGGCAACGCGTATTTTTTTATCTTCCATAAATATAAAGTTATTGAATGTATGATGTCGGCAAGCCCCTCATTTCACCTTGAGTGTGTAAAGGACCGCCTCTGTTTGTCTCATTTTGTTACGTTTGCGCATCTCGGGTGCATAGACGAAAGCTTCCGCCACGACATATCGGCTGTGGGCAGTGTCTGCCACGATGTGAGCCACAAAAGGACCTCCCATGGCATCGTCTTTCATTTCCCACAGTCCCCGCACGATGGTCCGGTACCCACCTTTCTCGCTGCCAGTGCGCGCTGAAAGGGTCTCTCCAACCGTCTGGACGTACATTCCCGGGCGTTCTCCCGGCAAGTTGGCCCGCATCACGCTATCGCGTTGTGCGGCTATCCATTGCAGACTGAGGGGGTGCATAGGCAGCGTATAGACGCAGAGGTTCTGCATACCCGTAGGAGAATCGGTAGCGAGCCACACGAACCGACGCGCACGCTTGGCACGCACCATGTCGGCAGGCACCCTAATGGTGCAGCCAACCACTTCCTTGACTGTCTTTTCCTGTCTTGGATTTCCACCCCGGGCAAGTTGTTCCATCTCGGCATTCATCTCAAAACGGGTAAGCAGTTCGCGGAGCTGTCCGCCCCAAGCGGGCATCTCTTGCCTGAGAGCCTTTACAGACGGGGTGTTGACGTAGACCACCATCTGCGGATGAGCGTGCAGGTTTTTCTCGTATCTCAGCCTTGTTTCAGTATAGCGTGTGGCGTCGCAGCGCACAATGACGATGGCACGGGCCAGCCACACAGACTGATTATAGAGCGAGGACGGAATGTCCGACACGTCGAACGAAGGTTCCGGCTGTGGCAGGGCTTCAGCATCGGCCTGTAGTTCGGCGAGCACTATCCTGTCCGTGTCGCCCACAAGGAGCACCTCGTAGGGACGACCGCCACTTGACGGCAGCAGACTTGTCCGGTGCTTCATGCCGCAGGCAGAAAGCAGAACGCAGAGTGCCGGCAGAAGGGCGAAGGCTATGCGCATGGCATTATTCTTCGGGATTGCCCGCATGTCGTTGCTCTTCTATTTTCCTGGCGGTACTCAGCAAGCCGCAGGCCGCATAGATGTCTTGTCCACGACTGGCGCGAATCGTTGTGAACACGCCGTGTGCCGTGAGATAGTCGCGCAGGGTTTCCATTTTCTTCTCGTCAGCCCCGTGAAGAGGCACGCCGGGTATCTGGTGGAAGCGGATGAGATTGACACGACACTCCAGTCCGTCGAGCAGCCGGATAATCTCCCGTGCGTGTGTCATGGAGTCGTTCACGCCCCCAAAGACAATGTATTCGAACGACAAACGGCGCTGTCGCGTAAAGTCGTATTGGTGCAGCAAGTTGACAACGTCGGTGATGCTCATTCCCCGTTCGGCAGGCATTAGCTGCGACCGTTGCTCCGGTATGGGTGAATGTAGGCTGATAGCCACATGACATTCGCTCTCGTCGAGAAAGCGTTTAAGCTTATTCTTCACGCCCACGCTGCTCACGGTGATGCGCTTGGGACTCCATGCCCATCCATAGGGGGCAGTCAGAATGGTGGTGGCGCGAAGCACCGCATCGAGATTGTCCATCGGTTCGCCCTGTCCCATAAAGACGATGTTGGTGAGTCGGTCGGCCTCGGGAAGGGAGTATACCTGGTTGAGTATGTCTGCCGCGGGCAGACTGCCCTCGAATCCCTGCTTGCCTGTTTGGCAGAAGAGGCAGTTCATCTTGCACCCCACCTGCGAGGACACGCAAAGTGTGGCCCGGTCGCCATCGGGAATGAAGACGGTCTCCACCTTCTTCCCAGACTGCGTGGGAAACAGATACTTGATGGTGCCGTCTTTGGAATACTGTGCATCCACAGGTGCGGCACACCCTATACTATATTGCGCCTTGAGCTTTTCGCGGTTGGCCTTCGAGAGGTTCGTCATTTCGTCAATCGACTTGACGCGCTGCCCATAGAGCCATTTGGCTATCTGCGAGCCGGTGAAGGCCGGCATGCCAAGCTCTCGAGCCACGTCTTTCAGTTCGTCGACTGTCATTCCCAAAAGGACTTTCCCCAGGCTTTCCATCTTTGATAAATTCTTTGTACACATACTTTATAAAGTGTGTGCAAAGTTAGTGAAATTAGAGGAGAATGCAAAATAAATGCCATACGATTTTGTTTTAGCCACCCTGTGCCGCACACCTCGCGACGAAACGTCGGCCCGGCGCTGCCCTTAGGGAGCACGGGACGCCGTTCCACCAAGGACGAGAAGAAGGAAAGGCAACAGGCGAAAAGCGGTTTTCATGCCCTTTGCAGGAATATCCTTCTGCCTGCTTTCTGCTGCCCAAACCACGTTTTAGGGATTTTCCCACCCCACAGTAGGGAAAATCCTTTGTCTGTCTGAAGCAAAAGGGGTTACTTTGCAACCGTAAACAAGAACCAAAAGAAGAAAGGGCTAAGATATGAAAAAGATAATTTTCACACTGACCATGCTGCTGGCCATCAGCGCCACAGCAGCAGCCATGAGCTACGAACAGGCACGCAACCAGGCTCTTTTCCTGGCCGACAAGATGGCCTACGAACTCAACCTCACCGAGGATCAGTATGAGGCAGCCTACGAGATTAACCTCGACTACCTGATGGGAGTCAACTCTTACGACGACCTCTACGGACCATTCTGGCGCCAGCGCAACCTCGACTTGAGCTACGTGCTGCTCGATTGGCAATATCGTGCCTTCCAGGCAGCCAGCTATTTCTACCGTCCGCTCTACTGGTCTGACGGTTTCTGGCACTTCGCCGTCTACTCGCGCTACCCTCACCGCAACTATTTCTACTACGGAAGACCGTCATTTATCAACGTCTACGTGGGTGGTCACAGCTGGCGGATGAACGGCGGACGGAGCTGGTATCACGGTCGCGAGTGGGGACGTCCGGCTCCCGGCATGCCTCACGGCAACAACGTACACTTCGGCATGCGCGACGGATTCAAGCGTGGAGACTACAACCGGGGATTCGACTTCGCACGGTCTAACCGCCAGCAAGGGTTCCAGCCTGCCAACAGCAATTTCGGCGGCCGACGCAGTTCCACACCTTCAAATTCTAATTTCGGCACTCGCGGCACCAATCCTCAGCCTTCCGGCACGGTGCAGCGTCCTTCGTCAAGCACAAGGCGCAACACGAGCAGTGTTTTCGGCGGACAGCGCCAGAACAGCACCAACAATAGCGAAACCCGTGGCAACTTTGGAGCCCGTCAGAGTTCCACCCGCACCACCGTGCGCAACTTCGGAGGTCCATCTACCGAGTCGGGTTCCCGCACACCTGCCAACTCGTTCATGCCGAGCCGCAGTTCCGGTTCCTCATCGTTCGGAGGAAGCCGAAGCAGTGGCAGTGCCACCCGGTCAACGTCCTCTTTCGGAGGCGGCTCGTCGAGTTCACGCTCATCTTCAATGGGCGGCGGTTCGTCAAGCCAACGTTCAGGCGGTGCACACTTCGGCGGTCGCAGATAGGTGGCCAAAGGAAAACTCTTACTCATAAGCCATATATAACAGATACATTTTCAAGATAATTAGAGAGTTAGAAAAAGGCAGTTTCCTCGTGAGAGAAGACTGCCTTTCATGTGTTCCCCAAGAGATGCCCAGGAAAAAGCTGACACACAATCATTCCTCCAAATTCCGGAAGAACCAGAAAAAAGGCACAGAAAAAGAGGGTGAAGACAAGTGCCCTGCCATTGCAGGCAAGTCACTTGTCTTCACCCTCCAACCAATTTCATCCATACATACACGCCGTCAAAAAGACAGGCGGAGTATTCCCCGGCAGCCCTACCCGGCGAAGCACGCTTGTCAAAGAACCAGTACACGAACTTCCGCATTGGTCATCTTCGGAATTTCGTTCATCGGTTTGTTCAGATAAACCGACTGGATGGCCTTGTTGATGATGCCGTGGCCCACTGCGAGAACCGTTTTATCGGGATAGGCAGTGCGAATCCATGTGAGGAAATTGCGCGCCCTCGACTTCATGCTCTCCAGACTCTCCACATTGTCGGGCCATTGAGCGTTGGCCAAATCAGGTATGTAGCGTCCCGTGAAGTCGCCCCAATCGCGCTCGCGAAGCAACGGTGAGACGACCACCTCCTTGCCGTGAGGTTCCGCTATAATGCGGCATGTGTCTTCAGCACGCTTGAGGTCGCTTGCCACAAAAGCGTCAATGGATTCGTCTTTCATGCGGTCACGCGTAGCTTCAGCCTGCCGCACCCCTTCCGGGGTAAGTTTGCCAGGAGTCTGCCCCTGGAGTATCTGACGCACATTGTCGGTGGTTTGCCCATGGCGCACCAAATAAAGTTTTGTAGACATATTTCTTACTAATTTCTTGTTTTCGAGTGCAAAAGTAGCAAAAAATATTGCCAGTAAGGAATATTGTTCGTACTTTTGTTTCCCGAAAAGAAAACGAAAGTTAATCATTATGCGACTATTTCAATATTCCACATTGCGCGCCCTGTGCGCAATAGCCATCGGCATCTTGCTGTCGGCCTACCCCACTGAAACCGCCAAATGGGTCATTATTCTCATCGGTGCCCTGTTTCTTTGTTCAGGCGCGGCAAGCGTTGCCTGCTTTTTTGTGGACAAAGGGCGCGAATATGACGCGGGTATAAACCTGACAGATGTCGCAGGCCGCACGGAGCACACCCCACGCACGCCATGGCCAGTGGCTGGTGCGGGAAGTTTTATCCTGGGCCTGGTGCTCACGTTGATGCCCGACATGTTTCGCGACCTGCTGGTCTACGTGCTTGCCGTAGTGCTCATCATCGGAGCGTTGAACCAGTTTGTGATGCTTGACCACGCGCGCCACATGGGGCGACTTCCATGGTCTTTGTGGCTCTGTCCATCGCTGGTGCTTGTGGCTGCCATTGTGGCTGTGTGCCGACCGGCATGGGCGGTTGCGTTGCCTGTCTATCTGGTAGGCATTTCGATGATTGTCTATGGCGTGGTAGAGATGGTCAACATGTTCAAGATACGCCAACTGCGCAGGGCCTTGAAAAAAAGTAATGAAGAGTTTGCCGACTATACGGAAGTGACAGACTAACCACATATCAGGCAAGAACAACCGGCATTTTTCACATCAAGCACAAGCCGCCATACAGGAAATCATTCCTTGTATGGCGGCTTATGTTTGTTCTGCTTATCCGTATTCCGTAAATTTTTCTTCAGCCGACACCTTGTTTTGGGGCACTAATGGCATACTAACACATCCGTAAGTCATACACTAAGCACCCGTAAGTCGCACACTTAGCACCCGTAAGTCATATACTTAGCACACCTAAGTCGTACACTAACACATCGTAACCATGCCACTAACACATCGTTAACGGCACACTAAGGCATCGTTAACGGCACACTAAGGCATCGCTAACGGCACACTAAGGCATCGCTAACGGCACACTAACACGCCCTTCATCATTGAGGAAAAGGATGCCAAAATGCAGAAAAGGGAAGAGGCGGGGAAAGGTGCTACTCTTTCACCAGACCCTCAATATAGTTGCAAAGGATGCTTATGCCCTTCTCGTTGTCGCCGCCCTGAGGTATGATAATGTCTGCAAAACGCTTGGTAGGCTCTATAAACTGCTCGTGCATGGGCTTGAGCACTTCCATGTAACGCTCCATAACCATGGTCACGGTGCGTCCGCGGTCAATGGTGTCGCGCTGGATGTTGCGGATAAGCCGCTCGTCGCTGTCGCAGTCAACAAACACTTTGAGGTCCATCATGTCGCGCAATTTCTTGTTGAGCAGCGTCATGATGCCTTCTATGATAATCACAGGCTTGGGCTCCACGTGTATGGTTTCCTTCTCACGGTTGCACTTCAGGTAGGAGTAGGTGGGTTGCTCAATGGCCTTACCAGCCCGCAATTCAGCCACCTGCCGGTTGAGCAGTTTCCAGTCGAAAGCGTCCGGATGGTCAAAGTTGATGGCGTGGCGCTCCTCCTCCGTCATTCCTGTGGTGTCGTTGTAGTAGGAGTCGAGGGGCACCACGGCCACATAGTGAGGAGGCAACGCCTCTACTATTTTCTTCACGACGGTGGTCTTGCCCGATCCTGTGCCGCCGGCTATTCCTATTATCTTCATAGTGTTGATGTTTTTGAGTTATTATTTTTCTTTGAAAGGTTGCAGACTGTCGGGTCTGCAAGAAGCACTTTCTTCTTCGAGAAAGGCGAACACTTCGGCATAAAATTCCGTCTTGCGCTCCACCTTCATGGGGTATGCCCGCGATGAACTGGGCATACGGTAGAGACGAAGCGTGCGGTCTTCGAGCGTGAAACTGGCGTAATGCCCCACCTTGGGCGACTCTATTCCCCACTGACGGCAAAAGGTATCGGTGGCGAGCTGTCCCGTGGTGACCACGGCCACACACTCGGGCAACGACCGAAGCATGGACTTCACGTCGGTAGGTTCCACTATTTCCAGGTCCTTGTCGGACGCCGTGCCAAGAGTGCGACGCACGCGTAGGGCTGTGTCGAAGAGACCTATACCCTCACGACAGAGGAATGTCTTGATGGCATCGAGCCGAAACCTTTTCTCGCCGGGAACGATAAAGTGTTGCTTGTCGCCAAAATAGTAGAGGCCGAAAATGCGCCACATGTCGTTCTGGAAGTTGGGATAGTAGAAATCCATGCACCACCGTTTGCTCGACGGCGGAAAGGTGCCAAGCATGAGCAGCCGTGTGCCTTCAGGAAGGAACGGCACAAACGGATGCGACTCTATGGGTTGTCCGCCTTGAGGCTGCCGGGAAGTAGTGTCAGAATCTGTCATTTCTTCTCTTTCACAAAATAGGTCACCACGGGCAAGTGGTCGGAGAATCCGTCGAGCCACACGCCACCGGCTGTGGTGCGGAGCGGTGCTCCCTTATACTTGCCCTCCTTCTGGATGAGATAGTCGCGACGGAAAATCTGGTTGGCGAAGAACTTCAGAGTGGAGAAGTCCTTGCGTCCGTTCTGGTTAAGCAGGTTGCGGCTCATCACAATCTGGTCGAACAGATTCCAGGAGCCGTTGTAGAAAAGAGTGCCCACGCCTTGCTTGGCCAGGATGTTATACCAGGGATTATACATTTCGCCATCCTGCACCTGGTCTATCTCGGCCTTGCAGCCCAAGGCTTCGGTCATGCTCTTGTCGGTCGGGTCATCGTTCATGTCGCCCATAACAAGTACCTTGAGCTTGGGGTCTGCCTTCATGAGCGAGTCCTTGAGGGCACGCACCTGCCGGCCACCCTGCTCCCGATAGAACGAGGTGCTGAAGCGGCTGGGCCAATGGCACACGATAATGGTGAGCCGTTCGCCCGCCATCTCACCATCAACAGTCAAGAAGCCTCGCGTCTTGAAGGCGCTGTCCTTGGCGAGCGACTGCACATAGGGATGAAGTTTGACACCATTCACACGGAAGAGCTGCGGATTGTAGAGCAAGGCACAGTCAATGCCGCGCTTGTCAGGCCCCTCTACGTGCACATAGCGATAGCCGCGCTTGCTGAGCGGCTCCTGACTAACGAGGTCGGCAAGCACCCTGTCGTTTTCCACCTCAGCCATGCCGATGGCTGCGCACCCCACTCCAGGCAACTTGTCGGTGCCCATATCGGCAAGGGCACGTGCCATGTTGCGCAGTTTGTGCGTGTACTTCATGCCGTTCCAGCGATAGGAACCGTTGGGCGTAAAGTCATAGTCGTTCTTGCCTGCATCGTGACAAGTGTCGAACAGGTTTTCCTGATTATAGAACCCCACGGCATACATGGAGAACTTGCGTTGCGCCTGCGTGCCGAGGCAGAACACGAGCGCCAAAATCAATAAGAGTTGTTTCTGCATAAGATGTGTTTCGAATGATTAGTGCTGCAAATGTCGGCAAATAATTCGACAAAAGCGCAATTTTCGAGAAATATTATCATTGAAAACTTTGTTTTTCCGTTTTTATTTCGTTCCTTTGCCGACATAACACATTATAACATATCTTTTATATGCAGAAAAAGTTGAAATTAGCCGTGATGGCCCTATGCTACTCCCCACTTGCTTTTGCACAGAACACACAGGAGCAAAAGCAGAACGGAGGAATGGACGAGTCGGCCTTCACGTTCACAGAGGCCCAGTTGGGCGAGGACGACGACGTGTCGCAGAACGTGACCATCATCAACTCGAACAACAACATCTATGCCTCTGAGGTGGGATATCTGTTCTCGCCCGTAAGATTCCGTTATCGTGCCTTCAACCAAAAGTACAATGACGTCTACATCAACGGTTCTCCCATGAACGACATGGAAACAGGACAGTTCCGCTACTCACTCATTGGCGGACTCAACCAGCAGACCAAGACGGTAGACTTTGCCCTTCCCTTTGAAAGCAACGCCTTTGCCATGACAAGCATGGCCGGTTCCAACAACTACGATTTCCGCGCCGGGAAAATGCCTACCGGCCACCGCCTGGCTCTCGCCGGAGCCAACCGCAGCTACACACTCCGCGGCATGTATTCATTTGCATCGGGATTCAACAACCGCGGATGGGCTTTTGCCGGAGCCTTGACCTACCGCTGGGCTAACCCGGGCTATGTGGAAGGCACTTTCTACAATTCACTATCCTACTTCTTTGGCGTGCAGAAAGTTTGGGGAAGCAAGCACTCACTCTCGTTCACCACTTGGGGAAACCCAACGGAACGAGCCTCACAGGGTGCCTCTACCGACGAGGTGTATTGGCTCGCCAACAACAACCAGTATAACCCATACTGGGGCTACCAAAACGGAAAGAAGCGCAACTCACGCGTGGTCAACGACTTTGCCCCTACGGCACTGCTCACTTGGGACTGGAACATCAACGACAACACCAAGCTTACCACCACTCTCCAAGGTCGCTACTCCTGGTACAAGAGCACCAAACTCAACTACAACGGCGAGAACCCGCACCCGGACTATTGGAAAAACCTGCCCAGTTCAAACTACAACGTGTGGAACCCCGCAGACGCCAGCAACACTGCCGACGCTGTGGAGAAATGGCAGGAGGCATACGACTACTGGACAGCGGCGAAGGCTAACCGGCAAATTAACTGGGACAAGCTCTACTGGGGCAACCTGCAAGCTTCGGCCCAAGGACGCGACGCCATCTACTATGTGCAGGCCAAGCACAACGACAACCTCAACATTTCGCTTTCTTCAGTGCTCAACAAGCAACTCTCCAAGAGCCAGCAGTGGGCCACGGGCATAAACTTGGCCACCAACAAAGGCATGCACTACCAGACCATGGACGACTTGCTCGGCGCCACTCAGTTCCACAACGTGAACACCTATGCCATCGGCACCTATCCCGCCACTTCAGACAAGGTGCAGTATGACCTCAACCATCCCAACGCCACGGTGGGCAAGGACGACCGGTTCGGCTACGACTACAACATTCTCGTCAACAAGGGACAACTTTGGACGAGCTATACGGAAGACTTCGGAGCGCTGCACTACAGCCTCTCCGGCCGCATCGGCTACACCGCCATGCAACGCGAAGGCAATATGCGCAACGGTATGGCGGCAGACAACTCCTATGGCAAGAGCCACACTGCACAGTTTGTTGACGGCGGCTTCAAGTTCGGCTCTTCACTCAACATGGGGCATGGTCATGCCATTACCTTCGGCATAGGCTACGACCAGCGTGCACCACAAGCATCGACCGCATTCGCCTCACCCGAAATCAACAACGACTTTGTCACCGGACTGAAGAACGAGCGCGTGTTCAGCACCGAACTCGGCTACCAGTATCAGAATGCGTGGATGCATGCCAACCTCAACGCTTACTATAGCCGCATGACAAACGTCACCGAGTGGCAGTGCTTCTACTTCGACGACGAGAACTCCTTCACCTACAACTCGCTGACCGGCATCAAGAAACATGCTTATGGTCTCGAAGCAGGAATGAAGTTCAAACTCGCCAGTTTCCTCGACCTCAAGATGATTGGTACTATCAGCGAGGCCAAGAACATCAACAACAGCCACGTGCGCTACATGATGTCGAACAGCGGCGACTATAAGGACGACATTGTATACAATAAGAACATGCGCGAAAGCGGCACACCTCTTACTGCTGCCAGCGTGGGACTGGACTACCACCAGAACGGATGGTATGTGAGCCTCAGCGCCAACTACTACGACCGCATCTACCTCTCCTACTCAGCCTACCAGCGCTATGGCCAACCCATGGCAAAGCGAGGCGCTTTCGACATTGACGAAGAAGGAAACTCAATCATCAAGGAAGACATCAGCCAGGCCAAAGGTAAGGGCGGGTTCATGCTCGACGGATCCATTGGCCGCAACATACGCCTGAAGAAGGGCTCGCTCTCCATCAACCTCACCGTCAACAACATTCTCAACAACGAGCGTCTCTGCACAGGCGGCTACGAGCAAAGCCGTTCGGACAACTCCTTCAACCAGGACGGCACCGTGAACAAGGCACGCACTTACAAGTTCTCCAAGAACCCCAAGAAGTTCTACGCCTTCGGCACTAACGGACTGCTCAACATAGCATACAAATTCTAAAACAAACCACATGATTATGAAACCATTCAAGATATTCATGCTCACTCTCCTGTGCGCCCTCTTCGCCTCATGCATGGACAAAGACTGGGACAGCCCACTCTCCGACAACAATGCACCCGTGGGCAACAACCAACTTCAGGAGAACCATGTGATGAGCATCAAGGATTTCAAGGACAAGTACGCCAGCGTCATCGCATCAAGCGGATGCCAGCAGATAGACGAAGACATACAGATAAAAGGCCGGGTCACAGGCAACGATGTGGAGAGCAACATCTATCAGCAGCTCTTCATCGACGACGGCACTGCCGGCATGTGCATCGCTGTCTCAACATCGTCCATCAACAAGGAACTCGGTGTAGGACAGGAAATACTCGTAGACCTCAAGGGACTCTATATAGGTGCTTACCGCAAGCAGCCGCAAGTGGGCGGTCTCTACAACGGTGGCATCGGACGCATGACAGCCAACACATGGAAGCAGCACTTCAAGGCTATCGGCACACCCGACATGAGCCAGGTGCAGCCCATCGAATTCGACCTTGCAGCCTATAATGCCATGAGCAGTGCCGACAAGGAAACCTACATGGCAGCCAACTGCGGCAGGCTCATGATCATCAAGAACGCCACCATCGACCAAAGCGGCACTAAGGTATATGCCCCCAGTGACGGTTCGGTCTCCCTGACCAACAACTGCGCCAACCGCAACATCAACGGCAAGTCGACCATCGTGCTCCGCACCAGCATCTATGCTGACTTCAAGAACAATCCTCTGCCAGAATCGGAGGTCAACATCACTGGCATTTTCACCCGCTACACCAACACATGGCAGGTGCTCATGCGCCAGGCAGCCGACGTAGAAGAAATCAACTAACATACAAAAAAACAACCATAGAAACATCATCCAACATGAAAAAGATATTCTATTCACTCGTCGCCCTCATGATGGCGACATTCACCCTCACCAGCTGTGAGGACGTGCCAGCACCCTACGACACTCCAACCGCAGGAGGAGAAACCGGAGGCGGTGAGACTGATGATACGGAACTGAACACCATCTTCTCCGAGAATTTCGACTCCAACACTTCCGGATTCACCTTCCAGAACGTCACACTACCCTCTGATCTCTCATACGTGTGGAAGATTGCATCCTACAACAACAATGCCTATCTCAACGCTTCTGCCTACGCCAACAATGCGAGCCACGCTACCGAAGCATGGGCTGTGTCGCCTGCCATCGACCTCACCGACAGCCACAAAGCAGTGCTCTCCTTCAATCATGCCATCAACAAGCTCAACGACGTGAGCACAATCAAGGACATGATGACCGTTTGGGCATCCTCAGACTATGCGGGTGACGTCAAGACAGCTACTTGGACCAAGCTCGAAGTGCCCAACTACCCTGCCGGCACATCATGGACTTTCGTGGCGTCAGGCAACATTGACCTTACAGCCTACTGCGGAAAGAAGGTCTACATAGCCTACAAGTACACCAGCACCGACACCAACTCCGGCGGTTGGGAAGTGGACCAGTTTGAGGTGAAGGGCGACGGTACTGCCATGGAGCCTTCAACGCCAGACACTCCCGACACTCCGTCAGGAACCAACCTGCTCACCAATGGCGACTTTGAGACCTGGAGTGGAAACACACCCGAGAACTGGAAATCCACCAGCTCTGCAAGCAATGCCACACTCTCACAAAGCAAGGACGCCCACACTGGCACTTACTCGGTGTGCGTGCAAGGAAACGAAAAGAGCAACAAGCGACTCGCCTACAAGGAAATAACGCTCAAGAAAGGCACCTACACCATGTCATTATATGCCAAGGCAGCTACTTCTGAAGGCGGTGCCATTGACTTGGGTTACGTGCCTGTGAACGACGGAAAGGTGGGGAACTACACCTATGCCAAGAAATATCCTACGGTCAATGCCACAAGTTGGACCGAAGTGACACATGAGTTCACACTTGCCGAACAGACTACCGTTTGCCTTGTGGTGATGGTTTCAAAGTCTCCCGGCAAGGACGTGCTCATTGACGACTTCTCCCTGACATCTTCGGACGGAGGGGTGGTAGAAGAGGGAACCACAGACAAGCCTTCGACAACCGGCACGACATTCACCTTGGCAAGCACCATTGCCAATGGAACCTACATTCTCGTAGCCAAGAACGACAACAGCTATCTTGCTGCCGCTCCCCTTACATCGGCCTACGGATACCTGAAGAATCCATTGACCGTAACGCCTTCAGGCAATGCCGTCCAGGCCGCTGACGACAATGCATTCACCATCAAAGCCGTTGACGGAGGCTACACCATTCAGGACGCAAGCGGAGAGTACTATTATATGTCAGGAACCTATAACAGTTTCAACCGTTCGGCAGAACTGCCGGCATCTGGATATGTATGGGAAATAACCATCAACAGTGACAAGACAGCCAGCATCAAGAACAAGGAGACAGGCAAGACTATCCAGTATGACACGAAATATTCAAGTTTCGGTGCCTATGCAGATGTGAACGCCATACTGCCTTTCCTTTATAAGAAATAGAAGGAGTTCACCTTGATGAAGGCTCAACCTGTATTTGAAGTGACGCCTGGTGTCACAGCCTCCAGGGTGGATGTAAAAATATCTTCCGGACCCGATAGGCCCCACCAAGTTGCCCGTTTGCAGGTTGTTAACGGCAGACTTGCACTTGGTTCCACAGCCTGGGCACTCATAGCCACCGCCGTGGGCAGCGAGTGTTCAAACAGCAGGACTGATTTGGGGCATTCCACTTGAACTTGATGAGTGATAGATAAGTGATAGATGTGATAGATATTAAGCCATCTATCACGCATCTATCACTCCATCTATTTCACTCATATTCAATACAATAATGTAAGATATCAAGAAAAGTGATAGATAGTGGTGAGAAAACGAAAAACTTTACGTGCGCGTGCGCGCGTGAGAAGAGACAGGAGATGAAGAAATTAATATCAGACAATGCGGCAAGAGAACAAAGCTAAACAAAGGTTTGACTTTCAGCCTGTTTTAGCATCAATCCAAACATTGAAGCCACAACAGCCATTCCAAATACCGGATAAACCCTAAATATATAAGGTCACCATACTTATTCGTATGGTGACCTTTTTCATTGTTCCCTCAACTTGTTGGGTGTCAGTCCCGTATGTTTTTTGAAATAACGCGTAAAGAAAGACGTATCAGCAAAGTGATACTCCCAGGCAATCTCCTTAATGTTCTTGCGACTGAGCCGTAATTGCATCTTGAGTTGGAGAATAACGTACTGGTCAATGATACACTTGGGCGTCAGGCCACTCACCGAACGTACCACTGTGGTGAGATACTTGGGAGTGATATGCATCAGCGAAGCATAGTAAGAAACATCACGCGACTGCTTGTAATGCTCCTCCATCAGCATCATGAACTGATTGAACAACTCCCGCACACGACGCGTTCCCTGCTGGCCAGGCCGCATCTGTGGATGGCGCATCAGGTATTCGTGGAATCCCACAAAGAAAGCTTTCAATTGCAAGAGCACCAGTTGGGTGACACAGGTACAGTCGGCCTGGTCAAAATAGACATGTAGCAAGGCAAACATACAATTGATGATGTCGGTCACTACAGGTGAATCCTGCCGGCATCGGTCTTGGCGCAATGATGAATAGACGGTGTGCTCCAACTGCAAGCTCGCCTCGCGTAGCAATGACGAATCATAGCGCAGCATCTCCACTCTGAACGACGGAGATGACGAAAGAAGGTGCACCACATCATTGGGGAAAAGCGTGATGACGGCACCCTCCGATAGCGGCCAGTCGTCAAAGTTGACCCGCAATGAAGCAGTACCTTCACGACAAATAATAATGGTGCCGTAGCCAAGCACTTGCGCCTCACCTTCCCATTCGCGAAGAGTAGACTCTACAAGTGCGGCTTCCTGGTCGACGCTGAGTTCTTTATCCATGACAATCTTTCTTGAATTATTCCTTTTTGCGTGCAAATTTCGGAATTTTATATAATATAAGCGAACCATTGTTCCCAAATAGTCCATTCATGAAGTTATATTTAAAACTCCTTAACGCAAGAATCACCGTACCTTTGCACCCGCCAACAGGATAAAGCAAGAAACAACAATATGATGGAAAGTTCACATTGCCAACACGATAAACCTCACCCGGGTAATGTGGCTACGAGGAAAAGAACAATGAAAAAAAAATATATCTATTAATATTTCATGAGCAAACTAATGGTTAATTATGCTCTGGCTATCGTTCTGATGGCCGGAGAAAGTCTTCTTGTGTCAACACATGCGCAAGACAGGAATGTACAGACGATGACACTCTTGTCGCTTTACAATCTTGCAGACCAGCAGAGTCAGAAAGTAAAAGTGAGCGAAGTAGCTCTTCGGGCAGCCGATGAGGGAGTGGCAGCTGCCAAATCAGCCCTACTCCCCAGTGTGGACTTGGGACTTCAGGGCAGCTACACGGGCAATGCCTTCATGCTGTCGAGAGGTTTTTCAGCCAATGGAACAACCGATTATATTGTTCCAGGCGTGGGAGTCATTCCTGTAGCTAACGGCAAGCAAGACACGCCTCATTGGGGCAACAGTTTTACGGCACAGGTAACACAGGTGGTATATGCCGGTGGAGCCATCCGTTCAGGCATCCGTATGGCGGAATTGGGCAAGGTCCTGGCAGAACTCGACGTGGAGAGAAACCGGCAGGAAGTGCGCTTCCTGCTGACAGGTTACTATCTGGATTTGTGCAAATTGAGCAATCAGATAGACGTGGTACGCCAGAACATCGCCCTCACCCAAAAGGAAATAGCCCAGATGAAGGCCCGTCGAGAGCAAGGCACCGTGTTGCAGAACGACATCACCCGCTATGACTTTCAGCTGAAGAACCTTGAACTCACGATGAAAAAACTCACCGATGCTTCTGCTATCGTCAATCACCAACTGGTCACGACACTCCATCTGCCGGAACAGACGGTGGTTGTTCCTGACAACAACGAACTGAACACAGAGATAAATGCCCTTTCGGATATCGCTGCGCAAGACCTCTGGCAGACAAAAGCAACGAACAACAACATTGACATCCGACAGGCGGAAGTGGCGCAAAATCTGGCTGAGCAGAAGATAAAGCAGGCCAAAGCAGCCTCGTTGCCCTCGGTCGCTGTCGTTGCAGAGAATCATTTCGCCGGCCCCTACACACAAGACCTCATACCAAAGGACTGCAATGTAAACGTATGGTTCGTTGGAGTCGGCGTGAAGTTCAACCTTGGCAGCCTTTGGAAGAACAAGCACCAGATACGCAAGGCCCGCATAGAGCATCAGCAGTCGCAGGAAACAATCTCCTTAGTCAGGGAGGGTATCGAGAATGCCGTACAGGCGAACTACACCAATCTCCTCACTTCCTACACGGAAGTAGACACTCAGAAAAAGCAGGTGGAACTGGCCAAGCAAAACTACTCGGTGGTGCAAAACCGCTACCAGAACGACCTGGCACTCCTGACAGACATGGTTGATGCCTCAAACATGAAGCTCTCTGCAGAGATGTCCTTGGTCAATGCACGCATCAACATGCTTTACAACTACTATAAACTCAAATACGTAACAAATACTTTATAACATACAACAATGGAAAAGAACAAGATTCACACTTTTTTATATAATACCCTCATAGTGATTTGCCTTTTGGGCGGAGCCGCCTATGCGGCAAGCCAGTTCATGCACTTCGGGAACGGTGAGTTTACCGACAACGCCCGTGTTTGCCAGAACATAGTGCCACAGAACTGCCGCGTGCAGGGTTTTATCCGTGAGGTACGCTTCGAGGAGTTCCAGCATGTGAAGAAGGGTGATACGCTCGCCATCATTGAAGACACCGAATTCCGTCTGAGACTGGCGCAAGCCGAGGCAGACCTTATCCGTGCACAACGAGGTTCGCAGGGAACAGCGAGCAGCATTGTCACCACCAAGACAAGCATGACCGTTACAGACGCCGGCATAGAAGCTGCACGTGTGCAAATGGAGAATGCCAAGCGCGAGGATGCCCGTTTCGAAAAGCTCCTCGGTCAGGATGCCGTTACCCGTCAGCAGTATGACAAAGTTCACACTGGCTATCTGAGTGCCAAGGCCGCCTACGAACAGGCTGTCCGTTCACGCCAGATGCAGTCGGCTGTAGTGGCCGAACAGGGTCACCATCTCTCGGCTTCGGAACAGGGAATCGAGCTGGCTCGCCGTGCCGTAGATCTTACCCGTCTCAACCTCTCCTATTGCTACATCATTGCCACGTGTGACGGAACCGTCGGCTCAAAGGACATACATGTAGGCCAATTGGTCAATCCGGGACAGACACTGGTAAGCATCGTTGACAAAGGCGAACGATGGATAGAGGCCAACTACAAAGAAAGCCAGCTTCCTCATATCAAAGTAGGCAGCAAGGCCAAGATTACTGCAGACGCTGTGCCAGGCATACAATACACAGGTAAGGTGGAACGAATCTCTGACGCCACGGGAAGTGCGTTCTCACTCATTCCCATAGACAATGCCACGGGCAACTTCGTGAAAGTGGAACAACGTGTGACCGTGCGCATCAAGCTCGACAATAATGCAGACATCGCCAAGCTCAAAGGCGGGTACAATGTGGAATGTATCGTTGAAGAATAATGGGACAGCTAACGGAATTCTTTATGAAAAGCCCCGGCGGGCCACCACCCAACATGGGCTTTGCCATGCCGATGATGAAAGATTGGGTGCCCCGCTGCATTCAACCATGGCTTTACGTGCTGACGGCCCTTTGCTTTCAGTTCAGCGGCGGCGTTTATCTCGGTGCTTTGGAGGGCATACGCGGCACCACCAACTTCATGATAGAAGACGTAATGTTCCTGCTATACGCCACACTTGCAGGCATGGCTGCCTACTTTCCGATGCTGTTCCGCATGAAGTTCCGCTTCACCAACAAGCAGTTGCTTTGCGTTTCGGCCATCGTTCTCGCCGTGTGCAACGTGCTGACCATGTACTGCCAGTCGATGCCTGTGCTGGTGGTGGTGTGCTTCATAGCCGGAATGGCGAAGATTCAGGGCACGTTCGAGTGCATGAGCAACATTCAGTTGTGGATCACTCCCCGACGTGACTTTGCCGTTTTCTTCCCTGTGCTCCACATCATCCTGCTCACGGCCATCGAAGGCAGCGGTTGGCTTGCTGCCTGGTTCGGCCACCATTTCACTTGGCAGATGATGCATGTGTTCACCGTAGGCACCATGTCGTTCGTCCTGCTCACGCAGTTGCTCTGCTGCCGCCCCTTCTGTCCCATGCCTCAGCGACTCTCGCTCAAGGGCATTGACTTCCAGGGAGCACTGCTCATCTGTGCATTGATGCTTGTGGTGTCATACATCGTGGTGTATGGTGACTATTATATGTGGTTTGACACGCTGCACATGCGTGTCCTGCTCGGCATTGCCATCGCACTTTCAGGCATCACGCTCTACCGGCTGCGCTACTACCGTTATCCCTATGTAGAGTTCAAACTCTTCACGTGCCGCAACGTTATCCCCATCCTCATCGTCACCTTCTTTGCCGAGCTCGCCCTCGGTGCAGAGCACACGATGGAAGAGATTCTCTACAGCGAAGTGGTCCGGTTGGAAGAGTTGACCAAAGAGTCGCAGTACATGTGGGCGCTTCCCGGCATGTACGTCGGCATATTGCTCGACCTCTATTGGCTGAAAGTCAGGAAATGGAAGGTGTGGAAGCTCTTCGGCATTGCCTTTCTCGGCATTGCCTTCTATGGCATACTGATGTATTTCACGCTCGGCAACGGCGTGAACATCGAGCAGTATCGGCTTGCCATCTTCCTGCGTGGGTTCTCCTATGCCATCCTTGGACCCACACTGATGTGGGCTTTGGAGGAATCCGTTCCCAGTCTAGAGCTTTTCTTCATGGGATTGTTCGTGTTCAACATCCTGCATATGTATTTGGCAGGAGCGGCAGGTTACGGTATTTATACCACCATTTTCTCTCATTTCATGAACGATGACATGGTGAACTACGGGCAGCAGCTCACCCTCACCCACCTGGATTTGTCAAAATTCAACTTCGGTGAATATGTAGGAAACGACTTCCTCCACTCCATGATGATGGTGGCGATTAAACAGGTCTACGGCTATGTCATTTGGCTTGCCTTGGCTCTTGCAGCCATCTTCCTGCTGTGCGACATCCGTGCTGTCCGCACCAATATCCGCAAGGTTCCCCGGTGGTCAGTCTATGCCATTGAGTATCTTGCAAGAATGAGGTAAGGTAACTTTAGGGGAAAGAATGCCTGCGCAACGGCAGGTAGTACCCCTTACACGCAAGACTCCCCTCACCGCACAAATGTTGCGATGAGGGGAGTCTTGCGTTTTTCTCTGTTGTGTTATTTCATTTGCCAGCCTTGCTGCCGCGACCTGGGATTGTAGACCTGGAGCGGCAGTTCTCCTTTGAGTACCCCGAGGGCATTGAGTGCCAGGGCGCCCATTTCATCTTCACCGGGCATCAACGCCACGGGAGCCATATAGTCAATCTGCGGCAGAAGCAGGTTCATGCAGTAGTCGCTGAAGGCGATGCCTCCAGTGATGATGATGGCATCTACCTGTCCACGCAACGCCACGTACATGGAGCCTGTGTATTTCGCCACGTTATACATCATGGCAGCAAGCACGCGCTTGTGGGGTTCACAGTCCTTTCGCGCCTTCTCCACGATGCCTTTCACATTGTTGTCGCCCAGCAGAGCAATCAATCCTCCTCTTCCAGAAAGCATCTTGAGCACTTCCTTGAGGGTGTACTTGCCCGAGAAACAAAGCTCGGCAAGTTGTCCTGCCGGCACAGTGCCTGCCCTTTCGGGAGAGAATGGGCCGTCGCCGTTGAGCGCATTGTTCACGTCGATGATGCGGCCCTTGCGGTGAGCACTCACGGAACATCCGCCTCCGATATGCACGACAATGACGTTCACGTCTTCATAAGCCTTGCCCTGTTCCTTTGCCCAACGGCGGCTCACGGCACGGCTGTTGAGCGCATGGAAGATGGAGCGTCGCTCCACACCAGGCATGCCCGTAAGTCTTGCCTCGGGAATCATCTCGTCTACCACCACAGGATCTGCAATGAAAGCCTTGCATCCGCACTCACGGGCAATGTCGGCAGCCAGAAGGGCGCCCAAATTGCTGGCATGCTCCATCTCGGCATAGCGCATGTCGTGAAGGATGTGCTCGTCTACCTCATACACACCACCTTGGGTGGGATGGAGCAGTCCGCCGCGGCCTATCACTGCATCGAAGCGCATGGGTTGATCAGCCTTAGCGAGCGCCTCACCCACAAACTCGCGGCGGCGTGGCAACTGGTCGACTATGCGCGTATACTTGGCAAGCTGGCTGGGTTTGAAATGTTCGCCGGCTATCCACACTTGGCGGTCGTCTTCATAGATAGCTATCTTGGTGGTGGTCGATCCGGGGTTGATGACCAGTATTCTCTTGGATGTCATGTTGTGTTGTATGTCTTGTTGTAAAGAAACCTATGCAAGGTTTGAGCATCAGCCTCTTGCCAGACAAGCCAGGGCAAGGCTGTAGAATTTGCACGCTGCCGAATCGGAACGCGACGGGAGCACTACGGGTGCCATGGTGCCGGTGAGCATGCAGGCTGTGCGCGCATGGGCGAAATGAGTGATGGTCTTATAGAATGTGTTGCCGGCTTCAATGTCGGGAAACACGGCTATGTCGGCACTACCTGCCACAGCTCCGTCCATCCCCTTGATACGGGCGCTCTCGGCGTCGCAAGCTGTCTTCACGTCCATCGGTCCGTCCACCACGACTGCACCGTAAGCCCCTTCCTCGGCACGGGCCATGAGTTGGCGGTAGTCAAGGGTGACGGGAAACTTTTCGCTCACATGTTCGTTGCAGTGAATCAGCGCCACACGTGGAGTGTCGGGCTGGAGTTTGCGGCTAAGGTCGAGCGCAGAGCGCAGCATGGCGTCGAACTGCTTGAGGGTGGGACGTGGGATAACTGCCACATCTGTGCAGACAAGAAGCTTGTAATAGTCGGGAATCTCGCACACCGCCACATGGCTCATCACCGCTCCGGGCAGAAGAAGCCCGTGCTGCTTGTCGAGTATGGCACGGAGCAGCACGTCTGTGCTCACCAGTCCCTTCATCAGCACGTCGGCCTCACCGTTTCTCACGGCCTTCACCGCAGCCATCGCTGCCTCTTTAGGTTCGCCCGTGAAGGGCAAGACGGTGCCAAGCCCTTCGCGCTCGAAGCGCTCTACCACGGCACGCGTGTGCTCGTCTTCGGGGCATACCACAGCCACGCGGGTTCCACGGACATTCATGGCGAGATGCTCTACCATGGAACGGAAATCGTGTATCCTTGTTATCATAATATTGTTTCGTGTTCTGTTTTGCGGCTGCAAAGGTAAGCATTATTATTGGAAAAATATCTAAACAAGAAGAGTTTTCTGCACAAAAAGTGCCTTTTTGCGCAAAGCAGGACACTGTTATCCATATTCCGCCCGCTGGCAGGATGCACAAAAAAACATTGCCACCCTACAACGAATCTGCAAGAGAAATGCTGAAGGCGTGGCAATGCTGCATGAAAAAATTATATTTCTTTACTTGATGCCCCGCTCGTTGAGTGCCTTGGAATACTTGGCAGCATTCTGAAGGTGCTCCTCGTAGGTGCGGGCAAAGTTATGGGTACCGCTGAAGTCCTCCTTGGCGCACATATAGAGATAATCATGGTGCACATGGTCGAGCACGGCATCAATGCCAGCAACCGAGGGTATGCGGATAGGGCCAGGAGGAAGTCCCACGTTGCGGTAGGTGTTGTAGGGACTCTTCACAAAGAGCAGATTCTCATAGATTCGTTTCAGTTCGAAGCGCTTCAGAGCGAACTTGATGGTAGGGTCTGCCTGCAGGGGCATGCCTGTCTTGTAGCGGTTGTAGTACATACCGGCTATCATGGGCTTTTCCCCATTGTTGGCTGTTTCCTCGTCGACGATGCTTGCCAGGGTAATAACCTGGTTGGGAGTCATGCCCATGGCCTTGGCTTTTTCTGTGCGCTCAGGGTTCCAGAACTTGCGGCTTTCTTTCTGCATACGCTCCAGGAACTTGTCGAGCGACACGTTCCAATAGATGTCGTAGGTGTTGGGGATGAACATGCAGGCGATGGTTGTGGTGTCGTAGCCGTATTTCCGGCAGACTGCCTCATCTGTCAATGCCTTGTAGAGTGCGGCACTGTCGAGCATCAGCTTGTCCGAAAGCACCCCGGCGAGTTTGTCGAGAGTACGTACGGAGGGGACGGTGAGCTGAACAGGAGTCTGCTGTCCGTTTTTCATGTGGCGGAAAACCTTGAGCACTCCCTCACCCGGACGGATGGCATAGCGTCCGCTGCGCACGTGATTTCGATAGCTACTGTGGCCTGCGAGCAACCGGTAGACCGTCATGCCACGCGATGAACCCACATGGGCGAGTTTAACATAGACCGAATCAATGGTGTCGTCGGCGTCTACATAGACATAAGCCACCTCACTTTTTCTGGAGAAAGAGGAGAAAAAGAAATAATAGACAATTCCCAGCACAACCAGTCCCAAGAGGACGAAAGGCAGGAACGATGTCTTTTGTGTTTTGCGTTTCATGTCGTTTGCTTTGTTTTGTCGCTGCAAAGGTAGTGCAAATGGGCGGAATATAAAATAAAATGACGCTTTTTATTTTCTTCCGCCACTGCTGCCCGTTCAGGCTTCAAGAGCGGCATACGGCCGAAGCATCTGCCTGCAGCGGCCACGAAACGTGTCGTATACACCTTGTAAACACAATGTCCAAAATTCTCCCCACAGTTTGGCCACTCAATGCCCACGGCTTGGGACAAGGCGTTAACCAGCCATTATGGTGATGCTACTCAGTGGTTACACATCGTTGGCAGCACTACTGCCCGGATCGGGACAGCAGACGGAGAAGCACTAACCATGGGGCCGAAAACAGAAGACATCATTGGGCACACGAATAAACCCGCATATTTATTTTGCGCTAAAGAAGGTTTTGCGTAATTTTGCACGCAACTAAATATTCAGCATAACACAATGAAACAATACAGCACTTACATCTTCGACCTTGACGGCACGCTTATCAGTTCACTGGAAGACTTGGCCGCGAGCACCAATTATGCCCTGCGTACACACGGCATGCCTGAACATACGGTGGAAGAGGTACGCATGTTTGTAGGCAACGGCGTGAAGAAACTCATGGAACGCGCCATTCCCGGCGGACTCGACAACCCGAAGTTTGACGATACCTACCACACATTCCGCCAGCACTACATGAAACACAATCTTGACCAAACACGCCCCTACCCCATGGTAATGGAAATGCTGGAGCGCCTCAATAGGGAAGGACGCAAGGTAGCAGTGGTGAGCAACAAGTTTTATGCCGCCACCCAGGAACTGTGCCGCCACTTCTTCGGCGACCTCGTGCAGATAGCCATCGGCGAAAGGGAAGGCATCAGCAAAAAGCCTGCCCCCGACACCGTATTGGAGGCCATGCGGCAGTTGGGCGTAAAGCCCGAGGAATGTGTGTATGTGGGCGACAGCGATGTAGACATCGACACGGCACGCAACAGCGGTTTGCCCTGCATCAGCGTACTGTGGGGATTCCGCGACAAAGACTTTCTATTGGCTCACGGGGCCACCACTTTCATATCTGATCCGATGCAGATATTTGAATAAACAACAGTTTGCCAAGCCTTGGGAAGACAAGGCTATGCCTACTGTTTTGTCGGCAAAACTATTGGCTGTTATACAATAATTTTGTACTTTTGCCGCCCCATAAGCAACTAAGACAACAATAAGGTTAACGTAATATGGATAACAAACGACCTCTCATCGCCCATCTGTGCCTCTTCTGCTCAGGTGCTTTTTGGGGACTGATGGCTCCCGTGGGCAAAGACGCCATGCTCCACGGCATCGACGGCATCGACTTGGTGAGCTTCCGCGTGCTTGGCGGTGCCGTGCTGTTTTGGCTCACCTCGTTTTTCACAGCCAAGGAGCACGTGCCCTTGCGCGACATTGTGAAGTTTGCCTTTGCCGGCCTCTTCGCCCTTGTGTTCAACCAATGCTCCTATACGATCGGTCTGGGCATGACTTCGCCGAGCAATTCGAGCATCATGACCACCTCCATGCCTATCTTTGCCATGATTCTCTCCTTCCTCATCCTCAAGGAGCCCATCACGTGGAAGAAAGTCCTGGGAGTGCTTATGGGATGCAGCGGAGCCGTCATCATCATCCTCACCAGCGCCCATGCCGACAATGCCAAGGTGGGAAATATCTGGGGTGACCTGCTCTGCATCACAGCGCAATTGTCGTTCGCCCTCTACCTCTCGCTCTTCAAGAACCTGCTATCGCGCTACTCGCTTTTCACCATCAACAAGTGGATGTTCACCTGGGCCACATTATTAATATGGCCTTTCACCTTGGGTCATGTGGCATCCATCGACTTTGCCCACGTCCCCATGTCCACTTGGTGGGAGTCGGCCTATGTCATCTTCTTCGGCACCTACCTGGGCTACATCTGCATGATGATCGGACAGAAGACCCTACGGCCAACCGTGGTCTCCGTCTACAACTATGTGCAGCCCCTTGTATCGGTGTCGGTAAGCGTCATGGTGGGTCTGGCCGTGTTCGGGTTCACCCAAGCCGTAGCCGCCATACTCATCTTTTCCGGTGTTTGGCTCGTGGTCAAGTCGAAGTCAAAACGCGACATGGCCATGGAAAAGGAAGGACATTCTGCCACATAGCCCTGCCTTCCGGCAAGACTTGAAGCCCCGGAACGCCCCACAAACCCGCAGAACTGAAACAAGCTATTCCATAAAAGGACAAACAAAGCCCCGCACATGGGTTCATCACGAACCTTGTGCGGGGCTTTGTTATTAGAAGGAAAGAAATATTCTTCTATTTCTTTTTCTTGAACAATCCCTTCACCTTGCCGAATGTTCCCTTGGCTGCATTGCCCACCTTATTGGCAGCCCCTTTCACGCCGCCTTGCTTCAAGTCGGCAGCACTGGGCTTCGACGGAACAGAAGCGCCGCCGGCGACGCTCTGTTTGGCGGGATAGCCGGCCAGTTCGCCAAAGTAGTTATAGAGATGCTCGTCTTCAGAGGCTGAACCCGAAGTGGTCTTCACGTCAGAGTCATGAAGGGCGTTCTTACCGTCTTTCAGCACCAGATGCACAGGATTACCCTTGCTGTCGAGCGTAATGGTCACGGAGTATGTTTGCCTTCCGGAATCCTTCTCCTTGATAGTGAAAGTTTCTTTCGTACCTGACTTCTTGTAGTTGAGGATGTTAAAACAGGGATCATCGTCACCATCCATCCAATAGAGCTTCTTGTTGCGGTCAATCACATTACGGTTGTAGCCCATGAAAAGAAGTTGAATTTGTGCCGATGCAGTCATGGCCAGCACAAGGAGCACTGCTGTCATCAAGAATCTTGTCTTCATAATAGTAATTGTTTTGGTTTATGATATTTGAGGTTTACGGCACAAAAATACGAAATTCCATCCATACCAGCAAGCACATTTTCCATTATTTTTTGGTTCATCTTGAATTTGAAGCTACACCCGATGTCGCTATGTATCTAAAAGGAGGTAAATCCCAGCCGAACCAAACACGGTTACCAAACAGCCCTGTTACGCCTCATTAGTGGCAGACTTACGAGACGTTAGTGGCAGACTTACGATGTGTTAGTGGCAGACTTGTGCTTGGCTCCACAGCCCGGATACTCATTGCCACCGCCGTGCGCAACGAGAGCCCAAGCAGAAGGACAGATTTGGGGCACTCCACTTGAACTTGGCAAATGGCGAATCAATGATAGAAGTGATAGATATTATACCATCTATCACTCATCTATCACTCCATTTATCCAACTCACTATCAGTTGAGAAATGTCTGATATCAAGAAAAGTGATAGATAGTGGTGAGAAAATGAAAACTTTTTCCTGTGCGTGCGCGCGCGTAAGGAGAGCTATTAAACAATGCCACAAAAGGCCAATAACTAGTATTGGCAGGGCTTTCAATCCGTTTTATGTCATACCAAACATAGGAGCCATAAGCATCACTTCAAATAGCGGATAAACTTTACGTTCTGCATGTAGCATTGTTTCTGAGCACAGGTGCGAAACAAAATGTCCGTAAAGCTATCGGTGAGGATAAGCACCACCACACTACGCCCAAGGAATAGTAGATTTCAAAGAAAATCGTCATTTTTCTATCGAAATGTTTGCACGGTTCAAATAAATGTTATACTTTTGCAATCGTAATCATTAAAATAAAGAGAAATGAACAAGATTTACGCATCTTTCTATTACTTCTTTTATTTTTACTTTGCAAGCACTTGCAGAGCGGGAAGTTGCGTGTAAATTTCAACTTAGGACAAATGATAGAATAAAAATCTATACGAATCCCGCTCCACCATCAAGTGTAGCGGGATTTTTCATTATAGAATAAAAGGCAAGAAATGAAAAGAATAGCAATACAAGGATTCGTCGGTTCGTTCCACGACATGGCAGCCCACCAGCATTTCGAAGGTGAACAAGTACAGCTCATTTGCTGCGCCACTTTCGAGCAAGTGTTCGAGAACGTGAAGCGTGACCCTACGGTCATCGGCATGATAGCCATTGAGAATACTATTGCCGGATCCCTGCTCCACAACTATGAACTGCTCCGCGATTCGGACACTACCATCGTAGGCGAGCACAAGCTCCACATCAAGCATTGCATCTGCTGCCTGCCAGAGGATTCGTGGGACACCATCCGCGAAGTTCACTCGCACCCCGTGGCCCTGATGCAGTGTCGGAACTATCTGGCCAACCATCCAGACCTGAAGGCAGTAGAAGCGGAAGACACGGCTGGTTCGGCGGAATACATACGAAACCACCAGTGTCACGGCTGGGCAGCCATCTGCAGTGCGGCGGCGGCTGAGCACTACGGACTGAAAGTGCTCGAGAACTCCATTGAGGACAACAAGCACAATTTCACCCGCTTTCTCGTGGTCTGCGACCCTCACAAAGCCGATTTTCTCAGACCTTTGGAGCACTCCGACAAGTCGAGCCTCGTATTCTCACTTTCGCACGACGAAGGCTCACTCTCGAAAGTTCTCACCATCCTTTCTTTCTATGACATCAATCTCACCAAGATACAGTCGCTGCCCATCATCGGGCACGAATGGGAATACATGTTCTATGTGGACGTGACATACAACAACCTGACGCGCTATCGCCAGAGCATAGATGCCATTACGCCCCTCACCAAGAGCATCAAGATATTGGGAGAATACAAAGCATTTGAACTGTAAAATCATCAAGATTATGGAAATACAACCGGCAAACAGGTTGGCAGAAGTTCAAGAATACTACTTCAGCCGTAAACTAAAAGAGGTGGCAAAGCTCAATGCCGAAGGGCAGGACATCATCAGTCTGGCTATAGGCAGTCCAGACATGCCACCCTCCCAGCAGACCATCGACAAGCTTTGCGAGGTGGCCCGGCAACCGTCTGCCCACGGATACCAGCCCACCATGGGCACACCAGAGCTGCGCCAAGCCATGGCGGGATTCTACAAACGCTGGTATGGTGTAGACTTGAACCCGGACACGGAAATACAGCCCCTCATCGGCAGCAAGGAGGGCATACTTCACACCACACTTGCCTTCGTGAATCCTGGCGACGAGGTACTTGTGCCCAACCCAGGATATCCCACCTACACATCACTAAGCAAGATTCTCGGTGCCAAAATCGTGAACTACAATCTTCGCGAAGACAACGGCTGGCAACCAGACTTCGAAGAACTGGAAAAGATGGACTTGAGCCGCGTGAAACTGATGTGGACCAACTATCCCAACATGCCCACCGGAGGAAACGCACGCATGGACACCTACGAACGACTTGTAGCATTCGCCAAGAAACATGCCATCGTCATCGTGAACGACAATCCCTATTCGTTCATCCTCAACCGCGAGCACCGCTCAATCCTCCAGGTTGAAGGAGCCAAGGACTGCTGCATCGAGTTCAACTCCATGAGCAAGAGCCACAACATGCCGGGATGGCGCGTGGGCATGTGTGCCAGCAACCCCACATTCATCAGCTGGATACTGAAAATAAAGAGCAATATAGACAGCGGAACATTCCGTGGCATACAACTTGCCGCAGCCGAGGCACTCAACGAAAACACCGAAGCATGGCACGAGGAAGCCAATATCACCACATACAGACGCCGCCGAGACATAGCCGAAAAAATCATGACCACCCTGAATTGCTCATTCGATCCGGAACAAGTGGGCATGTTCCTGTGGGGAAAGATACCCGAGAAATATGCCGACGTAGAAGACCTCACGGAAAAAGTGCTCCATGAAGCCCGTGTCTTCATCACTCCGGGATTCATCTTCGGAAGCAACGGCAAGCGCTACATCCGCATCTCGCTCTGTGCCAAAGACGAAAAAATGAAGGAGGCACTTGAACGTATCGAGAAAGTATTCAACAAATAACATAGACAACAACCAAAAACACAAATAATATGGAATTAGAATTAGAACCATTGAATCTTCCATGCGACAACCAACGCCCGTTCGTCATTGCCGGACCTTGTTCGGCAGAGACTGAAGAGCAAGTGATGACCACTGCCAAGCAATTGGCTTCCAAGGGATGCCATATGTTCCGTGCCGGAATATGGAAGCCCCGCACAAAACCAGGAGGCTTCGAGGGCAACGGCGAGAAGGCCCTGCCCTGGATGCAGCGCGTGAAAGAAGAGACAGGCATGCTCATCACCACCGAGGTGGCAACTCCCGAGCATGTGGAACTTTGCCTGAAATACGGACTCGACGTGCTTTGGGTGGGAGCACGCACCTCAGCCAACCCGTTCGCCATGCAAGCCCTTGCCGACAGTCTCAAGGGAGTGGACATCCCCGTGTTTGTGAAGAACCCCGTAAACCCCGACCTCGAACTCTGGATTGGCGCATTGGAACGCATCAACCAGGCTGGCGTCAAGCGCTTGGCTGCCATCCACAGAGGCTTCTCCAGCTACGACAAGAAGATATACCGCAACTCGCCCATGTGGCAGATACCCATTGAGTTGCGCCGCCGCATCCCCAACCTGCCCATCATCTGCGACCCGTCGCACATCGGAGGCCGGCGTGAACTCATCGCCCCACTATGCCAGCAGGCCATGGACCTCGGATTCGACGGACTCATCGTGGAGAGCCACTGCAATCCGGACGAGGCTTGGAGCGACGCCAAGCAACAGGTAACACCCGATGTGCTTGACTACATTCTCGACCTGCTCGTCATCCGCGACGAAACCGTGACCACGGAAGGCATCACCCAACTGCGCCACCAGATTGACGATCTCGACAACCAGTTGATGGATCTCCTCTCCAAGCGTATGCGTGTATGCCGCGAAATCGGACAATACAAGAAAGAACACAACATGACCGTGCTGCAGCCTACCCGCTACGGCGAAATTCTCGACAAGCGTGGTGCCCAAGGAGCCCTCTGCGGCATGGGCAACGACTTTGTGCGTACCGTGTTCGAGGCGGTACACGAGGAGAGCGTCCGCCAGCAAATGGAAATCATCAACCAATAATCCGCAAGAACATGAGAATATTGGTAATGGGCGCCGGCAAAATGGGAAGTTTCTTCCTCGACTTGCTCAGTTTTGACCACGAGACGGCGGTATTCGAGAAAGACCCGCGACGCATGCGATTCACATACAACTGCCAGCGCTTCACCACCTTTGAGGAAATTGAGGAATTCAAACCAGAACTGGTCATCAATGCCGTGACGGTGAAATACACCATTCCTGCCTTTGAGGAAGTGCTGACACACCTGCCCAAGGATTGCATCATCAGCGACATTAGCAGTGTGAAGACCGGTCTCCACGAGTTCTATGAAAAAACAGGGCACCGCTATGTGAGCACCCACCCGATGTTTGGTCCCACCTTTGCCAACCTCAACCAGTTGAGCGAGGAGAACGCCATCATCATCACCGAGGGCGATTACATGGGCAAGATTTTCTTCAAGGATCTCTATCAGAAACTGGGGCTCAACATCTATGAGTACAGTTTTGAGGAGCACGATAAGACGGTGGCCTACTCACTGAGCATCCCCTTTGTGAGCACCTTCGTTTTTGCCGCCGTGATGAAACATCAGGACGCTCCGGGTACAACCTTCAAACGCCACATGCAGATAGCCAAGGGAGTGCTCAACGAAGACGACTACCTACTACAGGAAATTCTTTTCAACCCCTACACCCACGACCAGGTTTCGCAGATACGCGACGAGTTGAAGGAACTGCTCGACATCATCGACCACAAGGACTCTGACGGCATGAAAAAGTATCTCACCAAGATTCGCAAACATGTAAAGGAAGACATTGCGCTCGACGAATAAACACAAAAAAGCCACAAGTTCATGCATCAATGAGCTTGTGGCTTTTCCTTTTTACGATCTGTTGTATTCCGAAATTATTTCTCAGCTATAATCCCCTCCACGTAGAGGCGGGTCATCTCAATCTTTCCGTTGCTGCGCACCGTAACCGTTTTCTTGAAATGTGAAGGAAACTGGCCACGGCTGTTAAACGTCACCGTGATACTACCCTTCTCGCCAGGCATGATAGGCTTCTTGGAGTATTGCGGAACAGTACATCCGCAACTTGCCACAGCCTGATTGATAATCAATGGGGCATTACCCACATTGGTGAAAGTGAAAGTGCACTTCTGCACAGGATCCTTGTCTGTAATGGTTCCGAAGTTATGCGTCAGCTTGTCAAACTTAATCTCAGCTTGCTTCTGGCCACTCTGTGCAAAAGCAAAAGAAAGTGTGCCGATAAGCAATGTCATCATAAGAAGAATCTTTTTCATAATCTTGTCTATTTTCTTAATTCGGGGCAAAAGTATACATATTTATTTGATAACAATTATAAACGCCATATTCTTTGCATAAATTTAACAGTATTTTCACTCATTGCAGGGGATTATAAGGCAGATTATTTTGAGGAAACATTCAAGGCCTATGAAGGGGACTATTGGAATACATGCAAACCGTATTAAAAAAGGGGAGAAAAAATGTGGATTCCTTGGTGTATTGAAATTAAAAGTGTAACTTTGTGGCGATTAGAAATTGAAGAGTGAAATATAATCCTCTCGGCCTATGCAAAAAAGAAACTGCCTTTTATTTTTTGCCATGTGCGTTGTTTCATTGATGACAGCATGTCAAGATGATGAAGATTACCATCGTTTTTCTTCATCATTGAATACTGCGGCAGTTGACAACAAAGCGGCACAAGCTTTCTTGCTTTTGATGCATGAGCAAGAAAATGCGTATGAAAAGATAAAAATTGTTTTGGATACCAATACTCCCCGATTTGACTTAATGCAAACTGGTTCAACCAGTGAGTTTGGACCATATTTCCTCTTCCCGTATGTCAATGGTGAGAATGTCATAAGCGGTAGCATTATCGTGCCGATGGATGAAGAACAGGCTGATATGTCAGCCAGAAAATTGATGGGGCGTATCGGCACGCCAATTGATATGAATTCTGTTTATCTGAATGAAAGAATATCTAAATTTAGCCGCTTCTTGTATTCCTATAATTTCAAAAAATGGGAAGATGATGGCGAAAAGGTTGAGTCTGCTCTGAGTCAGTATGCTCGTGCCATAGATGAAAACAAGGTGAAAGTCACCCGTGAAGAAGTCATTGCTCAGACGCCCCATGTTCTGCAAGGCAAATCTCGGGCATCTTCTCTATACGATAGAGTGGGTGATTTGCGTATAACTTTTAACCTGGAATATTACAAGGCGCCGGCCAGTACAGATGAGGTGGAAGTGGTGGCATTGAGTTCCAAGACATTGGAAGACATCTTTCAAGAGTCGTTTAGGTATAATGAATATGATACCTCAATGCGCTTTTACAGTTTAAACAAGGGGTATCGTTTGATGACTGTCCAGTTTCTTATCATGAGTGAGGATTTTTATACCAAGTACCCTATGGAGTTTAAAGTGAATCGCATTTTGGAAAGAGTTAGACAGAAAGTGTATGAGAAGGGTTTTAATATTACATTCCAATATACTTACAGTTACCCTCCGCAATCTGTGGCTTTTCCTGCTACAGGAAGTGGCAGTGGTGGCAGTGGAACCGGTGGCTCACCAACAGGATCTAATCCCAGTAAACCGAAGAAAAATGATGAGAAGGACTTTGTGGACGATTGTTCATCTCCAAAGGTGCAGTATAAAGAAGCGGTGAATGCTCTTGTTGATAGCATGAAAGTGGCTAATACGCAAGATAGCGACAAGCACGGCATTACGTTGGATGAATATTTACAAAAGGTTAAGGATGCAAAAATAGAGTATTCGACCACATTGGACAAATATCCAGGGTTGGACATTAATAGTCGTCCAACAATCAAGCATGAATTGAAAGATATGGTTGAGGGTACAGAAAACAAAGTGGATAATTTTGTAGGAAAACATACTGT
>CAKPUA010000009.1:0-87702 GCA_934191235.1 uncultured Prevotella sp. | reverse complement strand
GTCATACTATCAAAGAACTCTTTGGCTGGCAGCGCAAAGCCGCTTAGCCGTTATCTCAAATTTTAACGAACTATTGTGTCCTGATTGCTAGTTATAATTGCTGACTCACTGCATACTCCCTTGTTCTTGCGTTTATGGATTTGGGAATATCCAAAGGGCTTATCCGTCAGAAGGGGAGTCCTACGGCAAAGTGGAAGGCGAAGTCGCGACTAAGGTCGGGGTGGATGATGGGATAGTGTTCGCGCGAGGTTTCGTAGGCTGGGTTCACCGCCTTCATGCCCATGTCGAATCGCACAAGGAAGTAGTCGAAGTTGAGTCGGATGCCCAGCCCGTAGGCTACGGCTATCTGTTTGTAGAATTCGCCCCACTTGAATTGTCCGCCGGGTTGTTCCTCATAGTTGCGCAGAGTCCAAATATTGCCTGCATCTACAAACAGCGCAGCGTTGAACTTCCAGAAAAGCTTGGTGCGAAGCTCGGCGTTGAGGTCCAGTTTCATGTCGCCCGTCTGGTTAATGAAGTCAATGCGTCCGTCTGTACCGCGAAAACGTCCCGGTCCGAGTCCTCTCACGCTCCATCCTCTCACAGAGTTGGCACCGCCCGAGAAGTAGCGCTTTTCAAAGGGCAACACTGTGCTGTTGCCATAGGGATAGGCTATGCCGAAACCGGCATGCAAGGCGAGAGAGTTGCGGTCATCAATCTTGAGCAATCTGGTATAGTCTATATCGGCCTTGGCATACTGTGCATAGGCAATGTTGAAGAGCGTGTGCTGTCCGTTGGTGTTTTTCTTGAAACGGGCACCGCTCGACAAGGCGTTGAGAATGTTGCCAGCTGTCTCCACGCTCGCCTTGAGAGCGTGGGTGCCGTTGTTGTAGTTCACGCCAAAACCTATTTTCATAATAAACAAGTTCTCGTAGTTGTAGCGCAGAATGGCGTTTCTGTTCTGTGTGTCGTCGAGGTAGTCTTTCTTAAACGTGGGTGATATCCACGGCATGTAGACATAATTGAGATCGATGAGGTCGAAGTGGTAGGCGGAGTGGTGATGAGGCTCGCTCCATTTGTACCGCCAGGCTGTGGTAAAGACTCGGCGGTGGAATTCGGGGCGGTTCTGCAGGTTGTAGGCAATCGACAGTTCCGACTGTCCGTTGCTGTTGCGTGTGAAGCTGCGCGAGAGGAAGGGTGCCATGAATTTGGGAAACTGCAGGCTCGCCTTCACGCCATACTCCTCGTAGTCTTGGTTTTGGTAGCCCTCTAGGCCGGTGATGGCCTCAAAGGCGGCACGGAGTTCAAGGCTGAAGAGTTCGGATCCTCGAAAAATGTTCCGGTTCTGATAGGTGAGTGTGGCAGCGGCACCCAGGTCACCGGCTGTGTTGGTGCCTTCTGGTTGGAAGCTGATGGAGTTTGGCTTGTTTGTGTTCAACTGCACGTCACAGTCGAGCGTGAGACTGTCGACTTCGCGCAACTGCACGTTGGAGTAGCGCACGGCACCTAGCCTTCCGAAGTTGTTGTAGGTGCGTTGCAGGTCGGTAGCGCTGAAGAGATGACCAGTCTCCATGTGGCAGTTGTTGTCGAGCACACTCCGTCTGAGTGGCAGTGAACCGTCGGCATTGGTGCTGGTGTAGGTCACTCGGCCTATGCGGTAGCGAGGATGTTGGTGAGGTGAATCATTGTTGTTGGCCCGGTAGAGATTGATGTGCATCACCAGGTCCACGCCTTTGCTGCCGGCTGTGGAGTCGGCAGAATAGGTGATGAAGTCCTTGTTGAAGTGGTAGTAGCCCTGGTCAAGCAAGGTAGCGGTGATGCGCTTACGCTCATCGTCAAGGTCGTTGGCGGAAAACTGCTTGCCTTCCTTCACGTTGCCTTGGGCGAGGTACTGTGGTGTGATGATGGAGACAATGGTGGAGTCTGCAATGTCGTAGCCGATGCTCTTCACGTAGAAAGGCTTGCGTGGATGTAGAGTGTAGATGGCTGTGAGCTTTTTGCCTTTTACGCGCGTGTCTATCGTGACCGACGACTGCATGTAGCCCATATTCTTCATAGCCATCAACAGGTCGTCGGCAGAGCGTTGGGCCTGTACCGTGTCATAGATGACGGGCTCCTCGCCAATGCGCTTCAGTGTGCGGTTGATCCATCGTGTCGAGTCTTTCCCGGCGAGGGCATATGTGCCCATCGGAATCTTGAAAAGACTGAACCAACGTGAGTTGGCACGCTGACGGATAAGGGCTTCGAACTGGTGAGGATTAAACTGTTTATCATCCGAGCGTATCTCCACCTTGTCGAGCAGATATTTGCGTTCGGGTATGAGCTTGCTTGTGGAGCAAGCGCCAAGGATGATGACTGCCAAGGCCATCATGAGTAGTGGAGAAAATATGCGGATTGTGCGGCGTTGCATGTTCATAAAGTGCAAAGTTAAAGGTTTTGGTTTGATTGACCAAGCGTTTCCTGTCTTTTCTCTTTTGCCGGCGGCTCGACTGAAGAATGGAGCGGCTTGGCATATTAACTTGCCATAGGCGCAGGATTTTGCGGGTAAATGCCTACCTTTGCAACTGGCAGGCTGTGACCGGCTTTATGCAGCAGGCTTTCATGCCGCTCACTTACACTGTATTTTTTACTTAACAAACAATCAACAATTATGGATAGAGAAGAAACATGGCTCCTCAACTATGCCCGCTTGATGAAGTACGTGGTGGAGCATGGGCAGTTGCCAGACAAAAAGAAAGTGGAAAATCGCGGACTTCTCAACTGGTGGAAATACAACAAGAAACAGTTGAAGGCCGGAGTCATCGACGACACGCGAAAGCGCATGATCGAGGTGCTCAGTTCCACCCGGACCATACACTCCTTGTTTGACGAGGACAACGAGTAAGCGTATGTCCCGCAGTTGGCGCCTAACGTTTGATAATGAAGTGTCCCAAGTGGTGTTCAATCCCTTTCCTGTTGACTGACTTGATGGAATATGCTCCTCCTGGTAACGAACTGATGTTAAGCTTCATACCCCATTTCTGAGAAGAAACGATGCAGCCTGTTATACTCTCTATGACGGCATACTCAGCATCTGCTGTTTGGGCCCATGCCGGCAGGGTTATGCTCTTGCTGTCATGACGCAACCAGTGGGTGCTTGGTGAGGCGACAAGCATTTCTTTCTCTTGCAGTGCCACGCTTTCGTTGCCGTAGCGGTCCATGGTGGTCACGGCATAGTGCATACCTTCCACAGCTTTCATAGTGTGTGAAGTCGTTAGGGTACGAACAGCAATGAGGTTGCGTGCGTCTCTGATGTCCACTGGATATTGCCGTGAGGCATAAACATTATAAAGTAGGTAAGGAGCACCGCTGTGGTTGGCAGGTGCATGCCATGAGAGTGTGGTCGTTTCTGCAGTGGTGCCGATCGACAAATTGGCAGGAGCTTCCGGACACTCATTGTGCCGCCATGTCATGGCTGGTATGAGGGCTGGGTGGCGGTTGAACCGTTCGGTGAAATGGTAGATGCCCTTCACGTTGTCTGTGAAAAACTTGCTGCGGAAGAAGGCATGGCCCATTCCATACTGCCTGCACACCTCCATCTCGCGTGTTATGCTTTCCAAAGGCCAGTTCTTCTCCTTGGGGTGCATGAAGTAGATGCCCAGTCCGGGCACCACAATCTTGCCATGGCTCTGTTCCTTCCAGTCGATGGCAAATGGGAAAAAGTTGTTGTCACGGAAATACATCATCGGGAACAATTCGTCCATCAGTCCGTCGCGGAGCCAGTTCTGTGCCTCCTGGCACACCGTGGTGTAGGCGTTCCACCCGTGGCTCCAATAGCGTGAAAGGTCATCGTGCTTGCCTATTGGCGAGCAACTCATCTTCACCCAAGGCTTGAGCTGCTTGACAGTATCGTGAACCTGCTTCACGATGTTTGTGATATAGGCCCGTCCTTGCAGCCTGCTCACCTTGATGGTCCATGTTTCGGGATAGCGGATGTAGTCGAGATGAATGCCGTCAATATCATAATTGCGTGTGATCTCGGCACACATGCGTGCCAGGTAAGGGGCTGTCAGCGGGCTCTCAGGGTTCATATATCCCTCCTGTCCGATGCGCTTGAGCATGTGGGGCTGTTTGCGCCTGAGCTCTGTGCAACCGGGACCATTCCATTTGCCCACAGGCATGGTCACCACCCAAGCATGTAGCTCCATACCCCTTTTATGACACTCGTCGATGGCAAAAGCCAGCGCATCGTAGCCCGGACTCTTGCCGGGGAATCCTGAAAGGCATCCGTCCCATGGCTCTATGGAAGAAGGATAAATGGTAGTGGCACGGACACGCGTTTGCAAGAGCACTGTGTTGATACCAGCCTGTAGCAGTTGGTCGAGAATGGTGCGCAACTCTTGTTTCTGTTTCTCTGCAGAACGGGCAGATTGAGAGTAGGAGTGGGGCCAGTCGAGTCCGCCGATGGTGGTGAGCCACACGGCCCTCACCTCATGTTTTGGCGGTAACTGGTCGTGGTTGGAGAAGATAACCTGTGCTTGGGAAGTGAGACAAAACAGGGTCATGAAGTACAAGGCAATCCTCTTTTGTCTTATGAAGAGGTGGAATTTCATATCAGTTCGGACAATATATGTTATAAATTGTGTACAAAGGTACGGATAATTTTTCGTTTCTCAAATATAATATGTACTTTTGCAAGAAATTTAAACAAACCAAAGAATGATATCTTTTACAATCGCCCTTTTAGCCCTCGTGACGGGCTATCTGATTTATGGTCGTTTTGTAGCCCATGTGTTTGGACCCGATGACCGTCCTACGCCAGCTGTGGCAGAAGCCGACGGCGTTGATTTCCTGGTATTGCCCGGATGGAAAATCTTCATGATACAGTTCCTCAACATCGCTGGAACAGGGCCGATATTCGGTGCCATTATGGGTGCCTGGTATGGTCCTGTGGCCTATCTGTGGATTATCTTCGGCTGTATTTTCGCCGGAGCCACCCACGACTACCTGGCCGGCATGTTGTCACTGCGTAACCATGGCGCGGGTTTGCCAGAGTTGGTGGGTAAGTATCTGGGCAAGACCACCAAGACGGTGATGCTTGTCTTTTCCATCCTGTTGTTGCTCATGGTGGGTGTGGTGTTTGTCTATAGTCCCGCCATTATCCTCAATGGAATGTTCGGTGAAGACCCATCGGTGAGCATGACACCGCTGTTGTGCATTATTTGTCTTATCTTTGTGTATTATATTATTGCCACGCTGCTGCCCATCGACAAGATTATCGGCAAGGTATATCCGCTCTTTGCCTTCTCTCTGTTGTTCATGGCGGTGGCGCTGTTGGTTGTGCTTTTCGTGAAGATGCCGGACCTTCCCGAGTTGTGGTCAAACCTTGACAGCAGCAATCTCAACAAACCTGTCTCACTGTTGGGAACTGATAGTTTCATGACGAAGAATCCCTTGTTTCCCAGTCTATTCATTACCATTGCCTGTGGAGCCATCAGCGGTTTCCATGCCACCCAGAGCCCTTTGATGGCCCGTTGCATGAAATCCGAACGCCTGGGACGTCCCATTTTCTATGGCGCCATGATTACCGAAGGCATAGTGGCACTCATTTGGGCCACGGTGTCCATGTATTTCTTCTACTACGGAGGATGGCGCGAAGTGGTGTCGCCCGAGGTCGTGGAGAAGTTTGTGGCGCAGAGTCAGGCAGACGGAGGCAAGACACTTATACAATATTTTGATGCTCCGACCGTTGTTAAGGAAGTGTGTCAAGGTTGGCTTGGCGTGTTTGGAGGTGTGCTTGCCATCCTCGGTGTGGTGGCAGCGCCTATCACCAGTGGCGACACGGCGTTCCGCAGCGCCCGACTCATCATTGCCGACTTCCTCCATATGGAACAGCACACCATGCGTCATCGCCTGGCTATCTGTCTGCCCATGTTTGCCGTGGCCATAGCCATGCTTGTGTGGCAAATGGCCAATCCTGACGGTTTCAATGTCATTTGGCAGTATTTCGGATGGTCCAACCAGACCATGTCCGTCTTCACCCTTTGGACTATCACTGTATTCCTGGCCCGCAGCCGCAAGCCGTTCATCATTACGCTGGTGCCCGCCCTGTTCATGACAGCCGTGTGTTCCACCTTTATTCTGGTGAGCAAGCAGGCGCTTGGACTGCCTCTCGGCTTGGGCTATGGCATTTGTGGCGGTATCGTTGCCTTGGCACTCGTGTGGTTTGTGGTATGGTACAGAAAGGCCGTGCGTGATGAGCAATAGTCCCACTGAGGGAAGAAATAGACTTAACACATTTATTTATACGAAACTTTAGACAGACAATTATGAAGAAACTTCTTTTGGTGATGGCCCTTTGCACCTCCACACTGTTGGCTCACGCACAGTTCGAACAGGGCAAGTTGTATGCTGGTGCATCGCTTACAGGGCTTGATCTTAACTACAAGGGCGCTGATGGTATGAACCTTGGCTTCGATGCCAAGTTGGGCTATCTCTTTGCCGACAATCTTATGGCGCTTTCGCAACTGAGTTATCAGCACGACGGCAATGATGCCGTTGCCGACCACTTCAGCTGGTCGGTAGGTGCACGATATTATATCATCCAGAACGGACTCTTCCTGGGACTGAATGCCAAGCTTGTGCATGCCAACCACAACTACAACGACGTGATGCCTGGTTTTGAGGTGGGCTATGCTTTCTTCATCAGTGGCAAATGCACCATAGAACCTTCTGTATACTACGACCAGTCGTTCCGTCGCCACAGTGATTTTTCTACCATCGGCTTGCGCATTGGCTTTGGCTATTATTTCTAAACCGTGGCAACGATGAACAATGCCTATCCCTCACAGCTGCTCGAGAAGGCTGTGGGCGAATTCAGCAAACTTCCCGGCATAGGGCGCAAGACTGCCTTGCGCCTTGTGCTCAACATGCTGCGCCGTACGGACAGTGAGGTGGAAGCCTTCACCCGTTCGCTTGACACACTGAAGCATGAGGTGCGCTATTGCCGTGTGTGCCACAACATCAGCGATACTGACCTTTGTCCTATCTGTGCCGATCCCAAACGTGACAGCACGCTGGTTTGCGTGGTGGAGAACGTGCAGGATGTGATGGCGATAGAAAACACCCAGCAGTATCGTGGACTCTATCATGTGCTTGGCGGCATCATCTCGCCTATGGACGGAATAGGTCCCGGCGACTTGCAGATAGGTAGTCTGGTGAAGCGTGTGGAGGAAGGTGGCGTGAAGGAAGTGATTCTTGCCTTGAGCAGTACCATGGAGGGCGATGCCACCAACTTTTACATTTCCCGGAAGCTTGCGCCCTTTTCTGTGGCGGTGAGCGTCATAGCCCGCGGCATTTCCGTGGGCGATGAACTTGAATATACGGATGAGGTGACGCTCGGCAGGAGTATCATCAACCGTACACCATTTAAGATATCATGAAAAGAATAAGCAATATACTCAAACTACAGTTGTGGATTTCAGTGGTTGTGTCGCTTGTTGTCGTGGTGCTCTACGAGAACAATGTGCTGCTCCCTGGATGTCTTGCCGGCAATGCCGGAGCCGAATTTGTCTTGACCACAATCATGGAGATTGTCACCATCTGCCTCATCCCCTTGTCAATGAGGCTCTATCGTTTTGCCTCCATTCACCGCCGCATCATCGAGGGCACTCGTGGTCAATGGCTCTTCTTGGGCACGGTGCGTATGATGATGCTCTGCGTTCCCATGGTGGTGAACACTCTTCTCTACTATTGGTTCGGCTTCAAGGTGGCCTTCGGCTACATGGCCATTATTGGTCTTGTGTGTCTCAGCTTTGTCTATCCCACGGAGACACGTTGCAAGAGTGAATTCTCTGAAGAATAGCATTCGATGGACAAGATAAAAGTATCAGTAATCATTGTTAACTACAACGTCAGACACTACCTTTGTCAGTGTCTCGACAGTCTGACGCGGAGTCTCGACGGTATTTCGTCGGAGGTGATCGTGGTGGACAACCATTCGCACGATGACAGTGTGAAATGCTTGCAGCCGCTCTTCCCTGAAGTAAGGTTCATCAGCAGCCCGCGTAACCTCGGCTTTGCCCGGGCCAACAACATAGCTATCCGCCAGAGTCGTGGAGAGTATGTGTTGCTGCTCAATCCCGATACAATAGTGGGTGAGCATACCATAGCCGAGAGTGTAGCCTTCATGGACAGTCATGCAGATGCCGGTGTGTTGGGTGTGAAGATGCTCCGCATTGATGGTTCGGCAGCGTTGGAGTCGCGTCGCGGCATACCGTCGCCGATGGTAGCGTTCTACAAGATGTGCGGCCTATGCTCACGCTTTCCACGGAGCCGTCGTTTCGGCCATTACTACATGGGCTACCTGCCATGGAACCAACCTTGTCGCATAGAGGTGGTGAGTGGAGCCTATTTCTTTCTGCGCAAGGCTGCACTTGACAGGGTGGGAGTGCTCGACGAAGACTTCTTCATGTATGGTGAAGACATAGATTTGTCTTACCGCATACTCAAGAGCGGATACCACAATTATTACATTCCCTCGCAAATACTCCACTACAAGGGGGAAAGCACGGAGAAATCCAGCTTCCGTTATGTGCACGTGTTCTACGAGGCCATGCTCATCTTCTTCCGCAAGCACTACGGCCACCTTAACTTCCTGCTTTCGCTGCCCATCAAGATTGCCATCTTCGGCAAAGCTTGTGCGGCGCTGGTCAAGATGCAGGCAGGACACGTGAGGAAGATGTTGGGATTCTATCGTCGAAGAAAACGCGTCAACATCCACTATGTGATGCTTGTTGGCAAGGAATCGGAATCGCTTTGTCGCCGTATCATTGCCGACAACGGGCTCGACGCGGAAGTGCATGTGGCCGACGGAGCAATGCTTTCCGAGGGCCATCATGCCCTGAACCTTCCATTCGACGAAGGATTGATTTCGGTTGTCTACGATACCGGTGTCTATGCTTTCGGACAGATATTGTCATTTATGGCCCGCAGTCCACAACCCAACGTGAATATAGGAACGTTCTCGCCCAAGAACAAAATCATCATTACCTCTGAAGAGATATTCCAATGACAGACATAACTCCCTCAGTATGGCTCCGTGCCATAGAACCCGAAGATCTTGACTTGATATATCAGCTGGAGAACGACATTACCTTGTGGGATGTGAGTGGCACGAGTGTGCACTATTCCCGTAGCGTCATCAGCGATTTTATTGCCCGCTTCACGGGAGATATCTATACGGACAAGCAAGCGCGCATGATTGCCGAAAATCAGTTTGGTGAACCGGTGGCAATAGCCGATATTGTGGACTTCAACCCCCACAACCGCCGGGCTGAACTTGGCGTGGTGGTGCTGCCTTTGAGCCGTGGCGCAGGCTATGGCAGGGCAGTGGTGGAGCGACTCGTGGACTATGCCCGCGACACGCTTCATCTTCACCAGTTGTATGTATATGTGAGTGAGGACAACCGGGCATCGCTCAATCTTTTCCGAAGTGTGGGATTTCAAGAGAGCGGTAGGCTGAAATCCTGGATGTTCAATGGCGCAGGCTACAAGGATGTGCTGCTGTTGCAACTTTTTTTGTAAAAAAGAAGACGAAAGTTTGGAGTATACAAAAAATATCACTACCTTTGCATCCGCAATCAGAAAAGGTGCTGAATGGTGCGTTAGTTCAGCTGGTTAGAATGCCTGCCTGTCACGCAGGAGGTCACGGGTTCGAGTCCCGTACGCACCGCCAAAACCTTTTGGTGTGTTAGTTCAGCTGGTTAGAATGCCTGCCTGTCACGCAGGAGGTCACGGGTTCGAGTCCCGTACACACCGCACAAAGAGAGACTGTCTATGAAGGATGTCCCTCTTTTTTTGTTTTTGTGACCTCTGCTTCAATTCTTGGACTTGCTATGGGACCGGTTTAAGAATGATTGAAGTCTCTTTTTAAATTTGGAGTGGCGATTGTGAACTCAATGCCAGGATTGATGCAATAAACGGACTGAAAGTTGTGTAATTACGCATCTGTGTTTATTCTCCTCTTAGTTTGAGGTTCTTCTCTACGCGCGCACGCGCGCAGGAAAAGTTTTTCGTTTTTTTCACAACTATCTATCACTTTTCTTGATATATTACAATATTCGATTGATTATTAGTGGAATAGATGGAGTGATAGATGCGTGATAGATGGCAAAATATCTATCACCATCTATCACTGATTCGTCATTAGTCAAGTTCAAGAGGATTGCTCAAAATCTGTTCCATAGTTTGGGCAATCAATGCTCGCGACCAGGGCAATTAGTGCCCAAGCGTTGGACTCAAACCTAAGTCAACCGCTATCGTCTTGTAAGTCTGCCGCTATCGTTTTGTAAGTCTGCCACTATCGTCTTGTAAGTCTGCCACTATCGCTCCGTAAGTCAGTCACTACCGCTCCGTAAGTCTGCCATTAATGCTCCGTAAGTCTGCCACTACCGTTCCGTAAGTCTGCCACTAATGCCCCGTAAGTCTGCCACTAATGCCCCGTAAGTCTGCCGCAAGTATGGCGGTGATATGGCTGTCTGGAGTCTATGCTATGTTCGGATGTTGCTTGCGTCCTTTTATATAATCCGACGACACGTATCATTTCAATTTCCAAAAATGGCTGGTTGAAGAAAGGATGGAGTGGCGCACTTGGAGAGGATGGGGTGTTGAGGGATACAAGCACGTACTTATCTCATCGGGTAAACTTGTAGATAGGGGAGGGCTAACGTGTGAATTGTAAGCTTTTTAGCCCAGTGGAAATCGGTGAAAGCGAGCGCTGCAAGCACCTATAAATTGTCATCATTGAGTGATTCTTTTTGTTCTATATTGTTGTTGGAAGGAATGATAATCGTTCTTTTTCACATTTTGAGCACTATTTTTCACGTCACGAAAGGATTTTTAGCAAAAACATTTGGATTTTAAAATCTTTTGTATTAATTTTGCAAACGTAATCAGACAGATAACATTGAAACGACTATTGTTTTTTCTTTTGGCTGTGGTGATTTTGGCTTCTTGTGAGTTTAAGCTAAAGTCATATGACGACGATGATGACAACGCACGCATTGAGGTGAAACGTTATGATCGTCTCGAAAGTCGTTATCTGACTACTGGCGACTTCTCTGCCCTTCAGCAGATGAACATTGACTACCCGATGGAGACTCGCACGCTGATAGAGAAGATGACCCGCATAGGCTCCGTTGACGACCCGTCAATCAGTACCAAGTTTCTTAACTTCTACCAAGACTCAGTGCTTCAGGCCCTCATAGCCGATGCCAGTGCTGAGTTTGCCTCTATGGACGATGTGAACGAGGAGTTTAACGTTGCCTTCAAATATCTGCGTAAGCACATCGCTCATTTCCCCAAGCCAATGATTTATGCTCAAATAGGAGCCCTCGACCAAAGTGTGGTGGTGGGTGACCAGACCATCGGCTTCTCCATTGACAAGTATCTTGGTGTCAACTACCCCCTCTACGCAAAGTATTACACTTATGCCCAGCGTCAGCAGATGACGCGTGAATATATCGTGCCAGACTGTCTGAATTTCTACCTGCTGAGTCTCTATCCTATGAAAAACTTTGAGCAGCGCACTCAGCGCGAGCGAGATCTGCACGTGGCCAAGGTGATGTGGGTGACCAACAAGGCCTTGGACAAGCGCTTCTGGAAGACTCCTTTTGTCAAGATGATTGACAACTACATGAAGTGCCACGATGATGTGACCCTCGACGAGCTGCTTAAGGGAAACGACTATTCCGTGTTCAAATGACGCCTACAATATAGTATAAAGGAAAGGCCGTCTGTTCAAAAGTTTCTTAAATATAGGTTTTGAGAAACTTTTTTAATATAAATTAGTCAGTTATTTTATTCTATCCACAGAATAAATCGTAATTTTGCGGAAAGAAAGAATTTGATTATTTGTATTAAGCGTAAACAGAATAATTATGGCTGAAGCTATTGACATCCGCGAACTCAACATGCGGATAGAACAACAGAGTGGTTTCGTAACCAATCTCACTGCGGGCATGGACCGCGTGATTGTAGGACAGAAACATTTGGTAGACTCCCTTCTTATCGGTCTTTTAAGCGACGGGCATATATTGCTTGAAGGTGTGCCTGGACTTGCCAAGACATTGGCTATCAAGACATTGTCGCAACTTATTGACTCCAAATACTCACGCATACAGTTTACTCCTGATCTTCTTCCTGCCGATGTTATCGGCACGCTCATCTATTCTCAAAAAGACGAGTCGTTTCATGTGAAGAAAGGCCCCGTGTTTGCCAACTTCGTACTGGCGGATGAAATCAACCGTGCACCGGCCAAGGTGCAGAGTGCCCTGCTCGAGGCCATGCAGGAACATCAGGTGACTATCGGTGACCAGACGTTCAACCTGCCGGATCCCTTCCTTGTGATGGCTACCCAGAACCCTGTGGAGCAGGAAGGTACCTATCAGCTGCCCGAGGCACAGGTAGACCGTTTCATGCTCAAGGTCATTATCAGCTATCCCACAGTGGAGGAGGAGAAACTCATCATCCGCGAGAATCTTGCAGGCAAGATGCCTGAAGTTACACCCGTGGTAACCGCTGAAGAGATTCTCAAGGCTCGCGAAATAGTCAAGCAGGTCTACATCGACGAGAAGATAGAGCAGTATATAGCCGACCTCGTGTTCGCCACCCGTTATCCCGAGAAATACGGTCTGCCCGAACTCAAGGACATGATTACCTTCGGAGGCAGCCCGCGTGCGAGCATCAATCTCGCCAAGGCCGCCCGTGCCTATGCCTTCATCCGTCGTCGCGGCTACGTGGTGCCCGAGGATGTACGCGCAGTGGCCCACGACGTGTTGCGCCACCGCATAGGCCTTTCCTATGAGGCGGAGGCAAGCAACGTCACGAGCGAGGAGATTGTCAGCACCATCATCAACAAGGTGGAGGTGCCCTGACCAAGCCAAGACGGACTGAAAGCCCAAGCTTTCAGCCCGTATCCTTTTTATGAAGACCACAATGGAAACATCAGACATTCTCAAGAAAGTAAGGAAGATAGAAATCAAGACGCGAGGGCTGAGCTCCAACATCTTCGCCGGCCAGTATCACTCTGCCTTCAAGGGCAGGGGCATGGCTTTCTCGGAGGTGAGGGAATATCAGTTCGGCGACGACGTGCGCGACATAGACTGGAACGTAACGGCACGTTTTCACCGTCCTTATGTCAAGGTGTTCGAGGAGGAACGCGAACTCACGGTGATGTTGCTCATCGACGTGTCTGGCTCGTTAGACTTCGGCACGCAGAAGCAGATGAAGCGCGAGATGGAGACGGAGATTGCCGCCACACTCGCTTTTAGCGCCATTCAAAACAACGACAAGATTGGCGTTGTCTTCTTTTCCGACTGCATAGAGAAATACATTCCGCCCAAGAAAGGACGCAAGCACATACTTTATATCATCCGTGAGATGCTCGACTTCAAGCCGAAGAGCAAGCGCACCGACCTGAAGATGGGCGTGGAATTTCTCACCCAGGTGATGAAGCGGCGGTGCACTGCCTTCCTCCTGAGCGACTTCTATACTCGTCAGGACTTTCAGCGGCCCCTGCTCATCTGCAACGAGAAGCACGACGTGGTGGCCATACAGATCTATGATCCCCGAGCCAAGGAACTCCCGGACGTGGGACTTGTAAAGGTGTGCGACGCCGAGACAGGCCACGAAATGTATATAGATACCAGCAGCTCCAAGCTTCGCCGTATGCACAAGGCCTACTGGCTCCAGCGACAGGACGAACTGAAGAAAACATTTGCCCGGTGCAAGGTGGACAGTGTTACTGTGGCTACAAACGAAGACTATGTGAAGGCGCTCATGATGCTCTTTGCCATGAGAAGCTGAAAGCGCTTTCCGCTAAACAATGACATTATGTTGAGACGAATTATAACCATGTTCCTGCTGATTGCCGGATGCCTCGGCACCCGGGCACAAGTGCAGGTGGAGTCGGCCATTGACACCATCTCCATTCTTGTGGGCCAACAGGCACATCTCAGCCTGAGCGTCACCGCTCCCAAGGATGCCCGCCTGCTGATGCCCCGCTACAAGGCACAGCAGATGATGACACCTGGCGTGGAGGTGCTCGACGACTATCAGGCTGACACCACAGAGATGGATAACAATCTTGTCAAGGTGACCCGCCACTATACGCTCACTTCATTCGACGAGCGCCTTTACTATCTGCCACCGCTCACTGTCAAGGTGAACGGCAAGACCTACAAGAGCCGCAGTTTGGCACTCAAGGTGCTTACCGTAGACGTGGACACTCTTCACCCAAACAAGTTTTATCCTCCCAAAGACGTGCAGGACAATCCTTTCTTGTGGGACGAATGGGCTCCATCGTTCTACTTGAGCATGCTGGTGGTAATACTCTTGTTTGCAGCCTATTACCTGTGGCTCAGAATGAAGGACAACAAACCGGTGTTCATTCCCGTGAAGATGGTGAAACGACTCCTGCCTCATCAGAAGGCCATGAAGGAGATTGAAGAACTCAAGGCCGACCGCACCGCCACTACGGAGAACGTGAAGGAATACTACACCAAGCTTACAGACACCCTGCGTAAGTACATGCAGGAACGGTTCGGGTTCAATGCCATGGAGATGACCACAACGGAAATTATCCAGAGATTACGCGGTGAGCAAGACCAGGAAAAGATTGACGAACTGAAGATGCTCTTCGAAACTGCCGACCTGGTGAAGTTTGCCAAGTATTCCACGCTCATCAACGAGAACGACCTCAACCTCGTCAACGCAGTGAAGTTCATCAATTCCACGAAGTTGGACAAGCCACCGGTGGAAGAGAACGTGGCTCCGAAACTCACCGAGAGTCAGGAGCGCAGCATCCGCTCACGCAGGGTGCTCCAGATTGCAGTTGCAGCACTTGTGACGCTTAGTGCTGGATTGGCAGTATACATAGGTTGGAGTCTGTGGCAACTGGTGATGTAAGCCACGTGCCAGCAACTCAAGTCATCAGAATTAAACGTTTGAACAATGGAATTTGCTAACAAAGAATATTTCCTGCTTCTGCTTCTGCTCATACCCTATATACTATGGTATATGCTCTATCGCAAGAAGTCGGAACCAACCATGAGGATGAGCGACACCTTCGCTTACCGCTACGCTCCCAAGAGCTGGCGGGTGAGGCTAATGGACTTGCCAGGTGTGCTGCGCGCCTTCACCTTCGTGATGATTGTCTTTGTGTTGGCCCGTCCGCAGACCCACAACGCCTGGGACGAGCGCTCGGTGGAAGGCATAGACATCATGCTCGCCATGGATGTGTCAACCAGTATGCTTGCCGAGGACCTGAAACCTAACCGACTCGAGGCTGCCAAGGATGTGGCTTCCGAGTTCATAGCTGACCGTCCTAACGACAATATCGGCCTGACCATTTTTGCCGGTGAGGCTTTCACTCAGTGTCCAATGACCACAGACCATGCCTCGCTGCTCAATCTGCTGAGAGGCGTGCGTACTGATATAGCCGCCAGCGGACTTATCCAGGACGGTACCGCAGTGGGCATGGGATTGGCCAATGCCGTGAGTCGTCTCAAGGGCTCAAAAGCCAAGAGCAAGGTGGTCATCCTGCTTACTGATGGTAGCAACAACATGGGAGACATATCGCCCATGACTTCGGCCCAGATAGCCCGTAGTCTTGGCATCCGTGTCTATACTATCGGTGTGGGCACCAACAAGGTGGCTCCCTATCCGGTGTCGGTAGGTGGCACCACGCAGTATGTCAACATTCCTGTGGAGATAGACACACGAACGCTTGCCGGCATAGCCAACACTACTGACGGTAACTTCTACCGTGCCACCAACAACAAGCAACTCAAGCAGATATACAAGGATATTGATAAACTGGAAAAGTCGAAACTCAACGTCAAGAAGTTTAGCAAACGCTACGACAACTTCCAGCCTTTCGCCATTGCAGCTATCATTTCATTGCTCCTGGAACTGCTGCTGCGCATCACTGTGTTGCGCCGTATCCCCTAAAAAGAAAAAGACAGAGACATGCTTAGATTTGAAGACCCCGTATATTTTTGGCTTCTGCTCCTCATCCCCCTTCTGGCGTTTGTGCGCTTCGTAAGCTTGTTGAGCAAGAAGCGGCAACTCAGGAAGTTCGGTGATCCTGAACTCTTGAAACAACTCATGCCCGACGTGTCGCGCTATCGGCCTGAGGTGAAGTTCTGGTTGCTCCAGGCTGCGCTCGCCTTGCTCATTGTCATGCTTGCTCGTCCGCAGATGGGCACAAAGATAAGCAACGATAAGCGGCAAGGCATAGAAACCCTCATAGCTCTCGACATCAGTAACTCCATGTTGGCACAGGACGTGGCTCCTTCACGACTTGACAAGAGCAAGATGCTCGTGGAGAATCTTGTGGACCACTTTACCAACGACAAGATAGGACTTGTGGTTTTTGCCGGTGACGCCTATGTGCAGCTGCCCATCACCAGCGACTATGTGTCGGCCAAGATGTTTTTGCAGAACACCGACCCCTCGCTCATAGCAACCCAAGGCACGGATATAGCGGAGGCCATACGCCTTTCGATGAATAGTTTCACTCAAGACAAGAAAGTGGGTAAGGCCATTATCCTTATCACAGATGGTGAAGACCATCAAGGTGGGGCAGAAGAGGCTGCCAAAGAGGCCAAGGCCAAGGGCATCAAGGTGTTTATTCTCGGTATAGGGTCTACCAAGGGCGCCCCTATACCGCTGGGCAACGGCGACTACCTCAAGGATCGTCAGGGACAGACCGTGATGACAGCCGTCAATGAGGACATGTGCAAGCGAGTGGCTGTCGCTGGTAGCGGCACCTATATCCACGTGGACAACACCGGAGACGCAGAGAAGACGCTCGACAGTGAGATAGCCAAGATGCAAAAAGGTGAGCTCAACAGTGTGGTATACAGCGAGTATGACGAGCAGTTCCAGGCATTTGCCATTCTGGCATTGCTCCTTCTCATTGCCGAAATCATCGTTCTTGACCGCAAGAATCCTGTGACGATGAAGATGAACCTGTTCAGGCGAAACAAGAAGAAATAGAGAATTACAACATGAAGACAATACTCAGATTACTATACTTATTCGTTCTCTTGGTCACGGCGGCTACGAGTGCCCAGGCACAGGCCGACCGCCAGTTTGTCCGTGAGGGCAACCGCCTTTACCGCCAGAATAATTATGTCAAGGCAGAGACTGAATACCGCAAGGCTCTCTCGAAGAACAGCCGTAACACGCAGGCCATGTATAACTTGGGCTGTGCATTGATGATGCAGAAGAAAGACTCCCTTGGCATACAGTGGCTCGAACGGGCTGCCCAGGAAGAGAAGGTACTTCTCAGACGTGCCAAGGCCTACCACAATATGGGCGTGATCTGCCAGGGGCACAGGCTCTTTGCCGAGGCTATAGAAGCCTATAAGTCATCGCTCAGACTTAACCCGGACGACAACGAGACACGTTACAACCTTGTGCTATGTAAGAGGCAGTTGAAAAACAATCCCGACAAGAACAAGCAAAACAAGGACAAGGACAAAAATAAAAACAAGCAGAACAAGGATAAGCAAAATCAAAAAGAACAGCAGGACAAACAGAAGGACAAGCAGCAACAGCAGCCCCAGCCCAAGGAACAGATGAGCAAGGACAATGCAGAGCAATTGCTAAATGCCGCCATGCAAGAGGAGCAGGCCACACAGCAGCGCCTCAAGAGCAAGATGCGACAACCCAACAGGAAGACGCTGGAAAAGAATTGGTAACATAGATGCCGCCGACTCGAAGTCTTATATAAACATCCAGATTGACTTGTAGACTTACATAAACATACTGATTGAGATGAGGAATAAATTTCTTTTATTATATGTATTCGCTTGGTTAGCCGTCAGTGTCGCGGCACAGACACTGCACGTAAGTGCGCCCAGGTCTGTTGAAGTGGGTGAGCAGTTCCGTGTGCAGTACACTGTCAATACCGATGCAGCCAAGGATTTCCGTCTGAGCGGCATCCCCGACGCGCTTGAAGTGCTCTTCGGACCGAGCACGTCGCAACAATCAAGCTGGACGATGGTCAACGGACACACGAGTAGTTCTTCGTCCATCACTTATACCTATCTGCTTTGCGCGAACAAGAAAGGATCCTTCACCATTCCGCCGGCACATGTACGTGTAGGCGGCAAGGCCATTTCCTCTTCTCCTGTACGTATCAACGTGTCGGGCAATGCTCAGCGTGCGCAACAGCAAGGTGGCGGCAGAAGTCAGGTGCAACAAGAACACCACATGCGCCAGGCTGGTTCAAGCATATCTGCCAACGACCTTTTCATTAAGGTTAGCGCCAACAAGAAGACTGTTCATGAGCAGGAACCCGTGCTGCTCACCTATAAGGTCTATACACTTGTAGACCTCACCCAACTGGAAGGCAAGATGCCTGACCTGACGGGGTTCCATACTCAGGAGGTTAAGCTGCCACAGCAGAAGAGTTTCCATATAGAGAATCTGAATGGCCGCAACTATCGTTGTGTCACCTGGAGTCAGTATGTGATGTATCCGCAGATGACGGGAAAACTAAATATTCCAAGCATTACCTTCAAGGGAATTGTCGTACAGGAGAATAGAAGTGTTGATCCTTTTGAGGCATTCTTCAATGGTGGTTCCGGTTATGTGGAGGTCAAGAAGGATATAGTGGCTCCCGGTCTTACAGTCAACGTGTTGCCGTTGCCCAAGCATCCTGCTGGATTCTCCGGTGGTGTGGGCAGGTTCAATATCTCCGCCCAGCTGAATAAAATCGAAGTGAAGACAGGTGACCCTGTGAACTTGCGCATTGTCGTGGGAGGCGTAGGCAACCTGAAACTCATCAAGCAGCCTGTGGTTAACTTCCCCAATGGCTTCGATAAATATGATGCCAAGGTGACCGACAAAACCAAGCTCACTGCAAATGGCGTGGAGGGCAATATGGTCTATGACTTTTTGGCGGTGCCCAACAACCAGGGCCGTTACACCATACCTTCCGTGGTGTTCACTTATTACGATACCAATGCCAATGCTTACAAAACCATCAAGACCCAGGCTTTTGAGTTAACGGTGGAGCAAGGCAACGGACACAGGTCGAGCGTGGACGATTATGGTGTTGGCAAAGACAAGGACATACACCCCATCCGTTTGGGCAAGGTCAAGATGCACGATGCCGGTGACTTCTTCTTCAGCAGTATTGGCTACTATGTGTCTCTCTTCTTCCTTCTGGCTTTGTTTGCCGTCCTGCTCGTGCTCTTCCGCAAGCAAGCCGTAGAGCATGCCAACGTTGGTAAGATGAGAGGTAAGAAGGCCAACAAGATGGCGCGTAAGCGCTTGAAGAAGGCTGCTGAACTGATGGCCAAAGACCGTCAAGGAGAGTTCTATGACGAGGTGCTCCGGGCACTCTGGGGCTATGTGGGCGACAAACTCAACATGCATGTGGAAGACCTCTCGCGTGACAATGTCACCGAGAAACTGGAGTCGAAAGGTGTGGACCGCCAGACCGTGGACATGTTTATATCTGCCCTCGACGAATGTGAGTTTGAACGTTACGCACCAGGCGATGCGCAAGGCAACATGAGCAAGACCTTTACCACGGCTATTGACGCTATCATGAAAATTGAAGAATCCATGAAGATGAAGAAATACTCAGGCAAGGCAAGCCGTATGGTTCTTGTGCTTGCACTGCTTTCGCTCTCGCTTTCTGCCAATGCCATTACCAAGGCCAACGCTGACCGTGAATATGAGAAAGGAAACTTCCAGCAGGCAGCCAAAGACTATGAAGAGATACTGAAAGGCGGAAAGGTGAATGCCGACGTCTATTACAATCTCGGTAATGCCTACTATCGCCAGGACAACATCACTCGGGCTGTGCTCAACTATGAGCGTGCACTCCGTCTTTCACCTGGTGACGAGGACATACGATTTAACCTTCAGATGGCAAGCTCCAAGACAATAGACAAGATAGCCCCTGAGTCGGAGATGTTCTTTGTCACGTGGTATCGTTCATTGGTCAACTTTACCAGCGTGGACGGTTGGGCCTACACGTCGCTTGTCATGCTTGTGGGTGCACTTGTGCTCCTGCTTGTCTATCTTTTCGCCTCGCGCATTTCGTTGCGTAAGTTGGGCTTCTATGGTGGCTTGTTTCTCGTGGCTTGCTTCGTGGCATCCACGGTCTTCGCCTCACAACAGAAGTCGCAGATGGAAAGCCATAGCGGTGCCATAGTCATTGCCCCGTCGGTTACCGTGAAAGCTACGCCACAGAGTGGCGGCAAGGATGTGTTTACCATCCACGAGGGAACCAAGGTGACCATTACTGACCGTACTATGCGCGATTGGCGCAACGTGCGCCTGGCAGACGGACGCGAGGGATGGATACAGACAAGCAGAATAGAGGAAATCTGATATGATGTTATTAACAGACTTGGGAATACTCCATTTCTTCAACGGAAGCAATTCCCTTTTTTACGATACTCTGGTGCAGGTGCTTACCAGCGGTTTTACATGGATACCGCTCTATCTGGCCCTCTTCTATCTGGTCATTAAGAACAACGAGACCATGGCGCAGATAGGACTTGCCATAGGGTGTGCGGTATTGTGCGTAGTGCTTTCGGGTGGCGTTGACGACATGATTGTCAAGCCTCTTGTGGCTCGACTTCGTCCTACGGTAGACCCTCATGTGAAGTTCACCATCGACATCGTGAACGGCATCACAGAGGCAAAGCAGTTCAGTTTCTTCTCTGCCCATGCTGCCAATACGTTCACCATTGCTGCCTTTTTTGCCCTTTTGGTGCGCAGTCGTCTGCTCAATGCGGCCCTCTTCACGTGGGCTTTGCTCAACGGATGGACGCGACTCTATCTGGGCGTCCACTATCCGTCCGACGTGCTGATAGGAATTCTGTGGGGCTGTGTGGTGGCCGTGCTTGTCTATTGGTTCTATTTCCGCACCTACCGCCGCATTTCTCCAGCCCTGAACTATGTTTCTTCTCAATACACCGTCACTGGCTATAACCGGGGCGACATCGACATGGTGCTCACCGTGCTCATGTTCACCTATTTATATGCCGTAGTCAGGACGGTGGTTATCATTTAACGACAATGGATACAAAACACATACAAATCAGCGACTATAACTATCCGCTCCCGGATGAGCGTATAGCCAAGTTCCCGCTCGCCGAGCGCGACCACAGCAAGTTGCTCGTCTACCGTCATGGCGAGGTGAGCGAAGACACGTTCTATAATCTGCCCGGCTATCTGCCTAAGGGTGCCTTGATGGTGTTCAACAACACCAAGGTTATCCAGGCCCGCATGCATTTCCGCAAGGAGACGGGAGCCCTCATCGAGGTGTTCTTGCTCGAACCTGCCAATCCCACAGACTATGAACTCATGTTCCAAACCACCGGACACTGCTCCTGGCTTTGCATGATAGGCAACCTGAAGAAGTGGAAGGAAGGCACGCTCAAACGTGAGTTTGACGTGAAAGGCAAGCATCTTACGCTTAGTGCCACACGCATCAAGGAGGTGCATACCTCACATTGGGTGGACTTTGATTGGGACAATCCCGACGTGTCGTTTGCCGAGATTCTCGATGCTGTGGGTGAGTTGCCCATACCTCCTTATCTCAACCGTGAGACCCAGGAGAGTGACAAGAAGACTTATCAGACCGTGTACTCCAAAATAAAGGGAAGTGTGGCTGCACCTACAGCCGGCCTGCATTTCACCGAGCGGGTGCTTGCCGACCTCGATGCACATGGTATCGACCGCGAGGAACTTACGCTCCATGTGGGCGCCGGCACGTTCAAGCCGGTGAAGAGCAAGGAAATAGAGGGGCACGAGATGCACACCGAGTACATTTCCGTTCACCGGCAGACTTTGGAGAAACTCATTGCCCACGAGGGACGAGCCATAGCTGTGGGCACCACGAGCGTGCGCACGCTGGAGAGTCTCTATTATATGGGTGCCAAACTTGCCGACCATCCCGATGCCACGGAGGAGGAACTCCACGTGAACCAGTGGGAGCCTTACGACACGCACCCTACGCTCACTGCTGTTGAGGCCATCCGCAATGTGCTCAACTATCTTGATCGCAACCACTTGAATGCCCTTCATTCCAGCACCCAAATCATCATAGCACCGGGTTATGAATACAAGATTGTGAAGATGCTTGTCACTAACTTCCACCAACCCCAGAGCACGCTGCTCCTCCTGGTGAGCGCTTTCCTCCATGGTGATTGGCGCAAGGTCTACGACTATGCCTTGGCACACGACTTCCGTTTCCTGAGCTATGGCGACAGTTCGCTGCTTATTCCATAAGGACATCAGCCCCATCATTCTACATATAAGCTTATACATTTAAACAGATAATACCGATGGCAACAAACTTGAAAATAGGAGATAAAGTGAGATTCCTCAGCGAGACCGGCGGCGGAAAGGTGGCCGGATTCCAGGGAAAAGACATTGTGCTCGTGGAAGACGAGGACGGCTTTCAGATACCCACACCGGTCAACGACGTGGTGGTGGTCAGCACAGATGACTACAACATAGCCAAAGTACACACCTCGGAGAGCGGTGTGAAACTGCCGGAAGTAGACGAGAACGGTGTTGAGGAAGACTATGATCCTGCCGACCGCGAGATAACATTCCGCAAAAAAGCCGAAGAACGCAAGGACGGAAACAAGCTCTCCGTCTATCTTGCTTTTGTGCCGCATGACGAGAAGACCATCACAAACACGCGCTTCGATTCCTACCTGGTCAACGACAGCAACTATTACATTTCCTTCGCCTATATGATGGCAGAGGGAGCCAGCTGGACTCTTCTTGCACAGGGTGAGATAGAGCCCAACACCAAACTCTTCATCGAGGAGTTTGGCCGTGACCACCTCAACGAACTCGGCAAGGTGGGCATCACCCTCATTGCCTACAAGCGCGACAAGAGTTTCGTGTGGAAACCCAGCATCGACGTGCAACTGCGCATTGACGGCGTGAAGTTCTACAAGCTCCACACCTTCCGTGAGAATATCTTCTTCGAGCAGCCCGCCTTGCTCTATCCCATTGTGGAGAACGACACGGTGACCCGTCCGCTCGTGGTAGACGCCCAGCAACTCAAGGCTGAGATGTATGCCAATCCACAAGCCACGGAACCTCGCAAGACCGAGCTCGACACAGACCAGCTTGTCAAGCGCTACAATTCAGAGCAAAGTCGTGCGCACCAGCAGAAGTCCACGAAGCAGAAGGACGACATACTCGTGGTAGACCTCCATGCCGATGCTGTTCTCGACACCACTGCCGGCATGAACGCTGCCGACATTCTGGGCTACCAGCTCGAAGTGTTCCGCCGCACCCTTGAAGAGAACAAGGACCGCAAGGGACAGAAGATTGTCTTCATCCACGGCAAGGGTGAAGGAGTGTTGCGCCATGCACTTATTCATGAACTCAACTATAAATACAAGAAATATCCCTATCAGGACGCCTCATTCCAGGAGTACGGATATGGAGCCACACAAGTGACTATCAAATGAAGAACTACGGATTCGTCAATGTAGCGTCAGCCATACCTTCGGTGAAGGTGGCTGACGTAGACTATAATGTAGCCGAGATTGAGCGGCTCGTTGAGGAGGCTGATGCACAGCATGTAGACTTGCTCGTATTTCCTGAACTCAGTCTTACCGGCTATTCCTGCCAAGACCTTTTCCGTCAGGCCACGTTGCTCGACGCCGTGAAGGGGGCCATCGGCAGACTGCATGAGTTGGCAGCCCGTCATCGGGTAGTGTTCGTGGTTGGAGCACCGGTTGAGGTAGACGGCACCCTGTATAATGCTGCTGTCGTGTTCAGTCCTGACAACTACCCGTCGGCTGTAGTGAAGACCTATCTGCCCAACTATGGTGAGTTCTACGAGCGCCGTTGGTTTGCCTCGTCCGATGAACTCCCCATGGAAGGACGGTCCACGTCGTTCATGACCATTGCTGATTCCACCTATATGCTCAATGTCTATGGAGGCCATCCCGTGTTCTGCCTGGACGACGTGAAGTTCGGCATCGAGATATGCGAGGATGTGTGGTCGCCTATTCCGCCCAGCAGCCAGCTGGCACTTCAGGGAGCTGACATCATTCTGAACCTTTCTGCCACCGACGAGCTGATAGGCAAGCACCATTATCTCAAGAGCCTGCTCTCGCAGCAGAGTGCTCGTACCCTGTCGGGCTACGTGTACAGCAGCTGTGGCTTTGGCGAGAGCACGCAGGACGTGGTCTATGGCGGCAATGCCTTGGTCTACGAGAACGGCCGTCTTCTTGCCGAAGGCGAACGCTTCTCGCTTGACGCCCAACTCGTCACTGCCCAGATTGACGTGGAGCGCCTGCGCGCAGAGCGTCGGGCCAACATGACATTTGCAGCTTCGCGCAGGCAAGTGTCTTGTGCCGGGGATGAAGAGACCGTCTTGGCTGGTCACCGCAACAGCCATGACATCTTTAGCATGAACCGCACCATCGACCCGCATCCTTTCATTCCAAAAACCGAAGACATGCAGGCTTCGTGCGAGGAGATATTCAACATTCAGGTCATGGGACTTGCCAAGCGTCTTGTCCACACCCATTGCCAGCGTGTCATTGTGGGCATCAGCGGCGGACTCGACTCCACGCTCGCTCTCCTGGTGTGCGTGAAGACTTTCGACAAACTGGGATATGACCGCAAGGGCATTGTCGGTGTGACCATGCCCGGATTCGGAACCACCGACCGTACTCATACCAATGCGGTGAGCCTCATGCAAAGTCTCGGCGTGACGCTCCGCGAGGTGAACATATCGGCAGCCGTGATGCAGCACTTTGCTGACATCGGGCACGATGCCAAGGTGCACGACGTGACCTACGAGAATTCGCAGGCCCGCGAGCGCACACAGATTCTCATGGACTTGAGCAACCAGCTCGGCGGACTTGTCATCGGTACGGGCGACCTCAGTGAACTTGCCCTTGGGTGGGCCACCTACAATGGTGACCACATGAGCATGTATGGCGTGAACGCCAGTATACCCAAGACCCTCATCAGGCACTTGGTGAACTATGTGGCTCAGAGTGGGGTAGACCAAGAGTCTCGCAAAACCCTGCTCGACATCATAGACACGCCCATCAGTCCAGAGCTCATTCCTGCCGACGAGGAGGGAAACATCAAGCAGAAGACCGAAGACCTGGTGGGACCGTACGAGTTGCACGACTTTTTCCTCTACTATATGCTTCGTTTCGGTTTCTCGCCAAGCAAGATTTTCTTTCTTGCCCTACGGGCTTTCGACGGCAGTCATGCCGAGGTGCCCGCCTACGATCGGCAGACCATCAAGAAATGGCTTGCCACTTTCTGTCGCCGTTTCTTCGCCCAGCAGTTCAAGCGCTCTTGTCTGCCCGACGGACCGAAGGTGGGCAGCGTATCGCTCTCGCCACGTGGCGACTGGCGCATGCCGAGCGATGCCATGTCGGCACTTTGGCTCAAAGAGTGCGAAACGCTATAGCAGACCCTTCAGCGGTGTATGTCACATTTACCTAAATTGGCATGCGCTGCTGGTGCAGGAACAATCGGCTGTAGACTTTATCAATACTTAAAAACCACTACCATATCATCTATGAACATCGACATCAACAAGAACAAGGAAGAGTTTGTCAATCTTCTGAAGTCTACCCAACGCGACGGCGTTGACGGAATGATTGAAGACCTTGAAAAGCTCGGATTCTTCGCAGCACCAGCCTCAGCAGGCCATCACCTCAATGTGGCGGGTGGCCTCACTGTTCATTCACTCAATGTGTGCAAGGCAGCCCTTGCTGTTTGGGAGGCCATGAAGCCTCTCGAACCGTCATTAGACGTGGAAGTGAGCCGAGAGAGCATCATTATTGCGTCGTTGTTGCACGATGTGTGCAAGGCTGACGCCTATATGCCGTCGGTCAGGAAACGAAAGACCCGCATAGGAACATGGGAAGACACTGAAGGATACAAGATGACCTTCAAAAACTTCCCATTGGGACACGGCGAGAAGTCGCTCGCCGTGACATTGCTTAGCGGAATTGAACTCACTGATGCCGAGATGCTTGCCATCCGTTGGCACATGGGTGCATGGGGCGTGAACATGAGCAGCTTTGAAGAGATGCGCAGCTATGACGCAGCGAGGGCCCTCTATCCCTTGGTCACCATTGTGCAGACCGCTGATGGTCTTGCTGCCAGTGTGATGGAACGCACAGCCTCACAGATAGACGACTTGTAATTTCCGAATTCCCTTACAAACATGCCTTCCAAGAAATATTCACGGCGTTGAAGATTTCTTGGAAGGCTTGTCGTTTTGTGTAAGTGTGCGCTTAGCAAGTTGTAAGTGTGCGACTAACGGGTGCTAAGTGTGCGACTAAGGGGTGCTAAGTGTGCGACTAAGGGGTGCTAAGTGTGCGACTAACGGGTGCTAAGTGTGCGACTTACGTGCGCTAAGTCTGCCACTAACAGGTGCTAAGTGTGCGACTTACGGGTGCTAAGTGTGCGACTTACGTGCGCTAAGTGTGCCACTAACAGGTGCTAAGTCTGCCACTAACAGGTGCTAAGTGTGCGACTAACGGGTGTTAAGTGTGCGACTTACTGACCGTAAGTCTGCCATTAACGAATTTCAAGTCATTGAATCACTATTTTGAGATAGCTAATTGGGGAAAATGAATCTGCCGAAGTTCCTGATTTAAGCAAAACGCGCTGAAGTCCGAACTTCTACTTATTTCAATGCTGGCGAAGCGTTACCCTTGGGATACAAGGGATAAAACGTACGCCCTGCAAGAGAAACAGTAAAGCCAAATACCTGTGTTTCAGCCTACTTTTGTCTTGCAGGGCGTAATGTTTCTCTCAGTCTATTGCTGTTGAGAAGTTGGGTCTTCAGCCTGCTATTCGTGCAGGTCTGTTGCGCTAATAGTTGTCACTCCTTCTTCCTGAAGCCCCTTCGTCTTATCAAAAGGATTTATTGGAACGATAGGAAGTAATCTTGGCAAATGGCGGGCAAACATCATCCAACAGCGAAACGGGCTAAGACCGCAATTAGATTTGACGTTCTATTTCTTCATGTCGTGTTCCTTGATAAATCCGTGTCGATAGGCATAGAGCAACTCCTCAAGGTCTTTGATTTGTCCGCGAATGTCAGCACCCTTGTCGGTGTCTGCCACGAGCATACGGTGGGCCGACATCTCTACAATTTGGATGGTGCTCTTGATGTCTGTCCCCTGCACGATGGCATCTTCGGCACTGGTGAAAGGCTCGTGCTGCACAAGTTGGAATCCGCGGCTGTGGTAGACAAGTGTGTAGCCGGCAATGCCGGTTTCGGCATGATAGGCCTGTGAGAATCCACCGTCAATCACCATTAGTTTGCCGCCGGCCTTGATGGGGTTCTCGCCGCTTGAGGCATGTACAGGCACGTGTCCGTTGATGATGTGTCGGTTGGCACCTGTCACCCCGAAGGAGTCCATGATGCTTTCCACCACGTGTGGGTCGTCTCGGAGCAGGTAGTAGAATCCTTTCTGTTCCTTGTGTGTGGTCTTGTCCTCGATGAAGTAGCGCTCGAAGGTGGCCATCTTTGACTTGTCGAACAAGGGTGAGTCTTTGCCGCACCACAGGTAGATGAAGTAGTCTATGGCATATTGGCGTTCCTCGGCGGGAGTGTCGTTCTGGAAGGCTGTGCGGATGAGCATGTCGATGTGCTGCATCAGTTCCTTTCCCTTGTAGCGTTTTCCCTTGCAGAGTTCCACCTCCTTGAGTGTGCCGTTTTCGTTGAGTGGAACTGAGGCGTGGAAGAGCAGGTTGTTGTTGAAGATGCTGTACATGGAGCCATGGCCCAGCAGGGCACGCACATGCTTGTGGAACTTCTCGCTCACCATGAACGAGTGGTGCAGTTTCTTCATCAGTTCATCTTCCTCAGCTGTGAGCCGGTTGGGGGCGGCTGGGTCAATGGTGGGGAAGTGGCAGCTCTTCATGGCATACTCTTTGCCGTCAATGCGGCAAGTTCCTTTCTCGTAGTCAATGAGACTCAGCATGTTGCGGTCTGTCATTTGCCAGTCTGGATGGGCGGAGAATATGCGGGCTTCTTCCTTGAACTGCAGCACGGCAATGGCCTTGTGCATCATGGCTGTGAGGCGTATGCTTTTCTCGTCAATATGGGTGTTGGCGTTGAGCTTGGGCATGAATTCTTCACAGGGATCGTCCTTGTAGGTCTCCATGGCGAAGGTGGCAAGGGGAATGAGATTGATGCCGTAACCCTCTTCAAGAGTGGTGAGGTTGGCATAGCGGAGCGAGAGGCGGATGACATTGCAGATGCAGGCGTCGTTGCCCGCACAGGCTCCCATCCAGAGTATGTCGTGGTTGCCCCATTGCAGGTCCCAGCTGTGATAGGTCATGAGAGTGTCCATGATGATGTGGGCGCCCGGACCACGATCGTACACATCGCCCAGTATGTGGAGCTGGTCGATGGCCAGTCGCTGGATGACGTTGGCGAGGGTGATGATGAAGTCGTCGGCGCGCCCGGTAGAGATGATGGTGTCGATGATGGCGTTCACATAGGCGGTCTTGTCCACATCGTCCGTGTGCTCGTGGAGCAGTTCCTGGATGATGTAGCTGAAGTCGTCAGGCAGCGACTTGCGCACTTTGGAGCGGGTGTACTTGCTCGACACTTCACGGCATACTTTGACCAGCCGGTTGAGGGTGATGTGGTACCAGTCGTCAATCTCGGTCTCGCAACTCTTGACGAGTTCCAGTTTCTGTTCGGGGTAGTAGATGAGGGTGCAGATTTCACGTATCTCGCTGTCACGCAGTTCGTTTCCGAAGAGTTCGTTCACCTTGCGCTTGATGTTGCCCGATGCATTCTTGAGCACGTGTTGGAAGGCTTCGTACTCTCCATGCAGGTCGGCAAGGAAATGCTCGGTGCCCTTGGGCAGGTTGAGGATTGCCTGGAGGTTGATGATTTCCGTGCTGGCGTCGGCGATGGTGGGGAAGGTGTGCGAAAGGAGCTGCAGATAGCGCATGTCGCGGGGAATGTCGTAATGGTTTTGTGTCATGGTCATAATGCTTTAATGGTTTGAGCTATGAGCGTGTTGGCTTGGGCCTCCGTGCACGCGGGAATGGGCATGAAACCTTCGGTGAGGCCGAAGAGTTGGGCAAGCAACTTCTCCACTTGTCGGGTGAACTTCTTCAGCCGAAGCGTGTTCATACTCTCTGCAAAGAGGTCTTCATCATAGTCTTCATATCTCAATTGTGTATAGAGTTTGGCGAGGTGATTCAGGCGAATGTCGCCTTGTCGGACGAGGTGGCGCGTGTTGAGCAGCAGGGTGGCAAGTTGCCTTACCTGATTGTCGCTGATGGCGGCAAGCTTGGACTTCTGCAGAGGATTCGCGTAAAGCAGATGGTCGGCAGGTAGTGCTGTCGGTGCTTGCTCGGCACGGTCGAATCTTTCGATGTGGCTTACGTCGATGGAAGGAGGGGTGAGGCCGAGCCGCAGGAAAGCGTTGGCGTAGAGACCGTTGAGACTGTGGTCGTGGGCAATGATGAAGAGCTTTCTCCACGACTTGTCCGTCAGCTGTAGCAGGTTCTCTTTCTGCTGTGGCGTGGTGTGCAGCAGCTCTCCGTCATGGGCTGTTCCCTCACGGAGCAAGCTCTTCACTGCATCCTGTTCCTCTGTGTTCAGCGTGTGGTAACAGCACTTGGTGTCTATGGTCTTCCTGTAGAGGGAGAGGAGCCGTGTGCACACTTCTTCATAGTCGGTGGCAGGGGAGAGTCTTGGGTCGGGTATGACGGCTATGTGGTGGTTCCACAGCATGTCTGACAGGTTGTCTTCTTCTTCAGGTGTGGACGAGAGAAGTACATCTGCCGCCAATGCTGTGCGATACTGATAGGCAACGAGGCGCGGCAGTCTGCGGGTGAGGAAGAAGGCGCGCATCACGGCTGGTTCCAAGGCTCCATGAGGTGACAGTATCAGTGGTATGTCGTGTTCGCGTGCCTGTGAAGCTACCGTCCATAGTGTGCGGTCCCAGCAGCCATGCAGATGGATAATTTCCGGGCATGTGTGGTTGAGCATTTCCGAGAAGCTGTGTTCAAAGGTCTTGTCGGTGAGGCTTTTGGGATAGTCGAATAAATGGGTTTCAGCTTGCTCCACAGTAATGGCTCCAGGTGAGCGGAATGTGGCCAGGTGAACCTCTTCATGTCTTCCCATGCAACGCAAAAGCGCCGACATATACTCAGTAGGGTATATGTCAGCGCTGTCGATAGATGTTATGAAGTGTAGTACTTTCATGTTGTTTTCATATCTTGTGACAGATAAAGTCGTATTTGTCTGTCTTTGCGTACCAGAGTTTGTAGGCCAAGTGATGCCATAGTTCTCCGGTCTCATAGAAGACAATTTTCCAGCAGGGAATATGCACATCTAACAAGGCTAGTGCTTTTCGGGCTACCATAGTCCGCACCGCAACAATCAGCACGAGAGCCAAACCGGCAGAGATGCAGATGATCCAATGCTGGGTGAGTATGCCTAGTAATGCGGCAGCTATGACAGTCATCCAACCCAAGTGTAGTGCACACTGGTCAGCATTGAATGCCATGCGGTGGCTCAACGAACGCTCCAGGTGCTTGCGCGTTTCCTGGTAGTAGATGTGTTCATTGCGGCGTCGTTTGGCCGAAGGGCTGTCTTCTATCATCCATCCGTCTGGATGGGTGACGGTGTTCGTATAGCCTTCTTGCGCATACTTGTTCACAAGGAAGTCGTATTCGCCGTAAATGTATTTCAGGTTGCCCTGATAGCCGTTGCCCTTCATGAATTCGCTCTTGCGGAAAGCAATGTTCTTGCCTGTGCTGCGGTAGGCAGTGCCTTGCTGGGCTTCGCGCAGCAAGTAGTAGTTGTCAGCCACCCGTTCGTACCGGCTGTAGTCGTCGGCTTCATCGTCGTAGACCGTGTAGCCGAGCACAAGATTAGTGCTCTCGGTGCATTTCTCTGCCATAGTCTTGAGCCATTCGTCAGATGCTGGATGACAGTAGGCATCGGTGAGAATGATCCACTCGTTCTTGGCTGCCTTGACACCGAGCGTGATGGCGAGCTTGCGCCGGCTCATGTATCGTGACGAGTCTGGTGTGAAGGTGGTGTAGAGATGAGGATTGTTGGAGTATTGCTTCAGTACGTCCTCAGCCTCGGAGTCGGTCTTGCTTGTCACGACAATTACCTCATATCCAGGATTGTAGTCCTGGGTGAGGAAGAGTGACAGGTGGTCGTCGAGTTCCTTGGCATTACCATGGGCGATAATTATCACCGACATTGGGGGCAATAATGAATCTCCGTTGTCGGGGTGTTCATCGTCGAATGTGGGTTTACGTAGGAACTTGTTGACCAGGGGTGTAACCAGGCCGACGACGAGAACGATGATGCTTGCAATAATCGTTAAATCGTCAATTATCATAGTTTATAAGTCCTCAGTGATGTAACCTTGGGGCAATTTCCTGCAGTTGTATTGTGATGCCATTATTTCTCCATAGGCTCCGGCGGAACGCAAGGCAATGAGGTCGCCACGGTGACAGGTGTTGAGGTCGATGGCCTTGGCAAATACGTCGCTCGACTCGCAGATGGGGCCCACTACGTCATAAGTCTTCAGTGGTTCGTCGCTACTGATATTCTCTATCTTGTGGTAGGCATGGTAGAGGGCAGGCCGGATGAGGTCAGTCATGCCTGCGTCGACAATGGCAAACTGTTTGGCTGTGCCTTGCTTGATATAGAGCGTCTTGGTGATGAGTGAGCCACACTGTCCAACGACGGCTCTTCCCAACTCGAAGTGCAGAGTCTGTCCCTCGCGCAACTTGAGGTGCTGGGCATAAGTGTCGAAGTATGCCTTGAAGTCGGGTATAGGTTCCTTGTTGGGATGCTCGTAGTCAATGCCGAGTCCACCGCCCACGTTGATGTTTTTCACTTTGACGTGGTGCTGCTCCAGTTTATCCTGGAGCTCGTTGATGCGGTTGCACAGGGCGCAGAAGTCTCCCATGTCGAGTATCTGGCTTCCTATGTGGAAGTGGAGGCCAATGAACTCCACGTTCTGCATCTTTTCTGCTTCGTCTATAACGGCGTCCATGTCACCCATGGCTATGCCGAACTTGTTCTCTGCCAGACCTGTGGTAATATTGGCGTGTGTATGGGCGCCGACGTCAGGATTGATGCGTAATGCTATGCGCGCCACCTTGTTGCGTGCGGCGGCGAGTTCGTTGATAACCTCGAGTTCGGCCTGGCTCTCCACGTTAAAGCAGAAGATGTCCTTGTCGAGTCCGAGATTTATCTCCCAGTCGCTCTTGCCCACACCAGCATATACAATGGATGAAGGCTTGAAACCCGCCTTGACCGCTGCCTCAATCTCGCCTCCACTCACGCAGTCGGCGCCAAGTCCAGCCTGACAGATGACGTTGAGAACCTTCGGGTTGGCATTGGCTTTTACAGCATAGTGTACGGCAAAGTTGGCATGCTTGCCGGCTTCCTTGCGTATTTCAGCAAGGGTGGTGCGCAGTAGGTCGGTGTCGTAATAGTAGAACGGCGTTTCGATGCCTTTGAATTTGTCTACGGGAAAATTACCTTTCATGTGTGTTTCTATGTGTTGTGTTGTCGTTGTTTACTTGAAAAGCACGTCGCTCAAGTTCTGGAGTGCGCGCTTCTTGTCCTTTTCCTTGATGAGGAACGAGATGTTGTAGTTGCTGCCACCATAGGAAATCATGCGCACTGGGATGTCCTTCATGGCATCCGTGGCAAGAGTCTCAAAGCCTACGTTGCTCCAGTCGAGGTCGCCTACAACGCAGATGATACACATATCGCTGTCAACGGTTACCGTACCGTATTTCTTCAGTTCGTCAACAATCTCGTTCAGGTGTGAGTCGTTGTCAATGCTCATGGACACACCCACCTCACTGGTACAGATCATGTCGATTGGTGTCTGGTAGCTTTCGAATATTTCGAACACGCGGCGCAGGAAACCTGTAGCAAGGAGCATGCGGCTACTTTTTATCTTGATGGCTGTGATATTGTCTTTGGCTGCCACGGCTTTAATCTTCCCGCGCACGATGACATTGTCGATGATAGTGCCTTCTGCATCGGGGTCGAGGGTGTTCTTCAGGCGCACAGGGATGCCGGCATACTTGGCTGGCTGTACGCAAGTGGGATGCAGAATCTTGGCTCCGAAGTAGGCAAGTTCGGCAGCTTCCTCAAAGTTGAGTTGGTGAACGGCTTCGGTATGGTCAACTACGCGCGGGTCATTGTTGTGCATGCCGTCGATGTCGGTCCATATCTGGATTTCGTCTGCCGGCAGTGCTGCACCGATGAGCGAAGCCGTGTAGTCGCTACCGCCTCGCTGCAGGTTGTCTACCTCGCCATAGGCATTACGGCAGATGAAGCCCTGGGTGATATAGATTTGCTGTCCCTTGTTCTCCGCCATGACAGCGTCGAGTTTCTCGCTGATGTATTGTGGGTCTGGTTCGGCATTCTTGTCTGTGCGCATAAAGTCGAGCGCATTGAGCAGTGTGGCTTTGATGCCTGTTTCCTTGAGATAGTTCACTACCATATTGGTGCTCATGATTTCTCCCTGGGCCACCACGTTCTTTTCTTCAAAACTGGTGAACAGGTCTTTGGAGAATGAGCGCAGGTAGTTGAATTCTTCCTGGAGAAACTTGCGTGTCTTGTCTTTCCACTCGTCGGTGGAATAGAGTTCCTCCACGTGCTGCATGTATTTCTTTTCCAAAGAGTTGATTACCTCGTTGGCACTCTCAGGGTTTTTCTTGTAGAGGTAGTTGGAAATCTCTACGAGAGAGTTAGTCGTGCCGCTCATGGCAGACAGTACTACGAATGTGGGTTCACCCGACTTGGTTATCAAAGAGGCTACGTTCTTCATGCGCTCTGGTGAGCCAACGGAAGTGCCTCCGAATTTCATTACTTTCATATTCTTTGGATTTTTATGGTTCTTGAATGTTAGGCGGTATGGAGTTTCAGTCTTCCTCCACAATCTTCACCTTGTTGAATTCTGACGTCACGTCGCTGATGTGATGGTCCTCGCAGCGGTATACGATGCCTGGAAACTTGTCGAGCATCGGTATGTTGTGGGTGGTCATGATGACTGAAGAACCGCTGAGGCTTATCTGTTTGAGTAGGTTGACAATGTTGCCGGCTGTTTCAGGGTCGAGGTTGCCCGTAGGTTCGTCGGCGATGATAATGCGTGGCTTGTTGAGTATAGCACGAGCTATGGCGATGCGCTGCTGTTCTCCGCCGGAGAGTTCGTGAGGCATGCTTTCCTTGCGTTCTTGCAGTCCTACTTCGGTTAGCACTTCGTCAATGCGCTCATCAATCTTTTTCTTGTCTTTCCACCCCGTGGCCTTGAGCACGAACAGCAGGTTCTTGTAGACGCTCCTGTCATGGAGTAATTGGAAGTCCTGAAAGATAATGCCCATTTCCTTGCGCAGCCCAGGTATATCCTTGCGCTTGATGTTGGCCAAGTCGCGTCCGAGTACTTCTGCCTTTTCTGCCTGCTCGATGTCGAGTTCACAGTAGAGGGTTTTGAGCAGAGAACTCTTTCCCGAGCCTACCTTTCCGATAATATAGATAAACTCGCCTTCTTCTGCGTGGAAATTCACGTCTTGAAGTATTACCACGTCATCGTGACATATTTTTACGCCTTGATAGTCAATCAGCATATTGTGGTTTCTTGATTATGGTGTGGTTTTAATGTTTCTTCCAGTTGGGGGCGTGGCGTGTGCGCAGTTCGGCTGCCAAGTCTTCAATGCGAAGTCCCTTGCTGGTGAGCAGCACGATGAGGTGATAGAGCATGTCGGCTCCTTCATAGATAAGACGTTCATCCGTGCCGTGTACGGCCTCGATAACAGCCTCGAGAGCTTCTTCACCCACTTTTTGTGCCATGCGGTTAAGGCCATCATTGAAGAGCGATGTTGTGTAGGACCCCTCAGGCATTTCTTTGTGACGCTTTTCTATAAAGTCTTGAAGAAAAGAAAGGAAAAGCAGTGGGTTCGCATCATTGCTTTCGCCCCAGCATGTATCGGTTCCCTTGTGGCATGTGGGACCTGTTGGATTAACCTTTACGAGCAGTGTGTCTTTGTCGCAGTCGTTCTGGATGCTTACCAGATTGAGGAAGTTTCCAGAGGTCTCGCCCTTGGTCCATAACGTTTTGCGTGTGCGGCTATAGAAAGTCACCTTTTGGGTTTCTATTGTCTTTTCGTAAGCTTCTTTGTTCATGAATCCCAGCATGAGCACATTCTTGGTCGTGGCATCCTGGATGATAGCAGGAACAAGTCCGTTCATCTTGTCGAAATCTATTTCCATCATATCTTAATATAGTTTGTGGTTTTCTTTTGATTACCTTATGGTATCTATTGTTTATGTCTGTTATATTCTTACATTTACTCCTTCTGCCTTTAGATACTGCTTGAGATCGGGTATCTTGATTTCACCGAAGTGGAACACACTTGCTGCCAATGCTGCGTCAGCCTTTCCTATAAGGAATGCGTCTTTGAAGTGTTCCATATTGCCAGCTCCTCCGCTTGCAATGATGGGGATGGAAAGCGATTCGCTGAGTTGTGTGAGGGCTTCAAGGGCAAAACCTTGTTTTACGCCATCGTGGTTCATGCTGGTGAAGAGTATTTCGCCAGCTCCACGGTCTTCCACTTCATGTGCCCATTCAAAAAGGTTTTTACCCGTGGGCACTCTGCCACCATTGAGGTAGCACTGCCATTGTCCGTTATCTTCCTGACGGGCGTCAATGGCGCATACGCATACTTGAGAACCGAAACGCTGTGAAACTTGGTTGATGAGTTCTGGATGCTTGACAGCAGCCGAGTTGATGCTCACCTTGTCTGCTCCTGCATACAGCAGGCGCTCCACGTCTGCCAGTTCGTGTATGCCGCCTCCAACTGTGAAGGGTATGTTGATTTCCTGTGCCACGCGTGTCACCATGTCAGTGAATGTCTTCCTTCCTTCAAAACTGGCAGTGATGTCGAGGAACACCAGTTCGTCGGCGCCAGCGTCGCTATAAGCCTTGCCCAATTCCACGGGGTCACCAGCCTTGCGAAGGTTCACGAAGTTAGTACCCTTCACCGTTTGTCCGTCTTTCACGTCGAGACAGGGGATGATCCGCTTGGCCAATCCGCTTGGCGCTTGCTTCAACAGTCGGTCTGCTTGTATGCGACCTTCATAGAAAGCCTTTCCGAACACCACTGCTGGTATGCCTTTGGCATCGAGGTCAATAATGTCTTCGTTGCTCGATACGCCTCCACTGGCTATGAGGTGCAACTGTGGATAGTGCCTCATAATATCCATATATAATGAGGTGGCGGGACCTTGCAGGGTTCCGTCCTTTGAAATCTCCGTGCACAACACGTTGCGCACACCATGGTCTATATAGCGCTTGAGGAATGGAAGCAGATCTTCGGAAGAGTCTTCCTTCCATCCGTTGATAGATACCTTGCCGTTTCTCACGTCGGCTCCGAGAATGATGCGGTCTGCCCCAAACTTGTCTATCCAAGAGCAGAACAAGTTGGGGTGGGTGACAGCCACAGAGCCTACTGTGACGAATGAAGCGCCACACTCGAAAGCTTTCTTGATGTCTGCTTCTGTCTTGATGCCGCCACCGAAGTCAACTTTGAGGTGTGTGGTGGAAGTAATGGCTTTCAGCACGTCAGCGTTGACAATGTGTTTCGACTTGGCTCCATCAAGGTCTACCACGTGCAGGCGCTTGAATCCCATGCGTTCAAATTGTCGTGCTACTTCTGCCGGATCGTCGTTATAGACTTTCTTCTGTCCATAGTCACCTTTAGTGAGCCGCACACATTTTCCGTCGATAATGTCGATGGCTGGTATGAGTTCTATGTTCAACTGACTGTTCATTTCACTTCAAATAGAAAGTTCTTGATGATTTGTTCTCCTACGCTTCCACTCTTTTCCGGGTGAAATTGTGTGGCATAGAAGTTGTCCTTGTGCATGGCTGCACTGTAGGGCAGTGTGTAGTCTGTCGTGGCTATTGTCCACTCGCATTGGGGGACATAGTAGCTGTGAACGAAATAAACGAAGTCGGCTTCATGGAGATGATTAAAGAGAGGAGTCTTGAGGTCATGTATGGTATTCCACCCCATGGCTGGCACCTTGTCTTCGTGTCGCGTGGGCGAGAACCGCTTAACGTCTATGGAAAATATATTCATGCAGTCAGCATCACCCTCTTCCGAGTGGCGGCACATGAGCTGTTGCCCCACACAGATACCCAATACAGGTTGTATGAGGTGAGTAATAACTTTGTCGAGACCACTCTCTCGTAGACAGTCCATGCAAACCTTGGCATCGCCTTGTCCGGGGAGCAGTACCTTGTCTGCCCGCTGTAGTTCTTCAGCATTGTCCGTCAGGTTAGGTTCAATGCCCAGTCTGCGCAGGGCATTGACTACGGAATAGATGTTTCCTGCATTGTATTTGACTATGGCTACTTCCATAATGGCTTTCTTTTTAGCAATTTATTGCGCAAAGGTAGTAATATTCTTTCAAATAGCGAGCAATAATCACTTTTTTATTTGAATTTGTCTATAAAACTTTGTGCTTGTGCATTGCCGAGTTCTTTTGCTTTTTCCAGGCTTTGCTTGCCTTCTTTCTTTTGTCCTGTCTGTATTTGTGCCAAGCCAAGTATGAGATAGGCATCAGGGTTGTTGGCATCGATGCTCAAACAATGGGTTGCTGTGGCTATGGCTTCATAGTACTGTGCCACACGGAGTTGCACGTTGGCTTTCTCTGCGTAGAAGAGCGGTGCCTGAGGAGCGAGTCTAAGGGCGAGATTGATGTCGTCGAGAGCCTGCTGGTAAAGACGGCACTTCATGGCGCATTGTTCCCGAGTGTAGAAGAATTGGGCGTTGACTCGTCCCAAGCGAAGTGTGTCGTATTTGTTGTAGTCTTGAAGTGCTTTGCGGTACATGCCCATCTTGTCGAGTTGTGTGGCGCGGGCAATGTAGTATATAGCATCTCCTTGTGAGGCAGGCGTCCTGCAGATGGCTACTGCACTGTCAAGCATTTGGAGAATTTCTTTGTCGTCTGCCTTGAGTTGCATCTTGCATTGTGCTGCTTCGTAGAAGAGTTCGGGGTTGCGCAAGGCTGTGGAGGTCAGTCCGAGGAACATATCGCAAGCCTCTTTGTACTCTCCTTTGGTGTAGCGTATTTGAGCTTCCAGATGTTTATAAAGTGGCTGTGGGTTGATGCGGTAGGCGTTCTGTGTCTCGGTTATGGCTTTGTCGAGCGACCAGTCGGCATAATCCTTATCGCCGGTCTTGTAGAGTTCATGGTTGTAAATGAGTTTGGCGTAACTGAAGTGTGCGCCGTCTTTGTTTGTTGATTTGTCGACTGCCGTTTCCATATCCTTGGCTGCTTCTGCACAATGGTTGTATCTCTGTTCTACCTGAGCGCGTGTAATGTAGCCGTCGGGATTGAGTGGAAATTTCTTGATGAATTCGTTGATGGTTGCCATGTAGCGTGCCGAGTCGTTTTGGGCTGCAAGCATCAGCGCCACGGTTGCATCCTTTTCGTTGTCGGGCAAGGCTATGCGGATAGATGTCTGGTGGAGCACAGGGTCGGTGGCGGTGAGCCCGCTCACCTGCATATCTGCAGCGAATCGGGCTGCTGTGGCGTGACATTCGTCACCGGACTTCTGCAGCAGTCCGAGCAAGTTGCCTGCTGCGTCCACAAGAGGACAACCCAAGTCGGTGTCTTCTATCTGTGAAGAGAGGATATAGTAGGGGTATTTGTCCATAAACGTCTCTACCTTCTGTATTTTCATTTGCTTGCCGGCGGCTTTGCCCACAGTGTAGTTAACTTTCCATGTCTGGCTTGTTGTTGTGGCTGGCTTTTGTGCAAAGGCGGCACCTATGGTTTTACCGTCTACACAGAACTTAGCCATATCATAAAGCTCATTGGCTCCTACTATGCAACTCACGTCATAACGCTTCCCCTTGTTGTCGATGACCACAGCATGGTCTGCGCCAACGAATGGCTTCCATGGGCTGATGGCAGTGCCATCTGCTGAGATGAACATTCCGTGAGAGGAGGCGAGAATACTACCGTCTTTTTTGAAAGTGGTCAGGGTAAACACGCTTTTGGCTGCCTGACTTACAGCTATTGGCTGTGCCTTTGCGTTCGTCAGGGCGATGAGGATGAGGGTTATGAGTGATGTTAATCGTTTCATGTGTTGTCGGTTTTTGTTTCGAATTAAGTATTGTTATTTGTTGAGCAGTGCCTTGGCGTTATTGATGGCAGCTTCTGTCACGTCGGAGCCGCTGAGCATTTGTGCTATCTCAACTACGCGCTCATCGGGTGTTAGGGCGTTCATGCGGCTGATGGTGCCTTGTGCCGATTCCTCCTTGTATACCTTGTAGTGCTGCTTGCCTAAGGCTGCTATCTGTGGCAAGTGGGTAATGCTGATTACTTGTCGTCCATGGTCGCCCATCTCTTGCATGATGTGTGCCATCTTTTCGGCTATCTTGCCGCTCACGCCTGTGTCTATCTCATCGAAGATGATTGTGGGGAGTTTCACGGCTCCGCTTATCATGGCCTTGAGTGACAGCATGACACGTGCAATTTCTCCGCCAGACGCTACTTGCGACACGGGTTGCATGGCTGTGCTGGTGTTGGCGCTGAAAAGAAACGACACCTTGTCGGCACCACTGGTACCGATGGGCTTCTCTTCCATTCTTACGCTGAAACGCACGTTGGGTATGCCGAGTGGTACCAGTCGTCGCTGCATCTCTTCCTCCACACGCTTGGCTGCCTTCTTGCGGGCTGCCGTCAGTTTGGCTGCTTTCTCCCTACATTCCTCGAGCCGCTTTTCTGCTTGGGCTTCCATGGCGTGGAGTTCCTCGTCGCTGTTGTCTATGTGCGATAGCTTTTCTTCTATGCCGTTTTTGATGGCGATGAGTTCTGCTATTGTAGTTACGTGAAACTTCTGTTCGAGTGAGTAGAGGGTATCGAGTCTCTGGTTGATGGTTTCGAGCTCGGCAGGATCGAAGTCTACATCTTCAGACTTGGCGCTTATTTCGCCGGCAATGTCCTTGAGTTCTATGTAGCAACTGTCTGTGCGTTCTGCCAGCTCCGTCACGTCGGGGTATACTTCCTTGATGTTGTTCAGACTGTTTGATGCGGTTTTCAGCAGGTCGAGTATGCCGTTGCTGTCGGCTCCGTTGAGGGCGCTGTCGGCCTGGAAGAGGGCCGTCTTGATGTCCTCAGAGTGGCTCATGGTTTCGCTGTCCTGCTCGAGTTGTTCTTGTTCACCGTCACGGAGTTGTGCCTTGTCGAGTTCTTGATATTGGAAACGCATGAAGTCTTCATCATCACGGGTCTTGGCTATTTCCGATTTCAATTGCTCCAATCTTTGGTTGGCTTCCTTATACTTGGAGTAGGCTTCGGCATAAGTAGTCACGAGAGACTTGTCACCGGCTATGATATCCACCACGTTGAGTTGGAAGTCCTCCTTGTTGAGCAACAGATTCTGGTGCTGGCTGTGCACGTCTACGAGTTGCTCTCCCAGTTCGCGCATGGCGGTAAGCGGTACTGGAGTGTCGTTGATGAAGGCCCGGCTTTTGCCAGTGGCGCTCACCTCACGCCGTATGATGCAGTCTTCGGCATCGAAGTCTATGTCGTTGTCAGTGAAGAACTTCTCCATACCGTATTTCGACAAGTCGAAGTGGGCCTCTATCACACAGCGCTTACATCCGCTTTTGATAGACTTGGTGTCTGCGCGTTGTCCGAGCAACAACCCGATGGCTCCGAGAATGATGCTTTTTCCCGCTCCGGTTTCTCCGGTGATGACCGAGAAGCCAGGGTGGAAGTCGATGTCAAGTGTATCGATGAGCGTGAAGTCCTTGATGTATAAGTGCTTTAACATGTTATTGCTTGATTTTCTCCCAGGTGTTGTTTTGTGAGGCATTGATGCTGAAGAGCAGGTCGTAGACTGTCTCCTTTTCTTTTTGCGTGCCTTTACCTTTATATATATTGGCTAATTCTTCTTTCTTGTAGTCGGTCCATATCTGTGGCAACAGGCTGAGAGGCTTGTTTTCGTGACTTTTCTTTAGCCCTTCTTCCAGTGCTGTACTGATGGCGGTGCGTCCGCGTTCGGCATTGTTGGCCATTTCGTCGAGTCCCTTGCGGTAATAGTCATACTGCATTTGCCGGAAAGGTTGCATGCCTCCGTCGAGATAGTCGTTGATGATGGCGAAACGATTACGGTCACTGTCAAAGGCTTTCCATCCTGTAAAGTTGAGTGTCTGCGCATTGTTCGTCAGGTTCATGCAGCGTTGCAGTATGTCTTCTCCGCCCATGGGCGAGAACGTGTCGAGGTCGAGGCCAATGATGAGATAAGCGTAATAGGCAACGAGCGCTGTCAACTGGTTGTCGATGTTCTCTTCGTTGAACTCGAGCTGGTCAAACTGCTGAAACTCAAAGTTGAAGTCGCCGTCGCGGTTGTTGTAGATGGTGGTGGTGTAGGCAGCGTCGTAGACGGGGCGATTGGCTTGTATGAGTGCATAGCAGGTGAAGAGGTTTGTGCTCTTGTCATACTTGGTAACAGTGATGTTGAAGTTGCAGTTGATGCGTTCTTGGCGCTGAAACTGCAGGTTGGTCCACTGTCGGTCATTGATGAATTTCTCAAGCGTTTCTTTCAGATTATCGAACACGCTGGCATCGGTACCCTGAATCTGGTTATGATTCACGGTTACCTTAGCCTGCAGCTCCTGCGACTCGACGACGCGGGGAACAAGGATGCAGAGTATGAGGGCCAAAAGTCTTACCATCTGCATACCTCGTTGATAATGTCTTTTGCCACTTCAGTCTTGGGCTTCTTGCCGAAGGCTTTCTTGCCCTTTTTGCTGATGATGGTTATCTGGTTGTTGTCTGTTCCGAAACAGGTGTCTTTCACTTGCAGACTGTTGAGCACGATGAAGTCGAAGTTCTTCTTTTCGAGTTTCTTTTCAGCGTTGGTCTCCTCGTCGTTTGTTTCGAGGGCGAAACCTACCAGAAGTTGTCCGCTGCGCTTGCGCTTTCCCAATTCACGGGCTATGTCGTGTGTGGGGTTAAGGCGCAACACGAGGTCGTTTTTCTCCCGCTTGATTTTCTTGTCTGCCACAGTTTCGGGCTTGAAGTCCGCCACGGCTGCACTGAGTATGGCCACGTCTTGGGTGTCGAAGTGTTCTGTGCAAGCCTTGTACATTTCCTCACAATTTTCCACATCAATGCGGTCTATGCCGGGGGAGCAGGTGAGACCTACAGGACCGGCTACAAGAGTTACGTGAGCTCCACGCCTGAAACATTCCTCGGCGATGGCGAAGCCCATCTTTCCGCTTGAGTAGTTGCCGATGAAACGTACGGGGTCTATCTTCTCATAGGTGGGTCCGGCCGTTATCATAACGTTTTTTCCTTCAAGCGTTTTGCTTTCTTCGCTGAAATAATGGTCGAGGTAGTCGGCAATGGTGGCAGGTTCTTCCATGCGTCCCTTTCCTTCAAGTCCGCTGGCAAGGAATCCGCTGGCTGGCTCAATGATGTGGTTGCCATAGGAAAGCAGTGTCTGCATATTGTGTTGCGTGGAAGGATGGGCATACATGTCGAGGTCCATGGCGGGTGCAATAAACACCGGTGCCTTCATGGAGAGATAGGTGGTGATGAGCATGTTGTCGGCTATGCCGCATGCCATCTTGCCCAATGTACTTGCCGTGCAGGGGGCTATAAGCATGGCGTCTGCCCACAGACCCAAATCAACATGTGAGTTCCAGGTTCCGTCGCGTTGGGAAAAGAACTCGCTCACCACGGGCTTGTGGGTGAGGGCGGAGAGGGTGATGGGGGTGATAAACTCCTTGCCGGCGGGTGTGATGACCACCTGTATCTCGGCTCCGCGCTTGATGAGTTCACGGATGATAAGGCACGCTTTGTAGGCGGCTATGGAGCCGGTTATGCCCAATACTATTTTCTTTCCTTTCAGCATGTCGGCTTTATTTGGTGTTGAGGCTACGCATGCGTATGCGTGTGAGCACTTGTTTGGTGTTGAGTGTGAAGTCGCTATTGAGAATCCAACTGTAGTAGCCAGGATCTCGGTTGAGCACGTCAGTCACGCCCCAGCCTTTGTACTTGCCGAAGTTGAACACCTCGTGTCGTCTGGGTTTCCCGTCTGCTCCAAGTATGGTGGTACCCTTGCCGTCGGTCATGTCTTTCCAAACGATGCGCCCTGCAAAATCCACGTTGTCGTTCTGCTTGGAACACTCGGCTAGTGCATCCATGTTGTTGGCAAGTTGCCTTTCCGGTTCCTCTTGCTTTCCCGGTTCATACATGTCGAGTTCGCCCATCAGCACGCGGTATGTGGCCTCAGTGTCCTGGTCGGCACTGTGTGCCTTGAAGTCGTCTTCCATCTTGCGTCCGCAGTAGAACTTGTAGGCGGCGGCGAGATTGCGGCGCTCCATCTTGTGGTAGATTGTTTGTGCGTCAATGAGGCGTACGCGGCTGAAGTCGAAGTCGATGCCGGAACGGAGAAATTCTTCTGCGAGCATGGGTATGTCGAAGTGGTTGGAGTTGTATCCTGCGAAGTCGCATCCTGCGAACTCGTTGGCCAGTTGTGGCGCGAGCGTCTTGAAACAGGGTGCTTCAGCCACCTGCTCGTTGGTGATGCCTGTGAGTTTTACCACCTCAGGCGGAATGGGCTTGCCGGGGTTCACATAGTGGTTGCCACGCAGTTCGGTGCCGTCGAGGTTCACCTTGATATAGGATATCTGTATAATGTGGTCCTTCACTAAATCGAGGCCGGTGGTCTCCAAGTCGAAGACGACCAGTGGCCTGGTGAGATTGAGTTTCATTGTTTCTTTTCTTGTGAATTGATTAGTCATTGAGCAGCATAGGCATGAGCAGCATGAGCACGTCTTGCTGTTCGGGCTGCTGCACAGGCGTGATGATGCCGGCACGACTGGGGTCTGCGAGCGAAATAATAATCTCGTCGCTGTCCATATTGCTCAGTATCTCCTGCAGACTGGACCCCTTGAAGCCTATATCCATGGGCTGTCCGGAATAGTCGCATGTAATGCTTTCCTTGGCACTTGTTGAGAAGTCAATGTCTTCTGCCGAGATTTCCAGGCGGTCGGTTTCCAGGTGCAGACGCACAAGCTGGCTGCTGTCGCTCGAGAAGGGAAGCACACGGCGCAGTCCGCCGAGGAGTGACTTGCGGTCTATGGTCATGTTGTTGGGGTTGTTCTGGGGGATCACCGAATTGTAGTTGGGGAAGCGTCCTTCGATGAGGCGGCAGGAGAGCGAGCCTTCAGCAAAGTTGATTACCGCATTCTTGCCGTCGAAGCGTATCTCCACGTCACCGCCGTCCTTGGCGAGCACGTTCTTCAACAGGGTGGCAGGCTTCTTGGGCAGGATGAACGCAGCGGGAATGTCGCTTGTGATGTTGAGCACGCGGTTGCGCACCAACTTGTGTCCGTCGCTTGCCACAATGGCAAGGCCGTCGGCAGTAAGGTCGAAGTATATGCCGTTCATTACGGGGCGCAGATCGTCCTGGGCGGTGGCGAAGATACAGCGCGTGATGTTGGCGTTGAGCACGCCGGCATCAATGTTGATGGATGTAGCGCCGTCGCCCATGGGTTGAGTCTGCGGATACTCGTCACTGTTTTGTGTGGTGAAGTTGTAGATGCCGTTCTGATAGATAATCTTAATGGTATTCGTGTCTGTGTCAACGTCGAAATTGAGTGGCTGGTCGGGCAGTTCCTTCACGGCGTCGAGAATGGTCTGGCTGGGCACGCAGAAGCTTCCCTCGCCGTCGCACTGGTCGAGCTGTAGGGTTGACACCATCACATTTTCGTTGTCGGAGGCTGTCATCTTCAGTTCATTGCCGCTGATTTCAAACAGATAACTTTCAAGAATCTGAATGGGACTCTTGCTGCCGATCACTCTTGAGAGGATGGACAAACGACTGCTAAGGGCAGTACTTGATAAGGAGAATTTCATGGAATACTGTATTTAATTCATTTATTAATCTTGGTTTCTCTAACAGACTACAAAAATACAAAAAACCATCGGTCGGAGCAAAAATATTCAGTGAAAAGTTGGCGTGGATGAACTATTTTTAGTAATTTCGCAAACTGAACAAAGTAAATTCCAAAACTAACAAGAAGAATAAATGGAAATAACAGGAAAAATCATTGCCGTGCTCCCCGCTAACAGTGGAGTGTCTGCCCGTACAGGTAATCCCTGGATGTCGCAGGAGTATGTAATCGAAACACACGACCAGTATCCCAGGAAGATGTGCTTCAGAGTATTTGGTGAGGATCGCATCAAGCAGTTCAACATACAGAGTGGAGAGGAATTGACCGTTTCTTTCGACGTTGACGCCCATGAGTATCAGGGCCGTTGGTTCAACCAAATCAATGTGTGGAAGGTTGACCGCATGCCAGCACAGCAGCCCGACGCTGCTCCGGTGCCTCCATTCGACGCTTCCGCCACTCCATTCCCGCCACAGTCGGAACCTGCAGCCGAAGCTGGTACAGGAAGCGCAGACGACCTGCCTTTCTAAAATTGCAGGAGTTGGTGCAGCAAAAGAAAAGAAACAAGCGTGAAACTCTAACAGGCTGAGTTTCACGCTTGTTTCTTTAATATCCATAGAACCTTTATTGCTTTTGGCGTAAACATTCCTCTAAACTCCCGCTGTCAGCAAGAAATACATTCGTCACTAATTGGATGCGGCCCCTGTCCAATCTGTCCTGGCAGCATATATTGTCAGTTAACGGTGTTCAAGTGGCAGAGTTAGGATGTTCAAGTGGTAGACTTAGTATGTCTTAATAGCAGACTTACGGAGCGGTAGTGGCAGACTTACAAGACGATAGCGATTGACTTTGGTTTGAGTCCAACGCTTGGGCACTCATTGCCCTGGCCGCGGGCATTGATTGCCCAAACTACGGAACAGATTTTGGGCAATTCTCTTGAACTTGACTAATGACGAATCAGTGATAGATGGTGATAGATATTTAGCCATCTATCACGTATCTATCACTCTATCTATTCCACTAATAATCAACCGAATATTGTAATATATCAAGAAAAGTGATAGATAGTGGTGAAAAAAGAAAATCTTTTCCTGCGCGCGTGCGCGCGTAACACGCAAGATGACAATTGCTTAATTGCAAGGTGAGCAGCTTGGCTTTTCATTTCTTGTCCCATCTGCTCATTTCTTTTTCTATCCAAGTCATCAGCACGCTGACTGCATAAGCTATTTCTGAGGCCGTGAGCGTGTGGCCGGGTTCTATGTGATGCCATTTGTAGAAACATCCGCGACAGCAACAACCAGTGGCGTGCTGGGCTATGAACACGGGGTGTCCCCGCATGGGAGTCTGTTTGCCGTCATTGGGGATGACCGCTGGTGCCAGACGTTTCGACACGAAGTCGACAGCATGCTTGCGAATGGTGGCGAGCCCCTTTTCGTGTATATAGTCCACGTCTTTCTTCTGCAGGTGAAATCGGCTGCGGAAGTCAGATTTGGCAAGACGTCTGAAGAGCACCGTGTGGTCATAGTGATCTTCAGACGTCTTCGCTGATATTGGTTGTTGCGCTGGGTCTGGCTTGCCGGCGACAAATTCGCTGTCGGCAAAGAGGTCCAGTTCCGTGGCTTGTTGTTTCATTTATGCTTCGGTTTGCGTTGCAGCGGGAGCTTCCTTCTTTTCGCCACTGCCATTGCCGTTTTTGCTGTTCCGTCTATGGTGGTTGTAGCGCCGTTTGTTCTTTTTTTCTCCGGCAGCGCGCTGAGTGCTGTCCTGAGTGGCAGGTGACTTAGATTGGGCTGCATTGTTGCTGTCAGTGCCGTCATGCTGCTTGTTTCTTTCCTTGGAACGTCCGCGAGAGTGTTGGCCTTGTTTGTTGCCACTGCGGTTCCCGCCGCGTTTGCTTTCTCCGCGGTTTCCCTTGCTTCCACCGCGTTTGCCTCCTCTTCCGCCTCGTGCGGGTCTGCTGGCGTTGGGCTTGTATTCGGGACCTTCGCCGAGTTCCTTGGGCAATGGTGTCTTGTCGATGGTCTTCTCGAGGAATTTCTCTATCTGCTGGAAATAGTAGATGTCGTCTTCACTCACGAAGGTGATGGCTTCACCGTCGCGGTTGGCTCGGGCTGTGCGTCCGATTCTGTGAACGTAGTCCTCGGTGTCGTGTGGCACATCGTAGTTGATGACCATTTCCAGGTCGTCTATGTCAATGCCTCTGGCAATGATGTCGGTGGCGACAAGTACGTCGATGGTGCCGCTCTTGAACTGGAACATGATTTCGTCTCTCTCTGCTTGTGAGAGGTCGGAGTGCATGGCGCCGCATTTGATGTTCATCCGTACCAAGTTGCGGTGTATGTCCTTCACCTTCTGCTTGGAGCCCGAGAAGATGATAACTCGGTGCAGTTCGCCTTGTTTGAAAAGGTTCTTGATGATGCCTGTCTTCTGTGATTCGTAGCACACGTAGGCACTTTGCTTGATTTTCTCCGCAGGCTTGCTCACCGCAAGTTTCACAACACTCGGATTCTTGAGTAGCGATTGGGCGAGTGTTTCAATCTTCTTGGGCATGGTGGCGGAGAACATGATGGTCTGACAGGTGGCGGGTATGTGTTTGGCTATCTGCAAAATGTCCTCACTGAATCCCATGTCGAGCATGCGGTCGGCCTCGTCAAGAACGAAGAATGACAGGCGGCTCAGGTCCACGTTGCCCAGGCTGAGATGACTGATGAGGCGACCAGGTGTGGCTATTACTACATCGGCACCCAGTTTCAGAGACTTGAATTCCTGGTCGTAGCGGTTGCCGTCGTTGCCACCATAAACAGCCACGCTACTCACTCCGTCGAGGTAGTAACTGAACCCTTGCATGGCTTGGTCTATTTGTTGAGCCAATTCTCGTGTCGGACTCATAATCAGACAGTTGACGGCATCTTTGGAATAGTCGTAATCGTCGAGCAGACTCAGTATCGGGAGCAGATAGGCTGCAGTCTTGCCTGTGCCTGTCTGCGCTACGCCCAGCACGTCGTTGCCGTTGAGAATTTCGGGGATACATTTCTCCTGAACTGGTGTGCACTGTTCAAAGTGCATGTCGTAGAGGGCGTCGAGCACGTTGTCGCTCAAATCTAATTCGTCAAAATACATATCTTTTTAGCTTGTTATCTTGTTTTTAATACCTTTTCCTTTTTGCCGGTGTAGCGGCCATCACATTGGCTCCTTGCTATCTTGGAGCCTTGCGGTAGCAGAAGTAGGCCACCACAATGAATATGATGTTGGGCATCCAAGCTGCCAAGGCTGGCGGCATACCCGCGTTGATGGCAAACGAGGCCGACACGGTTTGCAGCATGATGTAGCCGAAACTCAATGCAAGACCTATGCCCAAATAGAGTCCCATGCCGCCCTTGCGCTTGCGCGAGGAGAGCGACAGGCCGATGGTGGTGAGGATGAACGAGGCGAACGACATGGCTATGCGCTTGTGGTATTCCACTTGATACTGTACTACATTGCCCGATCCGCGGTTAATCTGCTTGGAGATGTATTCCTTCAACTGCGGGCTGGTAAATGTTTCCTGCTGTCCGCGCGAGTAGACAAGATCGGTGGGTTCCATCATGATGACCGTGTCTTTTACGGAGCCTTGCGTGATATGCTCGCGCAATCCCTTGAGCTTTCGGATGGTCCAGAACGACGCTTTCCAGTGATACTTGGAGTCGCTGATGGTGTCGTATTGTATCTCGTTGGCTGTCATATGACTCACCAGTTTCTTGTTCTCGAACTTGTCTAGACAGAAGCCGTAGCCTTTCTTGGCATTGTCGTCATAGTGCTGGATATATGCTATTACGCCCTTGTCCACCTGAAGTTGCACGTTTTCAGCTGCCGATATTTTCTTCTTGTTCTTGTATAGTGACTCAAAGTTCTGCTTGATCATCGTGCCGTGCGGAATGACATAGGCTCCCAGGTAGAAAGTGAGGGCGGAAATCATGATGCACGAAATCATGTAGGGACGCATCAGTCTCCTGAAGGAAACACCTGCGGCGAGCATGGCGATTATCTCACTGTTGCCCGCCAGTTTGGAGGTGAAGAAGATGACGGATATGAAGACGAACAGCGGGCTAAACAGGTTGGCGAAGTAGGGGATGAAGTTGGCATAGTAGTCAAACACAATGGCCTGGAGTGGCGCATGAAACTTCGTGAACTTGTCAAGGTTCTCGTTGACGTCGAAGACGATAGAGATGGATATAATCAAGAGGATGGAGTAGACATAGGTGCCTATGAACTTCTTGATGATATATCGGTCAAGGATGGATGTGTAGTGGAACGGATTGAGCAGACGAATCCAGTGGAGATGGCGCTTGAGCCATCTCCCTGTCTGCAGGAGTCTGTACATTCGTCTTATGTTTTTCAGCTTCATTTGCTTGTTTTGTGTGCCTTGCGGCGATTACAGTCTTCTACCGAGATTGTCGATGACAGATGCCTTCCACTGTACGAAGTCGTCAGCCAGAATGTGCTGGCGTGCATCAGTGACAAGGCGCAGGTAGAAGGCGAGATTATGGATGCTCGCTATCTGCATGGCCAGAAGTTCCTGCGCCTTGAACAGATGGTGCAGGTAGGCCTTGGTATATACTTTGTCCACGTCGCATCCGTCGGGGTCGATGGGCGAGAAGTCCATTTCCCATTTTTTGTTGCGCATGTTCATGGTGCCGCTGTAGGTGAAGAGCATTGCATTGCGTCCGTTGCGTGTGGGCATCACGCAGTCAAACATGTCCACGCCACGCTCGATGGCTTCAAGCAGGTTCTGGGGCGTGCCTACGCCCATCAGGTAGCGGGGCCTGTCCTTGGGCAGTATCTCATTGACCACCTCAATCATCTCGTACATCACCTCGGTGGGTTCTCCTACGGCGAGTCCTCCGATGGCATTACCGTCTGCCCCCTTGTCTGCCACATACTTGGCAGCCTCGCGGCGCAGGTCTTTGAAAGTGCAACCCTGCACTATGGGGAAGAGTGACTGGTTGTAGCCATAGAGAGGCTCTGTCTCGTTGAAACGCTTGATGCAGCGGTCAAGCCATTTTTGGGTGAGCTGCAAGCTTCTCTTGGCATAGTTGTAGTCACTCTGGCCGGGGGGACATTCGTCAAAGGCCATCATGATGTCGGCACCGATGATGCGCTCCGTGTCCATCACGTTCTCTGGGGTGAAGAAGTGTTTGGAACCGTCTATGTGGGAGCGGAACTCGCAGCCTTCTTCTTTCAACTTGCGGATGCCTGTCAGTGAGAATACTTGGAAACCTCCGCTGTCCGTGAGGATGGGGCGGTCCCAACCACCGAACTTGTGGAGTCCACCGGCAGCCCGAAGCACTTTGAGTCCGGGACGAAGGTAGAGATGATAGGTGTTGCCCAATATGATTTGTGCTTTCACCTGCTCCTTCAGTTCACTGAAGTGCACGCCTTTCACGCTGGCGCATGTGCCAACAGGCATGAAGATGGGGGTCTGTATCTGTCCGTGGTCGGTAGTGATTACGCCTGCCCTGGCATCACTTGCCGAATCTGTGTGTTGCAGTTCAAATTTCATGTCAGTCTTGCTTGTTGTCTTTATTCTTGTCTTCCTCTATGTCGAATGTCACTGGATTGTCTACCAGTTCATCGGTCAGGGCAAAGTCCCATACCTGCTGTACGTTTTCCACATAGTGGAAGTTGACACCTTTTATATATATTGGCTCAATCTCTTCAATGTTCTTTCTGTTCTCTTCGCACATCACAATGTCGGTAATGCCGGCTCGCTTGGCAGCAAGAATCTTCTCCTTGATGCCTCCCACAGGTAGTACCTTGCCGCGTAGGGTTATCTCTCCCGTCATGGCGGTGTTTGCGCGCACCTTGCGCTGGGTGAGGGCAGAGGCTATTGAGGTGGCAATGGTGATGCCAGCCGATGGGCCATCCTTCGGAGTGGCGCCTTCTGGTACGTGGATGTGGATGTTCCAGCTGTCGAAGATGCGATAGTCCACTCCGAGCTTGTCGATGTGGGCCTTCACATATTCCAATGCTATCACGGCACTCTCCTTCATCACGTCACCCAAGTTGCCTGTCAGAGTGAGCTTGCTGCCGTGCCCCTTACTGAGTGAAGTCTCGATGAACAGGATTTCTCCTCCCACGCTGGTCCAAGCCAGGCCGGTGACAACGCCGGCATATTGGTTGCCTTGGTATATGTCGCGGTAGAAAGGCGGTTTGCCCAGTAAGTCTTCTATCATCTGTGGGGTTATCTTCTCGTAGGGCAGTGCACCCTCCATGGCTTTCTTGAAGGCAAGTTTGCGCAGGGCCTTGTTGAGTTGCTTTTCGAGTTGGCGCACGCCGCTCTCGCGGGTGTACTGTTCGATGATTTTCTCCACGGCTGCCTTCTCGAATTTCAGCTTTTTTTCGTCCTCCAGTCCGGTGTTCTTCTTTTCGCGGGGAATGAGGTGGCGTTTGGCTATCTCATATTTCTCTTCGGTGATGTATCCGCTCAGTTCTATGATTTCCATGCGGTCGAGCAGTGGACGGGGTATAGTGTTGAGGTCGTTGGCGGTGGCTATGAAGAGCACCTTGGACAGGTCGTAGTCCACATCAAGGTAGTTGTCGTGGAATGCATTGTTCTGTTCGGGATCGAGCACCTCGAGCAGCGCCGACGAAGGATCACCGTTCACGTTGTTGTTCGTCACTTTGTCTATCTCGTCGAGAATGAACACAGGGTTGCTTGAGCCGGCCTTCTGCAGACTCTTCACGATGCGTCCCGGCATGGCGCCAATATAGGTGCGCCGATGGCCGCGTATCTCGGCCTCGTCATGCAGTCCGCCGAGTGACACTCTGACGTACTTGCGCTTCATAGCGTCGGCAATGCTGCGCCCCAGGCTTGTCTTGCCTACACCTGGAGGTCCATAGAGACAGAGGATGGGCGACTTGAGGTCGCCTCTGAGGCTGAGTACGGCGATGTATTCCAGTATGCGTTCCTTTACCTTTTCCATGGCGTAGTGGTCGCGGTCGAGAATCTTGCGTGCATGCTTGATGTCAAGGTCGTCTTCCGTATATATGCCCCAAGGCAGCGATGTCATGGTCTGCAGGTAGTTGTACTGTACGCTGTAGTCGGGACTCTGAGGGTTGTACATCTCCAGTTTAGCCAATTCCTTCTTGAAGGTCTTGGCTATTTCCTCTGGCCATTTGATGTCTTTAGCCTTGTCTTGAAGTTCCTTGATTTCAGGAGAAGCGTTGTCGCGTCCTAATTCCTTCTTGATGTTCTTTATCTGCTGTTGAAGGAAATATTCGCGCTGCTGCTCGTCCAGGTCCTCACGGGTTTTCGACATGATGTTTTCCTTGATGGAGATGAGCTGCAGCTGTTGGTGGATGAGCTTCATCATGTTGAATAGGCGCGTCTTTACCTTGGCAGTGTTGAGGAGCTTGTATTTTGCGGCAGTTTTGAAGGGAAAATTGCAGCACAGGTAGTTCACCAGCACTTGCGCATTGCCAATGTTGTTCACTCCGAATTGTGCCTCGTTGGGCAGGTTCTCGTCGCGTGCAATGAGTTCGAGTGCTTTTTTGCGCATTTCGTCCACGGCGGTCTTCACCTCGCGGTCTTTCATGTCGAGAGTGTCGTTTTCGAGTGGATCCACATAGCCCATATAGTAGGGCGCTACCTTTTTGTCCATATCCACGAGCTTGCATCTGCCCAATCCCTGCACAATTGCGGTTAGGTTGTTCGTGCCGGGTATTTCAAGAACTTTTACCAGCTTGGCATAGACGCCTGTGTGATATACATCCTCAATATTGGGGTCGTCCACCTTGTCGTTCTTTTGGCTGAACAGGGCAAAGGTCTTGTCTTCTCCCTCGTTGAGTTTGTGGATGAGGTTGAGGCTTGGCTCCCGTCCGATAAGTATGGGCGCTATCACGCCCGGAAAGAGCACGAAGTTCCTGGTCACCAGCAGTGGAATAGGGTTGTCGTGCTTGTCGTTTTGCAAGAGTTGTGCAAGATCGCCTTCAAAGTCGGCTATCATTTGGAATGCGTTGTTGCTCGTATTCATTTATGCGTTGTTTGTCCTTTGTGTCTTGATAAGAATGCACCAATATGGCGCTTTAGCGTGCAAAGGTACAAATAATAATCGGAATACGTTTCTTTTTTAGTCTTTATTAGATATGTGTCACGCTGATTTTTCTCCTTGCATGTGTTCCAGAGGGGGCAGTTTGGCTGGTGGGGCACTTTAACCTGTCTCAACAGTCCTTTTCTTATTGTACGTCCTCCAAATTCTCAAGGGCTGGCTTCGGTTCAACAATGAAAATAAAATGTCTTTTATTTTGCATTGTCTTCGATTTGCACTACCTTTGCACTTAGAAAAGAAAATACGATGAAACTCGTTATACTGACTAAGCCCACTTTTTTTGTGGAGGAAGACAAAATTCTGGCTACGCTCTTCGACGAGGGATTGGATAACTTGCACTTGTACAAGCCAAATTCTTCGCCTCTCTACTCAGAGCGTCTGCTCTCTCTCTTGTCCGACGATTACTATCGCAAAATATCCGTACACGATCACTTCTACCTGAAGGATGAGTATGGTCTTCGTGGCATCCATCTGGATTGTGCCGACGACGAATTGCCCAAAGGATATAAGGGCCACGTGTCGCGCACATGCCGGTGTTTGGACCAACTAAAGGCTGTGAAGAAAAAAGCCGACTACGTATTTTTGCGCAATGTGTTCGATTCCATTACAGAACCTGGTGAACAGGCTACTTTCTCTCAGGACGAACTGGAACAGGCTTCGCGCGGTGGACTTATAGACCGACACGTGTATGCCATGGGAGGCGTTACAGCCGACAACATTCGTAAGGCACGTGACCTCGGCTTTGGCGGAGTTGTAGTCTGTGGGGACTTGTGGAACAAGTTCGACATACACCACGGACTTGACTATTCTGAGCTAATCGCCCATTTTGGTAAGCTGCTCAAGACAATAGGTTAAACCATAAACAAATTACTTCAATTTATAAAGAACAGAAACAATGAGTCAAAACAACTTCCTGGTATTCTCCGGCACAAACACGAGATACCTTGCAGAGAAAATCTGCGCAAGCCTCGGTTGTCCACTCGGCAACCTGCTGATCACGAAGTTCTCCGACGGCGAGTTCGCTGTGAGCTACGAGGAGTCTATTCGTGGCAAGGACGTGTTCCTCGTTCAGAGCACTTTCCCCAACTCTGACAATCTGATGGAGCTCCTTCTCATGATTGATGCTGCCAAGCGTGCTTCAGCCCGCCACATTATTGCCGTTACTCCCTACTTTGGCTGGGCCCGCCAGGACCGCAAGGACAAGCCCCGTGTGAGCATCGGTGCTAAACTCGTGGCCGACCTGCTGAGTGTGGCAGGCATAGACCGTCTTATCACCATGGATCTTCATGCAGACCAGATACAGGGCTTCTTCGATGTACCTGTCGATCACCTCTATGCTTCGGGCGTCATCCTGCCTTATCTGCAGTCGCTTAAACTTGACGACCTCGTCATTGCTTCACCTGATGTCGGCGGTTCTAAGCGTGCCAGTACCTATGCCAAGTATCTCGGCTGTCCACTCGTGCTCTGTAACAAGACACGTGCACGTGCCAATGTGGTGGCAAGCATGCAGATTATTGGCGACGTGAAAGGCAAGAATGTGGTTATTATCGATGATATGGTAGATACAGCCGGTACCATTACCAAGGCTGCTGACATCATGAAGGAAGCCGGTGCCAAGAGCGTACGTGCTTGTGCTTCACACTGTGTGATGAGTGGTCCTGCCAGCGAGCGTGTACAGGAGTCTGCACTCGAGGAAATTGTCTTCACTGACTCTATTCCATATTCCAACCGCTGTGCCAAGGTTAAGCAGTTGTCAGTGGCAGATATGTTTGCCGAGACTATTCGTCGTGTGGAGAATTGCGAGAGCATCTCTTCACAGTATCTGGTGTAACAAAAGTTCTTTCAGAATATAGTAATGCATCAATCCCTGGTACTCACGTTTCCTGCAGTACCGGGGATTTTGTTTGACAAGTGTGTATTAAACTAACGAATCTGTAGAGGCTGTTGTTTCGAGGAGAAATTCCACAAGGCAAGGGCTTGCCGAATTCAAAGGGCGTATCATGAAAACTACGGGCAACAAGTAACATGATAGTTACCTTGTTGCTCGTTATTTTATTTATCCTGGAGAATCAGTCCATGCGTGCAAGATAATCCTCGAAGGTGAACTCACGCAGAATTTCCAGTGCGCCGTCTGTGTGGAGCAGGGCTATGGAAGGGTGGCTGATACCATTGAACATACACGTCTTTACAGTGGTGTAGTGGAGCATGTCTTCGAAGATAATGCGTTCACCCACTTGCAGTTCGTGGTCGAAACGCCAATAGCCCATGAAGTCGCCCGATAGACAACTGTTGCCTCCTATACGATAAGTGTGTGGCGAGGTAATGTCGGCTGCCGTGGCATCCTCCAACGTCTCGGCTCCACGCACTGCCGGATGATAGGGCATTTCCAGACAATCGGGCATGTGGCAGGTGAAACTCACATTGACAATAGCTGTGCGAATGCCACGGTCTTCCACCACATCAACCACTTGGCTTACCAATGGACCAGTCTGCCATCCGAAGGCACTGCCCGGTTCCAGTATAACGTGGAGGTTGGGATGACGTTCTCTGAAATTGGTGAGAAGCCGGCAGAGACGTTCCAAGTCGTAGTCTTTTCGGGTCATCAGATGTCCGCCTCCGAAGTTTATCCATTTTAGTTGGGGCATCCATCCACTGAAATTCTCCTCAATTTTAGTGAGTGTCCGCTCAAATACGTCGCTTCCACTCTCACAATGACAGTGACAGTGGAACCCTTCAATGTCGGCAGGCAAGTCCTTGGGCAATTTGTCGGCAGTAACGCCAAAGCGTGTGCCGGGTGCACAAGGATTGTAGAGGTCTGTTCCCACTTCGGAGTATTCTGGATTGACGCGGAGTCCAAGACTGATGTTCGGGTTGGTTTTCCGTGTGCGGTGGTGCAACCTTTCGTATTGCGAAAGCGAGTTGAACGACAAGTGGCTCGAACAACGGGCTATCTCGTCAATCTCGTAGTCTGTATAGGCGGGTGAGAACGTGTGCGCTTTCTCACCGAACTTCTCTACTGCCATGCGTGCTTCAAAGAGCGAACTGGCGGTGGTGGAGTGAATATATTTGCGGAAAATGGGGAATGTCTTCCACAGGGCGTACGCCTTGAATGCGAGGATAATGTCAGCACCGGTGCGATCTGCCACGCTTTTGATGAGGGCAAGATTGTGCTTAAGACGCTCCTCTTCGAGTATGTACATGGGGCGGTCTATGCCCTCAAAAGTGGTCTTGTCTACGGTCATTTCTTTTCTGTCACTTTAAACTGGCGCATGGCTCCGAGCAGATAGTTGTTTTCCGACTTGGTGCCGATGGTGATGCGCAGACAGTCGTTGCATAGTTTCACACGGCTTCGATTGCGCACGATAATGCCGTCCTCGATGAGGTAGCGGTAGATGGCGTTGGCGTCGGTCATGCGGGCAAGGAAGAAGTTGGCATCGGTGGGGTATACCTTTTCGCACGAAGGCAGTTCGGCAAAAGACTTCATCATGCGCTCGCGCTCCTGGATGAGCAGTTTCACCCAGCGTACCACTTCCATCGGGTCACCCAACATTTCGCCTGCAAGATTCTGTGTAAGAAGGTTGACGTTGTAGGGATACTTCACCTTGTTGAACAAGTTGATGATGTCTGTGCTGGCAAATGCCATGCCGAGACGTATGCCGGCGCATCCCCACGCCTTGCTCATGGTGTTGAGCACGATGATGTTGGGATATTGTTTAAGTTCAGAGCGGAAAGTTGGCTCGGAGGAGAAGTCGCCGTAAGCCTCGTCGAGCACCACGATGCCCTCGAAGTGCGTGAGCACCTTGATGATTTCTTTGCGTTGCAGTGCATTGCCCGTGGGATTGTTGGGCGAGCAGAGCCAAACCACTTTAGTGTGGCGGTCGCAGGCAGCGAGCAACCGGTCTGTGTTGAGGCTGAAGTCCTCGTTGAGGAGCACGGAGCGGTAGAGCACATCGTTGATGTCGGCACATACCTTGTACATGCCATAGGTTGGTGCAATGGCCACTACGTTGTCTATCTGCGGCCGGCAGAACACGCGATAAACCAAGTCGATGGCTTCATCGCTGCCGTTGCCCAGGAAGATGTTTTCCACGGGCACGCCTTTGATTTTCGAAAGTTTGGCCTTGAGGTCGAGCTGGAGTGGATCGGGATAGCGGTTGTATGGGTTGTTGTAGGGATTTTCGTTGGCATCGAGGAATACACGTGCCGTCTTTCCCTTATATTCGTCGCGTGCGCAACTGTACGGCTCCAGCCGCCAGATGTTGGGACGCACCAGTTCTTGAAGTTCTTTCATACTGTAAGTGTGGAGTTAAAGAATTACTGTCGGTCTCGGGACTTATTCCAATCCGAGTTTTTTCATTCTCACGGTCATGGCGTTCTTGTGTGCGTCAAGCTGTTCACCGGCCGCCATAACCTCTACGGCGTGGCCTATACTCTTGATGCCCTCCTTGTCAAGGTGCTGAAAGGTGACCTTGCGGTTGTAACTGTCAAGGTTCACTCCGTTGTAGGCGAGGGCATAGCGGTGAGTGGGGAGGGTGTGGTTGGTGCCGCTGGCATAGTCGCCGGCACTCTCACAAGCATATTTGCCGAGGAAGACACTGCCAGCGTTGACCACTTTGGCAGCCAGACGTTCGTAGTCGTCGGTGGCAATGATGAGGTGCTCGGGGGCATAACTGTTGCTCAAGTCGATAGCTTCGTCCGTGTCGTGCACGAGTATTAAGTTGCTGTTCTCTAATGTTTTTGCTGCTATCTCTTTGCGCGGTAGTTCCTTCAGTTGCCTTTCCACTTCCTGCTGCACTTTGTCGAGCATAGCCTCGGAGGTGGTGATGAGGAACACCTGTGAGTCGATACCGTGTTCGGCCTGCGACAACAAGTCGGCAGCCACGAACTCTGCATCACTGTGCTCGTCGGCTATGACGCACACTTCTGAGGGCCCTGCGGGCATGTCGATGGCGGCGTCGTGGAGCGACACCTGCTGCTTGGCTGCCATGACATACTGGTTGCCAGGACCGAAAATCTTGTAGACCTTGGGCACAGATTCCGTGCCGTAGGCCATGGCACCGATGGCCTGCACGCCACCGGCCTTGAATATCTTGCTCACGCCGGCTATTCTGGCAGCCACGAGTATGGCTGGGTTCACCTTGCCCTCGCGGTTGGGTGGTGTGCAGAGCACTATCTCCCGACACCCGGCAATCTTGGCTGGCGTGGCGAGCATGAGCACGGTGGAGAAGAGAGGGGCGGTGCCACCGGGTATGTAGAGTCCCACTTTCTCGATGGGCATGCTTTTCTGCCAACACACGACACCCGGAGCGGTCTCTACTTTGTCGCCTTCGAAATGCTGTGTCTGGTGGAACTTCTCTATGTTGTGGTGGGCGAGTACGAGTGCCTGTTTCAGATCATCGCTGACCAGCTTCTCTGCCTCCTCAATTTCTTCGGGCTGCACGGCGAGCTGATGCAAATGCGCATGATCGAACTTCTCTTCGTATTCGCGTACGGCTTGGTCGCCGCGGTTCTTCACGTCTTCGAGAACTGACGCCACCGTGGCGTTCAGCTGTGAAACGTCGAGATGCGGACGTTTCACCAGATTCTCCCATTCACTTCTTTTCGGGTATCTTGTTATGTTCATTTCCTTGTGTGTTGGTTTGGCACAGACGATAGAATGCCTGCGTCTTGTTGTTGTGTCTTAACTGCCTTGTTTTAAAGTATCATCTTTTCAATCGGGGTGACGAGTATGCCTTGTGCACCGAGTTCCTTCAGCTTGCCGATGATTTCCCAGAAGCGCTTTTCGTCGAGCACTGTGTGTATGGAGCACCACTCATCGTCGGCGAGAGGAATGATGGTGGGCGACTTGATGCCGGGCAGTACAGCGGTGATTTCCTTCACCTTGTCCTTCGGTGCATTCATCATCACATATTTCTTGTCCTGTGCGGAGCGTACGGCACTGAAACGGAAGAGCATTTCGTTGAGCACATTGTGCTTCTCCTCGTTCATCTTCCAGTTGGCAATGAGCACTGCCTCGCTTTGCATCACCACCTCTACTTCACGCAGGTTGTTGCTCACTAACGTTGAACCGGAGCTGACAATGTCGAAGATTCCGTCGGCCAGTCCGATGCCCGGCGAGATTTCTACGCTGCCTGTAATGACATGGATGTCGGCCTTGATGCCGTTCTTGTCCATGAACTTGCGGAGTATGTTTGGATATGACGTGGCAATCTTCTTACCGTTGAACCAGTCAAGACCTGTATAGTTGATGTCCTTGGGGATGGCGAGCGAGAGTCGGCACTTGCTGAAGCCGAGATGCTCTATGATTTGGGCGTCCTCGTGTCGCTCCATATATTCGTTGAGTCCCACAATGCCGATGTCTGCCACTCCACCAGCGACACTCTGCGGAATGTCGTCGTCACGGAGGTAGAGCACCTCAAGGGGAAAGTTGGATGACTGTACGAGCAGTGTGCGCTTGGAGGCGCTCACCTTGATGTCTGCCTCAGAGAGCAGATTCATCGTGTCGTCGAAGAGACGACCCTTTGATTGAACAGCAATACGTAACATATTTATCTAATTAATATAAAAAATCAATGCAAAAGTAACTCTTTTGTCTAAGTTCTGCAAGAAATACACTACTTTTGTAGTCTGAAAATTTATCTTACGGCCTGTTGCCTTGTCAAAAGGTCAGTTATTCAAGCAATTTGTCATGCGACATTATTTATATGGGACAATAGTTTGTGTCCTGCTTGCACTCGCTTCCTGCCAGCAAAAGAAAACGCCTACCATGACGCCATGGGGTACTGTGGTTGGCGATACAGCCGTGGAAGCCGGCAACTTCTCGCTCGACGACATCGTGAACAATGGCGAGATGATTGTGGTCACACTGTCGGGGCCCGACACTTATTATGACTACCATGGGCATGGTATGGGCGACCAATACTTGCTTTGTGAGAAATTCGCCCAGCAGTTGGGGGTGTCCGTGCGTGTGGAAGTGTGCTCGGACACCACTGAGCTCATGGCCAAACTGAAGGACGGCAAGGCCGACATGGTGGCGTGCCAGTTGCCCAAAAGGTTGCTTGATGCCCGTGGACTGTTGGCGTGCGGCGCTACTACCGATACCACGGCATGGGCGGTGCGGCAGGACAGTCGTGAACTGGCGGAGACTGCCAGCAGTTGGTATTCTCCCAAACTCTTGGCTGAAGTGAAACGGGAGGAAGATTATCTGCTCTCCACCCGTAGCGTGAAGCGTCATGTCTATTCTCCCATGCTCAATGGCGCAGCCGGTGTTATTTCGCGCTATGATGGACTTTTCAAGCGCTATGCCCCTGTGGCACGTGTAGACTGGCGCCTGATGGCTGCCCAGTGTTACCAGGAATCGTGTTTCGACCCTAATGCCGTTTCATGGGCCGGTGCCCGTGGACTGATGCAAATCATGCCTACCACGGCCGACCACCTCGGCTTGCCGCGCTCGATGATGCACGACCCAGAGGCAAGTATCGCCGCCTCGGCAAAATACATGGCCGAGATGGGCACCAAGTTTGGCGACGTGCCGAGTGCCGAGCAGCGCATGTATTATGCACTGGCGTGCTACAATGGAGGCTATCACCACATACGCGACGCCATGGCGTTGGCGCGCAAGCATGGTCGCAACCCTTATCGTTGGGACGACGTGGCACAGCAAGTGCTCAACCTCTCCAAGCCGCAGTATTACCGTGACCCTGTGGTGAAATATGGCTATATGCGAGGTTCTGAGACGGTGAACTACGTGGCGCGTATCCGTGAACGCTTTGAACAGTATAGGGGCAAGACCGGTGGCGGCGGCTCCTTCGGCATAGGCAGCGAGAACCAAACGCCTCACCGTTCCACGCACAAGCATAAGTACAGGATTTAAGCAAGCACGGGCATGTGCAGGGGCAAGACTTGCTCACATTGAAGGAGGGCGTGCATCACCTATTCGGTGGCACGCCCTCGACTATTGTTTACGGTTGTAGTATTTCGTTTTCCTCTTTCGTGACTCATTCGTCTGTGTAGCCACAGATGATTGCTGTCAGACAACTGCTTGCTTGTGTGTTCATCCCTACCCGGAGAAGATTTCTTTGTCGCTATCCGGCCGGGATGGTCTCTGTTGTTTTCACAGTTGCCTTTCTTGTGTTCCTTTTCTTATCTGCAAATATAGTGTTTTCCTTGTTTTCCAGGTGTCCACTTTCCTCTTCGTTGTGTCCACTTGGCAAGAAAAAGGTGTCTACTTCATGGGAAGTGGACACCTTTTGTCGTCCTGCTTATTGCGAAGTGTCAGTATCATCATAGGCTTCACACCGGTTTGTCGTTAGAAACAGCCTGGGTGGAAACGATGTTATGGAATGGGCAAAACAAGGTACAGGGATATTAGGCCCAAGCTAATGGCAGGTTAATGATGTGTTAATGGCAGGTTAGCGATGTGTTAATGGCAGGTTAACGCTTTGTCATATGGCTTGTACATTGATTGCCAAAATGGAGTAACGGATATAAGACATTCCGTTTCTCCGTATGAAACGAACTGCCTGTAGGGTTAAAGCCGAAGTCTTGTGTTGTGGGAGAAAGCTGCTGTCAGGAACCAAGTTTGCCCGACATCCTTTCTCGCCATACCGTAGGCGTGCATCCTTCTTTCTCCTTGAAGATGCGGTAGAGGTAGGAACGCGAAGAAAATCCGCACTCTGCTGAGATAATGTCGTTGCTATAGTCGGGATAATCTGACATCATTTGTTTGGCTGCATTGAATCGTTTCTCGCTTAGCCAAATGCGGAAGGTGGTGTGTCGGCACTGGTCGAAGAATTGTGACAGCTCGCTTTTGGGAACGCGGAGCGTACGCGACAGGGTCAGCATGTTGACGGAACTGTCTTTGTAGCCACCTTCTGCACACCATCTGTACAAGATTTCTTCTATGTATGTCTTGCGTTCGTCGGAAAGGCATGAGGCTGATTCTGTTGCACGGGATGTATTCGTTTCTTCCGCGTTCTGACTCCCGCAATATTTAAAGCTTGTGTTCTTTCTGTCTGATTTCGTCTTTTCTTTCCATTCTTCTTCCCGGTCAAGAAGTTCTTCCGAAGGACTATAGCTGTTGCCCAATGCCACGAAACTTAGGTTGAAGAAAAGCATGGAAAGTAGGGCAAGCGGTCCAACGACGAGCAAAACGGTGGTGGAGAGTATGGCAAAGGGCATGATGAGCGATGCGAAAAGAAGAACGAACACACTGGCACGGGCATAGCGCACGTAGGGTAGCATGTCAGTGGCTGTCAGGGTCTCGAGCATTCTCTTTCGCCGTATGATTTCTCTCGTAATCATGCATGTGCAATAAACCACGCTGCCGCCAAACAGGGCGAGCATGGCATAGAGCCAGTGGCCGATGTGCAGGGTCCCGGTGTAAGTATAGCCAAGGAGGAATGTAACTATTATGGCGGCAAAGAAGGCTGCACAGACCAAGTTCATCTTCTTGTGGTGGGCATGGGTGGCTTCAACGTTGTAGATGCCCAGGGAGATGAGTGTGAAGCACGGGGTGTAGACAAGGATGTTGACTACGGCTCCCAGATCGTCGTCCTTGGCGCGAAATCCATAGTACATCTGTAGAAGATACTGCATGGCCATGCCAGACAAGGCGGCGAATATCATCCAACGCGAACGTTCATAGCGCTTGTTCACCCATCTCACGTGAAGGTGGGTGACGGCAAGAATCATGGCGTTGATGATCATGAAGATGAAACATGCGAACTGCATTAAAAACAATGGATCCATGCTGCTCCTGTTTAGGCGTAAGTAGATATGCTGAATGAAAAAAGTCGTCTGCAACTTTGCCGTAACCCGGTGGGCCAAGGTGGGCAAGTCGCCGGGTTACGGACAAAGAAGTTGAGACTTATTGATTGTGGCGGCGTGGTCGGCACACAGACATCTTAGAGCATGCCCTTAGTGCTGGGCAGGTCGAAATGGTAGATGTCGCGCTTGACCGCCATCTTCAGGCTTCGTGCCAAGGCTTTGAATATGCCTTCTATCTTGTGGTGCTCGTTGGTGCCTTCTGCCTTGATGTTGAGGTTCATCTTGGCGGCATCGCTCAAGCTCTTGAAGAAGTGGAGAAACATCTCCGTGGGCATTTCTCCCACCTTTTCGCGGTGGAACTCGGCATCCCAGATGAGCCAGGGGCGTCCGCCGAAGTCGAGCGCCACTTGGCACAGGCAGTCGTCCATGGGCAGGCAGTAGCCGTAGCGCTCTATGCCTCGCTTGTCGCCCAGGGCCTTGAGCAGGCACTCGCCCAGGGCAAGTGCCGTATCCTCTATGGTGTGGTGTTCGTCCACGTAAAGGTCGCCTTTGGTATGGATGGTCAGGTCCATGCCGCCGTGCTTGCCTATCTGCTCAAGCATGTGGTCGAAGAATCCCAGGCCCGTGTCGATGTCGCATTGTCCCGAACCGTCGAGGTTGAGGCGCACGCGGATGTCTGTTTCCTTGGTCTTGCGGTTCACTTCCGCCAGGCGCTCACCGCCGTAGACTATCTCCGCTATCTTGTCCCACGTCATGCCGTCTTTGCCCAGTATGAGCGCCTTGCAGCCGAGGTTGGCTGCCAACTGGCGGTCACTTTCGCGGTCGCCGATCACATAGCTGCCAGCCATGTCCACCTGCGGGTTGTCCATGTAGGCCAAGAGCATGCCGGTGCCGGGTTTGCGCATGGGCGAATGGTCTTCAGGAAAGTGGCGGTCAATAAGTTGTTCTTCAAAGGTGATGCCTTCGCCCTCCAAGGTCTGGATGATGAAATTGTGCACTGGCCAGAACGTGTTCTCGGGGAATGAGTCGGTGCCAAGGCCGTCCTGGTTGCTCACCATGACCAACTTGAAGTCGGTGTTGCGGCAGAGAAAGCCGAGGTTGCGGAACATTCCCTGCGTGAATTTAAGTTTTTCAAATGCATCTATCTGTTCATCCTCCGGCTCCTCGATGAGGGTTCCGTCGCGGTCAATGAACAAGAATCTCTGCTTCAGATCTTTCATTTTCTCTCGTTTCTATGGTTCTGTAAATATAATAATACACAAAGAATACCCACACAAGGAAATAGCTTGCCACGAAGAGTATAGCTGAGGTGTACAGGTAGGTGGGCAGCAACAGGCTTGCAGGCAGTGTGGAAGGGTCGCCGGCCGCAGCACCCGCACTGTTGGCACCGTAGGCTGCCAGCAGGATGATGAGTGGGACGAATAAAACTATCCATAGCACGCATGCTATGAGGGTGAGCAGGAACATCGTGGCAAAGATAAAGCCGAAGTGGCGGAAACCTGCTTTCCAGTTGCTGCAGAACATAGAGCCTATTCCCTGGTTCTCCTCCAAGAGAAATTTCATCCAACTGTATACCTGTGGGGTACAGAGCAAGAGAAGGACAACGATGTCAATGGCGAAGGTTACTCCCAAGGTGGTGACCAGGCTTTGCGCATTGTGCAGGTCGGCAAACAAAAGCACGGATGCCACAATGGTGACTATGAAAAAGGCCATGATGGCTATATATATAATGAGATACGACGTGAAGAATCTCAGGGCATTGTGCTTTACATCCCTTGTGTTGATCAGGCTTAAAATCTTTCCGCAAAGGGCAATAGATGCAATGCACATGGGCACGCACCATGCAAGGCTGAAAAGGTTGCCCCAAAGACTCGTCTTGATGTCTGAGCTGAACTGTATGGTAACGCCAAGTCCTGCGATGAGTGCATAGACGAGTGCATACTTCCACAGGTCGTGGAACAGGGATTTGAAGTGGCTTGTCACATCGTGGTAGGCGGTAGATATGCAGCTGGCGTAACTGCGGTTCTTGTGCAGTTCCTGCACGTAGCTGAATGGTTGATTCTCTGATTCCATAATTCTAAAAGTTTATAAGGTTATTATTTTCTTCTTCTGAACTCGGCACATACCACAGCAGTGGCTATTGCCACGTTGAGGCTCTCGGCGGTAGGCCGGTTGGGCGGAAAACTGGGTATGAGCAGGCGCTCGGTGACCAATGGACGTACTTCGGGCGAGATGCCATTGCCCTCGTTGCCCATCACGATGATGCCACCTTGGGTCAGCGGTTTGTCATAGAGGTCTTCACCGTCGAGCAATGTGCCGTATACAGGCATTTTTCCTTCCACCGACCGGAGCATCGGCACAAGGTCTGTGTAGACAAGGCGCACTCGGGCTATGCTGCCCATTGTGGCTTGTACCACCTTAGGGTTGTAGGCGTCGGCGGTTTCCCGGCTGCAGTATATCTTGGTGATGCCGAACCAGTCGGCAATGCGGATGATGGTGCCCAGGTTGCCCGGGTCTTGCACTCCGTCTAAGGCAAGCGCCAATTCGTTGGATTCGGGTTGTGTCAGGTTGCCATCTTGAGCATCATACATCGGGAAGACGGCAAGTACTTGCTGCGGATGCTGCTGAAAGCTAACTTTCTTGAGTTCTTCCTCGGTCACTTCGCAAACTTCCGTGTTGCTGTCGAGTGCTTGACCGTGGTCTGCCAGCCATGTTTCGGTGGCAACCACAAGTGTTGGAGATGCAGTGCCTATGAGGTCGCCCACAACTTTCGGTCCCTCAGCCACGAATTTCCGTTCTGCGGTGCGGTTCTTCTTGAGTTGCAGTGCGTGGATATATTTTGTCTTGGCTTTGCTAATCATCTGATGTTGTGTTTGTTGTAATGTTATCGTGAAAGTGATGGCTTCTTGGCGATTTTACTGTATTCTGAAACGAATATAGGCTCTGTCGTCGAACGATTTGTTGCCTTTCATCCATCCTTTGGTGGCTTTCACCCTGTCTGTCAACAGAGGGTCGGCAGACAGCAAGTCGTCAAGTTGCCGTTCGGAGGCTTCGAGTGTAGGGCAGAGTGTGGGGTAACCGTCGCTGGCCAGAATGAGTTCTTGCGTGGTGTCCGGCACCTTGATGACCTTTACCGTGTGCATGGGTATGGGGAACCCGTCAATCACAGGGTAGGTGACATTCTGGTATTTGCAGTAGTACCGGAGCAAGGGCAGAATCGTTTCGCGTCCCTTGTCGTGTACGCGGTATTCCTCTGTTGTGGCACCATCCAGCAACGCAAGCCTAATGTGAGCTGCCCTTATCTCGGCAATGGGCTCCTCGTAAGGCTTGTTGTTCTCGTAATGTTCGCCGGTTGTGACGTTGAGTGCTTGGCAGTCGCCCACCATCCAGAGTTCTCGCCTTTGGGTGCTGTAGACCACAGCGCTGCAGGTTGTGCGCTCTACAGGATGTTCCTCAAGCCGCTTCAGGTCAGCGTGACAGTCGTTGTAGCATTGGCGCAACCTTTGGGTAGCCCTGTCGCAAAACGTTTCCACGGATGCGTTGACGGGCAAATCTTCGGCTATGAGCCGGCAAACTTCAGTCATGGCAAAGCGTCCGTTGCTCATCGTGGGATGATAACTAATGGCAGTCTTGCTTGTGCTGCCGTCAATCACAGCCACGAAGCTATCTGTCGCCACGATGCCGTCTTCGCATGCCTCTTGGCTCTTCTTGCCTATGGCTTGTTTTTCTATAATTCTTATCATTGCCGTTGCTTCTTGTGGGTTGTGGCTTGCGTCCCTTGCGCCAGGGCTTGTCTTGCTGCTGTTCGTCGCCAAAGGTGTCGACGCGTTTGCCGTAGTGTGGCTTGTATGGCATGACGCTGTAGAGTTGCGGAATGAGGTCGGTGCGGCCTATACGGCGCAGTTCACTCTCGATGTTGCGGCGCTCTTCCGGCTTGTACCAGAAGAAGAATTGTCTTTGGGCGAGCTTCTCCTTGGGGCTCTTGGCGCAGAACACGGGTTCGAGCGTGTATGGATTGTAGCCCGTGTACCACGCCTCTGTGCTCACGGTCATGGGGGTTGGCGTAAAGTCCTGAACCTGTTCCAGGTGGAAGTCGAGTTTCTTGGTCTTCACGGCAAGCTCCGCCATATCCTCCTCAGTGCAGCCCGGATGGCTGCTGATGAAGTAGGGGATAATCTGTTCGCGCAAGTTCTCTTTCTGATTAATTTGGTCGAAGATGCGCTTGAACTCCTCGAACTGGCTGAACGAGGGCTTGCGCATCAGGTTGAGCACCCGGTCACTGGTGTGCTCGGGTGCCACCTTGAGTCGTCCGCTCACGTGATTGCATATCAGTTCGCGGGTGTATTGTCTGGCGGCGGCGTTGGCTTTCTCATCTTTGCTCTTGTAGAGCAGCAGATCGTAGCGCACGCCACTGCCGATGAAACTCTTCTTGATTTCTGGCAGCGCGTCCACGGCATGGTACACGTCAAGCAATGCTGTGAGGTCGGTGTCGAGGTTGGGACATATTCTGGGGTGTATGCACGAAGGACGTGCACATTTCTCGCACGCCTTGTGATTGCGGCCGTGCATGCCATACATGTTGGCTGATGGTCCGCCCAGGTCGCTTAGATAGCCTTTGAAATCGGGCATCTGCACCACTTGTTTTACCTCCTTAAGTATGCTCTCCTTGCTTCTGCACACGATGAATTTGCCCTGGTGGGCACTGATGGTGCAGAAGGCACATCCACCGAAACAGCCTCGGTGGATGTTCACCGAGAACTTTATCATCTCATAGGCGGGTATGCGCTTGTTCTTGTACTTGGGGTGAGGCAGGCGCGTGTAGGGCAGGTCGAAGGTGGCGTCAAGCTCTTCTGTGGTCATCGGGGGATAGGGCGGATTGACCACGGCATATTTCCCGTCTACTTCCTGCAACAGCCTATGGGCATGGATGCGGTTCGACTCTTCCTCAATATGGCGGAAGTTCTCTGCCTGCGCCTTCTTGTTTTGCAGACATTCTGAGTGGCTGTGGAGAACAATGTCGTCGGGGGTGATGCCACCGGGAATGTCGGTCTCGGATGAAAGATATACTGTTTGCGGAATGTCGCGTATGTCGGCTATGGGTATGCCCGACGCCATCTCTTCGCACAGACGCAGCATAGTCTTCTCGCCCATGCCATAGACAATCATGTCGGCACCCGAGTCACAGAGTATGCAACGCATGAGTTTGTCTTGCCAATAGTCGTAGTGGGTGAGACGGCGCATGGAGGCCTCGATGCCGCCCAGGACGACCGGCACGTCTGGAAACAGTTCCTTGAGAATCTTGGTGTAGACAATGGTGGGGTAGTCGGGGCGCATGTCGTGGCGTCCGTCAGGGCTGTAGGCGTCCTCAGAGCGCAGGCGGCGGTTGGCGGTATATTTGTTTACCATGGAGTCCATGCACCCCGGTGCAATGCCGAAGAATAGATTGGGACGTCCCAACTTCTTGAAGTCGCGGAAGTCTCCGTGCCAGTCGGGTTGCGGCACTATCGCCACGCGGTAGCCTGCTGCCTCGAGGGTGCGGCCGATAACGGCAGCCCCAAAAGCAGGATGGTCCACATAGGCATCGGCAGAGAACAGGATGACGTCGGCGTCATCCCATCCTCTGAGTTCCATTTCTTTCTTTGTTGTGGGGAGAAAATCTGTGAGTCTGTATTCTTTCATCTATTGTTTTGTCCTTCTGAGTCGTGATTAGTCGCTTGGCGCGTCGGCTTCCTCAGTCTCGTCCTGTTCGGCGTGCTTGTCGCACCAGTCAATGTAGAGCAGAATGAGGTTGTGGAGTCCGATGGCCTTCATGTTGTTGTTGTATATCACGTCAAGGCAGAGGTCTAGTAGTGCCTTGTCCTGTCCTGCCTCTGATTCGAGGAGACTGCGGATGTTGAGTTTGAGCTTGTCGAGCACGCTCTCCTCCACAATGCCGTTGCTGTCGATGAGGTTTTTCAGGAGTGAATACTTCTTGATGGTTTCCAAGTGGGCGTCGCTCACTTCGATGCTTCTCGTTCCGGAAGCGTTAGCTTGAATTTTGTACATAGTCATTATCTTTTTGGGTTAGGTTTATTTCATTACAAAGTTGAGAATGCCGTGCATGATTTGGGCGAATAGTGATGTTGACTTGATGCACTCCAGGGGAAATCCCATAGTGAAACTCTTATAGTCTGTCCCGTCGTACGCCACGGCGGCTGTGCGCCCGTCGGCATATTGCATGGCGCAAAAGGCTGTGCCCACGGTTTGCAATGCGTCGGTGGTGACGGCTGCATAGTGGGTGTCGTTGAGTTTGCTGTAGAGAGCAAATGTTGTACCCAGTCCGTTGACGATGCGTCCGTTGCTTTCCGTGTCGGTTTCGCTGTAAGCCAACCCTTCACTGACCGTGCCTGCGCCTTGCAGTTTCAGCACGTTAGCGAGGAACCGTGAGTCGGTGTCTGATGTCATGTCGGATGCCACATAGGCTCCGCTGACGATGAGTCGTCCGTGGTTGTGTACGTAGTTCGAAAGTTTGGACTGAAGGGTGGAGGTGAAGGACTTGTAGAACTTGGTGGCATGTCCATCGTATTTCTGCAAGCCGAGCAACAAGTCTACGCCCTGATACATGCCGAGCAATACCTGTCCGTTTTCCACTGCTTCGCGTGAGCAACTCACTATGTTGTATTGGTGCGAGGCATTGATGGCATCTGCGTGGGCGCGAACATAATTGAAGTCGTTGCCGGCGATGAATCGTCCGGCAAGTTCCTCGCCTGTGTAGCCCATGCCGCCGGGACCCTCTACGCCCATTTTGCTCGTGTCAAAGTCTTGTTGTGCACCCAACGTGCCTGCTGTCAATCCGTAGCTTACGCCTGGGTCGGCAGTGAGGCTGAATCCCTGTTGGGTGCCGTTGTCGATGACTGCAGGTGAAGACAGACGGTCGAAGCCGTCTACAATGAGTATTGTCTTCTTTGCTTCGGGTCTGTAACAAACTGAGAGTACTTGGGTGGGGAAGCTCTCACCGCCTCGGTTGACGGCTGTCACCCGGTAGCTATAGACCACGCCTGGTTCTATGTCGAGTGTCACTTCATTGCGTTTTACATTGGTGCCGTTGTCGAAACCTCCGGTTCCTGTGGCAGTATATATATTATAAGAGGTGGCGATGGCTGTAGGCTCCTGATTGTCGGCCACGGGTTGCCACCGGAGCGTCACCTTGTTCTTGTCTGTTATCTCAGCAGAAAACTGGTTGGGGGTAAGGGGAGATATAATGGATTGGCGTCCGTGCATATCGGATATGTAGCGTGCGATGGTTTTGTAGACCGAACGGGCAAAGTTGAAACGGAAGTTGGGGTCAAGCCCTAGCTTCATGTCGGGAAAGCTTTGGTGCGACAAAGTCTCGAGTATCGCTGATGGGACAGCGGGCAGTCTTGTTTCCGAGTAATTGCGGTCGTAGAGATCGCGCCTGTTCCAGGTGCCGTAGAGGGAACGCATGTCGCGGTTCACGCCCGTGAGCAACAAGTCGGCTAACGACTTGGAAGTTTGCCGAGATATGCCCGAGTTGAGTCGGCCGTCATTAAAGAATGTGGTGCACACAGCCAGTGAGCCGAAGATGCTTCGTCCGTCTTTTTGGTAACCTGCATCACTGTGGACGGCGAGCGAGAGTTCAATCGGAACATTGAGGCCTTGCTTGGTTGGTACGTAGCAAGAGCCGCCAGCCAACCAGTTGGACATGAGTGAACGCGTGTTAATGTCGTCTCCGTAGTCGTCTTGTCCTTGTTTGGTGCTGTAGATGGAATAGGGAGCTCCTGCCCATTGGGCATAATAGCGTGCGCCTTCCAGTGCCCGAGGCATATTGCTCACGAATCCACCGCGTTCAATGTTGCCCATGCCGCCACCGAAGCGCACGGCATCAGTGGTGACGAATCCCTTCCGTCGGCTGGCGTTGCTCACCTCTACCCGGTTGAATTCGTTGCACCCCTTGTCGAAGTCGAATGTTCCGAGATACACCCATGTGCCTCCGCCCATGGTCTGGTTTACACGGAATTGGGTGGCTTGTCCCTTGTGCCAAACGGTGTAGAGCGCGTCGTCCACGCTTCCCGGCACGGTTTGGTAGCTCACGTAAACAGCATGTAGTCCCTCTTTTTCCAGCTTCGGTGTGTAGCTAATGGTGCTGCCTCCTTTTTTGTGGGATTCCGTCATGAGACAAGTTCCTGCACAGAAAGGATTGTCACCGTCTGAGTAGACAGCCTTTGTCTTCTTGAATCCCTGCGATGGAGCCTGTTTCCAAGTCTTGTTGCCGTTGTATATAGTGAAATAGGGCGTAAGGATGGGGTCGTCGTTGTCTACGATCACCTCTTCTTTCTGCCAGTCGCGCTCACGTGGAGTGAACACCACGGCCCCCGCATTCTGGAGCATTGGGATAAGATATGGCACGACAATAGTTTGTGTGAACAGGTCTTCATTGGTGGTGAAGAGGTTAGGCCGCTGCCACTTCCACGTGTTTTTCTTGGAGTCGTAATAGCGTCCGTGACTGGCCCAAAGTGTGATGTGGCGGTCGTAGAGTCCATGTGAAAACTTGACGGGAGCCGAAATGTTTTCCGCCCACGGTTTCCCATCGTAGTTGATGTTGCCCCACAGGTCATGAGCCTCCTCGTCGATACTTCCTGCCACAAGTTGCTCAATGGGCAGCCCGACTGTTGTTATGCTGATTTTATACTTGTCGTAGGGTTTGGCAAGAGCATTTTTTACTTTGGAATAAATTTTACCGACGCTCTTGTCCGTAAACGATTGTTGTGCGAAACAGTTGTCTATCTCGATCGTGATGGTGCGCCGGTTGTCGTCAGCTACCAACTTTTTCATTCTTGCCTGTTGCGGGAGTTCACCTTCTGCGGGTTTATACGAGGCGAAGAAGGTGTTCAGCTTGTGCTCGCTTTTGGCCAGACTCTCTTTAGTCTGGGCGTGAAGTGTGGCACAGGTGAGGGCCGCTGCGAAGATGATAACTGTTTTCGCTTGATTCATGTTAGTCAATGGTTCCGATGGTGAATTTCTCTGGATGCTTGCCTTTGAAATTCTTGAAATAAAGTTTGATGTCACGCATCTCGTTGTCCACGTCTCCCGATGGAATGAAGCTCTTGGTGCACACAATCTGTTTCTTTTCGTAGTCTAATCCGTAGAGCAATACTGGTATTTCTGCCTTGGCGGCAATGAAATAGAATCCTTTCTTCCATTCAGGATTGAGCGAACGTGTGCCTTCCGGTGTGACACAGAGGTGAAAAATATTGGACTCACGTGCTGTTTGAGCCAGCCTGTCGGTCATACTTGTGTGCTTACTGCGCCACACGGGTATGCCTCCCAGGTGGCGGAAGAAGGGACCAAGCGGCCAAAAGAACCACTCTTTCTTCATCAAGAAGTTGCAACTCATGCCTATTGAGCGTGAGTAGAGTAGTCCCATCAAGAAGTCCCAGTTGCTGGTGTGAGGTGCCAGGCAAATAATATATTTAGAGGGATGGTCCACCGTTACGTCGGCAGTCCATCCCATGATTTTATACAGCAGGAAGCTGCATAGTCTTTTCAGCATGATTGTCTTTATATGATATTAAAGGAGTTTCAGTTGTTGCTAATCTGGTCAGCCAGTTCGGAAACCTGTTTGTTGAAGTCCTCCACTAGTGTCTTGAAGTATTTTTTCTGGGGCATACCAGGTTCCGGATGTGACACGCGTCGGATGAAATCGCTGTGAATCACGAGGATGGAAGAGAGCAGTGCCTCTACGTCGGACTGGTTTTCCTGATTGCCATACAAGGAGGCGGCTACGCCCTCGGCGAATAGTTCACTGCAGACAGCACTGATGCTGTGCTTCAAGTCTTTCTTGTTTGCCATGTTGTGGTTCCTTTCTTTTATAGTTGATGAATAAATAAAAGTTTCCACAAAGATATAAAAAAATCCACAACTGCAACATGTGGACGGGGAAAAAATAAATATTTTCAACTTTTTTCCTTGTTTTCTTTCCCGGTTTCGATGTTTTGTGGTATATTTGCAGTGAATACTTAAATACAATACTATTTATTCCCTTAATAAACTCAAAACGATTATATGGAAATAAGCTCATTACAGAAAGAAAGAGCAGCTTATCAACCTAAGCTCCCTAAAGCTCTTTGCGGCGCTGTGAAAATCAAGGAAGGCGCACCGACAAAGAGCGTTGACAATCAGGAAGAAATCAAAAGTTTGTTCCCTAATACCTATGGAATGCCCTTAATCGAATTCGAACCTGGTACTGTAGAAAACCATCATGCCATGAACGTGGGCGTCATTCTCAGTGGCGGACAGGCTCCAGGCGGTCACAACGTCATTTGCGGAATCTTTGACGAACTTAAACGTCTTAATCCTGAAAGTCGGCTTTTCGGTTTCCTCATGGGGCCAAGCGGACTTATCGACCACAAGTACATCGAGATAACGGACGACTATATTGACAAGTTCCGCAACACGGGTGGCTTCGACATCATCGGCAGTGGACGAACCAAACTCGAAACAGAAGAGCAGTTTGAAAAGGGCTTGCAGATTATCCGTGAACTCGACATCAAGGCCATTGTCATCATTGGCGGCGACGACTCCAACACCAATGCTTGTGTGTTGGCGGAATACTACGCATCCAAGAAATATGACGTGCAGGTTATCGGATGCCCCAAGACCATCGACGGCGACCTGAAGAACAGCCAAATAGAAGCCTCGTTCGGTTTCGACACGGCATGCAAGGTCTACAGCGAACTGATAGGAAACATTGAACGCGACTGCAACTCGGCACGCAAATATTGGCACTTCATCAAACTGATGGGCCGCTCCGCATCGCATATCGCCCTGGAGTGTGCCTTGCAGACACAACCAAACATCTGCCTTATATCCGAGGAGGTGAAGGCGCGCGACAAGTCGCTTGACGATATCGTGGAATATATAGCCGAAGCCGTGAAGTATCGTGCCGACCATGGCAAGAACTTTGGTGTGGTGCTTGTGCCCGAGGGTATCATTGAGTTTATTCCCGCCATCGGACGGCTCATCGATGAACTGAACGACCTTTATGCTACCGAGGGAGTGAACTATACAAAACTTTCACGTGACGAGCAATACGCTTTTATCAAGAGCCACTTGAGCGACAAGAACTGCAAGGTCTTCAAGTCGTTGCCTGAGGACGTGGCACTGCAACTTTCGCTCGACCGCGATCCGCATGGCAACGTTCAGGTATCGCTTATTGAAACCGAAAAGCTCATATCTGTTATGGTGGCCAACAAACTCAAGGAATGGAAAAAGGAAGGCAAATTCAATGGCAAGTTCAAGACTCAGCACCACTTCTTTGGCTATGAGGGACGCTGCGCCGCGCCTTCCAATTACGACGCCAACTATTGTTATGCTCTTGGCACCAGTGCTGCGCTACTCATAGCACACGGCAAGACAGGATACATGGCTTTGGTGAAAAATACCGTTGAGGCTCCCGAAGATTGGGTGGCTGGAGGTGTGCCGCTCACCATGATGCTCAACATGGAGAAACGCAATGGCGAGATGAAACCTGTGATACGGAAGGCATTGGTTGACCTGAACGGGAAACCGTTCAAGGAGTTTGCCGCCCATCGTGACGTGTGGGCCAAGGAAACTTCCTATGTCTATCCTGGTCCTATCCAGTATTTCGGTCCGTCGGACGTGTGCGACCGGCCTACCTTTACACTTCAATTGGAACATAAGAAATAATAGATTAACTGTCTGTAAACGACAGCGATAACATATTAATAATCATCGAAGAGTCATGCAGGGAAAGAGTACAGCCCAAAATCGGCGCAATGCCTCGAAACGGAGGCGCAGTGCACGAACAGGAAGGCAGCAGTCCCGGCATGGCTCTTCTTTCTTTTCCCGTCATCGTGCGCTCGCATGGTGGATAGGCGGTTTGTCAGTGATGTGCCTCTATGTATGGGTGTTCTATTATTTCTTTGTGGGCCCATACGGATTTCGTTGGAAAGCCATATATGGTGATGCAGAATACCCGGAAGGTTACGAGATACACGGCATAGACATCAGCCACTATCAAGGCAAGATAGACTGGGACCGGTTGAGCCGAGCCATGATAGAAAAGTGCCCTGTTCGTTTTGTTGTCATCAAGGCTACCGAAGGGGCAGGGATGATAGATGAAAACTTCAACGAGAATTTCCAAAATGCCAAGGACTACGGATTTGTGCGGGGTGCTTATCACTTTTGGAGCAATCGGTCGAGTGCCCGTTCCCAGGCTTACTATTTTCTGAAAAAAGTGCATTTGGAAGACGGCGATTTGCCGCCGGTGCTCGATGTGGAGCACAAACCAGCGAAGATGTCGGTGGAGGATTTTCAGATGAATGTGCTCACTTGGCTTCACATTGTGGAAGACAAATATCACGTGAAGCCCATAATCTATACATATTACAAGTTCAAGGAGGCTTACCTGAACGACGCCCGTTTTGACGATTATCCCTATTGGATAGCCCACTACTATGTGGACAAGGTGGAGTATAAGGGCAAGTGGAAGTTTTGGCAGCACACTGATGCGGGACGGTTGCCCGGTATCAAGGGTGCCGTAGACTTCAATATCTATAATGGAAGTTACTACGACTTGCGCAAACTTACCATTGGCAGTAACAAGCCAAGTGCTATAGACGATTATTTGGATTGGTGATTTTTTAGCAGCGTCATTCCATTTCTTTCTGTCGTTCCGTGCGAATGGCATTTGCCGAAGAACATAAGTGTCAGTTGGTGTCGGAGACTTTAAATGGTGTGCAGGAGGATTTCATGTGGTTCATCTGCTATTTGAAGTGATACTTGTGGTTCCAATGTTTGGTTTGATGTAAAACGGACTGAAAGCCTTGCAAATACTTGGCTTTGTCCTTTGGTAGCCTTGCTTGATGACTGCACTTACGCGCACGCGCGCGCAGGAGAAGTTTTTAGTTTTTTCCGAAAATCCATCACTTTTCTTGATGTTTGACATTATTCAGCTGAATGTGAGTGGTATAAATGGAGTGATAGATGAGTGATAGATGGTAAAATTTCTATCACTTCTATCACTGATTTTCCATTTGTCAAATATAAGCAGAGTACCCTATATCTGTCCTGCAGTTGGGATTCACGTTTTCCACGGAGATGTCAATGGGGGCTCGGGCAGTGGAGCCAAGTACAAGTCTGCCACTAACGCTTCGTTAGTCTGCCACTAACACACCTTAACAGGGCTGTTTAGTGGCCGCATCCGGTTCGGTTGGGATTTACATCCATTGAGATATAGAGCTGCATCAAGTGTCGCTCCTAATTCCGAATGAACCGTTAATGTGCCATGCTAAAGGAAGTGAGGCTTGCATATACTGATGGTGAAAAATGGAATGTAACGGCTGATGAAGGCATAAAGAACACCTGTACCAAGGAAGAGGCTTGATACAGGTGAGGATTTGTTTCGGATGTTGATGCGTCTCGCCGTCTTTATCCCCAAACCTCTTCTGAGATTTCGCGTGCTAAATCGAGCTTTGCCCATTGTTCCTCTTCCGTGAGCCTGTTGCCAATCTCGCAGGAAGCGAAGCCGCATTGGGGGCTGAGACTGAGGCGGTCAAGCGGAACATACTGTGCAGCCTCCCGGATGCGTGCCTTGACAGTGGCTTTGTCTTCTAATACCGGTGATTTGGAGGTGATCAGCCCGAGTACGACTTTTTTGTCCTTGGCCACATGCTTCAAGGGGCTGAAACCACCGGAGCGCTCATCGTCATATTCCAAATAAAACGTGTCCACATCTTCGTTGGCAAAAAGAAAGGGCGCGATAGGATCGTAGGCCCCTTTGGTGGCGTAGCACGAGTGGTAGTTGCCACGACATACGTGGGTGTTGACGTTCAAGTCTTGGGGCTTGCCTTCAATGGCAAGATTGTTGACCTTCAGGTATTGCAAGGCCTCCTTTTCAAGTGTGAGTCCTGTTCCTACCTTTGACTTCCAGTAATCCTGGTCCACTATCATTCCCCAGGTGCAGTCGTCCAACTGAATGGTCCGGCAACCTGCTGCATGGATTTCACGGAAGAATGTTCGGTAAGCTGCGGCAATGTCTTGTATCAGTTCGGAAGTGTTGGGATATATCTTTCGCGTGTTTTCTGCATTTCTGCCGCGGAACAACTCGGCGAGGAACTGGGCGGGGGCAGGAATGGTCTGCTTGGCCTCTATGCCATCTTCTTCAAACTTCTTGACAAAAAGAAAGTCCTTGATGAAAGGGTGGTTGTCGCCTGTAATTTTGCCGGTCAGTTTAACGGAACCATGTGTCGTCTCCTCACCATGAAACTGATAGCCATGGTCTAATTCGATATGTTCCGCTCCATTGAATCCCCACATGAAGTCGAGGTGCCAGTAGCTGCGACGGAACTCTCCATCTGTGATATACCGCAGGCCGTGTGCTTTCTGCTTGCGTATCACATCTGTTATCAACCGGTCTTCTATGTCGCGGAGTGCAGAGGCTGAGATTTTTCCGTCCGCTAATTTCTCTCTTGCTTGTTTCAATTCTGCTGGACGCAAATAGCTGCCCACTGCTTCAAAATGTGGAAATGTTTTGTTGATGACTATATGGCTCATGTTTTTATAACTCCTATTATTTTAATGATTAATGATTGGGTGCATCCGGATTTGCGCTTGCAAAGATAAGAACAAGAAATTTATCAGCCAAATATTCTTTGAAATTCGGAATTTTATGCTATATTTGCAGCTGAATATTGTTGGAATGCAGAATAATATTCTGAGAATAATATCGATTACAGTAAGAAGTAAGGAAAATGGGTACAGAAGAAAAACTCGATGCAACAGACATCAAGATACTTAAACTGCTGCAACAGAACTCCCGGCTTACGGTGAAGGAACTTGCCGAAAGGGTTCACCTTTCTCCGTCTCCCACCTTTGAACGCCAGAAACGTTTGGAACGAGAGGGGTATATCAAGCGGTACGGTGCTATTGTGGACCATCATAAGTTGGGACACAATGTCATTGTCTTGTGCAATATCAGACTGAAACAGCACACACATGACTTGATACAGCAATTTATGGATACCGTGCAGACAATTGACCAAATAACGGAATGTTACAATACAACGGGTGACTACGACTTTCAGATTAAGGTCTATGCACGTGACATGAAAGACTATCAGGATTTCATGCTTAATACTCTTGGCAACATTGATTGCATTGGCAGTCTGCACAGCATTATAGTCATTGGTGAAATCAAGGATTCTCACTATATTCCCGTTGCTAAGCATAGCTGAATTGCAAATACGTTTATCTGTTCCTGAAGACATCAAGAGGGCTGAGTAGCGCATTGCTAATGGCGCGTTTACAGGAAGTACCAGGCGTTGGGCAATGAGTGCCCATGCCTTGGGCATCCATTGCCCAAGGTACCGGACATATTTTGGGCATTTGCTTTAACCTGTATAAATGGATTTTCCCTTGTTGCGAAAGCGTGATGGAAGTGATAGATTATTTTGCATCTATCACGCATCTATCACTCTTTACACGTTATTGGTTATCAGTGGGTTAAGTGGACTTTTGTGCTGAAAGTGATAGATAGTGGTGATTTTTTGAAAACTTTTTCCTGCGCGCGTGCGCGCGAGAAGGTAGTTCCTGTGCTGTTTGTGCATTCTTTTGATTGAAAAGGGCGGATATGCTTTACCTCTGCTCTATGAATATAAAAAGTCCCTGCAACCAGCTTTGGTTACAGGGACAAGTATTTTTTGTAAACCCCGGTGATTTACTTCTTGTTCAGAGCAAGGTCGATGGCAACGGCGATAGCTACAGTTGCACCAACCATTGGGTTGTTACCCATACCGAGGAATCCCATCATCTCTACGTGAGCAGGAACTGAAGAAGAACCTGCGAACTGAGCGTCAGAGTGCATACGGCCCATGGTATCGGTCATACCATAAGAAGCTGGACCGGCTGCCATGTTGTCTGGGTGAAGTGTACGGCCAGTACCGCCACCTGAAGCCACTGAGAAGTAAGGCTTGCCAGCAGCGATGCGCTCCTTCTTGTATGTGCCGGCCACTGGGTGCTGGAAGCGGGTAGGATTGGTAGAGTTACCTGTGATAGACACGTCTACGTTCTCCTTCCAAAGGATGGCAACACCTTCACGCACATCGTCAGCGCCATAGCACTTCACTTTGGCACGAGGGCCATCAGAGTAAGGAGTCTCCTTTACAACCTTGAGTTCGCTTGTGTAGTAGTCGAACTTGGTCTGTACGTATGTAAAGCCGTTGATGCGGCTGATAATCATAGCAGCGTCCTTGCCCAGACCGTTAAGGATGACACGCAGAGGCTTCTGGCGCACCTTGTTGGCCATTTCTGCAATCTTGATGGCACCTTCAGCGGCTGCGAACGACTCGTGACCGGCGAGGAATGCGAAGCACTCTGTCTCCTCGCGGAGCAGGCGGGCTGCAAGGTTGCCGTGACCCAGACCCACCTTACGGTCGTCTGCCACAGAACCGGGGATGCAGAATGCCTGCAGACCAATACCGATAGCTTCGGCTGCGTCTGCTGCAGTCTTCACACCGCGCTTGATGGCGATGGCTGCGCCACATACATAAGCCCACTTGGCGTTCTCGAAGCAGATACGCTGCGTGTCTTCACACATCTGATAAGGATCAACACCTGCCTGCTCGCAGATCTGATTAGCCTCTTCTACGCTATTGATGCCTTCTGCCTTGAGGGCGGCGAGAACCTGCGCCTCACGACGTTCCTGACTTTCGTAACTAACTTTTCTAATCATAGTTCTGTTTCTCCTTATTATTCTTTACGTGGATCAATTGCTTTAACAACACCCTGCTCGGCAGTTGTGCGGCCGTAGCTGCCAGTGAACTTCTTCACGGCCTCGTTGGCGTCCATGCCGTTCTTGATGGCTTCCATCATCTTGCCCAGGTGAACATATTCGTAGCCACACACCTGGTTGTCCTTGTCAAGGAACTGGCGTGTGATGTAACCTTCGGTGAGCTCGAGGTAGCGTGTGCCCTTGGCCACTGTGCCATAGAGAGTACCAGTCTGGCTACGCAGACCCTTGCCAAGGTCTTCAAGACCGGCACCAATCACAAGACCACCCTCAGAGAAGGCACTCTGTGTACGTCCATAAACAATCTGGAGGAAAAGTTCACGCATTGCTGTGTTGATGGCATCGCAAACGAGGTCTGTGTTGAGAGCTTCAAGGATAGTCTTGCCGGGGAGAATTTCAGAAGCCATTGCGGCAGAGTGAGTCATACCGGTGCAACCGATAGTCTCAACGAGAGCCTCCTGAATAACGCCATTCTTCACATTGAGCGAGAGCTTGCAGGCACCTTGCTGAGGTGCACACCATCCCACACCGTGAGTGTAACCAGAGATGTCGGAAATCTCTTTTGCTTGAATCCACTTGCCCTCTTCAGGGATTGGAGCAGGTCCGTGGTTGGGACCTTTGGCGACAACACACATGTTGTCTACTTCCTTAGAATAAATCATATTCGGTGTTTTTGTTTAATGAATATAATGAATGTTTTTGCGTTTTCGTGTTGCAAAATTACATATTTCTTTTGGAAAATACCAAGATTTGGGTATTCTTTTTCAACAGGGCATTTGATTTTCTGCAAGATAGTTGTCGGTATTCCCTTTTTATTGTAACTTTGCAACCTGAAAATTGCAATTTGATTATCGTTTATGAAAGAAGTTATAATTGAAGACAGTCGTCTCCGGGAGGCTGCCGCCGAGGGCAACGATGCCTTTGTCAAGGTGTTTGTTGATGCCATTTATGAGGCTATAGGCGGTGAACTTAATGCCGAGACTATGCCCATGCTCAGTGCCGACCAGGTTACGCTCCTGGCCTTTGACATTCTGCACACCGAGGTGATGGACGGCGGTTTCGTTCAGCTCATCCACAACGGCTACGGCGCTTTCATCTTCAAGAATCCCTTCGGAAAGGCCATCCGCCAGTGGGGCATTGATGAGCTGGCAAGCGTCATCAAAAAAGTGCACCGCCTCTATTCCAAATATCACGAGGAAATAGAGCGGGACTGCACAGACGAGGAGTTCATGGCCCTCTTTGAGAGAATGGAAGAGTTTGACAACTTTGACGACTGCTTCGTGGAGAACGAAGAGGAATGGACTGCCCGTGTGGCTTATTACATTGACGAACACGTGGACCATTTCGCCACCATTAAAGAATAACAACCAACTTTATGAACAAGGAACAGCTGGAACTCCGCAAGAAGAGTTCCGTCAGCATACGCAACAAGAAAGCCTCGTTTGAGTATTTCTTTGTCGACACCTATACGGCGGGCATAGTGCTCACCGGCACCGAAATCAAGTCTATCCGCTTGGGAAAGGCTTCGCTTGTTGATTCGTTCTGCTATATCAACAATGGGGAGATATGGGTAAAGGGAATGAACATATCGCCTTATTTCTATGGATCCTACAATAATCATGAGAGTAAGCGCGACCGCAAACTTCTGCTCAACAAGCGCGAGATACGCAAACTGCAGGAGGCTACCAAGCAAGTAGGCTTTACCATCGTTCCTACTCTCGTGTTTCTCGACAACCACGGACGTGCCAAGATGGATATAGCATTGGCCAAAGGAAAGAAGGAATATGACAAACGGCAGACATTAAAAGCCAAGGAAGACCGCCGTGAGATGGACCGTGCCATGAAAAACTTTTAGTTGCGAAGATGACAATAAGAGAGATAGTGAAACAGCGCATCATGGTGCTCGATGGCGCCATGGGCACTATGATTCAGCCCTATGGACTGGAAGAAACAGACTTCCGTGGATACCGGTTCTCGAAGGTGCCGGGCATGATGAAGGGCAATAACGACATGCTTTGCATCACACGCCCTGACGTCGTCAAGGACATACACCGCAAATATCTTGCAGTGGGAGCAGACATGATCACTACAAACACGTTCAGCTCGCAGCGCATTTCGCAGGCAGACTATCATTTGGAGGAGTTTAGCCGCGAAATGGCTCTTCAGGGTGCGCGTATTGCGCGTGAGTGTGCAGACGAATTCTCCACACCTGACAAGCCGCGGTTTGTGTGCGGCAGTGTGGGGCCTACGAACAAGACATGTTCCATGAGTCCAGACGTGAGCAATCCTGCCTATCGTGATTTGGATTATGACACGCTCTATGATGCCTATCTTGAGCAGATGGACGCACTTATAGAGGGTGGGGTTGACGCAATCCTTATAGAAACCATTTTCGATACACTCAACAGCAAGGCTGCTATCGATGCAGCTGTTGAGGCAATGAATAGTCGGGGCGTTGACTTGCCTATCATGCTTTCAGCCACAGTCAGCGACTTGGCTGGGCGTACGTTGAGTGGACAGACACTTGACGCGTTTTTGGCATCTGTGAGCAGCTATCCTATCTTTTCGGTAGGACTTAACTGCTCGTTTGGCGCAGACCAGATGAAACCTTTCCTGCAACATATTGCAGCCAAGGCCCCTTATTACATATCGGCTTACCCCAATGCCGGACTGCCCAACGAACTCGGGCAATACGATCAGACACCCGAAACCATGTCGCCCCTCATTGCGGAGTTTGTAGACGAAGGGTTGGTCAACATCGTAGGCGGATGTTGCGGTACTACAGAACAATTCATTGCCCGCTATATCCCCATTGTGGCTGGCAAGAAACCGCATGTGCCGCAGTCTCGTCCTAACACCATGTGGTTGAGTGGCCTTGACCTGCTCGATGTTACACCGGAAGTTAAATTCGTCAATGTGGGTGAACGATGCAACGTGGCAGGCAGCCGCAAGTTCCTCAGGCTCATCAAGGAGAAAAACTACGACGAGGCTATCGGTATCGCACGTAAGCAGGTGGCCGACGGAGCCTTGGTGATAGATGTCAACATGGATGACGGATTACTTGATGCCCGTGAGGAAATGGTGCATTTCCTCAACATGATAGCCGCAGAACCCGATATAGCGAAAGTCCCGGTGATGATAGACTCATCCAAATGGGATGTTATCGTAAGCGGACTGAAATGTGTACAGGGAAAATGCATCGTCAACTCTATTTCGCTAAAAGAAGGCGAAGAGGTGTTTCTCAGTCATGCCCACGACGTGAAACGCTATGGCGCTGCTGTCGTTGTCATGTGCTTTGATGAGCAGGGGCAGGCAACAACCTTTGAACGACGTGTCGAGATTGCCGAGCGCGCTTACCGCCTTTTGGTGGACCGCGTAGGTTTCAATCCCCATGACATAATCTTTGACCCCAACGTGCTTGCCATTGCTACTGGTATGGAGGAACATGATGACTATGCTGCTGACTTCATTCGCACCGTGGAGTGGATTAGAAAGAATCTGCCTGGTGCACATGTGAGTGGCGGCGTGAGCAATTTGTCGTTCTCTTTCCGTGGCAACAACTACATACGTGAGGCCATGCACGCAGTGTTTCTTTATCACTCCATAGCCAAAGGACAGGATTTCGGAATCGTCAATCCAGCCACGAAGGTTGCTTATAGTGACATTCCGGAAGATCAGCTGCGTATTATAGAAGATGTGGTGCTCAACCGACGCAAGGGCGCTGCGGATGATTTGATAGAACTGGCTGCCCACATTAAGGAAGAGCAAGATGCTGCCAAGGCGGCTGGTGCCGGTGTGGCAACTTCGGTTGAAAAGCATGAGCAGTGGCGTGATGCCTCTTTGGCAGACCGCCTGAAGTATGCATTGCGCAAAGGAATAGGGGATTATTTGGATGCTGATTTGCACGAAGCGCTTGGCCTCTATGACAGAGCTGTGGAAATCATTGAAGGCCCCCTTATGGATGGAATGAACGAAGTGGGTACTCTCTTTGGCGAAGGCAAAATGTTTTTGCCTCAAGTGGTCAAGACTGCCCGCACAATGAAACAGGCCGTATCCATTCTTCAACCCTACATTGAAGCAGGCCGTTCCGGCGACTCAGCCAAAGCAGGCCGTTACTTGGTGGCCACCGTTAAGGGGGATGTGCATGACATCGGCAAGAATATTGTGGCGGTGGTTATGAGTTGCAACAACTATGAAGTCATCGATATGGGCGTTATGGTACCGGCCGAACAAATAGTGCGTAAGGTGAAAGAAGAACATGTGGACATGGTGGGGTTGAGTGGTCTTATAACACCCAGCCTTGAAGAGATGGTACACGTGGCTAAGGAGATGCAGCAGGCAGGGTTGCGCATACCTATAATGGTCGGCGGTGCAACAACCAGTGAGATGCATGTGGCACTCAAGATTGCTCCCGAATATGACGGCTTGGTGCTTTGGGTCAAAGACGCTTCTCAAAATCCTCTTCTTGCAGCCCGTCTTCTCAATCCGCTGACTCATGATGAGCTGGTGCGCGAGACTAATGAACGCTATGCTCGCTTGCGTGAGGAATACAGAGCCAAGCAACAGCAGTTGGCTTCGTTGGCTGAGGCTCGCAACAACAAGTTGAATTTATTTGATTGATTTCAGGAACATATTCAGACACTTATGAAAATAAAGAATCTCGTATTCGACCTGGGGGGAGTCATCATGACTATTGACCAACCGGCAGCGGTGAAGCGTTTTACAGAATTGGGACTTATCGATGCAGAACAGCGGCTTGACCCTTATACACAGGCAGGTTTCTTCGGCGAACTGGAGGAAGGGCATATTACTGCTGAAGAATTTCGTTCGCGGCTGAGTGATGTCGTTGGGCATGAGCTTACGCTTGAACAGTGTGAACACGCATGGAGAGGTTATGTGGGTGAAGTGCCAGTACGCAATCTTCGTACGCTTGAAAATCTTCGTAGTCGCGGATTCCGTATGATACTTCTTTCTAATACTAATCCCTTTATGATGCATTGGGCTCTGAGCGATCAGTTCAGTGGCGATGGGCACAGTCTTTCCGACTATTTTGACGCTCTTTATCTAAGTTTCCGTGAGAAAGTAATGAAGCCCAATGAGCATATTTACCGCAAGATGCTTGTCGGGGAGAAGATATTTCCCGATGAAACGCTCTTCATCGACGATAGTCCGCGCAATGTGGCTGCTGCCAGCGAATTGGGCATTCATACATTCTGTCCTTTGAATGGTTCGGATTGGACTAAGTGCATTTTTGAGGAAATAGAAGCTATAAAATAGCCAAAAAGTATGAGTTGCGGTTAAATAACTTTAAAATTTAATATCTATAAGTTGTACAGAAATAGGTAGTTGGATAATTATTAGTAACTTTGCGCCCGATTTAGTCCGTGGAGGCCCAAATAAGTCACGGCACGGTGTCGTGCGCCTTGCGGAAAAACCCGTTTACAATAATAATAAATGTACGCAATTGTAGAAATCAACGGTCAACAGTTCAAGGCTGAAGAAGGCAAGAAGCTCTTCGTGCATCACATGAAGGATGTTGAGGCAGGCAAGTCTGTTGAATTTGACAAAGTGCTGCTCGTAGACAAAGACGGCAATGTCACGGTAGGTGCACCAACCGTAGAAGGTGCTAAGGTAGTATGTGAGGTTGTAAATCCTCTGGTTAAGGGCGACAAGGTTATCGTCTTCAAGATGAAGCGCCGTAAGGACTATCGCGTTCGCAATGGTCATCGTGCACAGTTCACAGAGGTTGAAATCAAACAAGTAATCGCTTAAATTCAGGAGGAAAGAAGAAATGGCACATAAAAAAGGTGTAGGTAGTTCTAAGAACGGCCGTGAATCAGCTTCGAAAAGATTAGGCGTTAAGATTTGGGGTGGTCAGAAGTGTATCGCTGGTAACATCATCGTTCGCCAGCGTGGCACAAAGCACAACCCCGGTGAGAACGTTGCAATTGGCAAGGACGATACTCTCTATGCTCTTTGCGATGGTATTGTGAATTTCCACAAGGGCCGCAAGGACAAGAGCACAGTGTCTGTAATTCCAGAGGCTGAAGCATAAATATTATTCCAACTTATTCCAAACAAACAACAGGATCCCTGTTCTCTAATTAGAGAGCAGGGCTTCTTGCGTTAATGGGGGATGGAGGTAAACTTGGTCGGCAGGTTTGTTGGTTCTTTTACGGAACTTGCCAAAATGTATAATACCATCACAGCCAACTGCAATAAAAATGCAGAGACTCTTAATCGCAATATCCAACTGACGGAAAAGCGATATGCAGCATTGATGAAGCTTATGCAAGCAAAGAAGTCCAAGGCAATTGTCCAGCCGTCCATGCCACAGACATTGAAAGACTTGCCACGCTTCATTTTCCTGACATATCCCTTGTATTGGATAAAGAGAATGTATCGTAGTAAACACTTCCGCCAGTTTTTGGTTATCTGCATGGCTTGCATTCTTGCGGTTTCTGTGTTCCTGACGATATTCTTGGCGTATGATAATGCGTGCTTGAGAAGATCTTGTTTGTCACATATATGCGCTAAAAGATCAATGATATAGCAATGATTGAGGCTGTTGCTTATGTTACCAGGCTGCTGTTTGCTGATAACAGAGATGCAGCAACCGCTATGTCTAAATCGTGTGGCGGTGGTGCTCATCTCTTGAATCTGGCTGTGACAAGAAGGATGATGAAGATGGCTGGAAGGCTGCACACCGCTGCGTCTAGATGACACACTCCATATGCAAGCCAAAGCCACGACATCGTGGTTCCCACAGATAAACAACAATAGCTATGCTTCAAGAAAAGCAAGAACAGAGAAGGAAAAACTGGCTTTGATGATATTGTAAACGACATCGAACAGGAGGTGGAGGCTCAGCATGCCGAGGATGGACTTGTAAACCGTATTTCTGGGTAGTGTAAACAGAGCCGTGACACAGTTCTGTTTACACTACCGTTAATCATGCAGATTATATAAAAATGATCTTGTATTTGAAACCATAGTTATAAGGTTCAAAATGAATTTTGCAATTGGATAACATATCCATACCTACAAGAATACTAACGTCATCAAGAGACTTCATGGTTGAACCATGCAGCATTTCTTTTTTGCCATTAGGGAATACGACTTCGCACTTTGTTCGAATCGCTTCCATTTCACCTGTAGTCCCTTTCAGCCTTATCTTTCCAAGGTCGATCAGCGACGCTCTTTTAAAAAACGATTCTGTAAATCCAGAGGAAGTAGCTCCAGTATCAATTTGACCAAGTACTGGAAGAAGGTTACCATCGCCAAAATCAACTTTCAATGAGATAAGCATCCTGCGATCAATTACAAAATCTTCGTCAACGACTGGATCGTATATTACTGTAACAGACATTGCTGTGGTGTCTATTTCGTAATTTTCATCTAAACCAACAAATGCATGAGCAATATTGCAGATTTTAATTTCCCCATCTTCTGACATGCCTATGTTATCAGCAAACATGTATAAAGAAGAATTAGAGTCCAATTTTTTGATCTTCCAGTATGTGTCGTGTAAAGATAAGGCAATGTCTTTAACAATTTGGTTAGAAGTGGATTCTTTAATCCTTTGAATTACATTCCTTTTCCCTTCTGTATCATTATCGGCATAAGCCTGCTCGATTTTCACATCAGGACATAGTACCACACTTTGAGAGCATTTTAAATACTCACTCCAGATGTTTCTAAATAGGTTGATTCCTGACTGTTTTACATCTCTTGGAGCAAAATCCCTGTTAAGTCCTTCACTTACAATACAAAAGACATTTGCAGTTTCATCGTACTGATTTCTAAGGGTAAGCTTAAAACAATCGTCTATGCTGACAACATGCTTATATGATTTTGATAAGAGCAGCTTAGCAAAGTGGTACATCAGAGTGCTAACAGAAATACGGAGTTCTCTGCCATCTTTTAATTCGTAGATACACGAATGTGCATCTTCTAGCCTAGATAATTCATAGGGAGGCATTATTAGATTCTTCTTCCTCAACATGCTATACCATTTGAAAAGAAATA
>CAKPUA010000008.1:0-88912 GCA_934191235.1 uncultured Prevotella sp. | reverse complement strand
CTATTTCTTTTCAAATGGTATAGCATGTTGAGGAAGAAGAATCTAATAATGCCTCCCTATGAATTATCTAGGTTAGGTTCATCCGTGATTTGGAGTGACGCCTGTTATCGTTGTATTAGGATTTTATGACATGCGGGCTGAAAGCCCAATCTGTTCATAGCCCAGGGCAGCGCCCTGGGTCAGACCATACAAGTCTGTACGCCCTGCTAGGGCAAAAGTAAAGACAAAAGACTGTGTTTCAGACTACTTTTGCCCCTGCAGGGCGTACGTATGTCCCCTTCATTACCCAGGGTGTCGCTTCGCTTGCCCTGGGCTGGGCAGAGGTTGGGCTTTCAGCCCGCTTTTTGTTTAGTTCTAAACACTGACATACTATCATCACTCCAAATTCCGAAAGTCCTATGCTTATACCGAGCATACACAGAAAAGGGTTCAAACCTTCCACGAATGAAAAGGTCTGAACCCTTATGGTCGAAAGCCTCGCTGCCTGTGGGCAGTGACTTACTTGAAATATCTCTTGTAGAGACCCATGAAGCCGGCGCAGTGGCGTGCTTCGTCCTTAGCCATCTCATGCACAGTGTCGTGAGTGGCGTCCATGTTGGCAGCCTTGGCGTTCTTGGCAATGCGGAACTTGTCTTCGCAGGCACCCTTTTCAGCGGCAATACGTGCCTCCAAGTTGCTCTTGGTGTCACCAAGCACATCGCCCAGCAGTTCAGCAAACTTGCTGGCGTGCTCTGCCTCTTCGAATGCATAGCGCTTGAAAGCCTCGGCAATCTCGGGGTATCCCTCACGGTCGGCCTGACGGCTCATGGCCAGATACATGCCTACTTCACCACACTCGCCTGTGAAATGGGCGTTGAGATCCTTTATCATTTCCTCGTTGGCACCCTCTTTAATGGCAGCACCAAGAATGTGGGCGGTAGCGAAAGTGGCGTCTGTATCCACGTCGTCTACTTCCTTAAACTTGCTGGCAGGAGCCTTGCATATTGGACACTTTTCGGGAGCTTCAGTTCCTTCATAGATGTAACCGCAAACGGTACAGATAAACTTCTTTTTCATAATGCTTTTGTTTTTGTGTATTAGTTAATGTTATCTTCCAATTTCTTACACTGAGAACAGACGCCCTTGTAGTAGAGTTGCGCCTCCTGTATCACGTTGCCTCCTATCATGCGACCTTTTTCGACGGTTGGCACCGGTTCCTCAAAGAGGTCGATAATGCGACCGCAATGCTTGCAGAAGAAATGAACGTGCGGAGTGGTATTGCCGTCATAACACACCTTGTGGTCATTGATGGTTATCATCTGTGCCACTCCGTGCTCGGAAAAGAGACGGAGCGTATTGTAGACCGTGGTCAGGCTCAAGCTGGCAATCTTTGTGCAGAGCCCCTTGTACACATCTTCCACCGTAGGGTGTGTGTGGTGCGTCATGATATACTCGCATATCGCAATTCGTGGCTTTGAAGGCTGAATGCCGTGCGTGCGCAGTATCTGTATGGCGTTGATACTATTTCTCATTCTCTGTTTGTTTTTGCAAAGATAGCTACTATCTTTTGAATACGCAAATAAAATTGCAATTATTTCAAATATTTATCTTTTAAGTCTCTTTTTGAGTTTCAGTTCAGGTATCTTCACCCTGTCACCTTCGTTGACTGATTTCTTTCCATTGACCACCTCAACATAGCACTCCATTCCCGGTCCGAGATTTCTGTCGGAAATGCTTTTCAAAGTTTCTCCCGAACGAACCGTAACTGTCTTGCTTACACCTACTATAGAATAGGCACCTGTGCGAACGCGAACATCCATCCGGTCATATTTTTCGGCGTCCATGGCGCGACTGTCGGCTTTGATAGCCGCAGACTCTTTCTCCGTCTTTGCTGGTGTGGAAGGCTTCTCGTTGGCTGATGCCGGTGCGGCTTTCAATACTTTTCGTGCATCGTCTGTCGCAGTTGTAGAAACTCCAACTTCCGATATAGATTTAACTGTATCCACCTTAGTGTTCGGCAGAACAACCTTCCTGACCACTTTCTTTCGTGGAGCCGGTTGAGGATAAACTGCTTCGGAAACCGGTGCTGATGAACGGGCCCCGAAGTAGAAGCCTACAAAACCCGCAGCGGCGGCCAATGCGATAAAAAGAACACCTATTATAATAGGTTTCCATGCACTTGACTTTTTCTCTGTCTCTTCTTCCTCCTCTTCGATCTGTTCTTCCTCATTGTCAGACAAGCCGTGGTTAGAACTTTCGGGAGTAACGCTTGAGGCTGTGGGCGCTGGACGGATGGAAACTGATTGCTGGTCGGTGGCAGGCTCCGCCCTTGGGGCGGTTTCTTCTGTAGTAGCACGCTGGGGGATGTCGGCAGACACAGACACAGAATGACCCTTAGTATCTTCAAGGCGCGTGACTACTTCGTCTTCCATCTGTTGAGTGATGGGGTGTGAATCAGCTTGTTCAGACTGTACCTGCGTACTGGATTGTGCAGCAGGTTGGACAACATTCACTCCTTCCGATGTCTTTTCATGGTGCTCATCGGCAGCAGTTTGTGGAGTTTCTGCTACAACTACGTCGGCCAGTTTGTCCGCTTGAGAGTTGGGAGTCGACGCCTCTCCATCTTCGCCAATCTCAGTCTTGTCTACTTGGGCATCGAGCTCGCTAAAATCAACACCTTCGTTGAGCACAACGGTCTCAAACTGGCTGAAGGGCTTGTTGACCATATCGCGGAGAATGGCATCGGGTGTAAAGGTGATTTTCCCGTGTCCACTGATAACCACCCGCTCTCCCGTGTTGACGTTAATGCTCTCACGGTCCTTCACATTGGTCACTTTGAATGTGCCGAAGCCCTTGATTTTGACCTGGCGTTCGGTGTCAAGACCATAGTTCACCACGTCAAACAAAGCACTCACAAAGGTCTCTGCCTGGGCTTTGGTCAGTCCGCGCTTCTGCGAGAGGACCGACGCCAAATCCTGTATTCCCAACTTAGACATCGGCATTGCCTCCTTTCTTGATGCGCTCCTTGACAGAGGCTACAGGCTTGAAGTTAAGTATCAGTTTCGGAGGGACAAGCATGCGTTGGCCCGTGGAAGGATTGACGACAATTCGCTCCAGTCTCTTTTTCACATCAAAAGATCCGAAACCGGAAATGCCCCATGTATTGCCGTCCTGGAGTTCATCGCTCATGGCATTGACTACCGTGTTGACAAGTTTCTGTGTGTCATCACATGTATAGCCTGTGCGTCGCGCCAGTTCGGCTATAAATTCCTTATTGTTCATACCTTGTTATTTCTGAACCACTTCACCATAGAGGTCAAATTCCTCACTGGCAGTAATTTTCACTTGATAGAAACGGCCTACTCTCAGCGACTTCTCTCCAACTGGAATGAGCACCTCCGGGTCAACTTCCGGACTACAGAATTCAGTGCGTCCTATGTAGTAGTCGCCCTCCTTGCGGTCTATGACCACGGTGAGCGTCTGCCCTACCTTACTTGCTTCCACCTCGGCACTCACTTCCTGCTGAATGGCCATAAGCTCGTCAAGTCGGCGGTTTTTCACCTCTTGTGGCACATCATCTTCATAGTGCTTGGCACTGTAGGTGCCATCCTCCTCAGAATAGGTAAAGGCTCCCATGCGCTCGAACTTTGCCCAGCGCACAAACTCCTTCAGTTCGTCGAAGTCATGTTCTGTCTCTCCTGGGAATCCAACCATCAGTGTTGTCCGGATATGTATGCCGGGAACCCGGCGACGCATCTCTTCTATGAGGTGCATGGTCTCTTGTTTGGTAGTGTTGCGGTGCATGCGCTCGAGCATGTGATCGGAAATATGCTGAAGAGCAATGTCAAGATACTTGCACACGTTGGGCTTGTCGCGCATCACATCCAATAGTTCCATAGGGAACTGGTTGGGATAGGCATAGTGCAGGCGTATCCATTTCACACCCTTGATGTCGGCCATATTCGAAATGAGTTCGGCAATATGACGCTTGCCGTCAAGGTCAATGCCATAATATGTGAGTTCCTGTGCAATGACCTGAAACTCCTTCACTCCCTGGGCCACAAGTTCTCTCACCTCGTCAAGAATGTCGTCCATCTGACGGCTCTGGTGCTTGCCTGTAATGATAGGAATGGCACAATAAGCGCAGTGACGGTTGCAACCTTCACTGATTTTAATGTAAGCATAATGGTGAGGGGTGGTCAGGTGGCGTTTGCCATCGCATGCAGCATCGTCAGCCTTGCCGAGGTCTGTAATGAGCTTCTTATAGTCGAACTTGCCGTAGTATTTGTCTACTTGGGGAATTTCCTGTTGAAGTTCCTTGCGGTAACGCTGGGAGAGACATCCCATGACAAAGAGTTTCTTCAGCCGTCCTTCTTCCTTGGCCTGTACGAACTCCAGGATGGTATCAATACTTTCCTGTTTGGCGTCCTCAATGAATCCACAAGTGTTGATGACAGCAATCTCGCCTTCCGGACGATGGCTGTCGTGAACACAATGGTATCCGATGGCTTCAAATTTGCGCATCAGCAATTCGCTGTCGACGAGATTCTTGGAGCATCCCATCGTAACAAAGTCTATTTGGTTTTTCTTCACTTCTCTGTATTGAATAATGAATCTACAAATTCTTTTCTGTTGAACAACTGGAGGTCTTCCATTCCCTCGCCAAGACCTATATATTTAACGGGTACCTTGAGTTGGTCGGAAATACCAATTACCACACCGCCCTTGGCAGTTCCATCAAGCTTGGTGATGGCCAGACTCGTGATTTGTGTCACGGCAGAGAACTGCTTGGCCTGTTCAAAGGCATTCTGACCGGTAGACCCATCAAGGACGAGAAGCACTTCGTCGGGTGCCTGTGGCAACACTTTCTTCATCACCTCCTTGATTTTCTTCAATTCGTTCATCAGCCCCACCTTGTTGTGCAGACGTCCAGCCGTATCAATGATGACCACGTCGGCACCATTAGCCTTGGCAGAACTGAGTGTGTCGAAAGCCACTGAAGCCGGGTCGGAACCCATCTGCTGCTTAACAACCGGCACACCTACACGTTCGCCCCAAATGCATATCTGCTCCACGGCAGCGGCACGAAAAGTGTCGGCAGCTCCGAGGTAAACTTTCTTGCCGGCCTTCTTGAACTGGTAAGCGAGTTTACCAATAGTTGTGGTCTTGCCCACTCCGTTGACTCCCACCACAAGAATGACGTAAGGCTTATGGTCGGAAGGAAGGTCCCACTCCTCATTGTCACTGCTGTTGTTCTCTGCCAGCAGGCTGGCAATCTCGTCTCTCAGAATAGAATTAAGTTCGGATGTCGACACATACTTGTCGCGTGCCACACGTTCTTCTATGCGCTCAATAATCTTGAGCGTTGTGTCCACACCAACGTCCGAAGTGATGAGCACTTCTTCCAAGTTGTCCAGCACATCATCGTCTACCTTCGATTTGCCGGCAATGGCGCGTGTAAGTTTGGAGAAGACGCTTTGCTTTGTCTTTTCAAGTCCCTTGTCAAGTGTTTCCTTTTTACCTTTAAAAAGTCCAAATAGTCCCATTGTTATTATCTATTTTGAGATTTATAAATCATGCTTAAATGCCGGCTCCTTATAAGGAAGTCCGACGTTTTGCCTCTTGAAAAACGCCCACCTGTGATGTGCATCAAAAAGCTGGATATCGGCTGTCGCCACGTTTGTCACTCCGTTTCAATAAAGATGAGGCAACAGTCCATTGCTTTTCAAGACCATAAATGCCCTTCACAAATATTGACTGTCAAAATGGAATGCCAGTGAAAAACATACTTCCATTGCAGAAACCGCTCTACCTCATGTGATGACTGTCCGACAGAGAGACAAAGAAGCTTATTTCCCTATGACCTGATGTCACAATATTACATGACAAAAAGAGTAGTAGAGTATCACAAAACATGTTTTGTTTTGCCGAGAAATCCCTATCCTATGCAAAGTTACGCCAAAAAGAAGACAAATCAAAATAAAAGCAGTCTTTTATTTATAAATAGGTGTAAGTTTAGCGTTATCATCATGAAAGCAGGCTTATGAATAATCAAAAAGGAGACACAACAGATGTTGTATCTCCTCATAGGGTATAATTAGAATAATCAAATCTTATTTGAAGAAGTCCTTAACAGCCTCATTGGGAACCATGCGCTCATCGAAAACATAAGCGCCAGTCTTAGGACTCTTAACCATTTTGATAACCTTTGTGTAAGCGCGACCATCCGTAGATCCTTCGTGGAGGGTAGCGACCGCTTTCTTTGCCATAGTGCTTTATTATTACTTAATCTCCTTGTGAAGAGTCATCTTCTTCAGGATTGGGTTATACTTCATCAACTCCATACGGTCTGGAGTGTTCTTACGATTCTTTGTGGTAACGTAGCGGCTTGTGCCGGGCATGCCACTGTTCTTCATCTCGGTGCATTCGAGAATAACCTGAACTCTATTGCCTTTTGCTTTCTTTGCCATAGTTATTATTCTCCTATTACTTTAATGTCTTTCCATTCGCAGTAGCCCTTGTTCACAGCTTGCTTAAGTGCTGCATCGAGACCTACTTTGTTGATGAGACGCAATCCTGCGGCACTAATCTTCAAGCTAATCCAGCAACCTTCCTCTACATAGTAGAACTTCTTGCTGAACAGATTCACGTCAAAGCTACGCTTTGTACGATGTTTTGAGTGGGAAACGTTGTTGCCTATCTGAGCCTTCTTTCCCGTAATCTGACAAATTTTCGACATTTCTATCTAAATTTTTTGTTTTCGTTTTTTGATACTTATTCCAAACAGGGTGCAAAATTACAAACTTTTTCCGTTTCTGCAAATATATGGGTATAGTAAAGGCTTTGTTTTAAGATTTTTTATTACTTCTGTCCTATCTTTCTCATATTCATGCTTTTCCCATTAGTGATATTCTATCTATTTCACAATGTTGTAGCGGGCAAATTTGAGAAGTAAAATCTTGGTGCCTGCATGCTCGAACCGGATGGTTGCCTTGGCATTTTCGCCTTCGCCTTCGAGAGCTATCACTTCCCCTATTCCGAACCGTTGATGTTCGATCACATTGCCCACAGCAAGTTGCCCTGAGGGAGAAGATTTTGAAGAACAGGCAACTGACGTGGCGGCAGTCGTCGATTTTTGAGGAGGCATTTTCCTCAACCTTGCTCCACTCTCCATCAGCTGGCGTTTACGGATTGCTGAAAACGAGTCAGCGGAGACTGGTGTAGGGAGAGACGACGGGGACTTTGGTTTAGGGTCGGCACGGAACTGAGAGGCAACAGGATGGCTGTTTTGATAAAGAGAACCATAGTCTTGGGCAGACGAATCATGGGAGCTGTAGTTGTCTGACCAAGAATGTCTTGCGCCATAAGTGTCCGAACTGCCGTAGCCACTTCCCCACATTGTACCGAAAGAACCATATTGCCGGGTTTCTATCAGTGAAGGATCAATGTCGGTAAGGAAACGACTGGGCTTGAAACTTTCCATATGTCCGTAGCGGAATCGGTTTTTGGCGTAAGTGAGAATGCAATGACGCTCAGCACGGGTGATAGCTACATAGAAAAGCCTGCGCTCTTCTTCCAATCCACGCAACGTGTCGATGGCCATTTGGCTGGGAAAGATACCTTCCTCCATTCCCACGATAAACACCGTGGGAAACTCCAGTCCTTTGGCGCTGTGAATAGTCATCAGCGTCACGCGGTCTTCGTCTTGATTTTCTTCACTGTCGAGGTCGGAAAGGAGTGACACCTCTTGCAAGTAGTCGTTTACGTAGACAGCGTGTCCTTGATCTTCCTCCTTACGACCTTCCACAAAGTCTTGCACGGCATTCAGGAGTTCCTCAACGTTCTCCCTCCGAGCCTGTCCTTCAGGTGTAGTATCACCCATGAGTTCTGCATAGATGCCGCTCTGTTTGACAATGTCGCTCCCCAAAGCAAACGCATCCTCGACATCTGCACGGCTGATGAACGAACTAATCAACTCGCGGAAGGATTGAACCTTATTCAAGGCAGCACCTTTCAAGACGAGTCCATGCCCAATTGGATCCATAATAGTGTCCCAAAGGCTGGCGCCGGAACGTGTGGCCGATTCGGTGATACGTTGCAAGGTAGTGTTGCCTATTCCGCGTGCCGGATAGTTGACAATACGGCGGAAAGCCTCTTCGTCGTTGGGATTGGCAACCATACGCATATAGGCTATGACATCCTTGACTTCCTTTCTTTGGAAAAAGCTCAACCCTCCGTAGATTCGGTAGGGCACTCCCTCTTTGCGGAAGGTCTCCTCAAAACTACGGCTTTGCGCGTTGGTACGGTAAAGCACAGCAAAGTCGCTGTATTGACATTGTTCCGATTTCATAATCCGCAGAATGTTGTTGCACACCAGTTGTGCTTCCTCCTTGTCACTATAAGAGGGTTGCAGTTGCAGCTTCTCACCCTTGCTGTTCTCGCTATAAACATCTTTCTTGATTTGCCGCTTGTTGTGCCGAATCAAGCTGTTGGCAGCCTGTACTATGAATTGCGTGGAACGGTAGTTGCGTTCCAGCTTGAACAGCAAGGCTGAAGGATACAGCTGTTGGAAATCGAGGATATTGTCGATGTCAGCTCCCCGGAATCCGTAGATACTTTGTGCGTCGTCGCCTACCACACAGACTCGCTGCCGATCACGTGTGAGTTGCCACACTATTTGCTGCTGGACATGGTTAGTGTCCTGATACTCATCGACGAGCACATACGCAAACCGCTGTGCATAGAAGTCGCACACATCTGGGTGGTCGCGGAAGAGTTCGTATGTCTTGACCAGAAGGTCATCGAAATCCATGGCATTGGCATTCTGCAAGCGAATGTTGTAAGTCTTGTATATGTTCTGCACCTCGGGTATCTGCTGTTCCATATCCCGCTCGAGAGCATAACGGTCTTCGGCATAATCGAGAGGAGAAATCAAGTGGTTCTTGGCCATGGAGATACGCCCCTGTACGTTGGCAGGCTTGTATTTCTTCTCGTCAAGTTGCATTTCCTTCACAATATTCTTCACCAACGACCGGGAATCTGACTGATCATAGATGGTAAAGTCTGAATTATAACCAAGAAGATGAGCCTCCCTGCGGAGTATGCGGGAGAAGATGGAGTGGAAAGTTCCCATCTGCAACTTGCTTGCCACGGAGGGTCCCACAAGTGCGCCAATGCGGTCTTTCATCTCGCGGGCAGCCTTATTGGTGAAGGTGAGGGCCATGATGCGCCATGGTTCCATGTGATGCTGCAGCAGATAAGCTATCTTGTATGTCAGCACACGAGTCTTGCCTGAACCGGCACCGGCTATGACAAGCGAGGGCCCGTCAATATATTCCACTGCCTGTCGCTGACTGCCGTTGAGTCCTGAAAGGAGGTCTTCGTTCATGATAAACAAAAAGGTATATTTAACATATTGGTTTTACTTTCTTCGGTGGTATATTCCACCGGCTGATGTGTTGGGGTCTAAGTCCTCTCCTTCTTTGGGAAATGAAGGAATGAAGCGCATCTGTGCTTCTATCTGGTGCTGACGTTTGCGCATGTAAGCTCCAGGATGACCGCTGTCGAACTTCCGGGGATTGGGCAGTGTGGCGGCAATGAGCGCACAGTCTGAACGCGACAGGCGGTCGGCTGTAGTACCGAAATGATATTCTGCCACTGCATCCACGCCATAGATGCCATTGCCCATTTCTATTGAATTAAGGTAGACCTCCATGATACGTTGCTTGCTCCATAGAAGTTCAATAAGCGCAGTGAAGTAGACCTCGAAGCCTTTGCGCACCCATGAACGGCCTGGCCAAAGAAAAACATTCTTGGCAGTTTGCTGGCTGATAGTGCTGGCACCATGTTTGCGTTTGCTGTTGCGGTTGTGACGCGCGGCTTTCTCTATGGCTCCGTAGTCGAAACCGTGATGCAGGAGGAATCGTTGATCCTCACTCGCCATGACCGCAACAGGCATGTGCCGCGACATTTCATCAAGCGGCACCCAATGGTGATGCATCGTCACGCTCTCGCCTTGTCCGACTTGCTGCGCACAGCGGATGAACATGAGGGGCGTGAACCACACAGGTATAAAGCGATAGGCCACGACAGCAAGTATCGTGGAACTGAAAAACAGGGCTGCCGCCCATTTCACTATGTTAGACACTAACTTGATTTTCATTGTCTTGTGTAAGATTGCTTGTAATGAATGAAACAAGAAAAAGAAACTGCCCTCACTTCACAGCGGTGGCAGTTTCCTTGACTTTTTGCCAGCATCCGCTGATGCCAGCGTATAGTCTCATCATATATTTATAGTATATCTTTTATTTTAATGTACCGTTCTTAGCGGCCTCTACCATCTCCTTGCTTGCATAGAGATACACCTCCACACGACGATTCTTCTGGCGTCCCTCTACCGTGGCATTGTCGGCCACAGGATTGCTGGAACCATAGCCCGAAACATTCTTCAACTGTGATGCGGGCACACCACATGAAAGGAGATAATCGCGCACTGCATTGGCACGGTTCTGGCTTAACGGCTGGTTGATGCCATCGTTGCCCGTGCTGTCAGTATAGCCCTGCACATCAACTTGACAATCAGTGTTGTTTTTCAGCACATTGGAAAACTTGGCCAGTTCTGTTTTGGAATTCGCCTTCAAGTCATACTTGTTGGTGTCGAAGAGAATGCCAGAATCGAATGTAAGCTTCACGGCGCTCAGACCATTGTTGTCTGTCACCTGTTCCACCTTGGCATTTTCCACCTGCTGACGAGCCTGCTCGGCCACCTTGTCCATGTGCTTACCTATGATGGCACCAGTGGCAGTGCCTACCGCTCCGCCGATAGCGGCGCCTACGGCTGCATTGCCAGCCAACTTTCCTATAATAGCGCCCACCACAGCACCACCTCCAGCGCCGATGAGAGAGCCTGTACCCTGCTTTGTGCTACAACTGAACACGAGTGTGGAGAAACACACACCCAATGTCACTACTTTTACCTTGTTCATGATATTCTTGCTCTAAATTAGCTTTTTATATGCCATCCCGACGGATGACTGTTGCAAAGATACTACTTTTTCACATACACGTGCAACAATTTCCGTATTTTTTTGTAATTTTGCCGACAAATTAAACATTAAGATATTCAAGATGGCTAAAGAACTCAAAGAATTAACCAAGCGTGCTGACAACTACAGTCAGTGGTACAATGACTTGGTGGTCAAGGCAGACCTCGCCGAGCAGTCTGCCGTTCGCGGATGTATGGTAATCAAGCCCTACGGCTATGCTATATGGGAAAAGATGCAGCAGCAGCTTGACAAGATGTTCAAGCAGACTGGCGTGCAGAATGCTTACTTCCCACTACTCATTCCCAAAAGTTTCCTTTCGCGCGAAGCTGAGCACGTGAAGGGCTTTGCCAAAGAATGTGCCGTGGTGACCCATTACCGCCTCAAGGCAAGCGACGACGGCAACAGCGTTGAGGTGGACCCCACAGCCAAGCTCGATGAGGAACTCATTGTGCGTCCCACATCCGAAACTATTATCTGGAACACTTACAAGAACTGGATTCATTCATGGCGCGATCTGCCACTGATGTGCAACCAGTGGTGCAACGTGATGCGTTGGGAAATGCGCACGCGCCCCTTCCTCCGCACTTCCGAATTCCTTTGGCAAGAGGGCCATACTGCCCATGCCACACGTGAAGAAGCCGAGAAGAAGGCACAAGAGATGCTCCATGTATATGCCGACTTTGCAGAGCAGTGGATGGCTGTTCCCGTAGTGCGCGGTGTGAAAAGCGAGACAGAACGTTTTGCCGGAGCCCTCGACACCTATACCATAGAGGCCATGATGCAGGACGGTAAGGCTCTTCAGAGCGGCACGAGCCACTTCCTCGGACAGAACTTCGCCAAGTCGTTCGACGTGACATATCTCACCAAGGACAACAAGCCTGAATATGTTTGGGCCACTTCATGGGGCGTTTCCACACGTCTTATCGGTGCACTCATCATGACCCACTCTGACGACAACGGACTGGTACTGCCTCCGAAGCTCGCTCCGCTCCAGGTGGTTATCATCCCTATCGGCAAAGGTGGCGACCAGATGCAGGCCATCAGCGACAAGTTGGCTCCCGTCATTGCCGATCTGCGCAAGGCGGGCATCAGCGTGAAATATGACGATGCAGAGAACAAGCGTCCGGGCTTCAAGTTTGCCGACTATGAGCTTAAAGGTGTACCTGTGCGCCTCGTAATGGGTGGCAGAGACCTGGAGAACGGCACCATAGAGGTGATGCGCCGCGACACACTCGAGAAGGAAACGGTAAGCATCGAAGGCATTGCCGAGTATGTGGAGAAGCTGCTCGACGACATACAGGCCAACATCTTCGAGAAGGCCAGAAAGTATCGCGATGCCCACATCTACGAGTGCGACAACTACGACGAGTTCAAGGAGCGCATCAAGGACGGAGGTTTCTTCCTCTGCCACTGGGACGGCACAGCCGAGACTGAGGCAAAAATCAAGGAGGACACACAGGCTACCATCCGCTGCGTGCCATTCGGCGTGGAGCAGACACCCGGAGTAGACATGGTTTCGGGCAAGCCTGCCACCAAGCGGGTCATCATTGCCCGCAGCTATTAAGAGGACTATCCGAAAGAAAAACCATATCACAAGAGGCAGACAGCACTACACTGTCTGCCTCTTTTTTAGGAATTCATGAGTATGAAGAAGAAAAAAACTTATGAGGTAATCGTCCCTGGAGGTGCCCGGAAGGTGCTGCTCCACACTTGTTGTGCGCCATGTTCGTCGGCCATCATCGAGTGTCTGTTGCAGCACGACATACGACCCACCATTTATTATTGCAACCCCAACATCTACCCGTTGGAGGAATATCTCATCCGCAAGAACGAATGCACTCGCTATGCCCAGGCCTTGGGGCTTGACATAGTGGATGCCGACTACGATCATGAACTGTGGTTGCAATGGGTGAAGGGACTTGAGGCGGAGCCTGAAAGGGGCGGCCGGTGCCTGAAATGTTTCAAACTCCGACTGCGCGACACGGCACGCTATGCCAGCGAACACGGATTTTCTGTCATCACCACCACCCTCGCCTCTTCGCGTTGGAAGAGTCTTGACCAAATCAACGAGGCCGGCGCTTGGGCTGTGGAACCCTTCGACAATGTGGTTTGGTGGGACCAGAACTGGCGTCGAGGAGGACTGCAGGAAAGGCGGAACGCCATCATCAAGGAATACGGATTCTACAACCAGCTCTACTGTGGCTGTGAGTTCAGCATGAAAAGTGTGGAGGAAAAGAAAGCGTAGCCCCTCGGAGGACTACGCTTTCTTGATTTCTTCCAGTGCACAGCAGAGTTGGTCGGGACAACTTGTCCCCTTGCTGCCGCACTGAGTGCCCTTGAGCCGCGCTATCACGTCGTCGGCTTTCATGCCTTTCACCAGTTGTGAAATGCCTTTCAGGTTGCCGTTGCAGCCACCCACAAACGACACGCTCTGAATCACATTTTCGTCATCCACAGTCAGGTCAATGAGCCTGCTGCAGGTTCCTTTTGTTTGATAAACCAAATGTTTCATAATGTTCTTGCGTTTGAAAGTCGGCACAAAGTTAGTGGAAAAGAACGAAACACAGAAACATAATCCGCTTTTTCTCACTTTCGGGCGACACGACACAGAACTTCCTACTGCATCATTGGCCGGAAGCTACCAACGCACGTGCGACATTTATTTGGCATTCCGCTGTATTTTCTGTAACTTTGCACTTGATTTCAACAAACTTTTTAGAATCATGGCCAAGAGAGAATACATGCTAGCCAACAAGGAGTGGCTCGCCGCCAAGGCGAAGGAAGAGGGAGTGAAAGCACTCGACAAGGGTATATATTATAAGGTGGTGGCAGAGGGCCGGAACGACGGAAGGCATCCCTCGCGCCGCGACATCGTGACCGTGCACTACACGGGATGGACCATCAACGGCAAGAAATTCGACTCGAGTCGTGGCGGCACACCTGTTGCTTTCCGGCTTGCCGACCTCATAGAGGGATGGATTGTGGCCATGCAACAGATGTGCGTGGGCGACAAATGGGAAATCTATCTGCCTGCCGAAATGGGCTACGGCAAATATTCACAGCCAGGCATTCCCGGCGGATCCACGCTCATTTTCGAAATAGAACTTATCGCCATCGCATAGAAAACGGAAGAATAAACATGAAAGACAGGATAATATCGTTTTGCTGGCAACACCTGCTGTTGCTCGTTTCTCTTTGGATCATGACCGTGGGTGTGGCTGTGTGTGTGCGTTCGGGAGTTGGCTCGAGCGTTATCAGCGTGCTGCCCTACGTCTTTGAAAGTGCCGGAGCACAAGGCAGCAGCGTGCCGGCTTTCACCATCGGACAATACACCTACATTATGAATGCCATCCTGGTAGCGGGACAAATTGCCGTGCTGCGCAGGTCGTTTGAATGTGTTCAGTTGTTCCAATTGCTTGTGGGCTTTGTGTTCGGCTTCCTCATCGACTTCAACATGGCGCTCACCTCATGGCTCACACCGACCCTGCTATGGCAGAAAGCCGTGGCACAGTTGATGGGTTGCACCATCCTCGGCATAGGCATAGCCTTCGAGGTGAGATGCGGCAGTGTGACCATGCCCGGTGAAGGATTCCCCGTGGCCATCAGCCGAATATCGGGCGTGCCCTTCCCCAAGGTGAAGATTGGCGTAGACACATCGCTCGTCGTACTGGGCATTGTGGCGTGCTACGTGTTCTTCGGCAGGTGGCAGTGGCACATCATCGGCCTAGGTACACTCTTTGCCATGTTCTACGTAGGCTTTGCAGTGAAGGCAGTAAGCCAGCGTATCGGATGGTTCGACCGGCTCCTCGCCTACCGTCCCGGGTTCCGGCGCTACATCTATGGATTGGCCCGCTACATCTACAATCGTCACCAAACCATGGAAACCTATGCCATGAACTATTCTGTTAGAAAAGCAACGTCTGGCGACATCGAATCGTTGGTTCGTCTGTCAGACCTGTCGCGTCAGACCATGAAGCGCACGGGGAACGCCAGCCAATGGACCAACGGCTATCCTTCGGAGAGCATTTTCCGTGAAGACATCGCCTCAAACGACTGCTATCTTGTGTTGAGCGGCCGTGTGGCAGTAGGTGCCTTTGTGCTCCGCAAAGGTCCCGACCCTGCCTATGGAGAAATATTCCAGGGCCAGTGGCTTGACACGGCTCCCTATTCTGTGATACACCGAGTGATGAGCGATCCCGATTATCACGGTGTGTTCAGTTGCATCATCCGTTTCTGCAGGGAACAATGCTCCCATCTCCGCATTGACACCCACAGGGACAATGCCATCATGCGCCACCTGGTGCAGAAACACGGGTTCGCTTATTGCGGCATCATCCACATAGCCGACGGCACCGAGCGACTGGCTTTTCAGTGGACTGATGACAATCACAATTCGTCTCATCCCCATCAATGATCACCACACAATCATCATTGCACAAGTTACGAATTAGACTATGACATTTTGCAACTCGTAGACTTACCGCCCGTAAGTCATATACTTAGCGCCCATAAGTCGCACACTTAGCACCCGTAAGTCGCACACTTAGCACCCGTAAGTCGCACATTAAGGCATGAAAACTCGGCGACTAACGGTCAAAGACAGGCGGAAACAAAACCACCCAGGCGGAAACTTATGATAGACGGCCTACACGAAAACCTGTTTTTACTTCTTGCCCCGGTTGATGACATAGATACCCGCCGTGGCAAGAACTCCTGCCAACACATATTTCCAATAGAAAGTCTCACCCAAACACAAACATGAGGTGATGGCACCCACTACAGGAATAAGCGAGTTGAAAATGGCCACTTTGCCAACCGGATTGCAAGAGAGCAACTTGTTGTAGAGCGAAAATCCGATCGACGAAATGGCTATGAGCAGCAGCAAGATGACCAAGCCCCAAGGAGTGACACGCGGCAGCGTGCCACCCATCAGCCATCCCGGCACCACCAGCAACGCACCGCCAATGGCCAGCGCATAGCCTGTGCCGACAAACACGTCGACCCGTCGCGACAAGCCTCTCGTCATCAGCGAGGCGGTGGCTCCACAAAGAGCGTTGAGAATAATCATGCCGTCGCCCAGCCAAGTGAAGCGACCACTCTCCTTGCCGCCAAGGTTTAAGGCAAGGATGCCGACAAATCCGAGCAGACATCCCGTTATCTTGCGCTTTGTCATGCGGTCTGTCTTGAAAAACACACAGGCCAGAATAACCACCGTGAACACACTCATCGAGTTGAGTATGGCAGCTCGGGCACCCTCGCTATGCGACAGACCAAAGTAGAAAAAGGCATAATGGAGCGTGGTGTTGAAGAGCGAAAAGAGCAGAATGTAGCCCCAGTCTTTCGGTGCAACAACCTCAAACGAGCGGTGGCCACGCTGGGCTACAAGCAGAATAATCAGTCCGGACACGCAGAAACGAATGCCTGCAAAGAGCATCTTTCCGCCCGTCATGGAGGGAAGAATGCCAAACTCGCTCATGCCAAGTTTGATGAGCGGATAGGCCCATCCCCAGGCCACGGCTGCCGTCAAAGCCAACAGGACGACCCATACAGGCCGCTGGAAAACACTCACATGGTTGTCGCTCTTCATCATTTCCTTATTCTTTTTGGCTGCAAAGTTACGGCGTTTTACCCGTAAAGCCAACCCTTACTGCCACAATCAGCCACAAAAAGAATCGGCTAAAGGAAATTTTTCGGTCAAACACTTGACGACTATTGATTTTTGCACTAACTTTACCCCACTCAATAACCCCTAAAACAACAGAACTATGAAACTGAACGAGAAATTGCTTTCTGCCACTATCATCGCCGCCGGACTCATCCTCATGGGGCTGTCGCTGCGCAGTGGCATCGTGACTTTCAAGGACCGCGACCGGAAAGTGGCCGTCAAGGGACTTTGCGAACGAGAAGTGAAGGCCGACAAAGTGACGTGGTCGCTCACCTACAAGGAAATAGGCAACGACCCGGCAGAGATGTACAACTTGCTGGAACTGAAAAACCGCAAGGTGGTGAACTTCCTCAAGTCGGCCGGCATCAAGGACAGTGAAATCAGCGTGAACCCCGCCGAGATTGCCGACCGCCAGGCAGACAACTATGGCAACGAAATCATGAACTACCGCTACAAGGCCAAGAGTGTCATCACCGTCACCTCTGCCAACGTGGACAAGGTGAGGCAACTCATGCGCCGGCAGGCAGAACTGATGAAACAGGGAATAGCCATCGTCAGCGAGGAATACAACAATTCTGCCCGCTACGACTTCACTGCGCTCAACCGAATCAAACCCGAAATGGTGGAGGAAGCCACCCGCAACGCACGGGCCACAGCACAGAAATTTGCCGATGACGCCGGTTGCCGACTGGGCGACTTGAAGAGTGCGCAGCAAGGACAGTTCTCCATAGAAGACCGCGACAGCAACACCCCCTACATCAAACGCGTCCGTGTGGTGAACACCATGGAATATGCACTCGAATGAAACCATAGGCCACCATGAAGCCAACGGATTTGAAAGAAAGTAAAAAGTAGGAACATTTCACTGCCGGCAAATCGCTTTTCCGATTATTTTTCGTAATTTTGCCGCCAATTAAGAGATAACAACATAAACAGCGACACATGGAAAAATTACCCGAAGACCCGATGATACTTTTCTCGGCTGTCAACATGCTGCTGCGCGACAACTACGCTTCGCTCGACGAACTCTGCGACGACATGAACGTGGATCGCCAGGCACTGGAAGACAAACTGGCTGCAGCAGGTTTCGAATACAACAAGGAACAAAACAAGTTTTGGTAACCCTACACAGATGAAATCACTCAAGGAACTCTACAGGATTGGCAAAGGCCCCTCAAGCAGCCACACCATGGGACCGCAAAAGGCAGCGCAGATTTATCTTGCACGCCATCCCGAAGCGGCAGAATACGAGGTAACACTCTACGGCAGTCTGGCAGCAACCGGCCGCGGACACATGACCGACCAGGCCATCACCGATGTGTTGGCCAGCAAGGCCCACGTGAACATCGTGTGGAAGCCCGCCGTTTTTCTTCCCTTCCATCCCAACGGAATGAAGTTCGCCGCCAAGGATATAGACGGACAAATCATAGACGAATGGACCGTATACAGCATTGGTGGAGGTGCCCTGTCGGAAGGCAAGCCAAACGATATGTTCGACAGCCAACCCGTATATAACATGACCACCATGACGGAAATCATGAATTGGTGTTATGACAACGGGCGCAACTACTGGGAATACGTGCAGATGTGTGAGGACAAGGACATCTGGGACTACCTCATGACCGTATGGACAAGCATGAAGGAAGCTGTGGTGCGTGGCATCAACCACGAGGGCAGACTGCCCGGACCACTCAACTTGATGCGAAAGGCTCCCACCTACTACGTCAAGGCTTCGGGCTACAAGCGTGAACTTGCGACCCGTGGCATGGTCTATGCCTACGCCCTCGCAGTGAGCGAAGAGAACGCTTCGGGCGGCACCATCGTCACGGCTCCCACCTGTGGTGCCTGTGGAGTGCTGCCGGCAGTGCTCTACCATTGCCAACGAGGCCATGACTTCAGCGACACCAAGATTCTCCATGCCATAGCTACAGCCGGGTTGGTGGGCAACATAGTGAAAGAGAATGCCTCCATATCGGGGGCCGATGTGGGATGCCAAGGTGAGGTGGGCGTAGCTTGTGCCATGGCTTCGGCAGCCGTTTGCCAACTGTTTGGCGGCAGCCCGTCGCAGATAGAATATGCTGCCGAAATGGGGCTTGAACATCATCTCGGCATGACTTGCGACCCGGTGTGCGGACTGGTACAGATTCCATGTATTGAGCGTAACGCCTTTGCCGCCACCCGTGCTCTCGACGCGAACCTGTATGCTGCCTACAGCGACGGTAGCCATCGTGTGTCGTTCGACAAGGTGGTGCAGGTGATGAAACGCACCGGCCACGACCTTCCCTCCCTCTACAAGGAGACAAGCGAAGGCGGTTTGGCAAGCGAGTTCGGCAAATAACCTTATAGAAAAACAGGCGGGAAGCAACAACAACCCCACAAGGGACACGTTGCTACCCGCCTGTTTTCAATAAGGGTGGGCACGAAAAAAGGGAACTGACCCGTAAGTCAATTCCCTCAAGATGTTCAAAGAGATAACCCGAAGATTATTCAGCTGCTGGAGCCTCAGTAGCTTCCTCTGTAGCAGCGGCTTCAGCCTCTGCCTTGGCAGCAGCCTCGGCAGCCTTCTTCTCAGCCACCTTCTTTGCGATTTCCTCGTTGATTTTCTTTTCAGCCTCAAGCTCTTTAGCCTGAGCGTCTTTCTTGGCCTTTACTTCACCTTCGCGCACTGCGTCCAAGCCTTTCTGCTTGTCAGCCTTCCATGCGTCGAACTTCTTCTGTGCAGAAGCCTCGTCGAAAGCGCCCTTCTTTACGCCACCCTTAAGGTGCTTCATCAGGTAAACGCCCTCGCCCTTGAGGATGTTGCGAACGGTGTCTGTAGGCTGAGCACCACACTCTACCCAGTAAAGTGCACGCTCAAAATTCAAATCTACAGTAGCAGGATTGGTGTTTGGATTGTAAGTACCAATCTTCTCAGTAAATTTACCATCACGTGGAGCTCTTACGTCAGCGATAACGATGCTGTAGAACGCGTAGTTCTTGCGACCGCCGCGCTGCAGTCTGATTCTTGTTGCCATTGTTTAATTTAATTTTAAAGGTTTGAATTTATGCTGTCAACTCGTGACAGCGGTGCAAAGGTACTTATATTTACTGTGGTGGCAATAATACAGGTACCTATATTTAATATAGTTTAACTTATTTCTGCAACCGCAAGCCACATTCCATGCCTTTCATGCTTCCGAGCAACGAAGTGGCAGTCTTCAGGGTGGCGCTTCCGCTCACCTTGCCGAGCACGTTGACGTATTTCAGGAGTTTACTTGCATCCATCACAATGAGCAGTGAATTGTCTACAATCTGTGTGGTACCGACAATCTGCTTGAAGTTGCCCGCATACTTGAGAGTAACGTTCTTGTCTTTCACGGTGTAGGTGCCTTTCAAGGTTCTGTTCTTGAACTTCTGGGTGAAGTTTCCGCTCTTGTCGAAGGTCATGGTCACCATACCTTTCTTGAAGCCATAGGTGTCAAGCTTTGACTGCAGTCTCTTCTCTATGGCAGACGAAGCAGCCTTGCCACCTAAGCTGGAGAGCACATTGTCGCTCGAGAAAACGATGGCTGGCTCCACATAGGTCCAAGTGCCTACAATCTTATCTTTGGTTGCTATGTTGCTTTTGTTGAAGATAGTGGTCAGTCCCTGCAGGATGCTGCCTGTGGAGGAACTGCTTGAAGAAGTGGAACCGAGCACGTTGCTCAAAATGTTACCCACTGTGTTCTGCGCACTTACTTGGCCGGCGCTCATCAGCATGGCAAGGGCCATGGCACCGCTCAATACAAACTTTTTCATATTAATCGTGTTGTTATTAACGTTTTTCTTACGAGCCGCAAAATTACACCTTTTCCTATAAAAAATCAAAAAATAATAGACAAATAAGGTAAACACACGGATAAAAGCCGTACTTTTGCAGATATGAGAATCCAATTGTCCATTCTTTTACCTGCCTATAACAACGTCTGTCTGCCACTCGTCAAGGAGTTGCAAAGACAAGCCATGGCAGTGGATGGACTGCACTTTGAAGTTATCGTAGCCGACGACGGCTCCACTGACACCTCTTGCCTGGAGACCAACCGGGGCATCAACTTGCTTCACCACTGCCGACTGATAGAGTGCGGAGTGAACCGTGGTAGGGCTTGCATTCGCAATTATCTTGCCCAAGAGGCTACAGGCGAATGGTTACTTTTCATAGACAGCGACATGGTCGTGAGGAGGAACAATTATATCGACACCTATTATAATATACTGAAAAGCGACGTACCCACTCCCATTGTATATGGAGGCTACACCATCTGCCCTGCTGAACGGTGTACCATCAGATACATGCTGGAATGTAGGAATCCACAGAACGGCGATTTCCGTTTGCGCCAGAACAATGCCTACAACCACTTCCACACTTCCAATTTCCTCGTACGCCGCGATACGATGCTACGCTATCCGCTTGACGAACGTTTTCATTTCTATGGTTATGAGGACGTGCTTTGGGGAAAGACCTTGCAGAATCACGGCATAGGCATCACACACACGGACAATCCGCTAAGCATGGAAACGTTTGAAGACAACGCCAGTTTCTTGAGAAAATCTCGTGAAGCCATCCGCACGCTCTATGCTTTCCGGCAAGACCTGAGGGGCTATTCTTCTTTGTTGGAAGTGGTAGACCGCCTGCACGCAATGCACCTCACACGGGTCGTGGCACATAGTTTTGCCTTGCTGGAAGCACGAATGGAGAAAACCCTCCAACAGGAACGGGCACCGCTGTGGCTCTTCAACCTGTATCGCATAGGCTATCTCGCCCGACAATTTACAGAAACAAGAATCTATAATCAAATACAACAATGAAAAGAATGAACATCATGCGCACCCTTTGCGTGTGCTTTGCCATGCTTTGTTGCATGACAACCGTGGCCCAAGGGCTTGAACATCCCTGGAAGAGCAAGAAGGTAGCCTATTTCGGCGACTCCATTACCGACCCCAAGAACAAGGCTTCAAAAAACAAATACTGGACCTATCTGCAACAGTGGCTCGGCATTACTCCCTACGTCTATGCGGTTAGCGGCCGTCAATGGAACGATATTCCACGCCAAGCAGACAAGTTGAAGACCGAGCATGGTGACGACTTCGACGCCATACTTATCTTCATAGGTACCAACGACTACAATGCAGGTGTGCCCATCGGTGAATGGTATACAGAGAAAAAGGAGAAGGTGATGGCAGGTATACACGAGCCGAAGCATCTGGTGACGCGCAAGCGCCAGTATCTGTCGATGGACAAGAACACCTATCGCGGGCGCATCAACATAGCGCTCAGCACCGTCAAGAAGATGTTTCCCACCAAGCAGGTTGTGCTGCTCACCCCTATCCATCGTTCCGGATTCTATGCCAACGACAAGAACTGGCAGCCCACAGAGGACTACCGCAACCTTTGCGGTGAGTATCTAAAGAGTTATATAGATGCTGTGAAAGAGGCTGGAAACATCTGGGCGATGCCTGTCATCGACCTTAATGCGCTCTGCGGACTCTATCCCATGCTCGACGAGCACGCACAGTATTTTCATCTTTCCGATACAGACCGCCTGCATCCTAACGACAAGGGCCATGAGCGCATCGCCCGCACACTGTATTACCAACTTTCTGCCCTGCCCTGTGTGTTTGGAGAATAGTCAACGACACTGACCCCACAGAACAGATAAAGAAAACTCACTTCTAACGGCAAGTCCGGCAACCTCATGTCATAAAACATAGGTTGCCGGACTTTCTGTTTTCCTTATCAAGGCTCCATCTTCCATACTTCCCGTTGCATTAAGCGCGTGCGTACGCAAGAAAAAAGTTTGAAATGAGCCATTATCTATCACTTTTTGCATTTATAAGCACATAGCTCACTGACACTCAAAGCGTTAGCTGCAGTGATAGATGAGTGATAGATGGCTTTTTATCTATCACCATCTATCACGCTTTCTCCATGAGCAATCAGTGCTGCCTACACCACTGCCGGGTGACTCGTTACAGACACTAATGACTGCAGTTTGCCGAAAGACACTTGCAAGGAAAGCCACTGTTTACCGTTACTTATTTCTTGCCATAGAAATAATAACACCAATACGTGTTGCCATAGGCATCGCGCACAAGGCTTTCACGTTCGGCTGCGTTGTGTGCACTGTGCATGAGGTCGGTCATGTCTCGGTAGTCGGCATCCATTACCGATTCGTGAAACACTACCACAGGATTACTGCGGACATGGGCATAGAGCACCAGAGCCTCACGATAGTGGCGCGGCAAAGACAAGTCAAGTTTGTAGTAGCTTCTTACACAACGTGCAAAATCGTCTATGCGTTTGTCGAGCAAAAGCGACATAAGTCTGTAGTCGACGGAACTCTTGGGTTGTCTGTAGTGCTTGCGAATCTCATGGGGCGGAATGGTCAAGCTCTTGGTTGTTGTGCCGTCTGGCATGAGCACGTGGCTGCCTCCGCACACCGGATAGACAAAAAGGCTGTCGGCAAGACGCCCTTCGTTGGAAAGTGCGTAGGCGCGAAGCATAGTCAGGCTGCTGTCGTTGGCCACTGAGTGCTTGCCGCAGTCGAGAGCCGCATCATAGTTGCCCTCACGGATGTAGCGTTCAGCCTGCATGCGGTAGTGGAACACGTCGTCGTCATTGCTCAGCGTACACGTGAAGAGCATCATGACGACCATGGTCAACACGTTGATCCACATCTGTCTGGAAAGAAGCGGATTGGCCGATGCACGCGTGTCAAAGTTCTCGGTCTTGGTGATACCCCAAGTAAGGAAGAACCAGACGATGAGCAACAGGGGGATGGCCCATGTCCAACCACCGAAGCTGAAGTCGGAGTCTATGTTTGCTCCCACATCAGTGATAACGGTAAGAATGAGAAAAGAGGGAAACCATGTGAGTGCCACAGCCGAGTGGGACACACGCATGACGCCCATGATGACCATCTGGAGCACCTGCAGCACAAGCGTGATAAGCAATGCGCCGACGAGCGGGTCGTAAGTGGTGGCACCCTCAGAGAGCACGTGCTGTCCTACATAAAGGATGTCTGCCTGATAATGGTAGAGATAAACAAAAGTGAAAAACAAGAAGACGGCGGCACATACAGCCATGACGAGTGCTGTGCCGGCGTTCTTGCGTGATGTGTTAGTTGACATTTTCTTAGTTGCGTTTCAATACCACCGCCGAACGGGCGGGTATGTAGAGTTTGAGCCACTCCTTGTGCTGGTCCACGTAGAGGGCGTCATAGTTGGTGAGGTGCAGCACCGAGTCGTCTGCCAATCCGTTGCCTCCGAACTCTCGGGCGTCGGTGTTGAGCACCACGTCGTAGGAACCGGTAGGCACGAGGAAGCCATAGTCGGTGAACGACTGCACCGGATTGAAGTTGAACACAAAGACGAGGTCACCGCGCATGAAGGCAAGAATCTGGTCGCTGTCGTTGTGCCATATCTCTTGCACCGGCGTGCGGTTGAAGTTCTTCTCGCTCTTGATGACCCGGAGCATGGCCTTGTCGAAGTCGCCGAGGAAGTGATAGTCGAGGTCCGGGTTGTCTACCAGGTTCCACTGTCTGCGCGCATACTTGTGGCTCCATCCGTTGCCCTCGCGCGGGAAGTCTATCCATTCAGGGTGTCCGAACTCGTTACCCATAAAGTTGAGATAGCCACCGTTAATGGCAGCAGCCGTGACCAGCCGTATCATCTTGTGGAGCGCGATACCGCGGTGCACGGTTTCGTTCTCGTCGCCCCGCTTGAAGTGCCAGTACATGTCGGCATCAATAAGGCGGAAGATGATGGTCTTGTCGCCCACGAGTGCCTGGTCGTGACTCTCGCAATAGCTGATGGTCTTTTCGTCGGCGCGCCGGTTCTTCACTTCCCAGAAGATGCTGCTGGGCTTCCATTGCTCGTCGGGAAGTTCCTTGATGGTCTTGATCCAGAAGTCGGGTATGTTCATGGCCATGCGGTAGTTGAACCCATAGCCTCCGTCTTCAAACTTGGCTGCCAAGCCGGGCATGCCGCTCACCTCTTCGGCTATTGTGATGGCATGAGGGTTCACCTCATGGATGAGCTTGTTGGCAAGGGTGAGGTAACAGATGGCGTTGTCGTCTTCGTGACCGTTGAAGTAGTCGGCATAGTTGGTGAATGCCTCTCCCAATCCGTGACTATAGTAGAGCATGGAGGTTACGCCGTCGAAGCGGAATCCGTCGAAATGGTATTCCTCCTGCCAATACTTGCAGTTGGAGAGCAGGAAATGTATCACCTCGTCCTTGCCGTAGTCAAAGCAGAGACTGTCCCATGCGGGATGATCATGTCGGTCGCCGGGATAGAAATACTGGTTGGGGTCGCCAGCCAGATTGCCCAGTCCTTCCACCTCGTTCTTCACGGCATGACTGTGCACAATGTCCATGATGACGGCTATGCCCTGCTGGTGAGCCTCATCGATGAGTTGCTTGAGTTCTTCGGGAGTGCCGAAGCGCGATGAAGGGGCAAAGAAACTGCTCACGTGATAGCCGAATGATCCATAGTAGGGATGCTCCTGTATGGCCATTATCTGTATGCAGTTGTAGCCGTCGGCGATGATGCGTGGCAGCACTCGTTCGCGAAACTCGTTGTAGGTGCCCACCTTCTCGGCGTCTTGCGCCATGCCGATATGGCACTCGTAGATGAGCAAGGGCGAGGTGGCGGGGCGGAACTTCTTTTTCTTCCACTTGTAGGGTTCTTCCGGCGCCCACACCTGTGCTGAGAATATTTTGGTCTGCTCGTCCTGCACCACACGCTGTGCCCAGGCCGGTATGCGCTCGCCGTGACCGCCTTCCCAGTAGACGTGCATCTTGTAGAGGTCGCCATGTTTCATGGCCCGGCTGCCGAGTTTGAGTTCCCAGTTGCCGGTGCCCTCAATGCGCTTGGCGGCATACTTGGGGCTTTCGCTCCATCCGTTGAAGTCGCCCACCAGATAGATGGCAGTGGCGTTGGGTGCCCACTCTCTGAACACCCATCCTCTTGCCGTCCGGTGCAACCCGTAGTATTCGTAGCCGTTGGCAAAGTCGGCAAGAGGTTTCTTGCCGCCCTTGGTCAGTTGGCCGAGTTTCCACAGGGCGTGTTCATGTCTGCCTCTGATGGCGTCCTCGTAGGGTTCCAGATAGGCGTCGTTCTTGACCAGTCCGATGTGTTGGGGCTTGGCTGCTTTCTTGTTAGCCGCCTTGCGTGAGTTTGTCTTCCTTGCGACCATAGTATGCTTGTTTAGTTTATTGTTGATTGGGAAATGAGGATGACGGGATGAAAGAAGGCGGACAGGCCATGAAAGGCCGGTCTGTCCACATGAGATGCAGACCAGACCGCTGTCGTTTCAAGCCTGTCCGTCCGTAGTGATTTAGCAAACCTTCACCTTGAAGATAGCCTTGTGGATGGTCTCCTTGTCAGAGATGCAGGGAGCGTGTCCGTCCTGTGGGAAGAAAATGGCCATCATGCCGGGACGGCAGGTGATGTAGCTCTGTGCCATGAGGTCGCCATACTTGGTGATGTCTTTCTCGGCGTTGTATTCGAGTTCGGGCAGGTCCTCTGTAGGCGTATAGCCGAAGGTTTCGCTGCCGTCGAGCGGAATCTGGATGTCGATCATGTTCTTGTGTGTCTCGATGGTGGCAGCTTCCTTGGCACGTCCCTTGGCGTCGGTGATGTTGACAAAGAGGTCCTTGTCAACGATATAGTGCTTGCCGGCCTCAAGGCTATTGAGGTCGTTTTCGCTGATAAACTTCACTACCTCTTTAAAAAGAGGGTTCACACTCTCGTACTTCTTGAGATTTTCAATTGTGTCGATAATCATCTTTTTGTAGTTTTTATATGGATTAGTTTGTTGTTGTCATTCCTGTCGGTAGCCCATGTTGTAGGTGCCGCGAGCCGTAACCTGGCCGTTGCGGTCTTTTTCCACGAACTTGCCGTCGCGCTGGTCGTCCACATAGCTACCTTCAAAGCGCACTCCGTCTTTCGATTCCTCTATGGCAGCACCGTTGCGCTTGCCTGCCCGATAGGTGCCCTTGAACTTGGAGCCGTCGGCAAAGTGGATGATGACTTCTCCGTCGAGCACTCCGTTCCTGAACTGCCCTTCGTATACGTCGCCGTTTTTCTTGGTGAGTTTGCCATGGCCATTCTGAGTGTCGCCCTTCCAGTCGCCGTCATACACGTCGCCGTTCTTCCACTGCAGGGTTCCATGTCCGTCTTTGTCGCCTTCGCTGAAGTGGCCTGTGTATCTGTCGCCGTTCTGATAGCGGAATATGCCCATGCCGGTGCGTTCGCCCTGCACGTAGTCGCCTTCATACACGTCGCCGTTCTGGAACTTGTAGATACCCTTTCCGTTCTGTATGTCGTTGAGCCATTCGCCGGTGTAGACGTCGCCGTCGGCATAGCGGTTCACGCCTTTGCCCGACCGCTGGTTGTCCTTCCACATGCCGTCGTAGGTGGTGCCGTCGCCCCAATCGAACACGCCCTTGCCCTCTTTCTTGTCGTTGAGCCAAAGGCCGTTGTAGTAGGCGCCGCCGGCAAAGGTGTACTTGCCGTGGCCATTGCGGTGGTCTTGAAACCAGTCGCCCTCATACTTGTCTCCGTTGTAGTAGTACATGACGCCGTGGCCCTGCTGATAGTCGCGGAACCACAGACCCACATATTTGTTGTTGTTGGCAAAGTAGTAGGTGCCCTTTCCGTGCTGCTGGTCCTGGAACCACTGTCCTTCATACTTTTCGCCGTCGGAGAATGTGTAGACGCCGAAGCCCTGACGCTTGCCTTTCACGTATTCGCCTTCATACACGTCGCCGTTCTTGAAGACCGTTTGTCCCTTGCCGTGAGGCTTGCCGCCCACCATCTCGCCCTTGTACTGACCGTTGTCGCGCGTGGTACAGGAGCCGAGTGTGATCTTCTGGGCGAAGGAGGCCGATGGAAAGAGAAGAAGGAGGAATAATATTAAGTTGTTGTTCACGTTTCGATTCTGTTTTTCTGATTTCACCCCCAAAAGTAATCATTTATTTCGATATTGTTTACATTCGACCACGTTTTTTTAGCTATTTTCCAAGATATTCATTAATTTTGCGGTGATTAACGACAGAAACTATGAAATTTACAGGTATTATACCGGCCAGATATGCATCGTCCCGCTTTCCGGGTAAGCCTCTGGCCTTGCTGGGCGGAAAGCCCGTCATCCAGCGTGTGTATGAACAGGTGTCGGCCGTACTCGACGATGCCTACGTGGCCACCGACGACGAACGCATCTTCCAAACCGTGGAAGGCTTTGGCGGCAAGGCGGTGATGACCCGCACGGACCACAAGAGCGGCACCGACAGAATAGAGGAGGCCGTGGAGAAACTCGGTTGCCGGGCAGACGTGATTGTCAACGTGCAGGGCGACGAGCCGTTCATCCAGCGGTCGCAGATAGAGTCGGTGTGCCGGTGTTTCGACGACCCCGACACGCAAATAGCTACGCTCGGCAAGCCGTTTGAAAGCGTGGAAGCCATGAAGAACCCCAATTCGCCCAAGATTGTACTCGACAACCGCCAGTGCGCCATGTACTTCAGCCGGAGTGTCATTCCTTTTGTTAGAGGTGTGGAAGAGGGCGAATGGCTCCTTCACTACCCCTTCCTCAAGCATCTCGGACTCTATGCCTACCGTCGCGAAGTGCTCGCCGAGCTGACCCGTCTGCCGCAGTCGAGCCTGGAGAAGGCGGAAAGTCTGGAGCAATTGAGGTGGCTTCAGAACGGCTATCGCATCAAGGTGGGACTCACCGACGTGGAGACCGTGGGCATAGACACGCCTCAAGACTTGGAAAGAGCCGAAGCTTTTCTCAAGGCTAATGCCGGAAAACAGGAGTAAAAGGCGGAGCCTAAACATGTGAGGAAAAGGGGATGCCGATGACTTACACTAAGGATAGAAGTTGGTTAGTGTGCCGTTAACGATGTGCTACTCTGCCTGTAGCGATGCGTTAGTCTGCCACTAACGACCCATAACTCGTAGACTTAGCATCCGTAACTCGTAGACTTAGCACCCGTAACTCGTAGACTTTGCACCCGTAACTCGTAGACTTAGCACCCGTAACTCGTAGACTTAGCACCCGTAACTCGTAGACTTAGCATCCGTAACTCGTAGACTTATACAAGACAGACGGCAAGGACTCTTATCAAAAGACAAATCACGTGAACAGACCATGGAGACATCTACAACTTGGCGCCATCATTTTCTGCCTGGAGATGATGCCCCTCATGGTCTGTGCCAAGGTGAAGACAGACACCGTTGCCTTGCGACGCTTGTTTGCCTACGCAGCCTCTGTCGACACCACAGGATGCGCCCACCGGTCTACTATCTACACCCGGCTGCGCTTCCACATAGACAAGAAGAACCCGCTACTGATGACCGTGCCCGACCTTTATCTCGTGGCCCGTGGCAAGGAACGGGATTTTATTGCCGAAAGCATGAACGAAATGGACTTCCAATCCATGGACAACCATCCGTCGCGAACGCTCACCTCCTCGGGCACTATGCCACGCAACAAAACCGTGTTTGCCACCTTGCTACAGTATCTCACGCCCGATGTCTACGGCACGACCATCGTCCACCGCAACCTGCTCTCGCCGTTCAACCGCCACAACCGTCATTTCTATCGCTACCGAACCAGTGTGCTGCCCGGCAACAAGGCAGTGGTATCGTTTCGGCCCAAAAGACGTAACACACAGACAGTAAGCGGATTTGCCACGATTGACTATACTACAGGAAGAATACTCAACGGCGAGCTGAAAGGCGAATACGACATGATGCGCTTCCAGCTCAACGTGGAAATGGGGAAGGAAGGAATAGGCAGTCTGCTGCCACACACCTGTGAGGTGGTCACAACCTTCCGTTATTTAGGCAACAAGGTGCGATGCCGCATGCGTTCGGTTGTATGCAAAAGGGGCGATGCCCTCACCCCACCCGACTCGCTCTCGCCGCGCAAACAGATGGAGTGTATGCGTCCCGAGCCGCTCGACTCCATCGACCTTTCCATCTACGCCCGTCACGACTCGCTGGCAGCCATGGCGTCGGGCGCGCCCAAACGAAAGAACAAGACCAAAGCCATACTCTGGGACCTGGTGGGCAAGAACCTGGTGGATCGCGTGAAGCAGAACTTCGGCAAGAACAACCAAGGTTCCTTCCGCATCTCGCCCATCATGAACCCACTCTATCTGGGCTTCAGCAAGCGCCGCGGACTGACATACAAGTTTGACGTGCGCGGCAGCTATCTCTTCAGCGACAACAATGCCCTGTCGCTCAGATTCAAGGGCGGCTACTCGTTCAAGCTCAAGCAGTTCTACTACAGCCTGCCCTTCAGATGGAACTACGACGTGCGCCACAACGGCTACGTGGAGGCAGAACTGGGCAACGGCAACCGCATCACCAACTCAAAAGTGCTCGAACAGGTGAAGGCAGAGCGCAACGACACCATCGACTGGGATGCCATGCACCTGGACTACTTCAGGCAGGGACACCTGCGTCTGCTCAACTGCATCGACATCACCCGGCGCTTCGGACTCAAGACGGGATTCATCTTCTATCGCCGAACAGTTGTCAACAAGGAATCGTTCCTGGCTGCCGACAAGCCACTGAGATACAACAGCTTCTCACCTTTCGTTGAACTACAGGTGCGCCCCTGGTACTATCGTGGTCCCATCTTCACCATCGACTACGAACAGGGCATACGGGGCGTGGCCCACAGCGACTCACGCTACACCCGCTGGGAGTTCGACGGCAGCTACATACATCGCATGAAATGCATGCGCTCCGTGTCGCTCCGCGTGGGAGGAGGCTTCTACACATCGAAGGCCGACAAGCAGTATTTCCTCGACTACTCCAACTTCCGCGACAACAACATACCCGGCGGATGGAACGACGACTGGTCGGGCGGATTCGAGTTGCTCAACAGTAACTGGTATAATGCGTCCGACTACTACATCCGAGCCAACATGACCTACGAGTCGCCTCTCATGCTCCTGTCGTGGCTACCCGGTGTGGGACGTCTCGTGGAGAGCGAGCGCATCTATTGCAGCGCACTCGCCGTGCGACACCTGCACCCCTACATGGAATACGGCTACGGATTCACCAACCGCCTTTTCTCCATGGGCGTCTTTGCCGCCATGCGCAACACCCACTTCGACGGATTCGGGTTCAAGATGGGCTTCGAACTCTTCTCAAAATGGTAACCTCAATACTAACATAAACCAAAGAACAATGCAAAAGCCACTGACCGTATACAAGGCAAGTGCCGGAAGCGGCAAGACATTTACGCTTGCCGTGGAGTACATCAAACAACTGATAGCCAACCCTTACGGATATGGTTCCATTCTCGCAGTGACCTTCACCAACAAGGCCACCGAGGAAATGAAGACCCGCATACTCTCGCAGCTCTACGGCATAGCCGAAGACCTGCCCGACTCGCGCGCCTATGCCGACATCGTGATGCGCGACCTCGGACTCGGACACGAACAGGTGCGCCGGCAAGCACGGCTCGCACTCACACTGCTGCTCCACAACTACAACTACTTCCGCGTGCAGACCATCGACACGTTCTTCCAAAGCGTGATGCGCAATCTGGCCCGCGAACTCGACCTCACGCCCAATCTCCGCATCGGCCTCAACGACACCCAGGTAGAGGAACAGGCAGTGGACGAACTTGTGGAGAGCCTGGACAGCTCATCGCCCATCCTGCAGTGGATAAAGGAATATGTGATGGAAAACATTCGCGAGGACCGATCGTGGAACGTGATAGGCGCCATCAAGAGTTTCGGGCGCAACATCTTCAAGGATGTCTACAAGGAAAACCGGAAAGAAACCGAGGCTGCACTGGAACAGCCGGGATTCTTCAAGCAACTGTACGACACGCTACACAAGGTCAAGAGCAATGCGGAAGACGGCATCAAGCTCATCGGCGAGACTTTTCTCGAGACCATCCGGTGCGAGGGACTCGAAGTGAACGACTTCCCCTACGGCGCCTCCGGACCTGCCGGCTACTTCGCCAAGCTCTACAACGGCGACCTCAACCCCAAGTCGGCTACAGGCACCCGTGTGGCAGAAGCCATGGAAAACCCAGATAAGTGGGTGAAGAAATCAAACAGCAGAGACATCAAGGAGCTGGTGGCCAACTTGGCGCCCGAACTCTGCCAGCAACTTACCAATGGCGAAAGGCTGCGCAAAAAACTCTACCGGCAATACATCTCGGCAGACATCACCCTGAAAAACATAAACCAACTACGACTGCTCAAGGCCATCAGCACACGCGTAGCGCAAATCAACGCCGACAACAACCGCTTCCTGCTCAGCGACACCCAGAGCCTGCTCCACCAGCTTATAGCCGGAACGGGCGACTCACCTTTTATATATGAAAAGATTGGCTCACGGCTGGAACACATCATGATAGACGAGTTTCAGGACACAAGCACCGTGCAGTGGCAGAACTTCAAGGTGCTGCTCGACGAGTGCATGAGCCACGAGTCACAAGGCTCGCTCATCGTGGGCGACGTGAAACAGAGCATCTACCGCTGGCGTTCGGGCGACTGGCAGCTGCTCAACAACATTGAACAGCAATTTCCGCAGCCCGACAGCCAACTCCACATCACCTCACTCCAAACCAATTACCGCTCGAGCCAGTCTGTCGTGAAGTTCAACAACGCCTTCTTCACCCTCGCCGCACAACAGGAAGCCAGGAATCTCGACAACGAGGGCAACGAGGAAAGCAGTCAGATAACCAAGGCTTATGCCGACGTGGAACAGCAGCTTCCCAATGCCGACAGGCCTGTAGGACTGGTAGACGCCATGCTCCTGGAAGACAAGTCGCCGGCCTCCGTCTGCAAGAGAGTGGAGGACATCATCCGTGAACTGCTCGACAAGGGCGTCAAGCAGAACCAGATAGCCATTCTCGTGAGAGCGAACAAGCACATTCCCCTCATTGCCGAATGGCTCGCCATGCGTATGCCCGAAGTGACTATCGTGTCGGACGAGGCGTTCAGACTCGGCTCCTCACAGGCCGTACGCCTCATCATCAGTGCCCTACGCACCCTTGTCATGCCCGACGATCGCCTCACCAAAGCCACCCTTGTGAAGTACTGGCAAGCCATCGGAGGCGACAAGCTCAGCGACGCAGAATGCTTTGCCGACGACCAAGACCTTGACACGCTCCTGCCTTCCGAATTTGTGAAAGAGCGCGAGATGCTCACCACCCTGCCCTTTGCCGACATGGTGGACCGCATCTACCAGCTCTTCCGCCTTGACCGCATTGCCGAACAGAGTGCCTTCATCTGCGCCTTCTACGACCTGGTGGCCGACTACCTGTCGGACAACGTGGCAGACATCAGCACCTTTCTCACCCTCTGGGACCAGGACTACGCCAACAAAACCATACAGAGCGACGTGGCAGACGGCATACGCATCGTCTCGGTGCACAAGAGCAAGGGCCTGGAGTTCGACAACGTAATCCTCGCCTTCTGCGACTGGAGGCTCGAACTCTACAACTATATTCTGTGGTGCAAGCCCAAGGAAGCACCCTTCAACCAACTGCCCATCGTTCCCGTGAACTACAGCTCGCGCCTCGCCGACTCCATCTACGAAGCCGACTACGCCCACGAAAGGCTTCAGAACATGGTGGACAACCTCAACCTGCTCTATGTGGCATTCACCCGCGCTGGCCACAACCTCTTCGTCGTGGGCAGTTTGGGCGAGCGCAACAAGCGAAGCCTCCTGCTCGAAAACGTGCTTCCACAGCTTTCGGACGAACTCGACGGCGCCCTTTGGGAAGAAGCTACCGACGAGGAAGGAGAAGCCATAGGCTTTCACTTCACCTACGGACATCTGCATGTGGCGGAGGAGAAAGAGCAGAAACACACCGACAACGTGTTTCTTCAGCCATCCCAAGACCATCACCTGCAGGTGTCAACCCACGCAGTACCGGTGGAGTTCAGGCAGAGCAACAAGAGTAAAGCCTTCACCCGGAACGAAGAAGAAGAGGACGACATGACCAGCCGCAGTCACTACATACAGTTAGGCAACGTGCTTCACGCCATCTTCTCACGCATCGAGACGCTCAACGACCTGCCACGGGTATTGGCGGAACTCAAGGAAGAAGGCACCCTCTACGGCGTGGGCATCACTCCGCAAGACGTGAAGCAAGCCATAGAGCAAGGCCTGGAAAATCCGGAAGTGGCGGAACTCTTCGCTCCCGAATGGAACGTATTCAACGAGTGCACCATCCTCACCACCGACAGCCAAGGGCGCACCACGGAATACAGACCGGACCGAGTGGTGAGCAACGACAAGGAGACCCGCGTGGTAGACTTCAAGTTCGGTCACCCGCGTCCGGAGCATGCCGAGCAAGTAAAAGGCTACATGCAACTGCTTCAGAGCATGGACTATCCCAACGTGAGCGGCCTCCTATGGTATGTCAAGGACAACCGGCTGGAGAAAGTAACCATCAGTAATCAGTAGCCGACAGCAAACGGCTACCATCAAACCCATCCTTCCCCAAACAACAAAACTGAAACACAACGACACCTATGCAAACATTTCTTGAACACGTAGCACAAGACTTGATAGACAAATACGGCGAGAACCTTGCCCACGTGGCAGTGGTATTCCCCAACAAGCGCGCCTCTCTCTTCCTCAACCAGCACCTGGCACGGCTGAGCGACAGACCAGTTTGGAGCCCCCACTACATCACCATCAGCGACCTGTTCCGCCAGCACAGCAAGCGTACCGTAGCCAACCCACTCAAGCTCATCTGCGAACTCCACAAGGCATTCATAGCTGAGACCGGCATGGAAGAGACACTCGACAAGTTCTATGGTTGGGGACAGCTGCTCCTGGCCGACTTCGACGACATCGACAAGAACATGGCGGATGCCGACCGGGTGTTCGCCAACCTGCGCGACATTCACGCCCTCGACGACGTGAGCTACCTTTCGGACGAACAGAAAGAACTCGTGGAACACTTCTTCCACTGCGTTCTCGACGACAAGGACAGCCAACTCAAGCAGCGCTTTCTCCAGTTGTGGTGCCACTTTGCCGACATCTACCACCGCTTCAACAGCCAACTCGCCCAACAGGGACTTGCCTACGAGGGCAACCTCTACCGAGAAGTGGCAGAGGCAAAAGACGTGGACTTCAAGTACCAGACCTATGTTTTCGTGGGATTCAACATGCTGCAGCGCGTAGAACAGGTGCTGTTCAGCAGCATCCGCAAGCAAGGCAAGGCCCACTTCTACTGGGATTTCGACTACTCCTACATGCCCCGGGACGGCAAGCACAGCGAGACGGGCGAGGCGGGACGCTACATAGCGAAATATCTGGCAGACTTCCCCAATGAGCTCAACACGGACAATAAGGACATCTTCGGGCAAATGTCAAAGCCCAAGAATGTCACCTACGTGTCGGCTACCACAGAGGCCAGCCAGGCACGATACATCAGCGAATGGCTACAACAAGGCAACCGTATCGGCGACGGCAACCGCACTGCCATTGTGCTCTGCGACGAGTCGCTCCTCAAGACAGCCATACACTGCATTCCCGAACAGGTGAAAGAACTCAACGTCACGCTCGGCTATCCACTGGCACACACACCTGTCACTTCACTGGTCAGGCAGTATCTCACCCTCCACACCATGGGGCATCAACCCGAACGTCACCGCTATCTGCTCTATTTCGTCAACCATCTGCTGCGCCATCCCTATGCCAGATTCGTGTGTCCAGAAGCACAGGAAGTGATGCAGAAGCTCAACGAAGAGCACAAATACTATCCTTCTGAAGAAGAGATGGTTGCGAGCGATGGCATGAAGTTGCTCTTCAACCCTGTCAACGTCAACGACCTGCAATCGCTCACCACCGCCCTCCAACTCATCCTCTCTGCCGTGGCACGTGGCGGAGCCGACTCCAACGACCCCCTTTTCCAGGAATCCGTATTCCGCATGTACACGCTCCTCACTCCCTTTGCCGACCTCTTCGCCAACGGCGAACTCAATGTAACTGTCAACACGTTCACCCGCTTGCTGGTACAAGTGATAGAATCGACCACCATTCCCTTCCATGGTGAACCGGCCATAGGGCTGCAGATGATGGGCGTACTCGAGACCCGCAACCTCGACTTCGACCATGTGCTCCTGCTTTCGTGCAACGAGGGAAACATGCCGAAGGGCGTCAACGACTCATCGTTCATCCCCCATGCCATCCGCAAGGCCTACGGACTCACCACCGTGGAGAACAAGGTGGCCATCTACAGTTACTACTTCCACTCACTCCTTCAGCGCGCCACCGACGTGACCATCTGCTACAACTCCAGCACGGAAGGTACAAACACGGGCGAAATGAGCCGCTTCATGCTCCAGCAACTCGTAGAGGGCAACCACAAGGTGAGCAAACTGTCGCTGCAGGCAGGACAGCAAACAGGCAAGCAACTGTTCACGAAAATAGAAAAGGACGAACTGGTGATGAAACGACTCGACGCCATGGGGCGCGACAGCACCCTCTCGCCGACAGCCATCAACACATATCTGCGCTGCCCTATCAGTTTCTTCTACACCTATGTATGCCAACTCCGAGAACCAGACCAGACGGATGTGGAAACGATAGACAGCCGAATGTTCGGAAACATATTCCACAAGGCAGCGGAAATATTCTACACGCAACGGAGCAGGAACACACTGCACGAAGCAGACATCAAGCCCTACCTCCAACATCCGGAGCAGCTGCTGCCCATCGTGGACAGAGCCTTTGAAGAGTGTCTGTTCCAGCTGAAGCCCGGCAGCAAATACAGGCCTGAATACAACGGACTCCAACTTCTCAACCGCGAGGTGATTCTGCAATACCTGGTGCAGTTGCTCCGCATAGACGCCCGCCTGGCTCCCTTCACCATCCGAGGACTGGAATACAAAGTAACCACCCAGATGGAAATCATGACGTCGGCTGGCCCCCGCACCGTAAACATAGGCGGAACCATAGACCGTCTCGACGAGGTAGACAGCCAGCATGCCATGCCCCGACTGCGTGTCATCGACTACAAGACGTCGGCAGGCGACCTGACTCCGCTGAAATCACCAGAGTGTGTGTTCGACCCGCTCTACATTCCGAAGCACAGCAACTACTATCTGCAAGCCATGCTCTACAGCACTATTGTGCGCCAATCGGCAGAAGAGAATCCCGGCCACTATGCAGTATCACCCGCCTTGCTCTTCATCCAGCATGCAGGAGGCAAGGACTACGACCCGACGCTCAAGTTCGGCAAAGACCCCATCTACGACATAGCCGACTACGCCCAGGACTACCAAGCATCACTCAAGCATTTGCTGGAAGAAATCTTTGAGCCTACTATCGGCTTCGAACCCACTCCGGACGTAGACAGATGCGCCACGTGTCAGTTTGCCTCCATGTGCGGAAAGATAGAATTGTAGCGCCACCGAAATGGCTCACAGCATCCTAAAGGATAGGCCAAAGCATACGCCGGCAATCGACGGAAGCGCTAAAGTTTTCGGCATAAAACTTGCACAAGTGAATTATTCTTTGTTATTTTGCAGCCGGAAAGAACAACTTATCACGGGGTGCTGATGACGAATCGGCTGAGATGATACCCATATCACCTGATGCAGGTAATGCTGACGCAGGGAAATGATAGATCTTCAATATTCTTCAGGGAAGCCCCTATTCCGTTTCATACCTTTTATTAAAAGGCAGAAGGAATAGGGGCTTCACTCGTTTCAAGAAGAGAGGCTTTCGTTCGGACAAACGCTTCGGGACAAGTTGCTACACATTGTTTAACAACTTAACAGCAAAGCGAAAAGACTATGAAAGTGAACATCAACAACAAGCCAACCGAAGTAGAGTCGCAGCAACTCCTCAGTCTGGCAGCCGAACTGTCACTGCCCGAAAAAGGTGTGGCAGTGGCAGTGAACAACCGCATGGTGCCCCGCACGGATTGGGACAAGACTACCGTGAACGAAGGTGACAACATTCTGATCATCAAAGCCGTCTGCGGCGGATAGAAAGACGATGACACTCCAATTCATTTCTCACCACAACAGTCGCTTCGGCTATGCCGACGGATGCCGCATGGCACTCGAAGGCGGATGCAGATGGATACAGCTGCGCATGAAGGGCGCCACGGACGACGAGGTGCGGCCAGTGGCCTTGGAAGTGCAACAGATGTGCCGCGAAAAGGGCGCCACGTTCATCATCGATGACAGGGTGCAACTGGTACGTGAACTGGGAGCCGACGGCGTGCACCTGGGCAAGAATGACATGCCCATTGACCAAGCCCGCCAAATTCTCGGAAGCTCATTCATTATCGGCGGCACTGCCAACACCATTGACGACGTGCGCGCGCATGCCCGCAACGGAGCCGACTATATAGGCTGTGGTCCATTCCGCTTCACCACCACCAAGGAGAAGCTTTCGCCCGTTTTGGGATTGGACGGCTACCGTCGCATAGTCGCACAGATGAAGGAAGAAAACCTCCGGCTGCCACTGATAGCCATCGGAGGCATCACACTCGACGACATTCCGCAACTCATGCAGACAGGCATTGACGGCATCGCACTGAGCGGTGCCATCATGAATGACGACCTGCCTGTGGAGATGACCCGCCACTTGATGGCACAGATGGAGGAATGTCACACAACAGACAACAAGTAACAATTCACAACCAACAAGTTAACACAAGTTTTATGGAAAAGCTGACAATCGCAGGCCGCGAGTTCAACTCACGCCTGTTCCTGGGTACAGGAAAATTCAACAACAACACACTAATGGCTCAGGCCATCAAGGCTTCGGAAACGGAAATGGTGACTGTAGCCATGAAACGCATCGAGCTCAATGATGCCAACGACGACCTGCTGACACACATCACGCAAGCTCCCAACATCCAACTGCTCCCCAACACCAGTGGCGTTCGCAATGCCGAAGAAGCCGTGTTTGCCGCCCAAATGTCACGCGAGGCATTCGGCACCAACTGGCTCAAGCTGGAAATTCATCCCGACCCACGCTATCTGCTGCCAGACTCGATAGAGACACTGAAGGCTACCGAGCAACTGGTGAAGATGGGATTCGTGGTGCTGCCCTACTGCCAGGCCGACCCTACGCTCTGCAAGCACCTTGAAGAGGCCGGAGCAGCCACAGTAATGCCCCTCGCGGCACCTATCGGCACCAACAAGGGACTGCGCATGAAAGACTTCCTCCAGATAATTATTGAGCAAGCCACAGTGCCCGTGGTTGTGGATGCAGGCATTGGCGCGCCAAGCCATGCGGCAGAAGCCATGGAAATGGGTGCCGACGCCTGTCTCGTCAACACTGCCATCGCCGTGGCTGGCGACCCGGTAGAAATGGCCAAGGCTTTCAAGGAAGCCGTGATATGTGGCCGACGTGCCTTTGAGGCAGGACTGGGTGCCGTGTGCGACGCCGCCGAAGCCAGTTCACCACTCACCGAGTTTCTTAGTTAAAACAGACATCAATTGATTCATTCCGAGTGGGCTGCGTGCCAACTGAGAGCCCAGACAATGGAAAAGACACGTTGCCAGGCTTCTCACAGACAGCCGCGTCCACTCCCAACCAACAACAGACATGCCAAACGACAACAAAGCCTACGCCAAGAGAGAAAAGGCGTATATGCAGGGGAAAATATATCCCGACATTCGCGTGGGAATGACCAAAGTGAACCTCACTCCGACCGTTACCCGCGACGAAAAGGGTATTCCCCACATGCATTCCAATGCTCCTGTCTACATCTACGACACGAGCGGCCCCTACACAGACCCCGACTACAAGGTGGACCTCCACAAGGGACTGCCACCCATGCGCCGCTCATGGATAGAAAAGCGCCCCCATTGCGAGGGCGGCATCACCCAGATGGCTTACGCCAAGGCAGGCATTATCACTCCAGAAATGGAATATGTGGCGATACGCGAGAACATGAACTGCGAAGAGCTGGGCATCAAGACACACATCACCCCAGAGTTTGTACGCCAGGAGATAGCGCGAGGACGTGCCGTGCTGCCTGCCAACGTGAACCATCCCGAGAGCGAGCCCATGATTATCGGGCGCAACTTCCTGGTGAAAATAAACACCAACATAGGCAACTCTGCCACTACCTCAAGCATTGAAGAAGAGGTGGATAAGGCAGTATGGTCGTGCAAATGGGGCGGCGATACCCTCATGGACCTCTCCACGGGCAACAACATACACGAAACCCGAGAGTGGATTCTGCGCAACTGTCCAGTACCGGTGGGCACCGTGCCCATCTACCAGGCGCTGGAGAAAGTGAAGGGTAAGGTGGAAGACCTGTCGTGGGAAGTATACCGCGACACGCTCATCGAGCAGTGCGAACAGGGCGTTGACTACTTCACCATACACGCCGGCATACGCCGCCACAACGTGCATCTGGCCGACAGCAGACTCTGCGGCATAGTGAGCCGAGGCGGCAGCATCATGAGCAAGTGGTGCCTGGTGAAAGACCAGGAGAGTTTCCTTTATGAACATTTCGACGACATCTGCGACATCGTGGCCCAATATGACGTGGCCCTCTCGCTCGGCGACGGGCTGCGTCCGGGCTGCATAGCCGACGCCAACGACGCGGCACAGTTTGCCGAACTCGACACTATGGGCGAACTTGTTACCCGTGCCTGGGACAAGAACGTGCAGGCATTCATAGAAGGTCCGGGACACGTGCCCTTGCAGAAAATCAAGGAGAACATGGAGCGACAGCTCGACCATTGCCACGAGGCGCCTTTCTACACGCTCGGTCCCCTCGTCACCGACATTGCTCCCGGCTATGACCACATCACCTCGGCCATCGGCGGCGCACAGATAGCCTGGCTGGGCACAGCCATGCTCTGCTACGTGACACCCAAGGAACACCTCGCGCTGCCCAACAAGGAGGATGTGCGCACGGGTGTGGTGACCTACAAGATTGCCGCCCATGCTGCCGATCTCGCCAAGGGGCATCCCGGTGCCATGGTGAGAGACAACGCCCTATCGAAGGCACGCTTCGAGTTCCGCTGGCGCGACCAGTTCCATCTGTCGCTCGACCCCGACCGTGCCCTGCAATACTTTGAAGAGGCTGGTCACACCGACGGGGAATACTGCACCATGTGCGGTCCCGACTTCTGTGCCGCCCGACTCACCCACGACTTGCGAAAACTGAAATAGAAAATGGAAGAAAGGTATAACAGACAAATCATGCTCCCCGAAATTGGCGGGGATGGACAGGCACGCATCCGCAAGACCCGCGTGCTGCTCGTCGGTGTCGGCGGACTTGGGTCGCCCATAGCCACCTATCTCACGGGAGCCGGCATTGGCCGGCTGGGTTTGGTAGACGATGATGTGGTGAGCGTGAGCAACCTTCACAGGCAAGTGCTCTACAGCGAGGCACAGGTGGGACAGTCCAAGGCTATCTGCGCCAAAGAACGCCTGCAGGCCCTCAACAGTGAGGTGCAAATAGAGGCTCTGCCCATCCGCCTCACCCGGGAAAATGCGGAGACCATCATCGGCAGCTACGACATGGTGGTGGACGGCATGGACAATTTCGCCACACGCTACATTGTGAGCGATGTGTGCAGGCGGCTCGACAAGCCCTATGTCTATGGCGCCATACGCGGCATGGAGGGACAGGTGGCAGTGCTCTGTCAAGGACATGCCACCTACCGCACCCTGTTACCCGATGAAGAGTCGGTGCTGCAAATGCCGCATCCGGGCAAACAGGTGCTCGGCACCACACCTGCCGTGGTGGGCAGTGTGGAGGCTTGCCAGGCACTCATGCTGGCTGCCCGTTTCGGCAGTCCGCTCATTGACAAGCTGTGGACGGTGAACCTCGCCACCATGGAGAGTTTCACCATAGATTTATAATGACTAACGAAAGACAAGAAAATATGTTTTCAGACGAACTAAAGAAAATCAGTTGGCAGGAGACCACGGAGCGTATCGCGAGCATGACCGCCACAGACGTGCGTCGCGCACTGGGCAAGAGCCACTGCGACGTGAACGACTTCATGGCGCTGCTTTCGCCGGCTGCCGAACCATACCTTGAGGAGATGGCACGCCTCTCGCGCCGATATACGGAAGAACGCTTCGGCCGGACGATGTCCATGTTTATTCCCCTCTACATCACAAACTCCTGTTCCAATTCGTGCGTGTACTGTGGCTTCCACCGCGAAAACCCCATGGCGCGCACCATTCTCACTCCGGAACAGATAGAAAACGAATATAAGGCCATCAAGCAGTTGGCACCCTTCGAGAACATACTCCTCGTCACGGGCGAAAACCCTGCCAAGGCCGGCACGCCCTATCTGGCCAAGGCTATAGACATAGCCAAGAAGTATTTTTCAAACATCAAGATAGAAGTGATGCCGCTCTCCACCGAAGACTACCGCACACTGGCCGACCACGGCATGAACGGCGTGATATGTTTCCAGGAGACCTACAACCGTGACCACTACAAACTCTACCATCCACGGGGCATGAAGAGCCGCTTTGAATGGCGCTGCGACGGCTTCGACCGCATGGGGCAGGCAGGTGTACACTCCATCGGCATGGGTGTGCTCATCGGACTGGAAAAGGAATGGCGCACGGATGTGACCATGATGGCACATCACCTGCGCTACCTTCAGAAGCACTACTGGCGCACCAAGTACAGCGTGAACTTCCCCCGCATGCGCCCTGCACAGAACGAGGGCTTCCAGCCCAACTGCTACATGACCGACCGGGAATTGGCACAAGCCACTTTTGCCATGCGCATTTTCGACCACGATGTGGACATTTCCTACTCCACACGCGAGCCTGCCTTTATCCGCGACCACATGGCCACGCTCGGCGTGACCACCATGTCGGCAGAATCAAAGGTGAATCCCGGAGGCTACCACACGTATCCGCAGGCTCTCGAACAGTTCACCGTGAGCGACGAGCGCACAGCGAAAACCATCAACATGAGGCTGCGCGAACTGGGCCGTGAACCCGTTTGGAAAGACTGGGATGCCTCGTTCGACCTATTCAACCCCTTGAAGAAAAAAGCCTAAGGAAAATGCTGATAGTCATCACCTTACCGACCATGCGCCACGGAGAGGCCCAGGAAATTGCAGGACTGCTCCGTGGCGGTGTTGACCTGGTGCACATTCGCAAGCCGCAAGCCTCCCGAGAAGAGCTTGAAAAGTTGCTGCTCGCCATTCCGCAAGAGTGGCACTCACGACTCGTACTTCACGACCACTACGAACTGGCCGTGAAGTATCGGCTGCACGGCGTGCACCTGAACAGCAGGCAACCGCTTCCTCCAGAAGGATGGACAGGCAGCGTGAGCCGCAGTTGCCACTCTATTGACGAAGTGAAAGCATGGAAGGAGCGCTGCGACTACGTGTCGCTCTCGCCCATTTTCGATTCCATCTCCAAGCCCGGCTACCATGCTGCCTTCACCACAGCCGACCTTCAGCAAGCCCGAAAGGAAGGTATAATAGACCGGAAGGTGATGGCTTTGGGAGGCGTAACTTTCAGCCGCATGGACGACATACTGCGCATGGGATTCGGCGGTGGCATGATTCTCGGTGACGCATGGCACGACAAACGACAACCGGTGGCGCTTACCATTGCCGGCAGCGACCCCTCGGCCGGAGCCGGAATACAGCAAGACTTGAAAACCATGCACGCACTGGGAGTATACGGGGCCACGGTTATCACCGCGCTGACCAGCCAGAACACACTCGGCGTGCAACAGGTGATGGACGTGCCGGCAGCGGTTGTGGCAAGTCAGCTGGACTCTGTGCTGAGTGACCAACATGTGTGCGCAGTGAAGATAGGGATGATTCCGAATGGGGAAACAGCCCACTCCATTGCCACAAGGTTGCGGGACTACAGGCTGTTGGTGCCTGAACTGAAGGTGGTCTACGACCCGGTGATGGTGTCGACAAGCGGACGCCGACTCATGGCTGACGAGTGTCTTGACACGGTGGTCAGCGAGTTGTTTCCACTCTGCACGCTCGTCACGCCCAATCTGGCAGAGGCCGATGTGCTGCTCCAGGCCTACGGCGACAGGGCAACCGGACACGCTTCAACAAACAACGCGCCAAGATTCTCCACGTCCAGGCTCCACTCTTCACCCACAACAGCTGAAGTGTGTGGCACCTTATCGCAGAAGTTCGGCTGCTCCCTGCTCATCAAGGGCGGACACGGCGAGGGCGACACGCTCACCGACTCGCTTTTTCTTCAAAACGGAAATCGCCATGACTACACAAGCCAACGCATTGCCACGACCAATCTCCACGGCACTGGTTGCACTCTGTCGAGCGCCATCGCCTCTTTCCTCCTGCAGGGTGATGGATTGGAACAAGCCGTGGCACGGGCCGAGAAGTTCGTACACCAAGCCATCGTCAAGGGAGAAAAGGCAAGAATAGGACGCGGCAACGGACCGCTTATGGTTTGAATCAGTGCTTAAAGCCTGTTTTATAAAAGTGTAAGCACCTATTCTAAGAACAGAACTACCGCTCTCATTTACCCACAAAACAGCGGAAACGCAAGAGTCGCCAAGAAGATATTAGACACTTGAGTTTCCGCTTATCTTTTGCTTTTTACCGCCTTGTTTGGTCATGGAAAATGACGTTAGTCAGTCGTAGGAGATTGCTTGAAACAGAACACCCAAGCGCAAATGAATTGCATGTGACCGACTTGAAGAGCTGAAAAGAAAGACTTGTGAATCATATCACTGCCATTAGCAAGTCATTACTCTGCCACTAACAGGTCATTACTCTGCCACTAACGAGGCGTAACTCTGCCACTAACGGGGCGTAACTCTGCCACTAACGGGGCGTAACTCTGCCACTAACGGGGCGTAACTCTGCCACTAACGAGGCGTAACTCTGCCACTTGCGAGGCGTAACTCTGCCACTTGCGAGGCGTAACTCTGCCACTTGCGAGGCGTAACTCTGCCACTATACAAGCCCAAACTACAACCTGTTTACAACTAAAAGGTCCTATTTTTCCAACTTTCAGGCTCTCTTTCTGATTCTTCCGGTATTTGAAGCAATGATAGACTGTCTGAGTTTAAACCTTAAAAGAAACGTTCGCCAAAAGCCCAGCCTATACTCAGCGCAAGGCAAACAAAGCGGCGCCCTGCGTGACAAGGCAAATACACACGGGCTAAAAGAGTCAAAATCGGTTGAAAAACAATGGATTGTCTTTACTTTTCTCTTTCAAGACTTAAAGGTCAGGATGGCTAACACAAATCGCTATTCGCCATGAAGATACACCTGTCTTCCACGTACAATAGGCATGAAGTCATTCCCCTCGAACAATCAACAACAGGAAACGACAGTGAACACGGAAAGAAAAGAAGGGCGAAAAAAATCGAGCCATTTACTTGCCACTATCCCCCTTTTGCACTAACTTTGTGGAAACAATCACCATAAAAAGCAAGCAGTGCTTATGACACAGCAAAATACAAACATCAAGAACATCAATAAATTCAAGGTCAAAGAGCCGGGCAAATACAAGGTTATCATGCACAACGACGACGTGACCACCATGGATTTTGTGGTCTATGTGCTCGTCAGCATCTTTAAAATGGCACAAAATGAAGCACGCACCGTCATGCTCACCATCCACACCAAAGGGTCGGCCGTAGTAGGAGTCTACAGCTATGACATTGCGATGAGCAAAAAGGAATTGGTAAGGAAAATAGCTGAAACCAACAAATACCCACTCACAGTAACAGTTAAACCTCTGTAAATGGAAAAAGAACTATATCCATCAGTCAGCACAAACATCGTCTTCTACAAGATGAGGACTTTGGCCGACAAAAACAAATACTACTTTATCACCCCGGAACTCTTCGCCTACGTACTGGTGCAAGAGCGTCCCTTCATCCGCGCATTGAACGTGATGGGACTCGGCACGGCCGACATAGAATCGGAGTTGGCGGAATATCTCGACTCGCTCGACCTGAATGACGACCCGCTCATGTATGTGCCGGAAGTATCGGTTCAGTTTGACGAAATGCTTGTCAAGGCAAGTAAACTGGTTGTCAAGCGCAAGCTCGAATTCCTTGACATACCGGAACTGGTGCAAGTGATGCTATCGCTCAAGGATTCCACAGCAGCCTACATACTGAATGTCAGGTTGGGCGATGATCGCGAAACCTTCATCGACGTGCTGTCCGACATCTACACCCACATCGACATAGACCTGGAATCAAAACGGTTCTTGGAGATTATGTCGAACCAAAAGGCTGACAATGCGCCCAAGGGCAAAGCGGAAAAAACCGACGAACAGGAACCAAGCAACGATGAAACATTCGCTGCCGGCAACCTTTTCGACGTGGACGTCAATGACATGGGAGAAGAAGACCGTGAAGACAACAATGACATCATGGGTGATGACGACGACATGAACTCCTTCGACATCATCACTAAGGACTGGCACAAGCTTGTCACCGACATGAACGAAGCCGCACAAAAGCACAACCCGCTCATCGGACGCGAGGCCGAAATGGAACGTACCATACAGGTGCTCTGCCGGAAAGACAAGAACAACCCGCTACATGTGGGGGAACCCGGAGTGGGAAAGACCGCACTGGTCTACGGACTGGCTCAACGCATCAACAAGGGAAAGGTGCCCAGCCGACTCAAGAACAACCACATATACCTTATTGACATGGGAACGCTCCTGGCCGGCACACAGTTTAGAGGCGACCTGGAGAAGCGCATCAAGAGCATTATGGAAGGCGCTGCCAAGGAAGGAAACGTCATCCTATACATCGACGAGATACACAATCTGGTGGGTGCCGGACGGACAGAAGGCAGCTCGCTCGACGCAGCCAACATACTTAAACCCTATCTCGAATCGGGAGAAATAAAATTCATAGGTTCAACTACTTACGCTGAATACAACAAATACTTCTCAACCCAAGGTGGATTGACACGCAGGTTCCAGCAGATAGACATCAAGGAACCATCGGTTGAGGAAACCTTAAACATAGTGAAGCGACTCAAGAAGAACTATGAAAAATTCCACCACGTGACCTATAGACCCTCGGCACTGGAGTATGCCGTGAGGATGAGTGCCAAGTACATTCACGACCGGAGCCTGCCCGACAAGGCAATAGACATCATTGACGAGGCGGGAGCCTACCGGGAAGTGCACCCTGACATAGACGGCAAGAACACCGTAGACAGCAAGCTCATGGAAGAAATACTCACCCGCGTGTGCAAGATAGACGCCAAGGCACTCAAGGAGGACGACAACTCGTCGCTCCAAGACCTGCGGCAGCGCATCGGCACACAAATCTACGGACAGGACAAGGCGGTGGAGGAAGTGACCATGGCGGTGGAGATGGCCAAAGCCGGACTGGGCGACGACACCAAGCCTCTCGCCTCCCTGCTCTTTGTGGGACCCACCGGAGTGGGAAAAACCGAGGTGGCAAAGGTGCTCGCCAAGGAACTGGGCGTCAGTTTGGTGCGCTTCGACATGAGCGAATACACGGAGAAACACACCGTGGCCAAGCTCATTGGCTCGCCCGCAGGCTATGTGGGCTACGAAGACGGCGGACTGCTCACCGACGCAATCCGCAAGACGCCCAACTGCGTGCTGCTGCTCGACGAGATAGAAAAGGCGCACAACGACATCTACAACATCTTGCTACAGGTGATGGACTATGCCTCGCTCACCGACAGCAAGGGCCGCAAAGCCGACTTCCGCAACGTGATTCTCATCATGACCTCCAACGCCGGCGCACAGTATGCCCACCAGGCAGGCATCGGCTTCAACACCCACACAACAGCTGGAGAGGCCATGATGAAGCAAGTGAAGAAGACTTTCAAGCCCGAATTCATCAACCGCCTTTCTGCTATTGCCGTGTTCAACGACATGGACCGGCACATGGCAAGCCTGATACTCAACAAGAAGATTGGCGAACTGCAGCAGAAACTCACCCAACGCAAAGTGAACCTCATGCTCACGCAAGAGGCTGAAAAATACTTGCTCGACAAGGGATTTACGGCAGAATATGGCGCGCGAGAGATAGAGCGCGTCATAGCGCGCGAACTGAAACCCTTGTTGGTCAAAGAAATACTCTTCGGCAAACTCAAGCGTGGAGGCGACGTGGTGGCCGACATCGAAGACATGACACTGACACTCAAACCTATGCGCCATGGTGTTCCAGCTTGACGACGAACTCACTTTTCCCGATCCGCATCTCGGTGAAGACGACGGACTGCTTGCCGTAGGGGGCGACTTGAGCATTGACCGCCTGCTCCTCGCCTATGGCCACGGCATCTTCCCTTGGTTCGCGTTCCGCGAACAAGCCGAAATTTTGTGGTGGTGTCCCATGCAGAGATTCGTCATCTATCCGGAAGAGATACACGTGTCGCACTCCCTGCGCACACTGATGAACAAAGGTCTCTACCACTGCACCATCGACAAGGACTTCAACTCCGTCATACGGCAATGCAGCCAACTGCGCATAAAAGAGGAAGGCGCATGGCTCGGCAAGGACATGATCAACGCCTACACGGAACTCCACAGGCAAGGCTTCGCCCACAGCATAGAGGTGTGGGACCACACAGAAAGGTTGGTTGGCGGACTCTACGGGGTGGGCACAGGTTCTGTGTTTGCCGGCGAAAGCATGTTCTCGCTCGTGCCCAGTGCCAGCAAACTGGCCTTGGTCCACCTGGCAAGAACCATCGTGGAAGGGGGCGGCGGACTGATAGACTGCCAGTTTGAAACGCCACACCTCAAGTCTATGGGTGGCAAGTTTATCAGCTATGAGGAATACATCCATGAGATGTGGAAACAAGACGACGACATAAGCGGCCAATAAGGGCCGATTTGTAATGAAGGCTTTGCAACTGTCCGTCACGGCAGGCGCAAGGCCTCCTTTATTTAATGCGCATCCCGCAAAAGGAAGAAAATAAACCAGCTTTTCTTTGTAACCATGGAATAAAAGTAGTAACTTAGCCAACGAAAACACAAAATCGTGTAGAAGAACTACACAGATGCCTTGACAATAAAAATGTAACAGAATAAACTAAAACAATTGACTATGACAGAAGACGCGAACCAACTGACAGGTCACCTGAACAAAAAACACCTGGTGGAGTTTCTGGTGACCGTAGCGATTACACTCGTTGTGTGGAACCTTCCCTCGCAATGTTTCGGCATTGAAGGACTAACCATCATTCAACAACGTGTAATAGCCCTTTTCGTGTTTGCCACACTGATGTGGCTCACCGAAGCCATACCTGCCTGGGCTACCTCCCTCTCCATCATCACAACCCTGGTACTCACCTGTTCCAACAGCAGTTTCACCTTTCTACGCGGTGAGGGAGAACAATTCGGCGAACTACTCAACGCCACCTCTATCATGGCAACTTTTGCCGACCCCATCATCATCCTCTTTCTCGGCGGTTTCATCCTTGCCATAGCCGCCACGAAGTCGGGACTCGACGTACTGCTCGCCAAGACACTGATTCGTCCCTTCGGACGCAAGTCGAGCCATGTACTGTTGGGGTTCATCCTCATCACAGGCGTCTTCTCAATGTTTGTGAGCAACACTGCCACTGCAGCCATGATGCTCACGTTCCTCACACCCGTGTTCCGCTCACTTCCTCCCGACGGCAAAGGCAAGATAGCCCTTACGTTGGCCATTCCTTTGGCAGCCAACCTCGGTGGTATGGCAACGCCAATCGGAACACCTCCCAATGCCATCGCCCTGAAATTTCTCAATGACCCGGATGGTCTGAACCTCGGCATAGGCTTCGGCCAATGGATGTCGTTCATGCTTCCTCTCGTCATTCTGCTGCTATTCATCGTATGGTTCATGCTCCTGAAGATGTTTCCCTTCAAGCAAAAGACCGTAGACATACATTTTCTCGGCTCCGTGAAGCACAACTGGCGCTCGGTAGTTGTGGCCGTGACATTCGTGGCTACCGTTTTGCTCTGGGTGCTCGACAAGGTGACCGGAGTGAACGCCAACGCAGTGGCCATGGTACCTATGGGGGTATTTGCCGTGACTGGAGTCATCACCGCACGCGACCTGCAGGACATCAACTGGAGTGTTATCTGGATGGTGGCAGGCGGATTTGCCTTGGGCTTGGCACTCAACTCGTCAGGTTTGGCAGATGCTGCCATTGAATCCATACCCTTCGGCAGTTGGTCACCCGTAGTGATTATGATTGTCTCCGGACTCATCTGCTACTTGCTTTCCAACTTCATCTCCAACACAGCCACGGCTGCCCTCCTCGTCCCCATCCTTGCCACAGTATGCAAGGGTATGGGGCCGGCTCTGAGCAGCATAGGCGGCACTTCGACAGTGCTCATCGGCATAGCCATTGCTGCATCAAGTGCCATGTGTCTTCCCATATCCACTCCGCCAAACGCCATTGCTCATTCCACGGGTTTGGTAGACCAGAAAGACATGCTCAAAGCCGGAGCTCTCGGTGGTTTAATCTCACTGATTCTCGGTTACGGACTGCTCTTCGTCATCGGAGAACTGCATTTCTTCTAACGATTGATAAACTATCATGCACTCACGGCTTGGACAGAAATATTCTTTCTCTCCAAGCCGTGTTACTATATAGAGACTTGTGTTCCGATAAAAAGGCCTTAACGGCATGGCTCTTGACAAGAGACCGCATGGAATAATAATGCTTGCATTGCAAGAAATACTTGCATAAGGGGAATTTCAAATGAGAAGAAAAATAGGGAGGATTCGTTAGAATTTGAAATCACTTCCGCCCCTGACACAATCCTAAGGCGTGCAATAAGCAACACGTTAATGGCTGACTATTAACGTGTTAATGGCGACAAAACAATGAGTTAGTGGTTGACATAAACTTGTTCACACTGCCTGGGCAACCATTGCCACGGACATGGGCAACGAGTTGCCCCAACCGCAGGACAGATTGGTGGCATTTGGCTTGAAGTTAACCAATAACGAATTAGTGATAGAAGTGATAGATAATAAGCCATCTATCACGCATCTATCACTCCATCTATCTTGTTTACTGTCAACAGAATAATGTAAGATATCAAGAAAAGTGATAGATAGTGGTGAAAAAACGAAAAACTTTTCCTGCGCGTACGCGCGCGTGAGAAGCAGTCAACAAGCAAGGAGATGATAGGAAATGGCCCAGTAATTGCTGAACTTGCAGCCCGGGGGTCTCTCAGTCATTATGTTGAAACCATAACGATTATCCGTGTTCACGGATGAACATTAAAAAAGGGATGCATCCGCTAAAGACGCACCCCTTCCTATGATAACATTTTTATCTTGCCTTGTCTATTTAAACGATGCCCTGAGCCATCATAGCCTTAGCGACCTTCAAGAAACCTGCCACGTTAGCACCCTTGACGTAGTTGATATAGCCGTCGGGCTGAGTACCATACTTCACACAGTTCTCGTGAATGTCATTCATGATGGCATGGAGCTTGGCGTCAACCTCTTCGCGAGTCCAACGCAGACGCTCTGAATTCTGTGTCATCTCAAGACCTGATACTGCCACACCACCGGCATTGGAAGCCTTACCAGGGCAATAAAGAATCTTGGCATCCTGGAACACCTTGATGGCATCAGGAGTTGTAGGCATGTTGGCCCCCTCGCTCACGGCTACTACACCGTTAGCCACGAGAGCCTTGGCAGCCTCTTCGTTAATCTCGTTCTGTGTGGCGCAAGGTGTAGCGATGTCTGCCTTTTCAAACCAAGGCTTGGCTCCTGCCACGTATTTGCAACCATACTTTTCTGCATATTCGCGGATACGTCCACGCTCAACGTTCTTGAGTTCCATCACATAGGCCAGCTTCTCGCGGTCAATACCATCTGGATCATAGATGTAACCGTCAGAGTCGGAAAGAGTAACAGGCTTGGCACCCAGGTCAAGAAGTTTCTCTACAGTGTATTGGGCCACATTTCCTGAACCGGAAACAAGAACTGTCTTGCCCTTGATGTCGATATTGCGAGTCTTTAGCATGTTCTCGAGGAAGTAAACATTGCCGTATCCAGTAGCCTCAGGACGAATCAGAGAACCGCCGAATTCTTGTCCCTTACCGGTCAGCATGCCCTGGAAACAGTGTGTAAGTTTCTTGTACTGGCCGAACATGTAGCCCACTTCACGGCCACCAACACCGATATCACCTGCAGGCACATCCTCATCTGGACCGATGTGACGATAAAGTTCGTTCATAAATGCCTGGCAGAAACGCATCACCTCGGCATTACTCTTGCCACGGGGAGAGAAATCAGAACCACCCTTGGCACCACCCATAGGCAGTGTGGTCAGTGAATTCTTGAAGGTCTGCTCAAAGGCAAGGAACTTAAGAATGGAAAGGTTAACAGAAGCGTGGAAACGGATACCTCCTTTGTAGGGGCCAATCACATTGTTGTGTTGAACACGGTAGCCCATGTTGGTCTGCACGTTACCCTTATCGTCAACCCAAGATACACGGAACTCAATGAGACGATCTGGAATGCAGAGACGCTCGATGAGGTTGGCACGCTCAAACTCAGGGTGCTTATTATACTCATCTTCAATGGTTCCAAGTACTTGGCTTACTGCCTGGATATACTCCGGCTCGTTCGGGAATCTGCGCTTGAGATTCTCTACTACTTCTGTTGCTTTCATAAATATCTCCTTTTATTGGTTATTTAATAGTGTTTTCTAAAATTCGATTGCAAAGATATACTATTTCCGTGAAACCGCAAACAAAAACAAACATTTTTTGTAGAAAAAATTTCTAAACGTCAGTTTTAGAAATTTTTAATGCATGAAAAAGCCGTTCTCTGTTTGCGAGAACGGCTTTCTTTAAGGAATGTTTTTATATCTTCCAACTTACTTTTTGGCATTTTTCTCTTCCAGCCAAGCATCTATAATCCGACGTGCGATAGACAGTTTCTCAGGCAACTGTGGCAGATGGTCAATGTGATACCAACCGCCATTGCGTAACTCAGAGTGCTGGATATGCACTTCGCCGCCATCGTAATCAGCCATAAATCCTACCATAAGACCGCAGGGATAAGGCCAAGGCTGTGAACCGAAATAACGCAGATTCTTGATTTTCAAGTTCGTCTCCTCCTTCACTTCACGGCGAACTGCTTCTTCCAACGTTTCGCCAGTCTCCACAAATCCTGCTACAAGTCCATAGAATTCTCCTTTGAAATTCTTGGCGTGAACCAGGAAAATCTCGTCCCCCTTCCGGATAAGAACAATGATAGCTGTGGCAAGTTGGGGCCACACTTCCTTTCCACACGCCGTGCAGCGCTTGGATATGTCGGTATGCATGGCCATGGGAGCACCACACACACCACAAAAGCGGGTGTTCTTATCCCAATAAAGTAGTTCCTGGCACTTTCCAGCCTTCAGATAAAGAACAGGCGAAAGTTTGTAGTAGGACTGTCTGAGACCACACATTTCATAAAGAGGATGGTCTGTCACAGGTGCGTCAATGCTGAATGTCTTGACGGGAATGTCGTCGACGGGTGTGATGTTGAGCACGTGTGACCATGCCTTGATCTCCACTGGTGCCTCCTCGGCAAGTGGTATGGTGTATGTGCCGTCGGCCTTGCGTTCCAACATCAGGTCGCCCTTGCAGAATATGAACCAATACTGTTTCATCTTAATCATTATGTTGCTATCGAACAAGAATTTGACGGGTAACAAGCCTGTGTATGGCCTGCAGCCCGTCAATCCGAAATTATTTAAAAAGTAGTTTCATGTCGCGTGCGGCTGCAGCTTTCGCCCAAGACTCGGGGACAAAGCGCCAGTTGTTGTTGGCACGAGGAGTAATGACTTGCTTCTTCTCTATTTTCTTGGCAAGATAATGGCGAAGATCGAGATCGCTCTTATAGACAATGCGCTTCTCAAGTTCGTCGTGCGGAATGCCGGCACCTGCTGTTAGCAACTCGCCACCGCCATTACCGCGGTAGCTGTTCATGGCCACGTTATACCAGGCATTCTCGTCAAAAGGCTTGCCATTGGACATACGAAGTATCTTCACCTTCTCACCGTTGGGCTTGGTAACGTCCACCTCATAGTCAATGCCGGCTGCGCTGTCGAAGTTGAATGAGAAATTCTTGAAGCCAAGGCGTTGCTGATCACCTTTGGTACGCTCACTGAGCATCAACAGGTGGTCGTCAGGACTCTTCATCGTATTCACCCACAGGTCGTAACTCATCTCCAGATGCTTGCGTATCTCGCTACCCTTCATGCGCAACACATAAAGAGCATTCTCAAATTTGTAAAGGTTGAACATGTCCGACATTTTCACTTCACCTTTGTGGATGGTAGCATCAAAAAGAAGAGGAGCATTGAAAGAGATGTCCGCCCCGGTAATTTCAAGTTGCAGATTGTGCACCAGGTCTATATAGGCAGAGGAGCCCACAAAGCTTTCACGTGTATTTACCTCGTCGGTAAACCGTCCGATAGGTTTCTTGACCCATGCCTCCACCTCGTCCATGTTGGCCTGAAAATGCTTGATGAAGTCCTGGTCAACAGGTTCCGACGTTACGTCTACCACTTGTCCGGTCACCTTTTTGCCTATCAGTTTGTCTCCATTTTTCTCCACGATTATCGTCGCATCACTCACGGAAAGGGCATTGTTGGCAGGATCAAGACACACCACTTCTTTTCCTTCCGTGTTCTTCACTGTGTCGTTGTGGCGCGTATGGTCATGTCCGTAGAGTATGAGGTCGAAGCCTGGCACTTGCTCAGCCACTTTGATGGAGGCGTCTTCATCGTATTCAGGAAGTGAGATGCCGCCATTCTTGCCGGAATGGAAAAGACCGATAATCACGTCAGGACGCTCATGTTGCTTCACATAAGCCACCCACTTGCGAGCGCATCCCACCATCTCCTCAAACCGGAGACCGCTCCAAAGTTTCCTGGGCAACCAGTTGGGTATGGCAGGTGTGAGCATACCAATAACGGCAACGCGCACACCTTCCCTTTCGATTATGGTGTAAGGCTTCACATAAGGCTCACCAGAACCGGAACAGACGATGTTGGCTCCCAGCACAGGACAGTTGAGTTCACTAATCCATTTGTCATAGCAGTCGTGCCCTGTCTCCACATCATGGTTGCCCACGGTCTGGGCGTCATACTTCAGATAGTTGATCACATCGGCAGCCACGTTTGTTTTCTGAGTAGCCACATAATTATAATAGTAGCATGTGGGTTGCCCCTGGAGAATGTCGCCATTCTCAAGAAGAATAAGGTGTTCGCCTTTCTGACGTATCTTGTTCACATAAGAACTCACACGTGCCAATGTTCCGCTTTTAGGTTGCTGAGTGATGAAGTCCCAAGGAAAGAAACTTCCATGCACGTCGCTTGTTTCCACGACTCTTATCTTAACGGTCTTTGTCTTTGCTATCATTGCGATGTTGAGGCTTGCCAAAGCAAGGATTGTCATAATGATTCTTTTCATAAATAATAATGTGTGTGTTTAATTAAAGAAGTTCCAGCTCAGTCCAAAACGGAAAATGCTGCTATTCACGGGATAGTGAGGCACAAGGAACGAGGCATTGCTGCCACTATTGACATGGCTCATCATCACGAAGAAGCGCGTGTGTTTCAGATTGAAGTTGACATAGGCGTTGACCACTGGGAAATTGCCTACTTCCACTCTGCCCTCCCCTTCCTGCGAGGTGAACTGCCCAAGAGCAGGACTATAGTCGGGAGCAAAATACTTCGTAAAGTATCGAGCATCGGCACCCATGTCCACATCAAGCACATGCGCAATCTTGAACCGTAGGTAGAGATTGGTGTATACGTTGAGAGCAGGCAACGGAAGGGCATCGTTGTCGGTTGACTTCTGATAGGTCAGCACGTTGTCCCAATGGAGCGGTCCGAGTCGGAAGTCCTGGGCTATCGAGGCTGTGATGACACTGATGTTTTGTCCTGCCTGGCGAACGGTTACACTTTGTCCGGTGCGTCCGTCGGCAGTTATAGTGTATGACTGCCCGAGATAGGTGTAGTTCTGCAAATTGTCATAGGCAAAACGCAAACGGGTGTTGGTGCGTTGCCATGTAAAACGCCCTTCCAGATGAGTGTGCAGTGTCTTGGACAAGTCATCATTAGACCACCAGAAATGCTTGGACTGATAATGACGATAATAGAAGTTCTGATTGTCACGGTGGAAGAAAGCGTTGGCCGCCAACTGCACCGTGTCGCCCAACAGGCGGAAATTCAGGTCGGCAGTGGCATCAACACGCAGCTGACCGGCATCCTTGCCCACAAGCCAAGCCTCACCCGTGACATTGTAGTGGAGCAGCGTGCCTTCTGTCTTGGCAAGCTGTCCACCCACGCTGAGATTGTGCTCCGTGAACGAAGCATCCGTGCCATCGGTATTGGGAAGCGTAAAATGACGCAAGTCTGACGTGGCAAAAACTTTTAATCCGGCCTTGGCCCACTTGTTGAAACCTTCGAGCAAGGCAATGGCAAATGTGTTTTTGAACGAGTAATGGTCGGTCTTGTCGTAGATGCTGTCACCCAATGCCTTACCCACTCCTTGATAAAGGTTTGCATAATAGTTCTCCGGAGTTTCATAAGCCTGGTATATGCGTGAATAGGTGTCAAAACGAGCTGTATGAATAAAGCTCGTCACCGGCACATACTCGGTTTTCATCCATTGGTCAGCCTCTGCCTTTTTCTTGTCTGCCGTGAGAATGCTGTCGGCTGTGGCACTGCTGTCAACTTTGATACGGTGGTTTTGCACCGTATCGGAGGCATGCTCCGCCATCTGGCTCTCGTCGCCCGCTATCTTGGCATTGTCCGGACGGCCTGAAAAAGCCTGCGTCTTGTCAAAGGCCTGTTCATCGAAGGCGCGGCCTTCACGCTGTGCCCGTTTACGAGCCTCTTCCTTGGCATCGGCTGCCTCATTTTCCTTCTGCGACTCCATGGCGAACTTCTTCGCCTTGATTTCTTCCTCGGTCATGGACACCTTGCGGCTGAATCCAAGACTGTACCGATGGGTCAGGAAGATGTGAGTGTTGTTGTTGCGGTTCCAGTTACGAGTGAGCACGGTGGGAATCTCGTTTTCCCGGTAGGACTCGTTGAAGCTCTCTGGATGAGTGATGTAGTTGTCGTCAGTGATACCACCGTTTTCTGCCACTTTCTCATGATTGGTCTGGATGAGAAGATGTGCCTGATAGCGATCGCCCATATAACTGCCCCACATGGAGTAGTTGAAGTGGGACGTACTCTGGTCTGCATAGAATCCGCGTCCGTAGATATAGTCGAACTTGAATCCAACACCTATGCGTTTGCCGGCATTAACGGCAAAAAGAGCCTTGAAGTGATCCTCGCCATTGGTGCGGTTGCCGCAGTTGTTATAGACAAGATTAGTGATGGGCGACAGAGTATTGGTGAAATGGAACTCATCGGGCCGTGTAACGAAGAAGTCATACGGGTGAGTAAACACAAAATCGCCATCCGTACGCCGGTCGGTGAATATGCGATTGATGCGAGGCGACCCGAGGTTGCCGAGCGTATTGTACTCCCCTCTTCTTCCAGAAGTGAATATAGAGTTCATAAACATATAGTGGAGCGTGTCGGGTATTGCAGCCGTGCGGTCGCCAAAACGTTCGTCCACAGTCCAGACCTTCAGTCCTTTGGGTATTTCCTTATGTTGGCTCTGTATGCTGTCGCTTCGCCTGTTGTCGCGGCGTTGTTCGGCAGAAGTAAATTCACCGTCGTCGGTCAATTGGTTGTAATCTTGCGCAGAAACGGACATAGCAGCTGCCCAAAGCAAAGCCAATGCGAGAAGTTTTTTCATTCTAACGTATAAAGCGTAAGCAACATTCCACGACCTTGAAAGCCATGGAAGCCATGATGATGATGATGCCGACGTTGCTGTCGGACTTCATTAAGTAGAAGGCTACGCCCACCAATGCGCCCAACATGAAAATGACGTTGAGCACATTGCGGATAGCAAAAAAGCGATCGTCTTCACGCAAGCGCTTGCGACGGCGAGGCGAAGAAGCCTGCTCCACGGCATCGTCTACGGTTTTATTTATTTCCTCTTGTGTCATATCGTTATTAAGAAGTAATTAGAGGGCAAACTTACGGTTAATATCACCAAAGATGTCGTGAACCCTGTCAATGGTCTTGCGACGGAACTTGCCGGTTATAGGAAGGAGTTTGGTGTTCTTCTTGTTCACTGCATATTCATCCGTAATCCATTCCTCAGCGCTGTAGGTTTCATCCTTACCAGCCGTGTTATACTTGTAACTGATGCGGTAAACCTTCACGTCGATGGCTCCATCGCGACAAGTGGTAACCACAGTGTAGTTGAACAGTGTGCGGTCAAGGGAAATGAAATTGGCCTTGAACACGAGCCATTCTGACAGACGCGACACGATGACATGCTCCTGCTTGTTGACCAGCACCACCGCACTTTCCTTGGTTTGGTTATCCTGTTTGGTCATGTTAGTCATGTAGGTAAGCATGTGGTCATAAATTTCGGCAGCGGTTTTGCCCGTGCAGTTCACGGTGGTATCAAACTCAACCTTCCCGTCTACCACCTGAATAGCGCCTTTCAGATAGGGTTGGTCGGCTTTTCGTTGGAGTTCCTTGGCTGTGGGAGCCTTCTGTTTCACCTGTTCGGCCTTGGCGGGTTCGGTCTGTTCGGTGGGTTTTTCCCACACGTTTTGTGCCATCATGAGTTGGGGCACAAGGAAGAATATGGATACTAAAACCTTCTTCATATTTGAATCTTTGCTTTTATAAATGTGATTATCAACTGCAAAATTACGACAAATTCTTATTATAATAGGTATTATCGCAGTGTTTAACTTTTTTTTGACTTGCCCTTGACCGCCGTTTTCCCCGTCTTGTCGAGCAGTTTCTGCATGCGCAGAATTTCATCACGATATTGTGCAGCCTGCATAAAGTCGAGTTCTTTGGCTGCCTGTTTCATGAGGCGCGTGGTGTTGGCAATGCTCTTTTCTATCTGTTCTGGCGTCATCTGCTGTACAATCGGGTCTGCTACCATGGCTTGCTGCTCCGGTTCCACATAGGCCTTGCCCACAGAGGCAGCGCCTTGTTCATCAATAGCGAGTCCCTGAGTGAGAGGCGACTGCTTGAGTTCCTTTTTAATTTGCTGGGGTGAAATTCCGTGTTCAGCGTTGTAGCGCAACTGTTTCTCGCGTCGGCGCATGGTTTCCTCGATGGTTAGCTGCATGCTGGCAGTGATGGTGTCGGCATACATGATGGCCTTGCCGTTCACGTTGCGTGCCGCTCTGCCGACGGTCTGCGTTAGTGATCGGTGTGAACGGAGAAAGCCTTCCTTGTCGGCATCAAGAATGGCCACAAGTGAAACCTCGGGCAGGTCAAGTCCTTCGCGCAACAAATTGACACCTACCAGCACATCGTAGACACCAGCTCGGAGATCTGCCATGATTTTCACGCGGTCGAGTGTAGCCACATCACTGTGGATGTAGTTGGCCCGCACGTCATGGTTTAGCAAGTATTCGGTAAGTTCCTCAGCCATGCGCTTGGTAAGTGTAGTGACGAGCACTCGCTCGTCGCGGTTCTTGCGGATGAGGATTTCGTCCATCAGGTCGTCAATTTGGTTCTCGCTCGGCCGCACTTCAATTTCCGGATCGAGAAGTCCGGTGGGGCGGATAATCTGCTCTACAACAACGCCATCACTCTCGCGCAGCTCAAAGTCGGCAGGTGTAGCACTGACATAAATCACCTGGTTGACCATTTGTTCGAACTCCTCAAACTTGAGAGGTCTGTTGTCGAAAGCGGCTGGCAAGCGGAAGCCGTATTCCACTAAGTTTTGCTTGCGTGCCCGGTCACCGCCATACATAGCACTGATCTGCGGCACACTCACATGACTCTCGTCAATGACCATAAGGTAGTCCTGGGGGAAAAAGTCGAGCAGACAGTAAGGACGCTGCCCTGCGTCGCGTCCGTCAAAGTAGCGCGAATAGTTCTCAATACCTGCGCAATGCCCCAGTTCTTTAATCATTTCCATGTCATACTCCACACGTTCCTTTATGCGTTGTGCCTTGATATGGTCGCCCAATTCCTCGAAAAACGCCACTTGCTTGACAAGATCGTCCTGAATGGAACGGATGGCCAACTCGGTTTGTTCCTTAGAAGTGACAAAGAGGTTAGCGGGATAAATTTCATAGTCGTCAAACGAGGCAAGCCGATGGAAGGTCACGGCATCCACCTCTTCGATGGCATCTATCTCGTCGTCCCAAAAATTCACACGCAGCACATTCTCACTATAGGCAAGACGGATATCAACCGTGTCGCCCTTGACACGGAAATTGCCACGTTCCAGTCCCAAGTCGTTTCGCACATAGAGGGCATCAACCAGCTTGCGGAGAAACACGTTACGGTCTATGATCTGTCCCCGCTTGATAGGTATGACACTCTGACGCATGGCCACCGGTCCTCCCATACCATAGATGCACGACACAGAAGACACTACCACCACATCACGCCTGCCCGACAACAATGCCGAAACAGCGCCAAGTCTCAACCGGTCAATATCTTCGTTGATGGCAAGATCTTTCTCGATATAAGTGTCAGAAGAAGGGAGATAGGCTTCGGGCTGGTAGTAGTCATAATAGGACACATAGTATTCCACAGCATTGTTGGGGAAGAATCCTTTCATTTCCTCATACAACTGGGCTGCCAAGGTCTTGTTGTGACTGAGAATCAGCGTTGGTCTGTTCACGTTGGCAATGACATTTGCCACCGTGAAAGTCTTGCCAGAACCTGTGACGCCGAGCAACACTTGCGCACGGTCGCCGCGGTTAAGTCCCTCAGTAAGTTCGTTGATGGCTTCCGGCTGATCACCCGTGGGCTGGTATTTAGATGTAAGTTCGAAATGTTTCATACTTTTACATGCAAAGTTACACATTATTCTTTCACACACAAAAGGAATCCGCCGTTTTGTTGACCTCTCCCCCATGACGGCTTGAAAGCCATCGGGTGGAAGGCTATTAACGGCATTATGAAACATTGTTCAACAGTGGATTCACTCAATGCCACGAGCCCAGGCACTCGGAGCCTACACCGTGGGCAATGTGTGACAAAATGTGGAACGTGTTTGGGGCACTCCGTCTGCAGCACACGAACGACTGGATGAAGGTTATCGGACGAATGTAAAAGAAGGGGCGGACAGACAAGTAACCGGCATCATACGTCTGCCGACAACTTGTCCGTCCGCCCACTGTCAAATAGAGTAAGCCGTCTTATTTTTTCTTGCTCACCTCGCGGAGCATCTCCTTAACAGCAGCCTTGAGCTGTTCGTCGTTGCCGTTGAGATAGTCTTCTGGAGAGTTATACACTTCAATGTCAGGACGCAAAGTGTTGTTTTCTCCGTAACGTCCGTCCATGCCCACGCATCCCACCTGAGGTATGCCGAACACCATGGTGTTGTCGATAAGACGTTCCCACCAAACGGCAGTCATAGTGCCTGCCACAGGTGCGCCAATGAGTTTGCCTATGCCGAGTGTCTTGTAGACCCATGGAAAGCCATGTCCATTGCTGTAGTCATCCTCACAGATGAGCACACATGAAGGCTTTGTCCATTTGTTGAACGGGTCGACGCCTATTGTCTTGCCCTGAGGCACAAAGCTCTGGTATTGCTTGCCACTCAGCAGCGTGCACAAGTCATCGTGCAGCCATCCACCTCCATTGTGGCGGTCGTCTACTATGGCAGCCTCGCGGTTGCGGTTTGAATCGTTAAGCAGGTCACTGTATACCGTGCGGAAGCTCTCGCTGTTCATCGCCTTGACGTGTACGTAGGCAAGACGACCATGAGAAAGACTGTCCACGAGGTGGCGGTTGTGGTCAACCCACCGTTTGTAGAGCAAGTCGCTGAGCACCTCTGCTCCCACAGGTTTTACCTCCACTTCAAAGCGTTTCTTAATTTTGGGGTTGAACACTGCCACCCTCACCATCTTGCCGGCCTTTCCATTAAGCATGGGATAATAGTCTGTGCCTCGTAGGATGGGTTCCCCATTTATTTTCTCAATGACACATCCTGCTGTAACCCCAGTGGGGCGAACGGCAAAAGGTCCGCGCTTGAGCACTTCCAGCACGCGCAGTCCGTCGCCTTTCCACGTGTCATCAAAGAACAGACCGAGGTTGGCCGTCTGCTGCGGTGCGGCTCCTCCCTGGTAGCGGCCACCCGTATGCGAAGCATTAAGTTCGCCGAGCATCTCGCTGAGCATCTCGGCAAAGTCATAATTATTATTGATATAAGGGAGATAACGTTCGTAGGTCTTGCGATAGCCTTCCCAGTCTACGCCATGCAACTTGGGATCATAGAATTTGTCCTTCACTTCCCTCCACACATGGTCGAACATGTACTGACGTTCCTGCAATGGTCTGTAATTGAACGGAGCTTCATAGCTAATGTTCTTCACCGACCGGGAGCCCACGTCATACTTTCTGATATTGCCATCGGCAAGCATATAGAGGCTCTTGAAGTCCTTGTCGGCATACATGTTTCCCCAACCAATGCCCTTCATCACAATTTCCGTGCGGTTCTCCACAAGGTCATGTTTCCACAAGTCGGCGCCACCTTCAAAGGCAGCTTGATAGTAGAGTACATTGCCGTCGTTACTCAGCACACAGTCGCCAAGACGAGAAGAATTGACGGTCAAGCGCACAATTCGGTCACGGCAATTGTCAAGATCAAGTTTCAGTGGTTCCTTCTTTTTGTCGTCTTTCTTGTCGGCAGCTTTTTCGTCCTTTGTCTTGGTGTCTTTCCGACTCTTCTTGTCCGACTTTTCTCCCTTCTTATCGCCGTCCTTTTTCTTGCCGTTGGCAACTTCCTTGGCACGTTCCTCTTCCTCCTTGGCCTTGCGGGCTTCGTCATAGAGGGCACGCTCTTCCTTGTTCAGTTGGAAGCGATCGTAAGCATCTTGGTCGAAGAACATGAGGTAGGCATCCTGTTCGGCACCCCAAGAACCATGGCTGCGGTATCCTGCACGATCGCTCTTGAACAGCATAGCCTTGCCGCCCAGAGCCCATTTGGCACCGCTGTCCTTGTATCCACTGTTGGTAAGGTTGTGTATTTCGCCATTGCCCGAAGCATTGACCAGCGCCACGTCGTCGCTCTGCCATCCACCCTTTCCGATGTAGCTTGACAACAGCCAGCGACTATCGGGACTCCACTCATAGTCCACGTCGCCGTCACTATAAGAGAAAATATACTTGCCGTCCATGAGCGTCCGCACCTTATGACTCTTCACGTCGACAGCCTTCAGTGTGCCGCGGTTCTCAAGGAAGGCAATGCTCTTGCCGTCGGGCGAGAACAGGGGTTGGAAAGAAGTCTGATTGGAGTTGGTGAGTTGCTCTTCCTTCAGGTCGGTAGCATAAGTAAAGAGTTTCTCGTTGGCATTCTTGATACTCGATATATATATCTGCCACAGACCGCCACGCTCGGAGGCATAGGCAACACTGCGACCATCGGGTGCGAAGTCTATGGAGCGCTCCTGTTCTGGAGTATCGGTCACTCGCTTGGTAGTAGCGTAGTCAACAGATGTGACATAAACATCGCCATGCAGTACAAAAGCCACTTCCTTGCCGTTGGGCGAAGCCTTGGCTTCGGTGGCACCGTATCGTTGCACACGCTGCACCACTTCGTCGGTAGTCAGGTCAGTGACTATCTTCACGTTTACTTTACGAGGTTTCTCTCCTTCACGCATGGTATAGAGTTCTCCATCGTAGCCAAAACAGAGGGTCCCATCGGCAGAGGAGCTGAGGAAACGCACGGGATTCTTGGAGAAACGGGTAAGCTGGCTGGAGTTTCCAATCTCTACACTGCGCTTGAACACGTTGAACGAACCCGACTGTTCGCTCAGATAATAGAACGACTTGCCGTCCTTGGCCCAAACCGGATTGCGGTCCTCACCGGCAAAGGTGGTGAGCTTCTTATACGTCTTGCCTCGCCGGAGCCAGATGTCACGGGTGATGGGTGACTGATGGTGCTTGCGCCAGGTATCCTCATACCCTTTCTTGTCATGATAGAGCACATCCCCCTTCTTGTTGATAGAGATGTCATCCATGTTGACAGCACTGAAGAGAAGGGGCCGTCCGCCGTGAATACCTACCCGATAAATCTGGTAGAAGTCACTTCCGGGAAAATAGGAGGACTTTGCCACAGGCATGACAGAGGCCTTGTAAAGAATGGTGGTGTCGTTGAGGAAGGCCGTGGGCATTTCACCCGCACTATGGGTGGTCAACCTGCGTGGTGCTCCGCCCTCGCGAGCTATAATCCACACGTCGAGTCCACCCTTGCGGTTTGAGGCAAAAGCAATGTGCTTGCCGTCAGGACTCCACACCGGATAGGAATCATAGGTAGACTGTGTAGTGAGTTGTGTGGCCCTTCCTCCCTCAGAAGGAACCGTAAACAAATGGCCCATATAGGAGAAGGCAATGGTCCTGCCGTCGGGCGAAATTGCACAGTGACGCATCCATAGCGGACTGTCCTGTGCCAAAGCGGTTAGGGTTACGGCAGACAGGGCTGCCGTAAGAAATAACTTCTTCATGTGTATGGTTCGTGAATTATTGATGGATTACTCTTGTTTGGTATAAATTCTGGCGCAACGATTGTTATTCATAGGCTGTTGACAACAAGCAAGTTAATATGAAAACGAGAAACGAAGTATTTAGACATCAAAGACCATTCCCTCATTGGTGAGATAACTCTCCGGGAACACTTGGCGGGCATCGGCAAGCAGTTCATCCTCATTGTCATAGCGGGCAGAATAGTGCCCGAGGAGGAGTTTGCCCACACGAGCGTCTTTCGCCACCTGGGCTGCCTGGGCTGCCGTAGAGTGATAGTAGAGCTTGGCTCGAGCTATGTCGCGCGTGTGGTAGGTGCTTTCATGATAAAGCGTTGACACGCCCTCCACCTCTTCATGAAGCCTGGGCATATAGCGCGTGTCGGAACAATAGGCATAGGCCCGTGGCTGGTCGGCAGGCTCTACCAATCGGGCATTAGCTATCACCTCGCCATCGGGTGTGGTCCAGTCTGCCCCCAACTTGATGTTCTGTATCTGACTGATTGGAATCTCATAGCAGTCAATCATGTCGCGGCGGATATGTGGCAGCGATGGTTTTTCGCGGAAAAGGTAACCGCAGCAAGCAATGCGATGCTGCAAGGGTATGGTCTCCACGGTGAGACTCTTGTCTTCATAGACAACGGCTTTCCGGGTAGTGTCCACGGCATGAAATTCCACCTTGAAGTCGAGTCCCTGGCAGAAGAATGAAATCATGCTGTCGAGCATGGGACCCAATTCTGCCGGTCCATAGACACAAAGCTTGGCGGTGCGTCCCAACATGCCGAAAGTGGAAATCATGCCGATTAGTCCGAAACAGTGGTCGCCATGAAGGTGGGAAATGAAGACGGCACTGATTTTGGTAAAACGTATGCGTGAACGGCGCAACTGTATCTGCGTACCCTCTCCACAGTCCATCATAAAGAGTTTGCCCCTCACCTCCACCACCTGTGACGAGGCATAATGGCGGAGCGTCGGCAAGGCACTCCCGCAACCGAGAATATGTACTTTGAATGGTTCCATTGTCAAATTTAGGGTGGGCAACTGGTCATGAGCGTCACTTCAACAGAACTGCCGCTGCCCCAAGAGGACAGACCGACAGTTCTGTTGTGAACCACAGACCAATGCCATGTCATTTTTGTCTCTTGTAGGCAAAGATGCCTGTCTTGTTCTCCAGATAGAGCGAGTCGGCTCCCAGCATATCAATGCGGAAAGTGTCGGCATTGAGCAGCAGTTTGCCGTTATATATGCGCCATGAAGTGTAAGGATGGCTTTCTGCTTTGACGAACGACTCCACTTGTCCACCTTCCTGAATTTCGAAGTTCTTGTCTATGCTTGTCCACTTGCCAAGCAACGTGGTCAGGTTTATGACGGAGCGCGCCTCGTTCTCGCCATCGGCGTTTTTCACGGCATAGACAGCCAGCCGGTCGCCCGCCATGAGTCCACCCTGAACGGTACTCTCGTCGTCCATGTTGATTAGATAGTTGAGGGTGTCGCCATTATTGGTCACGAGTTCAAGCGAATGCATGCCTGTACCTTCACCGCACACCCCATACACAGTACTGTCACTGTCGTCTACAAAAGTCTGCGTGGAGTCTGAGTCCTGCGCCTTGCCAGTCTTTCCGTCGTGGCAAGCTGCCAGCAGAAAGGCAGCCATTGCAATCAAATAGAATATCTTTCTCATGGTTCCAGTTGTTTTAATTTGTCATATTCAAATAGTCGAGAAAATCCTGTGTCAGCCCAGTGTCTTCTTAGCCTCATTCCAAAGAGAATCCATCTCCTCGAGCGTCATCTCCGTGAGGGGTTTACCGGCCTTGATGGAATGGTCTTCTATGTAGTCGAAACGTTTGCGGAACTTGCGGTTGGTCTTCTCGAGTGCATTGTCGGGATTAAGGTGATAGAGGCGTGCTGCATTGATGACACTGAACAGGAAGTCGCCCAGTTCTTCTGTAGAACGTTCCTTGTCGCCACGTTTCAGTTCTTCCTCTAGTTCTCCAAGTTCCTCGCGCACCTTGTCCCAAACGTCATCTTTGTCTTTCCAGTCAAAGCCCACGTTGCGTGCCTTGTCCTGCATACGATAGGCCTTGATGAGACTTGGCAACGCAGAGGGCACACCGGAGAGCACGCGCTCATTGCCGTCTTTCTCCTTGAGCTTTATCTGTTCCCATTTCTCGAGCACTTGCTGGGGTGTAGTGGCAGTCTGAGGTTCTCCATCGGCTGCCGACTCTCCATAAGGCAACGGCTTGGGGTCGGGTGCTCCCACCTGTGAGGGATGGTACACATGTGGATGACGGAAGATGAGCTTGTCAGCTTCCTTGAGGCACACGTCGGCTATGTCAAAGTCTTCCTGCTCCCTTCCGAGTATGGCATAGAAGATGACGTGCTCAAGCACGTCGCCCAATTCCTTGCAAATGTTCTTCTTGTCGTTGTTGGCCAAGGCATCACACAATTCGTAAACCTCCTCAATGGTGTTGGGTCTCAAGCTCTCATAGGTTTGCTTGCGGTCCCACGGGCACTTTACGCGAAGCGTGTCAAGCACGTCGAGTAAGCGTCCGAAAGCCTTCAGTTTTTCTTCTCTTGTATGCATAGTAAGCATGTATTTCATGAATTAATAGTGCAAATGTACATCATTTCCGTGAATTTTAAGTAACTTTGCAGCGTTTTAATTAGATAATTATAGATAATAAACACATACAGACATGGAATTAGCAAGTAAGTATGACCCAAAAGAAGTGGAGTCGAAATGGTATCAGTACTGGCTTGACAACAAGCTTTTCAGTAGCAAACCCGACGGACGTGAGCCTTATACCGTCGTCATTCCGCCGCCAAATGTGACCGGCGTGCTCCACATGGGACACATGCTCAACAATACAATCCAAGACATCCTCGTGCGCCGTGCACGCATGGAAGGCAAGAATGCATGCTGGGTGCCCGGCACTGACCACGCCTCTATCGCCACAGAAGCCAAAGTGGTGAACAAGTTGGCGCAGCAAGGCATCAAGAAGACAGACCTCACACGCGACGAATTTCTGAAGCATGCCTGGGACTGGACACATGAACACGGAGGCATTATTCTCAAGCAGCTGCGCCGTCTGGGTGCCAGTTGCGACTGGGACCGCACGTCGTTCACGATGGACGAGACACGCTCTAAGGCTGTCATCCACGTATTCTGCGACCTCTACAAAAAGGGACTCATCTATCGCGGCGTGCGCATGGTCAACTGGGACCCCAAGGCTCAGACCGCTCTCTCTGACGAAGAGGTTATCTACAAGGACGAGCACTCCAAGCTCTACTATCTGAAGTATCGTGTGGTGGAGAGCGACTGCCAACAGGTGGACGAGGGCAACGTGATGCACAAGGACGACAAGGGCTACTATGCAGTGGTAGCCACCACACGTCCGGAAACCATCATGGGCGACTCTGCCATGTGCATCAACCCCGACGATGTGAAGAACACATGGCTCAAGGGCAAGCACGTCATCGTACCGCTCGTGGGTAGAGAGATTCCCGTAATCGAGGATTCTTACGTAGATATAGAGTTCGGCACAGGCTGTCTGAAGGTGACCCCTGCACACGATATCAACGACCACGCACTCGGACTGAAACACGGACTGGAAACTATCGACATCTTCAATGACAACGGAACCATCTCTGAAGCAGCCGGCATGTATGTGGGCATGGACCGCATGGACGTGCGCAAGCAGATTGCCATAGACCTGGAAAAGGCCGGACTCATGGAGAAAGTGGAAGACTATAACAATAAGGTAGGATTCTCTGAGCGCACCAACGTGCCCATAGAGCCCAAGCTCTCCACACAGTGGTTCCTCAAGATGCAGCACTTTGCCGACATTGCCCTTGCTCCAGTAATGGACGACGACATACAGTTCTATCCTTCAAAATACAAGAACACCTACCGTCACTGGCTGGAGAACATCAAAGACTGGTGTATCAGCCGACAGCTGTGGTGGGGACACCGCATTCCCGCCTACTACTTCCAGGCTGCCGACGGCAAGCGCAGCTTCGTGGTGGCAGAGACTGCCGAAGAGGCCCTCGCTGAGGCACAGAAGGTGAATCCGGGTGTGAAAGCCGAAGACCTGGAACAGGACAGCGACTGTCTCGACACGTGGTTCTCTTCATGGTTGTGGCCTATCTCACTGTTCGACGGCATTGAACATCCTGACAATGAGGAAATCAACTACTACTATCCCACTGCCGACCTCGTGACAGGTCCGGACATCATCTTCTTCTGGGTGGCCCGTATGATTATGGCAGGCTACGAGTATCGCGGACAGATGCCTTTCAAGCACGTGTATTTCACAGGCATCGTGCGCGACAAACTGGGACGAAAGATGTCGAAGAGTCTGGGCAACTCACCCGACCCCATCATGCTCATCGACAAGTTTGGCGCCGACGGCGTGCGCATGGGCATGATGCTCTCGGCTCCTGCCGGCAACGACATCCTTTTCGACGAGAGCCTTTGCGAGCAGGGACGCAACTTCAACAACAAGATTTGGAACGCCTTCAGACTGGTGAAGGGATGGCAGGTGGAAGAGGGCGAACAACCCGAAGCTTGCAAGATTGCCGTGGAATGGTTCTCTGCCAAACTGAAGACAGTGAACGCTGAAGTGAACGACCTCTTCAAGAAGTATCGCATATCCGAGGCCTTGATGGCTGTCTACCGCCTGTTCTGGGACGAGTTCTCAAGCTGGTATCTGGAGATGGTTAAGCCTGCCTATGGCTCACCTATCGACCAAAAGACTTACGACGCCACACTCCATTTCTTCGACTTGTTGCTCAAGATGCTCCACCCCTTCATGCCTTTCATCACCGAGGAATTGTGGCAGCACCTTTACGACCGCAAGGAAGGCGAAAGCATCATGCGCGAAAAACTCGACATTGCCGCTCCTACAGCAGACGACGAGGAGCTCGTGGCCGACATAGAGAGTGTGAAGCAGATTGTCAGCAACGTGCGCACAGTGCGCAACCAGAAGAACATTGCCCAAAAGGAAGCACTCGAACTGATGGCCATCGGCAAAGACGACTACAAGCAGTTCGACTCCGTGGTGAGCAAGATGGGTAATCTGAAGAGCATCAGCGTGGTGGACGAGAAGCCTGCCGGCTCTGCCCAGTTCATGGTGGGCACCGACGAATTCTGCGTGCCCCTCGGCGCACTCATTGACGTGGATGCCGAGATTGAGAAGCAAGAAGCCCAGCTCAAGCACCTCGAGGGCTTCCTCGCCGGTGTGATGAAGAAACTCTCCAACGAGAAGTTCGTGGCTCATGCTCCCGAAGCCGTAGTGGCCCTGGAACGCAAGAAGCAAAGCGACTCTGAGGAGAAGATTGCTGCGCTCAAGGAGTCGCTGGCCGAGCTGAAGAAGCAGAAGTAACTTAGACCAAAAGATAAGGAACAAGACAAACAGGGAGTGAAAGGAGTGAGAACGCCAACTGCACGTCATTCTTTTCGCTCCCTGTTTTCTTTCATGAGCAATGCTTGCCTGAAGACACCTTTTCACGTTACGACCGACAGGCCATTACGGGCCTCCTACACATAACCAACCTTCAACAACTCAAATCAATGAAACACATCCTTTTACTGGTCTTCGCCCTTGCTGCCTTGACATCGTGCAGTTCTTCTTCAAGTTCGGACAATCCTGCCCCTACTCCACCTGCCGACATCGTGGAGCCCGACGTGGCGGAAACCACGGTCATCGTCTACATGCCCTACACCGGGCCGGTGGACGAACTCACTTCCTTCCTGCAGAACAACCTCACCCAGATGCGCAACGTCATCCGATCGCAAAAGGGTATGGACAACGACAAGGTAGTGGTATTCGTCAGCACGAGCAAACAAACGTCACACCTCATACAATACCATTACAGCAGACTGAACGACGTGGTGGTGAGCGACACGCTGCGCACGTTCGACAACAGCCAACTCGACTTCACCTCTTCCGAACTCATCCGGCAGATAGCCACCCTTGCCAAGACTGCTGCACCAGCCAATGACTATGCAATGATCATCGGATGCCATGCCATCGGGTGGGTGCACAAAGACAAGATTAACGGGGTTTTCACACGGAGTTTCGGCGGAAATGGAGACAACAACTATATCATGGAAAACAAATGCCTGCCCAAGGGACTTGCCGCAGCTGGCATTGGGAAACTGAAATACCTCGTGTTTGACGACTGCTACATGGCCAACATCGAAACAGCCTACGAGCTGCGGTCGTGCACACACAAGCTCATTGCCTCCACCTGCGAGATTATGGCGGACGGACTGCCCTACACGACCATGTTCCAGCATCTGCTCGGCACACCGGACTACCAAGCAGTCATCAAAGCCTTTGGCAACTACTATTCGCAAAACAGCAATCCTTACGGGACGCTCTCACTCATAGACTGCGACCAACTTGAAGCCTTTGCACAAGTGATGAAAAGAGTGAACACGGAAACCGCAGCGCTCGAAGAAAGCGAGGTCAGCACGCTCCAGCGTTTCGACGGATACAACCATGCCGTGTTCTATGACCTGGGTGACTACATAGCCCAGAGATGTAAAGGCAACGCAGACCTCCTCAGCCAGGCCAACGCGGCCCTGTCGCTGCTGGTGCCCTACAAGACGAATACCGCCCGCTACTACTCAGCCACATCAAGTGGAGCACACGACATCAAGACCTATAGTGGCATATCCTGTAGCGACCCGAGCCTTAACGGAGCCATCCAGGAAGACAAACTGCTCACCGAATGGTGGCAGGCCACTCATTGAAACAAGCAAACGCTGCAAGACTTGGGGGTATGAGGAATTTGAGACGGCGGCTATTTCTGATTGATGAAACAAACGGAAAGCAAGTCAACCAATAACTCGTGCTTGCCCTCTTGCTGCCTTGCCGAAAGGTAGCTCTTACGCGCGCACGCGCGCAGGAAAAGTTTTTCGTTTTTTCACCACCATCTATCACTTTTCATGATATTTTACACTATTCAACTGACAGCAAGCAAGATAGGCAGAGTGATAGATGAGTGATAGATGCAAAATATCCATCACTCATCTATCACTAATTCACCATTTGTCAAGTTCAAGTGGAATGCCCAAAATCCGTTCTGATGTTCGGGCATTCATTGCCCACGGTTGTGGCAATGAATGCCCAGGCTGTAGGACCAAGCCTAAGTGAGCTACTAACGCATCGTTAGTCTGCCATTAACAAGTAGTTAACAGGCGACTAACGCATCATAAACCTACGGACAACCGCATTTTAACATGTTTGTTCTTGGATGTAGAGAGGATGGTCCTGGCATGTTTTGAGGCTTATCAAAAAGCGGAAAGAAAGCCTTGCCAACCAAACATTACGCTATCAGCTTGTCACTTCTAAATCTCAGACATACCTGTAACATGCCACTTACCTATCGTAAGTCATACACTTAGCATCCCTAAGTAGGCGACTTACGCCCTGTAAGTCGCCTACTTACAACAGAAAAGTAAGCGGTCGGTAATCAGAAGGAATAAGAGAAGCCCAACGAAGCATACTCCTTGAACTGCCAGTAGCCATGATGGTCGTCGCGCTTTGTGCCGTCGTCGAAGCGCGGATAGACAAAGAGGTTGGAAGAAATATACCGGTTGAAACTGAAGGTAAACGTATTTTCCCACTCCAGTTCCGAACGCTCGTAAGTCGTGTACCCATAAAGGCGGGTCTTCCACTTCAGGTTGTCGAGCAACTGCCACGTGAGGTCGGCGGTAAACTCCGAACCATAGTCGTTGAGCGTATGCTTGCCTTCGTCAATACCATAGCGGGTGGCCAACTGCTTGCGCTCCACGAATTTGAAGTTGTAAGCCAGCGGAGCCAAGTGCACATTGCCCTTCAGTCTTCCCTTCAACCAATTCACATTATAGTCCATACCGATAGAGAGGTTGGAGTTGAGCGGCGAGAGAAAAGCCGAATAAACGCAAGGGTCATTGCTCCGGTATCCCTTGGTAAACTGCGTATAGGAAATCCATTGCACCGTGTAATACCAGTGCTTGGTGGCCTGAAGACCCAGTTTGGTGGTATAGCGAATCAAGTCTTCCGAGGTCTTGATGGTGTGGAGCGAGTCGCTGCGCGAGTTTTGGAAGCCCAGTTTGAGTTCCAGTTTGTTGTCCCACTTCACACCCTGCTTCGTGTTGTAATTGGCTTGCAGGGTAACGTTTCCCACCATAGAATAATTGCTTTCGCCGCCCTTATACCAGTTGCCCGACACACAATTCTGCATCAACTGCAAATAATAGTCGCCTGAGATGTGCCAGAAGTTAGGCCTCCGCACCAGTACGTCCACCTGCGCCACGCTCGGTTCGATAGGCGTTGGCGCCACCTTGTCGACCAAGTCGACCTTGTGGCGCACAGGCGTTTCAACTTCACGGGTGGGCGCACCGGTCTGGATAAGGCGATTCTCTGAATTGGACACAAGGTCAGGACGCGTGAGATAGATGTGGAGCAAGGCTGAATCTACGGCAGCGCCAAGCAAGGAGTTAGAAAAAGCACTGCCGCCCTTGAGCCGAAGAGCATCCGAGGCAATGTGGTGGTAGAAGGTGGGCGGTCCAAACAACTGCCCCATCCGTTCGGCATCCAACGCCACATGAGAGAGGTCAACCTGTGAAGAATCGAGCCGTTGACCGAACACCATGAGCGAGTCTACATAACGTGCCACCCACGACAAATCCTTCTTGCTAGACTGCAATGCCGGACGATGCGTGCGTGGATGAGCCATCATCCAAAGCGGAGACGACAAACAGGCAAGCAATATATAAAATAAAAGATGTTTCATTCCTAATCTCTTTAACCGATGCAAAGGTAAACATAAAAATCGGAAATTATGCTTGCCTATATCACAAAAATGTAGTAATTTTGCCACTTGATAGTGTGTAGACCCCATTGGGCATGCACAATAACAGATTGATAATCAATTAAAACAAAGAATAATCGTGGCAGAAACAAAGTACATCTTCGTCACTGGTGGTGTGGTTTCCTCGCTTGGTAAGGGAATCATTTCTTCATCAATCGGCAAGCTCCTTCAGGCAAGGGGTTACAAAATCACAATTCAGAAGTTTGACCCGTACATCAACATTGACCCGGGAACCCTCAACCCCTACGAGCACGGCGAGTGCTATGTGACGGTAGACGGCATGGAGACCGACCTCGACCTCGGCCACTATGAGCGCTTTACCGACATTCAGACCACCAAGGCCAACTCGCTGACCACAGGCCGCATCTACAAGGCTGTCATCGACAAGGAACGCCGTGGCGACTATCTGGGCAAGACCATTCAGGTGATACCCCACATCACCGATGAAATCAAGCGCAACGTCAAACTGCTCGGACAGAAGTATGACTATGACTTTGTCATTACTGAAATCGGAGGAACCGTGGGCGACATCGAGTCGACGCCTTTCCTCGAAGCCATCCGTCAGCTCAAGTGGGAATTGGGCAACCGCGCAGTTTGCGTTCACCTCACCTACGTGCCATACCTCAAGGCAGCCGGCGAGCTCAAGACCAAGCCTACACAGCACTCCGTAAAGGAACTCCAGAGTATCGGCATCCAGCCCGACATTCTCGTGCTCCGTACGGAAAAGCACCTGGGCGACGGCATCCTGAAAAAGGTGGCAGCCTTCTGCAATGTGGCTCAAGACTGCTGCATACAGAGCGAAGACCTGCCAAGTATCTATGAAGTGCCCGTGAACATGCAGAAGCAGGGTCTCGACTCTGCCATCCTGAAAAAGATGGGACTCGAAGTTGGCCCCACACCAGAACTGGGCCCCTGGAAGAAATTCATCGAGCGCCGAAAGAACGCCACCAAGGAAGTGCACATCGGACTGGTGGGCAAATACGACCTGCAGGATGCCTACAAGAGTATCCGTGAGGGACTTTCACAGGCTGGCACCTACAACGACCACAAAACAGTGCTCACCTTCATCAACTCCGAGAAGCTCACCGACGACAACGTGGCAGAAATGCTCAAGGGCCAGGACGGCATTGTCATCTGCCCGGGATTCGGCCAGAGAGGCATTGAAGGAAAAATCGTGGCTGCCAGGTACACCCGCACGCACGACATTCCCACCTTCGGCATCTGTCTCGGCATGCAGATGATGGTTATCGAGTTCGCACGCGACGTGCTCGGCTATGCCGACGCCAACAGCCGCGAAATGGACGAAAAGACCGAACACAACGTGATCGACATCATGGAGGAACAGAAAAACATCACCAACATGGGCGGCACCATGCGCCTCGGTGCTTACGAGTGCGTGCTGAAACAAGGTTCACGCGTGTTCGATATTTATAAGAAAGAACACATACAGGAGCGCCACCGCCACCGCTACGAGTTCAACAACGACTACCAGGCAGAATACGAGAAAGCCGGCATGAAGTGTGTGGGCCGCAACCCTGAAAGCGACCTCGTGGAGATTGTAGAAATACCGAGTCTCAAGTGGTACATCGGCACGCAGTTCCACCCCGAATACCAGAGTACGGTGCTCAATCCTCACCCACTCTTCCTCGATTTCGTGAAGACCGCCATCGAGAACCAGAAAAAATAAGAACAAACACATAAGAGTAAAAAGACGTAAATGGATAAGAACACAATCCTGGGCTTCGTGCTTATAGCTGCCGTGCTCATCGGTTTCAGCTGGTACAACCAGCCTTCTTCCGAAGAACTCGCTGCCCAAGCCAAGCAGGACTCCATAGAGGCCGTGGCCAAGCAGAAGCGCAGCGAAATGGCAAAGGCTGAGAAGCTGGCTGCCGAACAGAAGCGACAAAGCCAAATGGCAGCGGTTGCTACAGACACCACGGCCCTCTTCTACAATAACCTCAACGGAAAGAACCAGGACATCAAACTGGAAAACAGCAAGTTGAAGCTCTTTGTCTCAACCAAGGGTGCAACAGTAAGCAAGGCCGTCATCAAAGGGTTCAAGGACCGCAACGGCAATGCCGATGTGACCCTCTTCGAGGGGAAAGACCAGAGCTTGAAGTATATGTTGGCAGGAAAGAATGCCAACATCATCACCTCTGACCTCTACTTCACTCCGTCTGCAGTAACAGCCACCTCCGTGACCCTCACTGCAGAGGCTGCGCCCGGACAGACACTCGTGGTGCGCTACACCCTCGGCAAGGACTACATGCTCCATGCCTCCATTCAAGCCAATGGCATGAGCGGTTTCTTCGCTCCCAACTACAACAAGATGGACATCGAGTGGACAGACCGTGCCCGTCAGCAGGAGAAAGGATTCACTTTCGAGAACCGGTACGCCACACTGACTTATAAGGAGAAGGACGCCGGCACGGACTATCTGAGCGAAACCAAGGAAGAGACCGACAAGAACATCGAAGAGGCACTCGACTGGGTAGCATTCAAGAACCAGTTCTTCAGTGCCGTGATGATATCGAAGGACGACTTCGCCTCGGGTGCACAGCTCACCAGTATTCCACAGGAAAAAGGCTCCGGCTATCTCAAGGCATACGGTGCCAAGATGAAGACCGCTTTCGACCCCACAGGACAGAAGCCTTCCGAGTTTGAGTTCTACTATGGACCGAACGACTTCCGCAAGCTGATGGCAGTAGAGAAGGAAAGCACATTCGGCAAGGATCTCAACATGCAGCGCCTGGTATATCTGGGTTGGCCGTTGTTCCGCATCATCAACCGCTGGTTCACGCTCTATGTGTTCGACTGGCTTACGGCCTTGAACATCAACATGGGAATCGTGCTCATTCTCATCACCCTGCTTCTCAAGGCCATTACCTACCCATTGGTAAAGAAGAGCTACATGAGCAGTGCCAAGATGCGTGTGCTGAAGCCGAAACTCGACGAGGCTACCAAGCAATATGACAAGCCGGAAGACGCCATGCAGAAGCAGCAGGCCATGATGTCGCTCTATGCTCAGTATGGCGTAAGTCCCCTCTCGGGATGTCTGCCCATGCTCATCCAGATGCCTATCTGGATTGCCATGTTCAACTTTGTGCCTAACGCCATCCAGCTCCGAGGTGAGAGTTTCCTCTGGATCAAGGACCTCTCCACCTACGATCCCATTTGGGAATGGAACACTAACATCTGGCTCATTGGCGACCACCTGAGCTTGACCTGTATACTGTTCTGTGTGGCCAACGTGCTCTACTCATGGATGACCATGCGCCAGCAGCGTGACCAGATGGTAGGCCAGCAGGCAGAACAGATGAAGATGATGCAATGGATGATGTTCCTCATGCCTGTCATGTTCTTCTTCATGTTCAATGACTACAGTGCCGGTCTGAACTTCTACTACTTCGTGTCACTGTTCTTCTCGGCTGCCATCATGTGGTTGCTCCGCAAGACCACCAACGACGAGAAACTGCTCGCCATACTGGAGGCAAGATATAAGGAGAACAAGGCCAATCCAAAGAAGGTGAGCGGACTTGCCGCCAGACTGGAAGCCATGCAGAAGCAGCAGCAAGAGATGATGCGCAAACGCGAAGAGCTCGACCGCAAGAAAAGAGGATTGTAATATTATTAGTATAATTGTGAAGGGTCGGCCTTACAGGTGCCGGCCCTTCCCTTTTTCCTATAACAAATCTTTCTGTCCCTGCCCAGGCAAGGACAAAATTCTGGAACACATTTATAATAATTACCAAATAATCATTTAAGACAGTGAACAAAGCATTAGCTATTGCCGCAGCCATGGCCATGACTTGCGGCATACCGGCCGAGGCACAAAACAATGTGAACATCGGCAAGAGCAATATCACACTCAAAAGTGACCTGATGACACCGGAAGCACTTTGGGCAATGGGCAGAATTGGTGCTGTTGTGCCATCGCCCGACGGCAAACAGGTGGCCTACCAAGTAGGCTACTACAGTGTGAAGGAAAACAGAGGCCATCAAGTAATCTGCGTGATGGATGCCAATGGCAAGAACCAACGCCAACTTACCACCAGTGCCAAGAACGAAACTGACCCTGCCTGGATTGAGGGAGGCAAGCGCATCGCCTATCTCCACGAGGGACAAATATGGTCCATGCTGCCAGACGGAACAAACCGCAAGCAACTCTCGCACGTGAAGAATGGCGTGGAGGGATTCATATTCTCGCCCGACGGCACCAAAGTTATACTCATCCAATCACTCCCCTACCACAACATCATCAAGCAGAATCCTGCCGACCTGCCCAAGGCCACCGGCAGACTGGTCACTGACCTGATGTACCGCCACTGGGACCACTACGTGGAAAGCATACTGCATCCTTTCGTGGCAGAGGTGACAGCAGACGGTATCAAGGAAGGCAAAGACATGCTTGAGGGAGAACCCTACGAGTGCCCCATGGAACCGTTTGGCGGAATAGAGCAACTGGCTTGGAGCCCCGATTCCAAACAGGTGGCTTACACTTGCCGCAAGAAGACAGGACGTGACTATGCCATCTCTACCGACTCCGACATTTATCTCTATGACACAACCTCGGGCAAGACCCGCAACCTGTGCAAGCCTGCCGGGTTTGTAGCATCCGAAGTAGAGGCAACAAAGTCGATGAAGAACCAGCCCATCAACGACAAATCGATGATGCAATACAATATGGGTTACGACACCAATCCACAGTTCTCTCCCGACGGCAAGTATGTGGCTTGGCAAAGCATGGCACGCGACGGTTACGAAAGCGACCGCAATCGCCTCTGTGTATTCAATCTTGAAAACGGAGAGAAAACCTACGTAACCGAGACGTTCGACTCAAACGTAGACGTCTTCTGCTGGAACAGTGACTCGAAGAGTTTCTTCTTCACCGGCGTATGGCACGGATGCGAGAATATATACCGCACCAACCTCGCCGGCGATGTGCACCAAATCACCGAAGGATGGCACGACTACGGGTCAATAGCACTGCTGAGCAAAGGCAAACTCCTTGCCACCCGTCATTCCATGACCGTACCTGACGACATTTATGTAGTGACACCGGGTAAGGACAAGAAAGGAAAAGAAGAACAAGTAACATTCGAGAACAAGCATATCCTCGACCAGCTTGCCTTGGGCAGCGTGCAACAACGTTGGGTGAAGACCACAGACGGCAAGGAAATGCTCGTATGGATAGTGCTTCCGCCTCACTTCGACGCCAACAAGAAATATCCTACCCTGCTCTTCTGCGAAGGCGGCCCACAGAGTCCTGTGAGCCAGTTCTGGAGTTATCGTTGGAACATGCAGATTATGGCAGCACAGGGCTACATTGTAGTAGCGCCCAACCGACGCGGCCTTCCAGGCTTCGGATCGGAGTGGAACGAAAAGGTGAGCGGCGACTGGACTGGTCAGTGCATGAACGACTATCTCTCCGCCATAGATGATGCCAGCACACTGCCTTATGTAGACAAAGAGCGTCTGGGGTGTGTGGGAGCCAGCTTCGGCGGCTTCTCCGTTTACTACCTGGCAGGTCATCATGACAAGCGCTTCAAGTGCTTCATCGCCCACGACGGAGCCTTTAACCTTGAGTCTATGTATACGGACACAGAAGAAGAGTGGTTCAGCAACTGGGAGTATGAGGATGCCTACTGGAATAAAGACTTGAGCGCAGCTGCCAAGCGCACCTACGACAACTCTCCCCACAAATTCGTTGACAAATGGGACACACCAATACTCTGCATCCACGGAGAGAAAGACTACCGCATCAATGCCAACCAGGGAATGGGAGCCTTCAATGCAGCCCGCATGCGCGGCATCCCTGCAGAGCTTCTCATCTTCCCCGATGAGAACCATTGGGTGCTCAAGCCACAGAACGGTATTCTGTGGCAACGCACCTACTTCAACTGGCTCGACCGTTGGCTCAAGAACTGATTTCTCAAGTAACTGTTAAACAAAAAGATAAAATGACACAAGCAATTAAACAAAAGCTGAGCGACTCAAAAGCCGCTCGCTGGACTGCCCTCATCATTGTGAGTTTCACAATGATGTTCGGCTACTTCTTCACTGACGTAATGTCTCCCCTTGAGCCACTGCTGACAGCAGCCAAAGATGCCGATCCGTTAGGGTTGGGATGGACTTCAGACGAGTATGGTTTCTTCTCGGGAGCATACGGCTATTTCAACGTATTCCTGTTGCTGCTCTTCTTCGGCGGCATCATCCTCGACAAGTTCGGCATCCGCTTTACCGGTATCATGTCTACCGTACTCATGTTTGTCGGTGCACTGGTGAAGTGGTACGCCGTTGGACATGAATTCCCCGGAACGGTAGACGTACCCTTCTTCGGCAACTACCAGACGCAGGTTGTGATGGCAGCTCTCGGCTTTGCCATCTATGGCGTGGGATGCGAGATTGCCGGTATCACCGTTAGCAAGGTTATCGTGAAATGGTTTACTGGTCACGAACTCGCCCTTGCCATGGGACTCCAGGTAGCCTTGGCACGTATCGGCACAGCCGGTGCCCTTGCCTTCTCTCTGCCCTTCGCCAAGTGGATGGGCGGCGTGTCTGCATCCGTAGGACTGGGAGCTGCCATGCTCTGTGCAGGCGTTATCGCATTCATTGTCTACTGCGTGATGGACAAACGCGAAGATGCTTCGGCTGCCGCCGTACAGTCAGAACCTGAGGAAGGTTTCAAGTTCAGTGATCTCAAGGGACTTCTGTCTAATGTAGGCTTCTGGTATGTGGCTGTACTCTGCCTGATGTTCTACGCAGGCGTGTTCCCCTTCCTGAAGTTCGCCACCAAGCTCATGGTGTTCAAGTATGGTGTTGACTCCAGCGTGGCAGGACTCATCCCGGCCATGCTTCCCTTCGGCACAATCTTCCTCACCCCGTTCTTCGGCAGCATCTACGACAAGTATGGCAAGGGAGCCACTTTGATGATTATTGGCAGCGCACTGCTGACCCTCGTCCACGTAGTGTTCGCTCTTCCTATGGGTTCATGGGTAGTAGCCATTGCCGCCATGATTGTGCTCGGCATAGCTTTTGGCCTCGTGCCGTCTGCCATGTGGCCATCAGTTCCGAAGATTATCCCTATGAAGTTGCTCGGTACAGCCTATGCCTTGATATTCTATATTCAGAATATTGGTCTGGCACTCGTACCTGTGTGGATTGGCAAGGTGAACCAGGCAAATACCGCTGCCGACGGCACCATTGACTACACACAAACCATGACCATCTTTGCTGGCTTCGGGGTGATAGCCATTGTCATCGCCCTGCTCCTGCTCATGGAAGACAAGCGCAAGGGATATGGACTTCAAAAGCCCAACATCAAGTAAAGACATATAAACATAGTGGTGAACAATAGTTCACGGAGCTATCAAGAGAGAGAAATTCGGGATTCGGAGTAGTTCTGTATATTCCGGATTTCCCTAAAAGAGAAAAGGAGAACCATCCGCATAGGACCGTTCTCCTTTTCTTTTTTTATCTTCTATACAAAAGATATTTATTTCTGGTGCTGTTCACGCAGCAAGTCGTTGACAGTCTTCACAGGGTTGAACGTAGAAAGTGGAACCTCTACAAACACCGTGTTCCAGTCGCTCATGGCTCCGTTCCACAATCCGGGAAGTTCGAGCGCCTTGAGCTCACGTCCGTTCTTGCTCTTATTGCTGATGAAGCCTGTAGACTTGTCCACGTATTCGGGCAAATCATATTTGTTGCCCTTGTAGTCCTTGAAGGCACATACCAAGTCAACGGGGTTGAAGTGAGTGCCCTCGGTGAACATCTTCATATATTCCTTGTTATTCTTGTCTATCTGACTGCTCTCAAGAATCTGTAGACTCACCGTGCCGTCGGAATTATAGGTAAGGAACGGACCGCCACCAGGCTCTCCAACGTTCTTCACCACGCCACATACACGCATAGGCCGATTGAGTTTCTTGTGGAGATAAATCACCAGGTCGGCATCCTCCAGCTCCTTAATGTCGGCCTTGCGGCAGCACAAGTCACGTTGTACGAAACGAATAATTTCCTCCAAGTCTTCATGAGAATACTTGCCTGTGTCGAGCTTGCACAGATAGTCGAAAGCACGTTTCTGAAGTGTGACAAGTATACCAGCTAAGAGATTCTTGTACTCTACCGTATCTCCCTTCAATCTGTCTGGAACGACATTGTCTATGTTCTTGATAAACACTACGTCTGAGTCTATCTCATTCAAGTTTTCAATCAATGCACCGTGTCCACCCGGACGGAAGAGAAGTTTGCCGTCTTCAGTGCGGAAGAGTGTATTGTCAGGATTGGCTGCTACCGTGTCGGTAGAAGGCTTCTGTTCTGAGAACGAGACGTTGAACTTGCAGTTGAATTTGGCCTCATAACTACCTTCCTTCTCCTCGACCATCTTCTTAAACAAGTCAAGATGCTCATGGCTCACTGTAAAGTGGATATTGGCCTCGCCGTTACTTGAAGCATAGAGAGCAGCTTCAACAAGGTGCTCCTCCATAGGCGTGCGAACGCAGTCATCGTACTCATGGAATTCAAGCAGTCCTTTGGGCAACTGTCCGTAGTTCAGTCCTTTGGATTCAAGAAGGTTGGCCACGATAGTCTTGTACTTTCCTTCTGCAAGCAGGGTCTTGATGTTCTTTCCCTCGTTCTCACGGCACTTCTTGCATAGCGACTCGCGGAAGGCGAACTTCTTGATGTTCTCGAAAAACTTCTTCTCAAAGTCAGTGGTTGGTACATTGTAGTCGGCTGTGAGGAAAGCGAAAAGATTCTTGAACATGCGACTGGCAGCACCCGAAGCAGGAACAAACTTCACCACCTTGTGGCCAGCCTGCTTATAGTGCTCCCAAGCCTTGATATAGGCAGCCTTGGCATCAGCGTCAGGAGCCATGATTCCATTGCCCAGTGCAGCGGGTCCCTGCAGACGGAGGAAAGGGAAACCTGTCTTGAAATCTTCAAGTTGTTTTTCAATTTGCTGTTCAGATATACCCTTGTCGGCTATCTGCTTAAGGTCTTCTTTTGTCAACATACTCGTAAGTGTTTTATTATTAGGTTTAATTTATTCGTGAATCCGTTCGGTGTTGAGCCCCGACAATCACACCACAAAAATACAATACTTTCGGGAGAATAACGAATTATTTCGCGAAAATATGTACCTTTGCAATCGAATTTTATCACAAACACCAACGATTAACCAAGGGAAGGACACGGATATGGAAGAAAAACTCACATTCACCCCCGAAGAGAGAACCCTTCTTCTCTCTCTTGCAGACAGTCTGAAGGCCGCCATCGGTGCTTCTATTAAAATAGGCGACGAGGAGAAATTGCGCTCACAACTCATGGAGGCACTCAAGTCAGGCAAGATGCAACGCGACGTGTTCGGCCTCAACCCCTTGCTCATGGCCTTCGAGACCGCTCAGCTTGCTGTAGACGAAATTGGACTCAAGCGCGACGGAGTGCTTGCCGTCATTCTTTATGCCATCGTGGCAAGCGGCATTGCCACCACCGAACAGGTGGAAGCACAATATGGCGTCGGCGTATCGCACATCATCAACGGTCTCTTACGCATACATGAACTCTACAAAAAGAATCCTGTCATAGAGAGCGAGAACTTCCGCAACCTGCTTCTCTCATTTGCCGAGGACATGCGGGTTATCCTTATCATGATTGCCGACCGTGTAAACCTCATGCGCCACATCCGCGACACGGAACAGATGGAAGCCAAGAAGGAAGTGAGCCAGGAAGCCTCCTATCTTTATGCGCCACTTGCACACAAGCTGGGACTATACAAACTCAAGAGTGAACTGGAAGACCTGAGCCTGAAATACCTGGAACACGACGCCTACTATATGATTAAGGAGAAACTTAACGCCACAAAATCGGCACGCGACGCCTACATAGACAGTTTCATCGGACCTATCCAACGCAAACTCGAAGAGGCAGGACTGAAGTTCCATATGAAGGGGCGCACCAAGAGTATCCACTCCATCTGGCAGAAGATGAAGAAACAGAAGTGCGGCTTTGAAGGTATCTACGACCTCTTTGCCATCCGCATCATCCTTGACTCTCCATTGGAAAAGGAGAAGATGCAATGTTGGCAGGTCTACTCCATCATAACCGACATGTATCAGCCCAACCCCAAGCGTCTGCGCGACTGGCTTTCGGTACCCAAGAGCAATGGCTACGAGAGTCTGCACATCACTGTGCTCGGACCCGAGCAGAAATGGGTGGAGGTGCAGATAAGAACCGAACGCATGGACGAGATAGCCGAGCGTGGCCTTGCCGCCCATTGGCGCTATAAGGGCATCAAGGGTGAGTCGGGGCTCGACGAGTGGCTCAACAACATACGCACCGCTCTCGAGGCAAAGGACGACATGCAGGTGATGGACGAGTTCAAGATGGATCTCTATGAAGACGAGGTGTTCGTCTTCACACCCCGTGGCGACCTATTCAAGTTTCCCAAAGGTGCCACCGTGCTCGACTTTGCCTACCACATCCACTCGCGGATAGGCAACCAGTGCATAGGAGCGCGCATCAACGGAAAGAATGTGCCGCTGCGCCAAGAGCTTCACAGCGGTGACTCCGTGGAAGTGCTTACCTCCAGCAACCAAAAGCCCAAGCGCGACTGGCTCAATCTAGTGAAAACCAGTCGTGCCAAGTCTAAGATTCGCCTTGCCCTGAAAGAGACAACAATCAAGGACGGACTCTATGCCAAGGAGATGCTCGAGCGGCGTTTCAAGAACCGCAAGATAGCTCTCGACGAAAGCATCATGTCGCACTTGGTCAAGAAGTTAGGTTTCAAGGAAGCATCCGACTTCTACAAAGCGCTGGCCGACGAAAAGCTTGACCCCAACGAGGTGATAGACAAGTATGTGGCCGTGCGCGACCATGAGCAGCGTCTCGCCACCGACGTACCCGTGCGCTCTGCCTCAGAATTCGACTACGAGAATCCCAACGAGGAATACACCAACCAAAACGATGACGTGCTCACCATCGACCAGAACCTTAAGGGCGTGGACTACAGTTTAGCCAAGTGTTGCCATCCTATCTATGGTGATCCCATCTTCGGCTTCGTCACAGCAGGCGGCGGCATCAAGATTCACCGCATGGACTGTCCCAACGCGCCCGAACTGCGCAAGCGCTTCGGCTACCGCATCGTGCGTGCCCGCTGGAGTGGAAAGGGATCAAGCCAGTATAGCAGCACGCTCAAGGTGGTGGGCAACGACGACATCGGCATCGTCAACAACATCACGAGCATCATCTCCAAGGAGGAGAAGATGGTGATGCGCTCCATAAACATAGACTCTCACGACGGACTCTTCTCGGGCACGCTCACTGTGCAGCTCGAAGACTCGGGCAAACTGGAGTCACTCATCAAGAAACTCCGCACTGTCAAAGGAGTGAAGAACGTGGAACGAATGTAACCAAGCAAAAGATACATAACCTTATGGGTCGAAACAAATATTCAGCAACAGAAATAAAACAAATAGGTAAGCTGCTCCGCATGAAGAACGCGGCCAACCGCGGCCAGCAGAAAATCATACGCCACCAACTGCGCGTGGACTACGAGTTCAACATTTCCGACTTCAACGAACCGGGCAAGGCTTTCGGTGAGGAGGAATTGCAGACTGCCATCAACCGCGGGGCCATCAAGATTCTCGACGATGCGACCATTGCCTCGATGAAAGAGAAACGGGCACGCGACAAAGCACACGACGAGGCCCTGCGACAGCAGGAGGCCATTGCCACAGGAGAGCAGACAGACTGGAAAGAGGCGATGAAAGAATGGCAGGAATGGGAAGACAAGCAGGCGTGAGTGAAGGCAAGCGTCGCTGCCACTGGTGCAACACGGACAACCCACTCTACGTGGACTATCACGACCACGAATGGGCTGTGCCCGAACACCATGACCAACGGCTCTTCGAGATGCTCGCCCTTGAATCGTTTCAAGTTGGACTTTCTTGGGAATGTATTCTCAACAAGCGTGAAGCCTTCCGCCAAGCCTTCGACAGTTTCGACCCGGAAGTAGTGGCTCACTACACTGAAAACAAGATTGAAAAGCTCCGACAGAACCAAGGTATTGTACGCAACAGACTCAAGATAGCTGCCACGGTGAACAATGCCCGCATATTCCTGTCAATCCAGCGCGAGTTCGGTTCCTTCGATCATTACATTTGGCAGTTCACTGGAGGTCGTGTAGTCTGTGAATGTGACCTCACCTCATCGGCCCTGTCAGACCGCATCTCGCGTGACCTGAAACAACGGGGTATGAAGTTTGTAGGCACAACTATCGTCTACTCCTACCTGCAAGCCATCGGCATTGTCAACTCCCACGAACCCTCTTGCTGGCTACACCTCTAACACACATACTGCACAAGCAGCATATAGGCCGCAGTGCCGCCAAAGATGGAGAGCATCATCTGTCTGCGCCACGCATGGAGCACCACGGTGATGGCTATGCACAGCATTTCGGGCACACCATAGTGCTCCGAAGTGAAGTTCACGTCTTTCAGACAATAGACCACGAGCATGCCAAACACGGCGGGCGGCAGCACCGTTGACAAGTAGCGTATGCAACGTGGCGTCTGCTTGCCCCGAAACACGAGGAAGGGCAGAAAGCGCGTGAGAGCCGTGCCTGCCGTGAGCGTTGCTATGGTCAGTATTTTCTCAAGTGTGGTCATCATTTCTTTTCCTCCTTTACTTCCAGTTTACTTCGCATAGCCATGAAGTACAGCAGCATGAAAAACATGGCCGGCACCACGAACCTGTTGGTTCCAAACACCGCCAGACATGCCACCGAAATGACAAGACCAGCCACTGAAGCCACATGGCTACGCTCCTTCATCCACTGTTCCATAAAGATGACCACAAACATGGCGGTCATCACAAAGTCGAGTCCCTTGGTGCTAAATGTCACCCACTGGCCTACCAGTCCACCAAGTGTGGCTCCCGTTACCCAATACACATAGTCAAGCACTGTCACCCAAAGCATGAACCATCCACGGTCCACGCCTTGGGGAATGTGTGCCGTATAGTTCACAGAGAATGTCTCGTCGCACATGGCATAGATGAGCGGCAGTTTTTTCCATCCCATACCCTTGAACTTGTCGAGCATGGAGATGCCGTAGAAGAGATGGCGGGCACAGATAAACAAGGCAATGAGAAACGACTGTAAAGGTTGGAAAGAGCCGAGAAGCAGTTTCACAGCCACAAACTCCACCGACCCGCTGAAGATGGTCATCGCCATGAGCATGGGCCAATAAAAGGCAAATCCCGACTTGCTCATCAGCAAGCCGTAAGCAAGGCCCATAAACCAAAAACCGGCAAAGATGGGCACCGTATAGGGGAAGGCTGCACACAGGGCGGTGAGCCGTAGGTGAGGCTGAGGCATTGTTTCCATAACGATTGCAAAGTTACTCATATAGTTCCATCCTTCCAATACCACAAAGATGGCATTTTAGCCCTTTCGATTTCTCTGCCGCCATGCCGTCAACGTTCCAGTTGACCGATGGTGGCCTGCACTCTACGCCGGGTGGTGACCATACGCGTTTGTTCGTCGGCACCCTTAGCCCCCATATACACAGCCGTGTGCAGGTATTTCATCTGACTCCTCACCGGTTCGCGAGCCGAGAAGTGATATTCGCTGATGTGGGTTTGCCTGTAGATATCACGTATGTTGTCTTCCGTCACCCCACTGCCCGCCATCAGAATAATCCGTCCTGCCGCCAACTGCTGCAAGTGGGCAAGCAAGGGTGCTCCGTCCTTCGCTATGGGCTGCTGCCCTGAGGTGAGAATACGGTCGAAACCGAGTTTCACAATGTCATCCAACGCCTGTTCCGCGTCGGCCGTACGGTCGAATGCTCTATGAAAGGTGACGGACATCCCCTGGGCAGCCCTCATCAGCCGCCGACACGCCTCTACGTCTACCCTCGCCTCTTGGGTGAGACAACCGAACACGACTCCGTCGGCACCCAATTCCTTGCACACGCGTATGTCCTCCTCCATGCGCTCCAGTTCCAGGGGCGTGTAGAGAAAGTCACCGCCACGTGGACGGATGATGACATGCAGCAGTGTGCGGTCGAGCACGCGCCGGGCCGTCTTGATTTCGCCATACGAGGGTGTAGTTCCGCCCTCGGGAATGCCAGCGCAGAGTTCCACCCGATCAGCACCGCCGTCTTGTGCCGCCAAACAACTCTCCACGCCGTTGGCACACACTTCAAATTTGAATTCTTCCATTTTTCCTTTCTTTTCTTTCGCTATTAATGTCTGTTTGCTCCAGATCGGAGCCTCAAGATGCAAAGTGTGCTTACCACGTAAGCAGCCACAAGCCGTTGCGAGAGGAAGCGAACTGCTGCCTGCACTTCCTACCCCTCCTTTTCACTTCCTGTATTCCATGCCACAGCTGCAGCACCGAGAATGGCTGCCGAACCATCCTCAAGTGCACTCTCCAGGAATTTCGCCTTACCCCTGTAGAGATGGAGAACATAACGGTCGTAGGTCTGCCGTGCAGGGTCGAGCAACCAATGGCCGGCCTTGGCCAATCCACCGAAGAACACGAAGGCTTCCGGACTGAGGAAGGTTGCAAAGTTGGCACAAGCCTTGCCCAAAGTCTCTCCTGTGATGCGTAGTGTTTCCTGCGCCAATGTATCGCCCGCCTCGGCAGCACGATAGATGTCGAGCGTGGTAATGTTCTGCGTTTTCATGTCGCGAAGTATGGATGGCGTACCGCCCTGGGTGGCCAGCACCTCGCCGAGAGTGATAAGTACGCCACGGGTGGAACAATACATGTCAAGGCATCCGCTGCGTCCGCATCCGCACGGACGTCCGTTGGAAGAGAAGTCGATGATGGTGTGGCCCAGTTCGCCTGCCAACCCGTCACTGCCATAGACAAGTTGTCCGCCAGCCACGATGCCGGAACCGACTCCTGTGCCGAGCGTTATCTCGATGAAATTCTTCATGCCCCTTGCAGCCCCATAGCGCATCTCTCCGAGGGCTGCCGCCTTGGCATCATTGGTAATTGCCACAGGCACATCTATCTGCTCGGCAATAAGCCTGCAGAGAGGCACCACTCCTTTGGCCCACTTGATGTTGGCGGCATGCTCAACGGTTCCCTTGCAGAAATTGCCTGCCGGTGCGCCTATGCCGACTGCGTGGAGTGCATCGGTGCCGCCTATCATGACAGATAGGTCATTGATTACACGCACAGCATCGTCGACGAACTGCCATGCATAGTCATAGCTTTGGGTGGAAAGGGTATGCGTGGCGCATATGCGGTTGTCATCGGAAATAAGACCGAAGACAGTGTTGGTGCCGCCCAGATCTATGCCGATTACGAAACGTTTCTTGTCCATGGGTATTGATTTTTCTGTATTGGTTTTCACTTATACAAAAGTAGCAATAATTCATGAATCATGCAAGAGTAAACGGACTATTATCACTTTGTAAGTGCAATCCTGACTCATTCATGTGAACGGGTCACGGTTCTTCCAGTGTGTGGAGTGGTGACTATAATAAATGTTTATGCCAACCATAATCTGACGGAAAGCCCACCCGCTATTCTACATTACCTCCTCGAATTGCACACCACCTATAAACAAGCCATTTGCGTGAGCGTGCTGCAAATGTGCTGCAAATTCGGGAATAAGCAACGATAAGCAAACACGCACTCAACTGCTGCAAAGGTAGTGCAAACCGAGAGAAATACAAAAATAAATCACATTTATTTTTTATTTCCGAGGTGCCGCCTACCTTATTAAAAGGTAGTGCAAACGAGCGGAATATCAAAACAAATACGAAGTTTTGTTTTGTATTCCCGAGTGCAGCCTACTTTATTAAAAGGTAGTGCGT
>CAKPUA010000007.1:0-89475 GCA_934191235.1 uncultured Prevotella sp. | reverse complement strand
GGAGGCCATTGCTGGTAAGCGTGTACTCCAATCCGCAGACAGTTTGCTCGATGAGTTGTAAAGATAATAATATTGAAGTTTCCGTTTCTGATGATTTCGCACGACAGGTGAAACGCTTTGCAAAAAAATATCCAAGTTTCAAAAATGACTATAAGAATTTCTTGGATAGCATAAAGGAAAACCCACTGCAAGGTGTTGAAATCGCCAAGAACATACGCAAAATCCGTATGGCTATCGGATCTAAGGGGAAGGGAAAGTCTGGCGGAGCAAGAATTATCACGTTCAATGTGCTTACCGACATTCAGAATGGTCATGTTTTCTTCCTCCTTATCTACGACAAGGAGGAAGATTCTACTGTCAAGGTGAATGTGGTTAAGCAAATGGTGCGTGACATGGGATTTGATATTGAATAAGCTAAAAAAGGGATGCTCCATTCGGAGCATCTCTGATTTTCTTACTTAATTTTTCATTTGCGGAATAAGGAGATTGGGGATGCTAAGCACATCCCCATTTTTATTTATTATCACTTCGAATCACAAACTTCTGCTGAAGATATTGGAATTAATTCAGAGTTGACAGTACATCTTACAATTATTCCGCCACTTTTTATCTGTTTCCCCTTAATTATAATATTGTATATATTGAAAACACCATCTTTTAATTCTAAATTACAAGTTAATGTAGATTGTGCTTTTTTCATTAATATTTTAGTAAGATGTTCAAAGTTCGTTTTCAGAGCGTCGTTGTATAAATCTGACGATATTTTTTTTATAAGGGATTCTCCTAATCCTTTCAAAAGAGAAGAATTAAATTTTTGTACCTGTTTTTTTTCATTTTCAGTTTTTATAATTTCATTGAAAATGAATTCTTCTGTTTTATTGAATATACCTATGATTTCAAATGTGGAAGTATCTATAAAATTATCAATTCTATTCCATTCAATTTTGGAATCTTTTACAATTCCATAAAATTTAGGAGTCAGAGTTTTCATGTCTTCATGAAGAACGCCTTTAATTATCCATACAGGATAAAGTTTATCATCTACACACTTTGGAGTCAAAGCTACATTTGTATAATAAGCCTTTCCGTCACCTACCATAACACTGGGGTAAAGGATTCCGTCATAAAGAGGCTCGCCGTCTTTCATATAGTTATATATATGATTTGCCAATAATGATGAGATATAATATTTTCTATCATCATCATATTTTTCGACCAAACATTTCTCGCCAATAGCTCTTAAATAATCTCCTAAGATACTATTTGATACTTGTGAGTCATTAATTACCATTTCATTGGATTTTCCCACTCCATAGTAAATATTTTTAGGAAGCAATAAATTATAGCAGTTTATATTTACTCCTTTTTTTATCTTCCACATAGAAAGATAGATACTTGCACCAGCCTTTAGATTTTTCTTGATCTCATAATAGTTTGTTACAGGTGCCACTGATGCGTAAAAAATAGATTGTCCCTGTTTATTTAATCTTTGGATATGAGGAAATGTTTGATTAACCAAACATAAAGGGATATATGAGAAAGAACTTATATCTGTTACATTTTGGGATGTTATTTTTTCATCTTCAACTCTTGCTCTATAAAAGCACATTTCATTCCCTAACAAAGTATGATGAGAATAAACAACTCCAAGTTTTTCATAGTACTCTTTATAGAAGTCATTGGCTGAAATATTAGGGTTGTCCTCCAATATCTCATCTAATTTTTCCAGATGGAGTCTACTTTTGATAATGGCATTTTCTTCCTCTTCTGTAAACTGCATATTGTAAGTTTTAATGATTTATTATTTTCTTCATTTCCTCAACACTATATGGTGGGTTTCTTCGATGTGTCATCGCATGGCAATTTGAGCACAATGGGACTAAATCTCTATCTACATCAAACACATATCCAGGTTTCATCGCTGAAACAGGAGTAGTGTGATGCACTTCTATATAATGATAACCAATTTCTCCATATACATCATAGAAATTCATACCGCATACCGCACAGTTATATCCTTTTCTATGAAGACATAACTGGCGATTAATCGGATTCCGCTCATATCGTATTGAGCGTATTTCAGTTGGAGTACCTTCAGTCTGTATGGAAGTCACGTTATCTTTTGTTTCTTCTATGTCGGTAATCGTGAGTAGCGAGAAGATGAAGTCAAAACCATATCTCGCCCATTCAGAAATAACAGAGTATTCCTTTTCTGAATCATCCACGTCAGGTATCGGAACAAGAACAATTTTGCAAATAAAGGAGCGCCAAATATCTGGCCACTTATGATCAAAGACATTGCTTCCATTCACAAGAAACTTAACCTTTGCACCATTATCTTCAAGCATTTCCATACACATCTTGAAGCGTTTTCTTTTATCCTCCTCTGCTGAAGCCATTTCATTGAGAATATACCCACCATGTTTTTGTGGGTACATCTCAATGATGAGCCTTATGTGATTATGTATATAGACATTGACATCAAAGAACATTTCACCCTCGTTTGAGGGGCTACAAGTATAATGTTCTTCACCATCCACCAGTGAAGAATATACATCAAATGGCATTGAAAAGTAGTGTTCCAAATCGCTTTTCAATTTAATACATAATTCGTTCATAAGCTAAATATTAATCGTCTTGTTCTGGGTCTGGTAAATCTGCTACCAGTTTCTTCAATATGCGCGAAACAGTGAATCTCATATCCTCATAGTTTTCTATGCTTGAAGGTGAGCATGTGGTGTTTTCTGCTTCAGCCAACGCCCATAACAAATCATCCAATCCTTCTACAACCAAATGCTGGGCAAGATAAGGCCCATATATTTTCTTGTAGAAAGGATGCGTTTCGTTAATATTTACTGCATGTTTACCATCCGCCAATGCTGGCTCCCAAAGAGCATTTCCTTCAATAGATGGAACAGGAATTACACGATTCTGTTTGGGGTCAACATTACTCTTAATAGAAATAGCCTTAGTGAACGTACCATTGTTATTGCTGATTTCCGCACTGTCTTCTCCTTTTGGGGTGATTTTTGAACCTTCAAGGTCACGTGCCTTGCTATCAATGTTCTGATTAGATGGTATGTGGGCATTTTCGCCCTTATCATGAACAGCCTTGTTTTCTTTGTCGCGATAACGTTTCTCTGCCTCACGTCTTGGTGCCCCAAGGAAGTTAATTATAAATTGTGCCAATTCGCCAATAAGAAGAATTCTGGACTTCTTTATATCGACACTTAGCAGTTCATCCATCTTATAATCAAAAGAGAAATCAACACGAAGTAAAGAAAAGTGCGGCTCTTTTTTCATGAAGCCGAACCAGTCTCCACTATGAATAAGACGGTTTTCACGATAAACATATATACCTTGAAAGTCGTTACTACCACGTGCCTCTTTCTCGGTTTCGATAGAAGAATATTCTCCCTTTTTCGGTATTATATAAGCTGCAATATGAAACATTGCTTGCGAGCCATCAGGCATATCTACAGGAACGTCCTCAACTTGTAGAGTTTCAGTCATTTCTTCCTTTGTGCAGAAAGGATCCCAAGGTTTAAGTATTGCTGTATTCACAACAATCTCAACATTTTTTGCTCGTGAATCATTCACATCAAGGTATCTTTGAAATACCATGGAAAGATGAAATTTTAGATCATTGAGTATCTTTACAAGACCTTTTTGGGCATTCTTTAAAGTCTTGTAATCTTTCATCAAACGGTCTAAATTATCCCACACGAGTAGCGTACCGGAGCCTTCTCCTGCTACCATGTTCAGCATTTCCTCCTCATCTTCATCAATGGTTGGAAATTGTAACATCCAAGAGCCTTTAGCTGCAATGTAGTCCAAATCCCATTGAACTTTACGCAACTTCATTTCATTTGCAGTTCTTGACAGCAAAGAGAATCGTTTACAAAATGCCGTAGATGCTGTTTTCAATCCAAGACCGAACTTTCCCAGACTATTCTTTTCTGTGCGTTCCTTGGAACCATATTTCATGGCGTTTTTAAGACCATCCAAATCCATTCCACACCCATTGTCTGCAATATAGACTCGAATGTTCATATTCGGATCCATATCAACATCAATGTTGATTTTGGTTGCGTTTGCTGCAATCGAATTATCTACTATATCGGCTATAGCTGTATTGAAGTTATAACCGGTATCTCTTAACCCATTTACTATTCTTTCTGGATCTGGCAGAAGTTCAAAGTCCTCTGCTGTTTTGGTTTGAGAAGTTATTATCATAGATTTTATTGATTTTTTCTGATAGAAGGTATTAGCTCTAACGCTCTTAGTATGTCCGCTCTATCTTGGCTTTGCCCATCATTTCCGATGACGGCAGACGATGCTATATCACGTTTTCGCTCTATTCTTTCGTTTACTACTTGTTCTACCGTGTCGGTATAGTATAAGCGATATATAAATACCGTTTTTTTCTGACCACGTCTATATGCCCTTGCAGAAGATTGGTCTTCCAATGCAGGATTCCATTCCAAGTTGTAATGAATGACATGATTAGCTCCTGTAATATTTAGCCCAGTTCCTGCAGCTCTTGGGTTGAGTATGAGCATAGCTGATCCACTTAAACTGTTAAATCTATCAACAATTTGCTGGCGTTCAGCCACGGGAGTTTCTCCGTTAATTGTCCATAACTGTATTCCAAATCGGTTGGGAATATCTTTCTTGAATATCTCAAACATATTTTTGTATGAGGTAAAGACAATTATTTTCTCTTCCATGCTAATTATTTCCTCAACTATTTCACAGAAACGCTGATATTTGATTGAAACTTCTGTAGGATCACCAAATTCATTCTCCCTTGAAATAGCATACGGATGAGTGCAATAGATTCGCAATTGTTGCAGCATTCCCAATGTCAACTTGTCACTGTCTATATTGTTCTTCAACGAAGACAGATATTTGTTATACTCATCACATTCGTACTCTGACATCTGTAAGGCTTGAGTTGAAACGACTTTTTCGGGAAGGTCTTTTGCTACATCTGCCACAAGCCGCCTAATCATTAGAGGACTAAGTATTGGTTCTATTTTCTTTCCTCCCGACACATCATCTGTTATCGTTTCTTTGTAGTTCTCCAAAGAGCCAAGAAGTCCTGGTTGTACAAAATCAATGAGCGACCAAATATCCGTTATGTGATTCTCAAAAGGTGTACCAGATACTGCAATGCTTCTTTCCCTGTTTATATTTTTACAAGCCTTTGCCCGTGCACTGAAGGGATTCTTTATATTTTGAGCTTCATCTAATGCAACAAATTTCCATTTTATCATATTAAGCATATGAATGTCACTCACCACAGTTGTATATGAGGTTATAATGACATCGTAATTTTGCAAGTCTTTATAATTGCTTATGCGATCATGACCATAATGGACCGTTGTATTTAAGGATGGAGCGAACTTTGCACACTCACGTTGCCAGTTAACTAACAATGAAATTGGTGCAACAACAAGCATCGGAGTTTCTTGTCTTGATTTCAGACTTAACATCTCCGTTATTACTTGCATTGTTTTACCCAATCCCATTTCGTCACCGAGAATGCATCCGTTGCTTTCCTCCAACATACTTTTTATCCACTGGAAACCTATTCTTTGATATGGAAAGAGGGTTGCTTTAAGAGTCTTTGGAGGTTCTTCGTCTTTATCAACTGGTTTCTGTAAACATGAAATATCAACCTCATTATCTATCAGATTTGTACCATTTAATAGCTCTTGTTCTACCAATTTAAGGTATTGTCGAATTGATATCCGTCCATTATCCGTTATACCTGCACAAGTCAATAGCTCTTGAACATTTAGATTATTGCCCGAGAGATAAAACCAAGTGTTGTTACTGACACATTGGTCTATAATTGTGCCTTCAACCATATCTACCGGAACGTATGTACCCTTTCTTAATGCCTCAATATTACATAGTATTTCTCCACAATCACTGTTGGCCAATTTTATATGTACTGAAGATCCTATTTTAGAAAACCTAATATCAGGCAAGTCTTTTGTTGGATTTTCGCAACTTATACCAAACTTTATTTCGCTTTCATTTTTTGACAAAAGGGTATAAATATCTGAGGCATTTGGATGATAAACATTTTTCCCATCCTGTAATGCCAAATGATGATTGTATATAATCCAACTTGCTTTCATATCTATCCTTTTGTTTGGAAACGTTCAAGACTTGCGGCACTTATTGATATGCCTTTACTCTTTGTATGGACTCTATCTGTACATGGAAGTGGTTCGGAAACCACTCCGATATTCGCTTCATCATCATATTCCTTGTAGTCATTCACTTTCATATCTATTGTGAAGTTCTCTACGTTTTCTACCAACAAGCGAAGTTTCAAGGTACTTGCGTATGAATTGACTATTATCGCCAAATATTCCGAGTTATTATTCACAACATTCATTTGGTTCAATAAGGCTGATATATAGAAGTCATGGCGATCAACAGTTTTATTGCCTGCCCACCACTTGTAATCACTTGCAAATTTCCATAAATATCCTGCAACATTTTGGTATTCATCGTCTCTTCCAGGAAAATCATCTTTCAACATTTGCATAGCAACATTAATGAAGTTATCTTTATCTTCTTCTGTCGGGAGGCTCTTTAACCTTGTTGCATACTCTTTCATTGTTTTGACATCCATACACATACGCTTGCATATCTTTACAAACAATGTCCTATACGTCAGCATTTCTGTACAAAAATCCACAAAATATGAAGCTATTGCAAACCATTGATTCGCTATGTAAATTTGCTGCCCAATGGCGTTTGTAACTACAGTGGTTTTGTCGAAATACTCGACTTCACAGTCTTTGGTAAACAAATAGTTACGGAAAGCTACTTTGAAAGTATCATTCAAAGTGACTTCCTGCATGACAAACTCATGTGTAAAGCGGCTCTTTGCTCTAGCAAGTACCGCTTTTAGATTCTTTAGAATCTGGGTTGACTCTATTATTTCCATAATATCATGCCATTAATAATTGTTGAACAATTTCTTTTGCCAGTCTCTTGATTACAGGTATGGCAACGCTATTTCCAAACTGATGATACGCTTCTTTACGTGAAACGACAATTTTAAACTCTGGGTTCTTTGAGTTATAATTATCATTGTCTGCACATTTTGGATTCTGCCATCCGTTCCCGAGTATTCTATAACCCTGTAAACGACCTGCTTCTACAGGAGTGAGGCGACGAGGATTTAATCCCTTGTCGGACTGGTCAATAAGAATTTCACTTCCGTCTTTCCAATATCTTGCCGATATCGTGCTACAATAAACGCTGTCAGAGTTGAATAAGGAATAGCCAAATCCTTTACCATTGGCTCTATTACGTTCCTTTCTCCTTTGATGCCCTATCCACATTCTGTCACTTATAGTATAGTATTCATCCATCGTTTTTTCAGGTTCAAAGATGTCTGAAACCTTTGTTTTTATCACTTTGTCAGCCAAGTCTTTCGCCTTCTCATATATGGTCTCACCATTTGGCGCAATTCCATATGGAAACTTAAATGTATCTGCCTTCACTAAGCCTTTGTACCATGCAATAATAAAAAGTCGCTCTCTATTTTGAGGTACACCAAAATATTTTGCATTGAGAACTTCGTAGTTATACGCATAGCCAAGTTCATCTAAGGTAGCAAGGATGGTTTTCAATGTTTCACCCTTCATGTGGCTTTTGAGTCCTTTTACGTTTTCCAAAAACAATACTTTAGGTGGATTGCCTGTTTCAATCTTCTGTTTCACTATATTTGCAATATTGAAGAACAACGTACCTCTTGTATCTTCAAAGCCACGTCTTAATCCTGCAACAGAAAATGGTTGGCATGGAAAACCTCCACAACAAACGTCAAATACAGGTATATTTACAGGATCTGCCTTTGTTATGTCTTCATTGAAAAACAGATAGTTACCATTGTTATCTTTTTGGAATAATGCTGGTTCAATATCCTTATAATTCGCTTCGTATGAGATTCTTGCATATTTATCCCATTCGCTTGCAAACACACATTTGCCACCGACGCTATACATTGCCGTATGAAAACCACCTATACCGGCAAATAAGTCTATGAATGTAAAAAGAGGTTTCTTCATTACCTATTTTCTTTTTTGAAATTCTGCAAAGAACCAAATGAGATATTTATTCCTTTGGAATATTGTTCTTTTGCGTCATTATTTTCGCTCACTATTTCTTTATGTGATGATAATGGATATTCTGAATATTCTCTATCGCTTTGCACAGTATAAAATGTCTCTACAAGATGAAGAAATCCTGGAAATGTATTTTTTCCCCATTGGTTGTAAACAACTATTTGCTCACCGTCAGACAGAGTTATCACTTCATCACTATTCATACAATAACGCTTTCTTAAATCTGGTTTTGTCTTAATCCACTCATTCACGATTTTAAGTGGCCTTACAATACCACGCTCCTTACTGATTATGTCAGCATGGAACACATTGTTCAATTCTGCGTATGTAATATTTGGATGTTCATGCACATATTGCTTTACCACTTGTAAAACGAAATTCCGTTTACTCAAATAAAGTTTACCATCTATAGAAAACTTAGTCGTATCATGTGACGTTGTAGTCCGTGTTTCAGAACTATCTTTCTGTAAGGGGTAGTTCTGTCCTTTATACGATACTTTTATATCTAATTCTTTTAGAATTGTATGTACATTTTCTCCTTCAAACCCCTTATTTGCAAGTTCTTTAAGGAGCAACCTTTTGAATTTTATCCCAGGATGTAATATATACGGCTCTAATAATTCAAATATTAGTTGTTTTGGATTTATTTGATTATAAAGTCCTCTTATAAAATCATTTACAGACGAACTTATGAACTCTGCATCAGTTAATAGTGAAAAGAGTTTTATTCCATTAGAATCTGTTGAATCTATAGCAATGTCACACACACAAATGGATTTATTAAGTTTTACAGACTTGTAAAACAATTTGATGTTTGTTCCAACAGTCATGCCGATATTACAACCCAATTTATCCATATCAGTTTCTAATATCGCATCGAGATTATTCAGACGAATAGGCATTAAAGCCTTTCGTCTTTCAGCCGTACCGTCGTATCCGGTGATTTCCCATATCACCAAATTTGTACCATCTTTCGTACATACGTTATTCTCTATGCAAAGTTTTTCACTTAACATAGAACCAAGGACTGATTGTAAACATGCTTGTAAACTCTCTGTTGGATAATCGGTATCTATCCAAGGGCGCAGAAAATTTACAAATTGTTCCCATTTATTTGCCATTTTATTATACGTCAGTTGACAAACTAATCAATAAGACTTAAAGCTATTTTTGATTATTTCTAAATAGTTTTTTTCATCCTCAAAATTATCTCCAAAATCAGTTCGGAGCACATTGAGTATCTCTTCTATTTTGTTTGCTTGCTCCATGAGCAAATTTTTCTTATTCTGTTCCATTACCATTCATTTAACCATTGATTTGACTTTCAAATTCTTCCATTCTAAATAGCTCTGATATATCTACTTTTAGTAATACAGCTATACGCATAAAGGTTTCCACATCTGGTTGGCAAGTATTGGTGCACCATTTTGATACAGTAGCTTTATCTTTACCAAGTTGTTCTGCTAACCAATTGTTCGTTTTGTCCTTTTCTGCAAGAACTATTTTTAGACGATTTAATCTCTTGTTTGGCATTATTGGGTTTATTTATTTACGATACACAAAGGTACACAATAATACTTTAACACAAGCACAAACTAACAAATATTTTTGCTTCACAAGAAACTTTTTTGTTTTCGGTATTAAAGCGTTTTGCAATATATGTCTTTTCTAAAACTCGAATCTTCCCATATCTTTGCCCTCAAAAACACCACATTATGCCCAACTCCCTCACCATCACATCCGTCCACACCCTCCCCGGTACAAACAAAGCAGCCGCCTTCACCCCCAACACCAATGAAGTCTTCAAAGAGCAGCACAACATCGCCCCCGTATTCATCACCGAACGGATGCAATACATCCCCTGGGGTGCCGACAACCAGATGCCTTATAACATCATCGACCTCATCGAGTCCGACGAGACCCTTGCCACCTGCCAGATGTTCAACGCCGAGGTCTGCTACGGCAGCGGCTTAATCTACGACACAAGCGCAGCCTCCGCACAAGTCAAGGCACAAGTGGACGACTTCCTCGCCGACAACGACCTCCCCACATATTTCCTCGGTGTCTGCCAAGATTTCAAGCACTTCGGCTTCGCCGTTAGCGTCATCATCCTCAACGAGGACGGCACGCGCATCGTCCGCCTCACTCGCAAGCAAGCCTGTTACGTCCGCTTCGCTCCGGCAGACTCCCACGGCACCATCCCTTACATCCTCTATGCCAACTGGCGCAACACTCCCTCCCCGGCAGACATCGAGCGCATAGAGTTATTGAATCCCCAATCCCCTCTGTCTGACCTCCAAACAAGAGCCAAGCGCACCAAGAAGTTCGCCATCATTTCGCGAGTCCCCACGCCCGACAATACCTATTACCCAATCCCGTACTACGCCGCCCTCTTCAAAGGCAAGTGGTACAACATCAAGCAGCTCATCGGCATCGCCAAGGAAGCCAAACTGAAGAACTCCGCGCCCATCAAGTACCACATCGAGATTGCCAACTCGTTTTGGAACAATATCTTCAAAGTGGAGGGCATCACCGATAGAGTGGAGCAGCAGAAGCGTGTCAACCAGGAGAAGGACAACATCATCAACTTCCTCACGGGCATGGAGAACAGTGGCAAGGTCTTGTTCTCCACGTTCTACGTCTCACCGAACGGCGAGGAGCAGCACGATGTTGTCATCAACAAGATCGAGACAGACAAGGAGGGTGGCGACTGGGCTACGGACATCATCGAGGCGGTCAATATGATGTGTTTCACTATGCGCGTCCACTCTAACCTCGTCGGCTCTGTCCCCGGCAAGACACAATCCAACAACTCCGGCTCTGACAAACGCGAGCTTTACACCATCGCCCAAGCTCTCCAAAAGCCATACCACGACCTCCTCTTCAACGTCCACCGTCTCATCATCCGCTTCAACAAGTGGTCTAACGTCACACCTGACTGCCCCTTCATCCAGCTCACCACCCTCGACGAGAACAAGGACGCAAAGCAAGTCAGCACAAATCATGAGGACAAAGAGCCTAATGAAAAAGAATAGCCCCACGTCCTATCTGTCCTATCCGTCATAAACATCATCACTATGAGCAATTTGATAACAGACAACACCACCTTATTAAGATATATCCCCAACACCCTCAAAGCGGTAGCAGGGGAAGCATCCCTCTACGACAAAATCCAGTACCACCTCCAGCAGTCCGAGACATGGCTCACCAACACGTTTGTCTCCGCTGACACGATGTCCCGAATAAAAACGTATTCGGACACCACGCCCTTGCTTCACCACTGCCGTATGGCTCTCGCCGCCGACGCCATGCTCCACGCCGTCCCCCAACTCGACCTCATCCTCACGCCCAACGGCTTCGGCATCGTCTCCACCTCCAACATCGCTCCTGCCTCCAAGGAGCGCATCGACCGCCTCCTCGCATCCCTCGAAAAACTCCGCGACGACGCCCTCTCCATCGTCCTCACAATGCTTCCCGACGCCCACCACTGGACATCATCCACCCAATACGACTACTTCGCCGCCACCATGTTCCCCACGCTCGACATCGTGACGAGCCTCGGCTACTCCGACCATATCTGGCAGCGTTACCAAGACCTCCACACCCAGCTCCTAACCATCGAGAATCGCCTCGAATCCGACTTCTTCAGCCACGAACTGATGACCGTCCTCCGCACCGCCAACATCCTCTCCAAATGGGACAACACACTCGACAGCACGCAGTACAAACGCATCTACCAACGCATCGCTGCCATCGAGTTCTCCGTCCTCCGCATCGGTGAGTACCCCATGCCGAGCATCACCGACACCGTCAACATCATCCGCACCGCCAATGGCAACCTCTTCTCCGAATGGAAACAATCCGACACCGCCAAACTCTTTGAAGACCATGGTTATAAAAATAAAAAACAATCAGCAGGTTACTTCTTCTAAGAAAAAATGCTATTTTTGCAAACATGATACAGAAATGTAATAAAACCACAGAAATGAAACTTATGGTAGCACTTAGTTTTTTGTGTTACCTGTGTGCAAGTATGTATTTTCCATACTATTACGACAATGCGACAGAACTATATTATGGTGATGGCCTGTTTGACTTTTTCTTTGGTTGGACTGCATTTATATTCCCCGAAACTTTCATGAAATTGTACTCTTTGGCATGGTTCTCAAATGTTACATATATAATAGCAATATGGTATCTAATAAAGAATAATAAAAAACGTTTCCTCTTGTGGATATTTATGACGCTTTTTTTGAGCTGCTCATTGATATTCTGTCCGAAAACAAATGTGGATGTGTGGGGAGACTTGCATAAATATACTCTATCTAATGGTTATTATCTGAAGATAATGAGTTTCGTTATATTACTTATTAATGGATTTATTTACTTTCGCTCGAAGAATAATTAGAATCTTGTCTTTTCCCCCATACCAATGCTTCCGTACTTTCGCAGTATGGAAGCATTTTTCAATTTATCCCTCCCCACAGGTTGGCAATCCCTCTCTGATCGCCAACTTCTGTATTTCTTCACGCAGCTCTCACGCGACCTGCCCATGGAAGAAATCCTCACGCTCTGCCTGTTCAAGTGGGGCGACATCACCGTGCTCTGCCGTCTGCACAATGGCAACTATCTCGTAAGACAACGCCACAAGCCCAAACAGGAAGCGCAACTCACGCTCCGCCAAATCCATTCCGCCACTGCCTCCTTGGATTTCCTCCGCCATTTCCCCACATCACCCGTCCGCATCACCCACATCGGCAAAGCAGAAGCCATCGACAAGAACTTCACCGAAGTCCCGTTCTCGACATACATCTCCTGCGACAACTATTACCAAGGTTTCCTCCACACCAAGAACGAGTCCTTGCTAAAAGACCTCACCACGCTCCTGTACCCAAGTGTAAAGAGAAAACATCTTACCAAACCATATCTCTATGGCTGCTTCTACTGGTTCGCATCCCTCAAATGGTACTTTTCAGGAATGTTCCCTCACATCTTCCAGCCCATGCCCTCCGAACCTGACAACCTCCTCGGCTCCTCACCGAACATCGGCGAGCGTCTCCGCACCGCCATGAACGCCCAAATCCGCGCCCTCACCGGCGGCGACATCACCAAGGAGCAAGCCGTTCTCGAAATGGACACTTGGCGAGCACTCACCGAACTCGATGCCAAGGCCAAGGAAGCCGAAGACCTAAGACGCCAATCAAAATAACTCCACAATGAAACAATCCTCCCTTTCTTGGGATGCCACCGCCTTTTTCCAAAGGCTGACATCCACTAACAAATACGCCCAAGCCCATTCCTTCACCTTCGCCAAGGTTTCTGGCTTGGACGGCTTCGAGGAAGCCCTCCAGCAACTCCAGTCCGCCACCGCCATCGTCGCCGTGTCGGACATCTCACAAGGTTACATCGAGGTGAACAACAGTCCCCATACAAGGCGAGTAAAGACAGTGTTCCTCGCCATGCGCCACGCTCTCGGCGACATGACCGCCCGACAAGCGTGTATGGACACCATGCGCGAACTTTTCCGTCAATTCATGAGCAAGTTGATTTTGGAAAAAACAAGATTAGAGCAAAACAGCATCTATCTCGATCCACGTATCAGTTTCCAAGAAATAGACCAGTATTTCTTCTCCGGCTGCGCCTGTGCCTATTTCCAAATTGCAGTTGACACCTACACCGATTTACGCTATGACCCCACAGAATGGCAATGACCAACAGCAGCAAGAACGTGAGAAATTCGTTCTCGCCTTCAACGACACCATGCTCAAAATATGGAAGGAGCAAATCACCCTCCTCGGCGTTATCGACACCGGGCGGTTACTCAATTCTCCCAAGTCGCTCCCCGTAAGAGCCGACGGACGCTTCATCGAACTCGGGCTATCCCAAACTTTCCTCGAATACGGTCTTTGGCAGAACTTCGGCACAGGCAAGGAGATACCCCGTGGCAACAAGGGCGACATCGGACGCGACCGCAAGCGCAAGAAAAAGCCGTGGTTCAGCCGCAAGTACTACGCCTCCGTCATGAACCTCCGCGACTTCCTCTCCGACAACATCGCCCACGAGTTCGTCGGTGTCGTCGCCCAAGCCATCGATGACAAGTACGTCCGCTACAATCATTAATTTTTTCTATCTGTTATGCAATCTTTTATGTACTTTTGCATTTACATTATAGATAAACAAAAAACGGAATCGATGAAAAAGAAGTTATTATTACTCATTCTAATGGTTCTACCACTTTTTATCGCATCTTGCAGTGATGATGGCAGTGATGATGATGGAAAGGTAGACCCAATGAAGTGGAAAACAGAAGTGAAGAAATCAAGCGACGGTTATTTTAATGTGTCTTCTCAGGGAGGGACATTTGTGTTCCAATGCACAAATTACAGTGACTTTTGGATAACTGGTGTTACAGAACAGGAGGCTAAGGGGGAAGAAAAAAAGTTTACGCCCGCCTACGATGATCATGAAGACTTAACCATAACAGCAAATTGGACAACAGCTGCTCGCAATGGGAACACATTGACAGTCACCATCTTACCGACAACATCCAATGCCAATCGCTTCATAAAAGTGTCTGTACAAAATGGTGACGCTTTTGATGAATTCAAATTTAGACTGCGAGGATTGAAAGTAGGATTATAAAATATTATAGTTCAATCATTCACAAGGATGCCTTAACAAGCATCCTTTTTTCATGTCTTTTTCATAATAATTACCGCCCAATATCTTTGCAAGAAAAAGCAAAGATATGCCCGTAGACATCACCACCATCACCCAACTCATCACCACCTTCAAGCAGGAGACTCGTGAGGAAACAGTCACCGTCGAACTCCTCGGCTCCCTCCTCCAGAAGATTGTTGACCTCCTCGGCACCGCCGCCCTCCAGTCGGACGTGGCCACGCTCACCGCCTGGCGCACGCTTTTCGCCAAGCTCAACACGCTTGTCACCAACATCGCCATCGGCTCCGACGACCGCAACAGCGTGTACCTATCCGTCAACAAGGGCTACGTCGCCACAGGCTCCGTACAGTCGCAGCCCAACTCCATTTGCATCCGACAGGCCACCACCGAACGTGCCGGGGCAATGCGTGCGCAGCAGGTGCAGGACTTGAACAAGTGCAAGTCGGACATCTCCGGCATCAACACCTCGCTTACTGCCCTCAACAATTCGCTGTCAAAGGTAAACACGGAACTGATGCATCTCTCGCGCCAACTCTCCACAGATGAAAAGGCCCTCACGTCTATCGACACATGGATCAGTCAGACCGCCAATGCCATCAGCACCCTCCAGTCGTCCATCCGCACGCTGCAAGCCAACTTCAACACGTTTGCCTCCATGAAGCAGACCACCACCATTCATATCGAGTGCATCATCAAGGACGGCAAGCTCAACATCCAAGGCGCGGCCCAACTGATTCGCTCCGGCCTGCTGCCTGTCATCTTCCGCTACACCATCCGCACAAGCCGACACGGCAAGAACAAGGAGGGCATCCGCGAATATATGCCCAAGCGCCGAGGTTGGAACCGCTTCTTCGACAACGCGAAAATTATCGCCAACCCTGACAACACCATCCTCTTTCGCAACGACACATCATCAAAAATCAAAGGACAGAAACCGCAATATTACCCCTCTGCGGAGTATCTTTTCAATTACTTCCGCGTCGACAAAATACCAAATTCTGAAAAAATCGCCGCCGTATTCGTGCCATACGGTCAGCGCATCTTCAACGTTCTCGACACGCCACGCACGTTCAAGTTCGCCATCGGCTTCTACAAGGAAGTCGCCAAAACCGCCGCTTTCAACTTCAGTTTTCTCCGCACGAACCTCGCCGTGTTCCGCGTCCGTGTCGAGGCGCAGGTCAACGCGGAGGGAAAGGTGGATATGTACTACCGCCTCTCCCGATAAACCAAAACGAACAAGCAAAAGGTGTCGGTAGCCGCAAGCGAACATAAAAAAAGTGCAATGGCACGGCAGCCACAGCACTTAAACTAATGGCTCCAAAGGCCACAAGTCGCATATCAATGGCTGTCCGCAAGGGACACCGCCACAGAACTGCCACAAAGATAACATTCACTCCCAAACAAGCAAAAGACAATGAAAAATTCCACAAAAGAAACCATCCAGCACTGCTCCGCAGTAGCCATGCTCCTCGGCGGCTTCGCCCTTGCCGTCGCAGGGTTCATCGTACCGCCCACCGGGCAAATCCACGAGTCCGTCCTCGGCATCTTCGCCGAGTGCCTGATCTACGCCGGCTCCATCTTCGGCGTCACCATCTACATCCAGACAAAGTACTCCGAACTCCGTTCCTATCTCGACAACAAACTCAAAGACGAGGATCGCACCAAACACAAGTCCAAAGAATAGCCCAAGCAACAAAAGTCCCCAATACGTATCCGTCCCATCCGCCCTATACGTCCTAAAATTCCCAATCATCATGCGTAAAATCACAAATATAATAGTCCATTGCTCCGCCACCCCCGAAGGCAAGTCCTTCACTGTCGCCGACATCGACCGCTGGCACCGCCAACGCGGCTTCGCCTCCATCGGCTACCACTACGTCGTCTACCTTGACGGCAGCATCCACACCGGCCGACCGCTCTCACAAGTGGGAGCGCACTGCCAAGGTCATAACATCAACAGCATCGGAGTATGCTACATCGGTGGTATGACCTCCGACAACAAGCATCCCAAGGACACGCGCACGGCAGAGCAGAAGCTCGCCCTAATAGAGTTGCTGAAGCACCTCAAACAGCAATTCCCCCATGCCGCTATCCACGGCCACCGCGACTTCGCCGCCAAGGCGTGTCCGTCTTTCAACGCGACAAAGGAGTATGCCAACATCTAAAGTCCACCCTGCAAAGCAGCCGACATCAACGCTAAAGCCCAAAAACAATGAGCAGACTCACAATCCTTATTCTTTGTGCATTTGTACTATCGTGCAAGAGCACAAAGACAGCCACGTTCACCAATGAAAGTGAGCGCAGCGCCGCTGTGCAAGCACAATGGCGTTCCGCTCAAAATCTTTCATTCAGCGGTATTCAGCGGCTCACCGCCCTTTCTTTCGATAGCTGCGCGTTCACCTTCGGGGTTCCGGGCAAGCCCGAAACCCCTCAAGGTGACGCTATCAGCTATCCATCGGGCAAGCCCCAAAAATCCAACAAGGCAATGCCTTCTTCCATATCCAAGCCTACGCCTTCCATCATTCCCAAGGCTACGCCTTCCAAAGTTACCCTCTACGGACTTCACCTTTCCCATTCGGTCAAGGAAAAGTCCTCCATGTACCAGAGTGAGGCGGACAGCCTCGCCAAGGCGATGCAGTCCTCATACGACAAGTCGCAGTCAAGCACCAAGTCAAGGACTTCCGTCCCTCTCACGGCAAAGCTCGCCATTGCCGTCCTCTTCCTCCTAATGGCAGCAGCCATCATCTACTTGATCCGTCGCGTCCGCTCCGCCAAGCGCACATCATTCGGGAGTCGCCTGACTCCCCAGTAGACCGACGGCTCCGGCGGCGCATTGTTCGGCGGCGAGGACAAGCCACGCTGTGGCTAAGTGAAATCGTGTGTAGTTCCATTGCGTTCCGGCTCTTCGGTCTTCTGTTGCGGCAAGAGTGTGCCGCTTCCCTTAATCCGTGCCGTCACTCTTTTCTCTGGAAGGGCATCGGACACATCGCCGCAAGCGTCGACAAGTCCGATGCATCTTTCAGAGAAAGTGCAAGCACACGAGCCACGGCAACGGGGTAAGCGACACACACTTGCCTACACGCCAGCCCGAAGTACCTACACTACATTCCACGCCCCACGATTTCACGGCTACGCCGGTCCTCGCCACCGAACAATGCGCCACCTACGCCGAAGAGATTGCGACATCACCCAGCCGAAACGAGTTCGTCTGACCTCCGCCACAATCTCCCTCACAACAGAGTTGTCTATCTATTTATTTATAAAGGTGAACAGTGTTGCACACCCTTCACCTTTCAGAGATAGAGGATAAGCCTCCGTTGCACTGCGGCATATCCTTTCCGCTTGCAAGCAAGCCTGATGTTTTGGCATACGGCTTTGCCGTATCTATTGTCTTATGCCGTAAGGCAGTGGCTTCCTCCGCATCCGTCCCCGTCCGCTACGTCCGCCACATCCTTCCGTCCAGTGTCTTGGTATGACAGGCACTCCGCTGACGCTCCGCACCCGTCATGGAGAAAGTCCAATCACCGCTGCGCGGACATCGGACTTTCAGTTGTCTGTCCGAAATGGCATTGCGTTCCAATCCGTTCCATTACATTCCGGGTCGTCGGGTGGCTCTACGCGCCACTCGCCAACCCTCCATTCCATTGCACTCCTTTACACTCCACGCCCATTCGGGAATAAGCAGAAAGAAAGCAGTCGGACAAGCCGACAGCACTCTTTCTGCCAAAAGCGGTATGGCAGAGGCGATGGATAAAAAGGTAGTCCGCCTCTTATGTCGGGCAAGACCGACAGGCGGATTACCTTTTTATCCCTCACCACTGCCGCATTACCGCCCGATGGGTCGGGCGGCTCCCTTGGGGCAGTATGTCGGGCAGTGGTTAGTGTCTGCATCCCGAAAGTCCCCATATCAAGCCGAGACCCCTCGCTTTTTCTTTGGAGTTCGCTCTTTGCAGCCTTAAAAGTGCCAAAGGGTCGCTTTTAGTCGGTCTGAAACCCCTCGCTTTTCGTCCTCGGATGCGTGTTTTTGGGTCGTATTCGCCTTATTCGTCGTATTCGCCTTATTTGTCATCCCGAAACCCTCGGCTCATTCTGTCATCGTGGAACTTGGCAAGCCTTATTTGCCGATAGCCAACTTGGAGGTCGCTTTCATCATCGTGGAACTCGGAGCGCATCCGCATCCCTCGGCAACTTGATAAGCCTTTCGTGCCTGTGCGGAACTTGCAGCATCTTTTCTTCTTTGTCCGTAATGTCGGCTTTTTCGCCTTTTCTCGCAACTTGCCCATTTTTACGAGCGCAAGCAACCCGTTTCTTAACATTTGTTTACATATTCCGCTATGGTTGGGCGGTTGGAGTGCGTAGGGAGTACAGGGCGGTCGGGGGGTCTTTAACAAGACGGGTTAAGGGAAAATCCCTTTACAATCCCTTAACGGCTTGTGTGTCAAGCCTTTTTGTTTTCTATCACTTAAAAATCGTCGGTTTTCTTCGGATTTCTGTGCTCATTTTGCGGTCAAGCACCCTTTATACACGTCTTTTGAGCGGCATTTGGAGTGTCGTATTTTTGCACATCATATTCACCTCAAAACTGAAAGACGTATGTCAAACATCAATACCAACGCAACAGTAACCCTCACTGTCAACGGAAAACAAGCGGAGGATATGCTCCTGAAACTCAAAAATCAGGCGGCGAACCTCGAAAAAGCCATTGAGAAAGCGGCGGCGGCAGGAAACAAGCAGCAGCTCACTAAACTCAAAAGGGAGTTGAAGGAAACCAACCGACAGATAGCCCAGATAGAGAGTGCCGCAAAGGGTGTCGAGGACGTTTTGCAACGACTGGATGAAACATCGCCAAAGGAACTGAACCGCACTCTTTCCCAGTTGAAGCGCAACCTCAACGGCTTGGAGCGTGGCAGCGAGGAGTGGAACCGCCAATGTGAGGCTATCAAGCGTGTGAAGGCTGAAATCGCCAAAGTCAATGGCGAGCTTCGCGACAACGAGAGCCTGTGGGAGCGCATGAACCGAAAGCTTAACGATTGGCAGACGGCTCTTGCCGGCATCGCGGCTGCGATAACGGGCATCATCATGGCGGGACGCTCCGCAGTCAACGCCTTTGCGGATATGGACCAAGAAATGGCTAACGTCCGCAAGTTTACGGGACTTTCGGCTTCGGAGGTGAAGGAACTCAACGAGGAGTTTCAGAAGATTGACACCCGAACCGCACGCGAGGATTTGAACAAACTCGCACAGGAAGCCGGAAGGCTCGGCAAGACCTCGCAGGAGGATGTCCTCGGCTTTGTCCGTGCCGCTGACCAAATCAATGTGGCTTTGGACGACCTCGGAGAGGGGGCAACCCTCACATTGAGCAAGCTCACAAGCATCTTCGGTGACGAGGAACGCCTTGGCACGGAGAAGGCTCTTCTTGCCGTGGGTTCTGTCATCAACGAGTTGTCGCAGAACTGCACGGCATCGGCTCCTTATCTCGCCAACTTTGCGCAGCGCATGGCTGGCGTGGGTGCCCAGGCGAAAATGACCATCCCCGAAATCATGGGATTTGCTGCCGTCTTGGATAGCCAGGGACAGGCGGTGGAGATGTCGGCAACTGCCGTTTCCAAGGTCATTATGGATATGTTCAAGGAGAATGACAAAATCATCAAGGCTACGGGACTGAACGCCAAGGAGTTCAACGAAACACTCAAAAAGAGTACCAACGAGGGTCTTCTTATGCTTCTCGACAGGCTTCACGAATTGGGCAACATTGACGTGTTGGCTCCTGTTTTCAAGGATATGGGAGAGAATGGGGCGAGGGCGGCGCAGGTCATTTCCGCTCTTGCCGGAAACCTCGACATGGTACGATGGGAGCAGGAGGAAGCTGCCAAGGCTTTCAACGAGGGCATATCCGTCACCAATGAGTTTAACGTGCAGAACACAACGGTACAAGCCGGACTTGACAAGGCTCGAAAGGGCGTGACTGAAATGGCGGTCGCGCTCGGAGAGCAGCTTCAGCCAATAATGAGCCATGTCATTTCTTCCACCACATTGTTGTTGAAGTTCATGTCTACTTCCATATCGTTCATCAAGAACAACGCTACAAGCATCATCGCGCTGACTTCCGCTTTCGCGGCTTACAAAATCGCTGTCAATGCAAGTAATATCGCCTTCAAGGCACATTATGCGTGGCTTGTTGTTTCAAAGGCTGCTACTGCTGCATACAAAACAACAGTCGCTACCTTGCACGCGGCTCATTTGCTTCTGCAAATGGGCTTGGCAAAGCTGCAAGGCAATTGGGTACGACAAAGTTGGCTCATGTCGGATTTGAAGAAACAGAGTGCCTACCTTGCTTCGGGTTATGGTGCCATCGTTGCAGCAGCCATCCTTCTCGGCACGGCTCTTTATAAGTTGTATAAGCGCATGACCGAGGTAAGCCAATCGGAGAAAGACCTGCAAGATATTAGAAAGCGTGGGCAGGAGGGCATCATCGAGGAGAAGAACAAAATCAGCGCCCTCATTGCAGTGGCGCGTGACGAAACGCAGTCGCTAAAGGATCGTCACACTGCCATTGACGCATTGAACAAAATCATCCCCAACTACAACGCCCAGCTTGACGACACCACGGGCAAGTACCGTGAGAACAAGAAGGCTCTTGACGATTACTTAAAATCGCTCACCCGAAAATACGAGATAGAGGGTGCCAAGGACAAACTCAAAGAGATTGGAAAAGAGCGTGTTGACCTCAATCTGAAGAAACAGAAGCAGCAACAGATTGTGGAGTTGGATGAGCGCGAGGCACGCACTGAAACAGTCCTTCCCGGTCGCGAGGGAAAAGTGGTGCAGCTCGGTGTCAACTCGTATCGGGCTTCCAACAAGCGAGCTCTCGAAAAGACCAACGAGAAACTTGCGGAACTTGACCAGCGCGAGGCAAACATCATGGGCATCTACGGTGAGGACATCAAAAAGGATGCGCTCGGTGAGGTGAAGAAAGAGAAACAACAAGAGCAACAGACACAAAACAGCACATACACTCCTCCTGCAAAAACAGACAAAAGCAAAAAGAGCGAGGACGTGCTCAAACCCGAAAAGGACTGGCGCACGCGCGAGCAGGCTCTCAATCGCATCGCATACGCCAAGGGTGAGAAGGACTACGAAGCCTACACGAACCGAATGACTGAAATCGACATTGAGTATAATGCCAAGGTCATGGCGAACGGCAAGACTACACAGGAGCAGAAGTTGGAGGCGGAAGCGGCTTATTATGAAGCCAAGAAGAAGCTCACCGATGACAAAAACACTCAATCCGCCAAGGAGGAGAATGACTACTATAATGAACTCGTGGCTACCGAAAAGCAGCGGTTTGTTGACGGAAAGGTCGACCAAAAGACTTTTGACGATGCTCTCGAACTTATGGAGTTGGAGCATTTAAGAAGGCTCACAAAAGTTTATACAGAGGGTAGCAAGGAACAACTTCAAGCGCAAAAGAACTACCAAAACAAACTCGTTGAAAACCAGAAGCGCAACCAGAAAATCATTGAGGACAACGAGAAGAAGCACCAGAAGGAGCTTGCCAAAATCAAGGAGGAGTATTTCGGCGACAACAAGACAGAAAAGAAGGAGAAGTACGACAAGGACTCTTCCGCTTTGGATGAAGTTTACGCCCAGGAGATAAAGGCTGCTGGCGACGATGCCGCAGAAAAGCTCCGCATAGAGGAAGCCTATCAAAAAGCCAAGGTCGCTCTCGCCAAGAAATATGGGCAGGAGTACACCGACACAAGCAAGAACTTCCTCGAAACCATGACGGAGGACATGACGGAATGGCTCAACTCTGACCTCGGACAGGCGGTGCAAGGATCGTTCGACACGCTGACTTCGGGTATGTCTTCCATCTTCTCGGGTATGACTTCGCTCATTCAGGCGGAGCTGGAGATACAGACTGCTGCCATCAACAAGCGGTATGATAAGGAGATTCGCAATGCCGAGGGCAACAACTATAAAGTAAAGAAGCTCGAAGAACAGAAGCAGAAGGATCTCGCCAAGAAAAAGAACGAGGCTAACAAGAAGATGTTTGCCATGCAGGTGATTCAAGCCGTGGCGCAGACTGCGCAAAATGCTCTGTCGGCATACGGCTCCGCTGCCGCCATTCCTCTTGTCGGTTATATCCTCGCACCTGTCGCCGCTGCAATGGCTATCGCCGCAGGTGCCATTCAGATAGCGGCAATCAAGAAGCAACAACAGGCAAGTGAAAGCCAAGGATATGCCAAGGGCGGCTTTACGCCACAAGGCAACAAGTTCCAAGAAGTCGGTGTTGTCCATGCCGGGGAATGGGTCGCATCCCAAGAGATGCTTGCATCCCCAGTGGCACGTCCCATCATCAACGCCCTCGACTATGCGCAGCGGACTAACACCATCGGATCCTTACGAGCCGATGATGTCAGCCGGACGATTGCACCAACATCGTATGTCGCACCGCAACAGACTCAACCTATTGTCGTGCAGCAGCAGTCCGACGGACTGGCCACTGCCGCCATCATCCAAAACACAAAGGCAATGAAAGATTATGCCGACACGATGAAGCAGTTGCAGCAGCGGTTGTCGGAGCCGTTTGTCACGGTGAACACTGTCACTGGTGACACCGGCATCAAGCAAGCGCAAGACGAGTATGACACACTAATCCGTAACAAGACACCAAAGAGCAGGAGAAAGTAACATGGAAATAATCATCAACGGCAAACAAGCCTATCTGAAGAAGAACACTTCGTTTGACTTCATTTTCGAGAACAGACTCTTTACTGGCTCGGACAGCTACACGCTCTCCATCACATTCCCTTTGAAAGGTTGCGCCCAAAACATTGCCATCTTCGGGCATATCCACCGCGCCGATGTCATCAAGTCAAAGGTGGTCTTTGACTGTGACATCCGTGACGGAGCCTTCTTCAAGTCCGGCTCCATCACCATCACGGAAATATCGGCAGTGGAGGTGAAGACGCAGTTCCTGGAAGGACGCAGTGAGCAGAACTTTGACGAGACGTTTGACGATATCTATCTCAACGAACTTAATCTTGGCTACCCGACAACAAGGATAGGTCTGTCGGCATCGGTCGCTCTGCAAGCGTACCCGACCAACAATTGGGTGCCGCTGCCGTGGGTGAACAACTATTCCGGAAACATCCAGAATCCGTACACCGTGGGTAGCCATTTCGTTACCGGCTTCGAGAATACCTACGAGGAACACTCTTTCCAGCCATACCTATTATATATATTGAAGCGCATCTGCGACAAGCTGGGCTACACATACGATTTCACCGAATTGGAAAAATCTCAATACAGAACACTATTGATTTGCAACACGCTCCCTTCCGCATGGGGAGCGTGGAACTTTGCCATCGCTCTTCCTCACTGGACGCTCACGGAGTTCTTCGAGGAGCTTGAAAACTTCCTTTTCGGGGAGTTTGACATCAATCACAAGGCAAAGCGCATCGAGTTTCATTTCTCCAATGCGCTCGCCAAGGCTTCGGGAGAGGTGCTTATAGAAAAAGTGATTGACAGCTATACGGCTGAAGTCAGCCAGGAGGACGAGAGCAAGTATATGGCATCCTGCAATCTGAAGTATGCCGACAACGATGCTTTGCTCTGGGCATACTATTCCTGCGACTGGTTCATCCGTGCCAACAAGTCAAAGGCCATTGTGTACGACACGATGATAGAGCTTGTAAAGGCGGCGGAGAAGCTGAAGGTGAGCGGTGTGTATGAGGGTACGGGGCGTGACGGCAGAGGGTACAGCTGCTTGATGTGCCGTGGCTATCCTAACGGATCGGACGGCAACAGGCTCTTTTATTGCAAGGAGAATGACACTTACTTCGTGATGTACTGCTACAAGGCGGAGCTTTTCAAGTCGCTGAACAGCAGCAAATGGTACAAGTATTACAACCGGCTCCTGCCTGTCAACCAGTTCGGGGAGAACTATGTCGGTGAGAGTGCCGACGAGATTGAACTGAAAATTGTCCCTGCATGGATCGACGGTACGGATGACAAGTACGGTAACGTGCTTTTCCTCGACTGTGGCGAGATGGGGAGCAGCGAGTCGTGGACCATATCCGATGACAGTGGCTCCACAGGGTCGAGTTCGGGAAGCGGCAGCACTTCTTTCGGAAACAGAGGTGTAGGACACGCTGACGAGGGCGTCGACTACAACGCCGGTGACTTGGCGCAGGGGCTGGCGAGCTATAACATCGGCAAGGGTGACAAGGACAAGACAAGCGAATACTTCTCCGTCATATACGTCGGCTTTTGGGACGGGCAGACGCTCACGGCAGGGCATCAGCCACACCCGGTGATTGACAAGGTGGAGGTGTGGGACAACTTTTCTTACTCCGTCTACAACAAGACCCTTCGGCTCAACGAGAGCACGGCAAGCGCAATGCGCAGCGTGATGCACAAGATTGACGGCAAGAAGAAGTACACCTTCTCCTTCCTCTCCGACACGATACCGAGTCCGAGAGCACTCTTTTACATCATGGGGCAGCGGTACATCTGCGAAAAAATAACTGCGACCTTCCATGAGTCGGGAAAGTCGCAGCTATTAAAGGGCGTTTTCTATCGTGTCATTGACGATTGAAAGCCGTGTCTTAGATGATTGACCGCTGCAAGGCGGTGGCGTGTCGCTCGATTGTCGTGCGCAGGATCTTTGCGTAGATTTGCGTCGTCTTGATGTCTTGGTGTCCTAACATCCGCGCCACATTCTCAATAGGCACATCGTGCGCCAATGCCATCGTGGCGAACGAGTGCCGCGCCACGTGGAAGGTCAACTTCTGCCTGATGTGCAGCTCCATCTGTATCACATGGAGGTAGTCGTTGGCCTTCTGGTTGCTTATCTTCGGCAACTGGTAGTCGTACTTTTCGAGCACCTTCATCGCCGGACCGAGGATAGGGGTGAAGAACTTCGTCTCGGTCTTGATACGGCTCCCGTCGATATAGTACATGTCGTCCTCCTTCTTCGTCATGCTCCCGAAGTCGAAGGTCTGCGTGTCGCAGAACGACAGGCCAGTGTAGGCGGCGAAGATGAACAAGTCCCTTACTCGCTCCAGCTTCGGCTCGAACTTGTGCGAGCGCATCATCTTCAGCTCCAGCTCCGTGAGCGGTTCGCGCTCCTTGCTCTTGCCTCGCTTCAAGGTCACCACCTGGTACGGATCCTGCGCAATCTCGCCCATCTGGTAGAGTTGGCGCACCCACTTGTGCAGCTTCTTGTGGTAGCCGTAGCACGTCACATCGGTTCGGGTGCCGTCGTGGAGCCAGTTGTCAAAGGCGATTATCTTCTTGGGAGTGAGGTCGCCGAAAGTATTGAGTTGTCCGAAAGTGCGGATGGCATCAATCACACATTTCTTGTGCTTGCGTGTGCCTTCACGCAAATCCTCGTTAGCAAGAGCCTTTTCCATATAATCAATAAAGCTCTTGTCATTGTTCGTCGGTTGTTCTTGCACTTCATGTTTCTCTTCCACCTTTGGCTTTTTGTCCTCGCCGTTGAAATGATACATGAAATTGTCGTATGTGCGTTCTTCGTCAAGAACATCCATTGCGGCAATGATCTTCTTGCACTTGGCTACCAAGGCAAGAGTTTCGGGCGAAGCAGCCACTGCTTGCCACTCATCGGGAGCATACTTGCCAATCATAATGTATTTACGAGTGGCACGTCCAAGATAAACTTGTACTTCCAAAAATCCGTAACCCCTTTTCTCGGAGTTTTTTCTACGGTCGAAGACGACCTCTACCAATTCCTTCTTCATTGCAAAAGTTGGTTTTAGTACGACGGACAAAAATAGTGGAGGAGAGAGCAAAAAACGGATTTAACAATTTTTAATTGGCTGATTTGCCAATTCCAGCTATTTAGCGGCTGAAAGTGTCACACATTTGGCGAGTGTCACACATTCTCAGAAAAGTGTCACACATTTCTCCAAGAGTGTCACACAAAGTGTCACACATTTATGTATCGTTATGTCCCGTTATGTCTTCTTCCAAGCACTGCGTTCAAATCCGCCGTGTAAATTAGACATTACGTTCGTCCTCTAAATAACTGTCTGATATTCAAGTTACTCGCTCGTAACTATCTGTATATAAGCAACAAAGAGGAAACTACCGAAGTAGAATCCTCTTTGACCTTGTTTTGTTTCCTTGTGACTCGCATGGAGTCATAAGTGATCCCGCAGGGATTCGAACCCTGGACCCACAGCTTAGAAGGCTGTTGCTCTAATCCAACTGAGCTACGGAACCATCCGTTTTAAATCGTGTGCAAAGGTACAAATATTTCTTGACATTGCAAAACTTTTGGCACACTTTTATCCAATTATATCCTTAACCCAAATATTTCATTAGAATTTTGGCGTTGCCACTATCACGAAGTTTGGCAATGCTCTTTTCTCTGATTTGGCGTACACGCTCGCGAGTGAGGTTTAGTTGATCGCCAATTTCTTCAAGACCTTTCTCATGACAACCAATACCAAAACATTCACGGATAATAGTTATCTCACGATCCTTAAGCACCTTGGAGAGAACCGAGTTGAGTTCAAGAGCCATTGATTCATGATCTACTTGACGGTCGGTACGGCTATCGTCGCCACTAGGCATTACATCAAGCATGCAATTGTCTTCTCCATCCTGGAATGGCGCGTCAATGCTCACATGATGACCATCGGCCATCAAACTTTGCCCAATTTTTTCTTCATCGAGATTGGTTGCTTCACTAAGTTCAGATACAGAAGGATGACGCAAGTTTTCTTGCTCAAACTTGTTGATCTCATGATTTATCTTATTGAGCGAACCTACTTGGTTTAGCGGAAGACGCACAATTCTACTCTGCTCGGCAATGGCCTGCAAGATGCTCTGGCGAATCCACCACACGGCATAAGAGATGAACTTAAAGCCTCGCGTCTCGTCAAACTTCTGTGCAGCCTTGATCAGACCAATGTTTCCCTCATCAATAAGGTCGGTCAATGTGAGACCTTGGTGCTGATATTGCTTGGCTACAGAAACGACAAAGCGCAAATTGGCAGTCACCAGTTTGTCTTTCGCACGCTCGCCTTCTGGACCACCCTTCTTAATCTTCTGTGCCAGCTCTATCTCTTCATCAATTGAGATAAGTGGAGCCCGACCGATTTCCACGAGATACTTGTCCAATGCTTCGCTTGAGCGATTGGTGATGCTTTTCTGAATCTTTAATTGTCTCATCTTATATACCTATTCTTATTATGTTTCTGAATATCAAGTAAATACACAAAATATTTACCCAAAGTCTTGCAAAGGTAGTTATTTTAGCTACACAAAGCAAGTTTTTGAGTAAATATTTATACGTAAATAATGTTAACACATCAAGCATCAACCCTCACGCATTTGATTAAGCAATGCTTTTTGACGCTCACTCAAATGGGTAGGTAACTGCACGTTGTACGTGATAATCAAGTCACCACAAGTACCGTCACCACGATCATACCCTTTGCCACGAAGACGAACCTTTGTGCCATTCTGGGTTTCCGGCTTTACCTTGAGTTTTAACTTCACGCCTGAATTGAGGGTGATAATAATTTCACCGCCAAGGAGTGCCGTGTAGAGATCTATGTTGACAGTCGCATTCATCTCGCCACTGTTGGTCCGGGCAGCACGTCTTCCACGCGTAGACCTGCCTCCGGCTCCGCCAAACAGTTGTTCAAAAAAACTACTGAAGCCACTACCCTGTCCTCCGAATCCGGAAAAATCAAAGCCTTCAAACGGAGAGCCTCCTTGACTACTCCACTGATACGAACCGCCACTACCGGCGCCAGCACCAGAATTAAATGCGTCTGCATTCTTCCACTGCTCTCCAAACTGGTCGTATTTCTTTCGCTTTTCAGGGTCACCAATCACATCGAACGCTTCATTGAGCGCCTGAAACTTTGCCTTTGCCTTGGGGTCGTCAGGATGAAGGTCGGGATGAAACTGCTTGGCCCGCTTGAGATAAGCACGCCGCACATCCTTCTGAGGGATGCTGCGGTCAACGCCCAAAATTTTATAATAATCAATGAATGCCATAATTAATCCTCCTCATATTTTCATTCATCTACCCGCAAGCAAAAAGCATGCCAAGTTGCCAACTGACACACAAACGCCATATAAAAAGATGTTTCTGGCAGTGTCGCCAAGTACCATATTCAATCCCCTACCCTTGTCGATCATGCACATTTTGTGGTAAGCCATCCAATGAGGCAGGAGAAAGAAGAGAGGAAGCCAAAAAGAAAAAGGCTTGTCACGGAAAAGATGAACTGTGCCCATCAAACAGGCAGAAAAGCCCAACAACAGATAAGCGAACTTGGAAGCGGTAGCACCCATTCTGACCACAAGCGTGATTTTGCCTGCCCTCCGGTCATTATCAATGTCACGATAGTTGTTTACCACCAGCAAACAATCAATGACAAGACCGCACGCCAAGGAAGAGGCTATCACTTCCAGGGGAACAATCAGCCCTGAAATCGGCAGACATAAATAATAGGTAAGGCAAACAGGGACCAGGCCAAAGAAGAGAAGAACGAGCAAATCGCCCATACCTTTGTAAGACAATACTGTGGTGTAGAGAAAACAGAAGAGCACACAAAGTGCACCGACAGCAACCATCTGAATTCCTCCCCACAACACAAGCGGCAATCCCACCAGGCAGGCGACAGCTGTAGTAGCGGCAATAGCCAAGCGCATGGAGCGCAGGTGCACCCAACCCTGAGCACAAGCCCGCTTGGGACCAAGACGAGTCTCGTCGTCGTTACCCCGAACACAGTCGAAGTAATCGTTGACAAAGTTTGCGTCAATTTGCATGACAAAAGCGAAAAGCAGACAAAGGACAGCCGGTAGCCACTGGAAGCGTGTGGGGGCGTCAGCCATGGCAAGCGTTGCCCCAATCATCACAGGAACAGCCGCACAGGTCAAAGTCTTGGGCCGGGCAGCCAGAAACCAGGCTTTCATTGAATCTATCTCTACTGAAGAATCGTCCATATCATAAATATTTACTTAATCACTTGCAAAAATACAATATATTGTTTACTTTTGCAAATATTAAAAAGACATTCGTATGAACGACCACAATATAAGTCTCGACTTGATGGAATTTGTCGAAACAAACATTCTTCCCAGATACAACGCTTTCGACAAAGCACACAACATTTCGCATGCCGTACGGGTGATTCGCCGTTCGGAAGACTTGGCTGCCAAAATAGGTGCTGATGCCAATATGGCGTATGCCATTGCCGCTTACCACGACTTGGGTCTGGAAGGCCCGAGAGCCATCCACCACCTGACAAGTGGCAAGATACTTGCAGCTGACTCGAGACTACAAAAATGGTTCAGTCCCGAGCAGATAAAGATCATGAAAGAAGCGGTGGAAGACCATAGGGCTTCAGCCTCGCACGCCCCACGCAGCGTCTACGGAAAGATTGTGGCTGAAGCAGACCGCGACCTTGACCCCGACACGGTATTCAGACGCACCGTGCTCTTCGGGCTCGACCATTATCCCGACATGACGCCCAAGGAGCACTGGAACCGTTTCTATGAACACATGCAGAACAAGTACTCCGTCAACGGATACATCAAGTTGTGGATTCCTGGTTCGGAAAACGAGAAAAAATTAAACGAGATTCGCGACTACATAGCTCAACCCTCCCGATTGAAGGAGAAATTCAACAGCATATTTAAGGAAGTGACACAACTGGACTAAGGCATCCCCAATTGTAGGTATTTTTGCCTCATTCATATTCCCGATTACCCAAAAGGTTGTAACTTTGTAGTCGTTAGGAATTAAAGACACAACTATATATGAAGTTATCAGAACTGACGACCGGCCAAAAAGGTGTCGTCGTAAAGGTATTAGGACACGGAGGATTCCGTAAGCGCATTGTCGAAATGGGATTCATTAAGGGGAAAGTGGTTGAGGTTTTGCTCAACGCCCCGCTCAAAGACCCGGTAAAGTACAAGATTATGGGATATGAAATCTCGCTCCGTCACGACGAGGCGAGCATGATTGAGGTCATATCCGAAGAAGAAGCCAAGAAGATAGAAACCATAAACCGTGAACAGCAGGAAGACTTGGCAGGCAAAATGTGCGACGAGCCAAGCGTAGACCCACTGACTGACGAAGCGGCACTGACAGAGGAGCAACTCAAGGATGCCGCCATGAAAAAACGGCGCACCATCAACGTGGCCCTGGTGGGAAACCCCAACTGCGGAAAGACATCGCTCTTCAACTTCGTGTCGGGTGCCCACGAAAGGGTCGGCAACTATTCAGGCGTGACTGTTGACGCCAAGGAGGGGCACGCTTCGTTTGAGGGATACGAATTCAACATCGTTGACCTGCCTGGCACCTACTCGCTCTCCGCATACAGTCCGGAAGAACTGTATGTACGCAAGCAGATTATAGAGAAGACTCCCGACATCGTCATCAATGTGATTGACGCCTCGAACATCGAAAGAAACCTCTACCTGACTACACAACTCGTCGACATGAACCTGCGCATGGTGTGCGCCCTCAACATGTTTGACGAGTTTGAGAACCGAGGCGATGAACTTGACTACCAGAAACTGGGACAGCTGTTCGGCGTGCCAATGATACCTACCGTGTTCAAAAGCGGGAAAGGTATCAAGAAACTGTTCCACATCATCATCAATCTCTACGAGGGCGTAGACTTTCTCGACAAGGACGGGAACATCAACCCAGAAGTGGAGAAAGACCTTCAAGACTGGCACAAGGACTATGTGGAGGACAATGAGGATGACGACCACGAGGAAGACTATGCCCACGGACCGAAACCACACAAGAGCGTGTATAGACACATCCACGTGAACCACGGCAAATATGTGGAGGATGCCATCGGGAAAATAAAGGTGGAAATACAAAAGGATTCACAGATACGCCACAAATACTCCACCCGATACCTGGCCATCAAATTACTTGAGGGCGACTCCGAGGCAGAGAAGATTGCGGCCACGCTGCCCAACGGCAAGGAAATAGTAAACGTGCGCGACGAACAAGCCGCCAAGTTGAAGGAAGAAATCAAGGAAGACAGCGAAACTGCCATCATGGACGCCAAGTACGCCTTCATCCATGGAGCCCTGCAGGAAGCGAGTTTCGAGGAAGGCAACAAGACCGACACCTACCAGGTGACCCATGTGCTCGACAACATCATCACCAACAAGTATTTCGGTTTTCCGCTCTTCTTCCTGCTCATCTACATCATGTTCCAGGTCACCTTCTCTGTGGGCCAATATCCTCAAGACTGGATTGAGGCAGGAGTAGGCCTGATTGGCGACTGGTTGTCATCTGCCATGCCCGACGGTCCGCTGAAAGCCATGCTCATCGACGGAATCATTGGCGGCGTTGGCTCCGTCATCGTGTTCTTGCCACAGATTCTTATCCTCTACGGGTTCATCTCGTTCATGGAAGACAGTGGCTACATGGCACGCGCCGCCTTCATCATGGATAAGCTGATGCACAAGATGGGGCTTCACGGCAAGTCGTTCATACCGCTCATCATGGGCTTCGGCTGCAATGTGCCAGCCGTGATGGCCACCCGCACCATCGAGAGCCAGCGCAGCCGGCTCATCACCATGCTCATCCTGCCGATGATGAGTTGCTCGGCCCGCTTGCCCATCTACATCATGATAACAGGTACTTTCTTTGCCTTGCAGTATCGCAGCTTGGTGATGATATTGCTTTATATAATAGGTATAGTGATGTCTATCATTGTGAGCCGTGCGCTCAGCAGATTCATCATCAAGGGCGAAGACACGCCTTTCGTCATGGAGCTTCCCCCCTACCGTTTCCCCACAGCCAAGGCCATAGGCCGCCACACATGGGAGAAAGGCAAGCAATATCTGAAAAAGATGGGCGGCATCATCCTGGTGGCATCCATCGTGGTTTGGGCACTCGGATATTTCCCGCACAACGACCAGCTCACCAGTCAGCAGCAACAGGAGCAGAGCTATATCGGACGCTTAGGCAAGACCATTGAACCCGTGTTCCGCCCACAGGGTTTCGACTGGAAGCTCGACATTGGCCTCATCTCCGGTGTGGGCGCCAAGGAGATTGTAGCCTCAACCATGGGTGTGCTCTATTCCAACGACGAGAGCGTGGCAGACGACGAGGCTGAAGACAACAGCGCCAAGTATGCCCGACTCTACAAACAAATGTCGGCAGACGGCATCACTCCGCTCATCGCCTTCAGCTACCTCATCTTCGTGCTGCTCTACTTCCCGTGCATAGCCACCATTGTGGCCATCAAGAACGAATCGGGCAGCTGGAAGTGGGCACTCTTTGCCGCAGTCTACACCACAGGTCTCGCTTGGGTCGTATCGGCATTGGTGTATCAAGTAGGACGACTCATGGGCTTCTGACCTTAACCACAAGCAAGTGTACGACTTCCGGACTGCAAGAGGCATACTAAGCAGCCGTAAGTCGTACACTAAGCAGCCGCAAGTCGTACACTAAGCAGCCGTAAGTCGTACACTAAGCAGCCGTAAGTCGTACACTAAGCAGCCGTAAGTCGTACACTAAGCAGCCGCAAGCAGATACACTTACATTATCGCAATCCTTTCGTAAAAGCTTTTCACATGCAACTCATTCTCACACTCATCATCGTGACAGTCGCCGTAGCTTATGGTGCATGGCGCATCTATAAAGCCATAAAAGCAACAGGCGACCCCTGTTATGGCTGTCCGGGATGTAAACTTCACAATACACTGAAAGGCAAGCATATACATCGCGACACAGGTTGCTGTTCGCAGAAGAATGTATGCAAGGATAAGAAAAATGTTGAAAAAAAGTAATGAAAAAGTTTGTAAGAACAAAATAAATGTCGTACCTTTGCAACCGCAAATAAGAAATGGTACCTTGGCCGAGCGGTTAGGTAACGGTCTGCAAAACCGTGTAGAGCAGTTCGACTCTGCTAGGTACCTCTTCTACAAACGGGGATTCCTTTTTTCAAGGTATCCCCTTTTTTATTTATTCACACCCTTAAAAGTCATGAAAAGATTACTTTCCTCCCTATTCATCTGCCTGGTCACGCTCACAGCAGTCCACGCACAATACCACAGAATCCTGTCGGAAGACATCCGCAGCCTGCAAGTAGTCGCCGACAACGATTGGCAGCAATTGCCTGTCATCAAGCTTGACGAGGGAAAGATAGACATAGATTTCGACCGCCTGGGGCATGGCTTTGACCGATACACCTATAAGATAGAACATTGCGAAGCCAACTGGAACCTATCGTCCGAACTTTTTTCGAGCGATTACCTGAGCGGTTTTCCAGACGGCAACACCATAGACGACATGGTTGAATCCATCAACACCAACACACCCTACACGCACTACCACCTCACCCTACCCAATGACCAATGCAAAATGAAGATGAGCGGAAACTACCGGGTCTCCATCTACAGGGATGGCGAAGAGGAACCTTCCATTGAAGCTTGCTTCATGGTGGTGGAACAAAAGGTCAGCATCAGAATGGAGATGACCGCGAATACCGACATTGACAGTCATGCCCGTCACCAGCAAATCAGCATGCAGATGGGCTACGGACCACTCCGCATCACCCATCCGCAAACGCAGATCAAAACAGTTCTGATGCAAAATCGTGAATGGTTCGACGCACGCGTGAATGTCAAGCCACAATTCACCATGGCCGACGGACTTCGCTGGGAACATTGCCGAGACTACATATTCATGGGCGGCAACGAATTCCACAAGTTTGAAATACTATCAACAGACAATCCTTCAATGGGCGTTGAACATGTAGACTGGGACGGAACAAGCTATCATGCCTATCCCTACGTGGATGGACCTCGCCGCAACTACCTCTACGACGAATCGGCCCAAGGAGCCTACATCCTGCGCAACAGCGACAACTCGGAAAGCACCTACACGTCAGACTATATGACCGTGCATTTTGAAGTAAAGACCGGCGCTCCCGTACCGGGCGATTTATACGTAAGCGGCGACTGGACTTTCTGCTCTTTTAACGATGCCTACAAAATGACGTACGACGGAGAAAGCCATAGTTATAAGCTGGCCATACCGTTGAAACTGGGTTATTATTCCTATCAATACCTCATGAAAGACTACAGCGGACGCATCGTCCGTCCTCCGTTTGAGGGTAGCTTCCACGAGACCCACAACACCTATCAGTCACTTGTCTACTACCGTGCGCCCGGCGACCGCACAGACAGGCTTGTGGGCTACGCCACATTGCAGTAAAACATTTAGTAGACCACAATTCTCCCCTCCTCTATCTTGATATTCGCCACCTTCATTTCGTTGAGAGCCTCAACCACTTCTTGCAGAGATGCCCTGCGCGAGAAGCGAAAGTGTATGCGCCGGGCCATACGTTCTGAGCGCTGAGAGACAACCGTCTTGTTATACCACGCGCCTATGGTTTCGAGGGCTTCGGCAAGCGGCATGTTGTCCATCACAAACTGATTGTGCATCCAGTCGGTTGCCGCTTCCAAGTCTGCCTTGGAGATTTTAATGTCCTCACCTTCCACCACACTGGTCTGCCCGGGAACCATATCAACCGATGTGCCATCGCTCGCCACGTTCACACGTCCCTCAATCAACGAGACGGACGACTGCTCTTCCCGCATAGTCTTGACAACAAACGTTGTGCCCAGCACGTTTACACGCATACGCCCTGCATCCACGGTAAACGGTCTGTCAGGATCGTGAGTCACCTTGAAACATGCCTGTCCTTTCAACTTCACTTCTCTCCTGCCTGTTTTTCCGAATGTCATCGGGTAGACAAGAGACGAGTTGGCACACAATGTGACAACAGTGCCATCGCTGAGTCGAACGTCGCGGAGAGTTGCCGGAGGTGTAGACACCGTGCAATAACCATCGTCCGTTACATCTTCCACCTGTTTGGGAACATCCTGTGCGGCATAGAAACACGTATATCCGTCGGGCACGTCCGTTGTTCGCCATGGCAGCAAAAGCCACCCTACAAGAGCTGCAGCAGTCAGACAGGCAGCCGCTATTCCTGTCACCATTGCACGTGAACTGCGTTTTTTCCGCACTACATTTACCGTATCGGAAGAAACTTCCCCTATATGATTCCGGCGGGAAAACTTCTCCCATTCGGCAACAGTTTCTTCCTTTGTGGGCTTTTCTGTCAGAGCCTCGCCACACAACATTGAAAGCTGTTCGTCTGTAAAATCTCTTTTCATAGTCCTTTTCCTTTCTCTCCTGATGAATACTTGTCATTGAGTGTCCTTCTCAGTATGTCGTAAGCCTTGGACATGTGTTTCTTCACGGTGTGCGCACTAATGCCCATAATATCGGCAGTCTGCCGGTAAGTATTGCGTTTCAAGGCACATAGCCGCAAGATGGTACGGGTAGGCTCCCCCATATCCTCAATGACCTGCTCAACGATTTGCAACATTCTCTCATGATGGCGGTAGTCTATCGTATTTTCATATAGCATGGATGCAGCAAGTTCCCTTTGGTTGTCGTGCTCCACCTTGAGGTGTTTCAAGCGATTGAGGCAAGCGTGGTGCACGGCCATATACGCCCAATTGTTCAACTCTTCGCCCCTTGAAACGGGCGGACGCTTGCTCCACGCCCTCTCAAACATTTCCGACACAATGTCGTGTGCGGCTACGCCATCTCCCAACAGGGAGGTGGCGTAGCGCATCAGCCGTGGATACAAGTCCATGAAAAAAAAGTTCAAAGTCTTTGTCTCTCGTCTTGTCCTGCACCTTTTCCTTTATATTTGTCTTTTGTCGCATTGAATGTATATCTGATGTTCAGATTGACCGACTGGTTGTTGCCGTAACTGCTGCTTTGTTTACGTGACTGTGTGCCGTACAAATCCCAATAGGTCAATCCCGTGTGGAGAATGTCGCGTGCCACGAACCCTATGCGGAGGGCATCGTTTTTCAAGAACTTCTTGCTGACGCTCAACAGCATGTTACCCATACACCTGCGCACTGCACCCCCTTGCGCCGCCCTTGTGGTGAGATTGCCCGTAAGGTTGACAAACCATTTGCAGGGCAGACTGAAACTGTTGTCGAGTTTGAACGTGAACTTGGGGTCATTGCCCATAATCGGAATATTCAGGTGTGCCACGTTCTCATGATAGAAGTCCATGCTCATGGTCAGACTTGGTCTCCACAGACCAAACTTGGGTGCCATGCGCAGGCTGGCACCGGCAAGCCAAGAATGGGGAACGACTGCCATTGTCTTCAAGATCACATCGGGGTGAGCGTCCGCATCATAAGGCTTATACCATGTCCTGTACATGTCCTGCACATAGGAATAGTAAGTCATGAATGACAGCCACCTGTAACTGCCGTTCAGACTGAAATAGTGATGCTTTTGCGGTTTCAACAAAGGATCGCCTGTAGAATAATTGTGCTTGTTTTCATAGCTCACGCTCGATTGCAGCATCCCGTAGGCTGGATTGTTCTTGTTGAGGCGGTAGGAGAATCCCAACGAAAGCCCCTTGTGGTTATACCCTATCGTGAAAAATGGAATCCAGTCGTTATAGCTTGGGCTCTGGCTTTCATTCAGCACACCTTTCTTGTAATACGTGGTCTTCTGGTATTCATATCTAACGCCGGCACCCATATTCACTTTCTTTCCCAAAGACATGTAGTATTCAGCAAAGCCTGCTACCACGGTTTGCTTGATATGGTTGAAGGCATCTTCGGAATATCCGCTCTGCAAGAAGTCGTCTTTGCGGTCGGTAAAAGACTCTTCCGTGCCGAAACTTAGTTGTCCGTGTCCCACTTGAGTGGTGGCAACGAGTTTGGTAGCGTAAAGCGTGCTCTTTTCCTTCGTTTCCGATTCGGCTGCCATCACACCGTCTTGGAAAACCTGCTGCATGCCTTCATTGGTGCTCGAAAAAAGTCGCCGTTAAAATCCAATTCCCACTTTCCTAACACGCCGTTATAGTAAGTGTTCAGTTCGTGCGCCCAATGCGGTTGCTGAAAAGACCGCGACTCGGTGGAAAGCAGCTCGGTCAGCTGTCCGTTGCAATAGGATTCAGTTTGTCCCCGACTCACGCCCGACACATTGCCCATCTGACGGCTTGTTTCATAGCGTGCACCTATAGACTGCTTGTTCTTGGTCTCATAGTTGAAGCCGGCCTGGAATCTCATGTTGCCCCCACGCGACATACTTTTGGAATGGTCAGTGAAACGCCATTCGTTATTGGTTGTCAACAAAATATTGGAAGTTTCTGTAGACAGACGTTTGCTGTAATTGGTCCCCACCTCGCCGAATATGTCAAGACCACCCGTACGGTAGTTCAAGTGGACGTTTTCCTTGGTTTGGGGTGTCTGCCGCGCTTGCGTATAATCGGCAAGCATATTGCCGCTAAGTCCTTGCCCGCGTTTGCGGACGGTGCGCAAGCGAATCACGGCATTTGTCCAAGAACTATATCGGGCACCCGGCACGGTAATAACTTCAGCATTTAGAATATCCTTGGCATCCAGCAGTGCCAGTTCTGTATTGTTGGTAACTTTCCGTCCATTGAGATAAATCTCCGGCACGCCACGGCCGATAACAGTCCACGAACCTTCTGATCCCATGACAAAGGGCAGCTGGCCGATGATGTCTTCAGCACTTCCCATTTCTGCCAACACCGTGCCTGCCACATTCGTAACAAACGCGCCGTTCCTATAGCTCACGTCCGCACGTTTGCTCGTCACCGTGACGGTTTTCAACTGCTGTGCTTCCGGATGAAGCGTTATCGTCATTTCAGACTTCGCGTTCAACAGTTGTTTCTTGTAGCCCACATAAGACACTTGAATCAATGTGCCTGAAGAAGAATGTGGCAACACGAAACTGCCGTCGTCCGCAGTAACGCAACCGGCTATATAAGATTTGTCTTTGGCTAAAAGCATCACCACATTGGCATATCCCAGAGGTTGATGGTTCTCGTTGATCACCTTTCCTTTGGTAGGAAGTTGAGTCGTTTCCTTCCCTTTGTATTGTATGGAGAAGTACGTGTTGCGTTCCACAACACTGAAAGGCTTTCCTTCCAAGACTATTTCCAAGGCTTCACGTTGCGTTTTTCTGCGCACTGTAGCGCTCACTTGATGTCTGTCAGCATCGGAAGAAGTGAAGAGAATGTTCTTATCTCCCATTTACTCTATCTTCTTCAATACGGTGGAAAGCGATTCTATGACTGATTTGAAGGTAACGTTGCGTGTCTGTGCATTGAGAAACACACAAAGGAATAGACACAGGGTAACAAAGGATAAACGTTTCATAAGTATAATTTGTTATGTTGTTTTCCCTTAATAACAACATGCCCCTTCAATCGGGTACGGCAAAAGTCATTTATTTTTTGCAAGGTAGGAAAATACGTCTCAAATGTCCATCGACACAATGCCGTGCATTACTGCATAGATGGTCAATGCAGAGACACTCTTGATGCCCAGTTTCTCCTGTATGTTCTTACGGTGGGTGATGACCGTGGTGGTGCTGATGTTGAGTGCGTCTGCAATCTCCTTGTTGATCATTCCCTTCACGACCAATGCCAAGACTTCCACCTCACGTTCGGTCAAGGTCCTTTCCTCGGCACGTTTCTCTACAGGGGGCAGGTTCTGTCCATGCCCGTGGGCGTGCTGTTCGAGCATCAGCAGTTGCCTGACGAAACCACTTTCGGGCTGATGGGTGCAGAGGGTGTGAAAGCCTGCAAGCTGTGCCGTTGGATTGACTGACGGGCTGAGTACGATGGTCTTGTGTCGACGGGCAGCAAAAAAAGCCATATTGGAAACCACGATATTGGTTTCCACAAAGTAATGAAAAAAGGCATCCGGACCGTTCGCCTCCAATGCGGCGAACGATCCGAATGTCTCCACTTCCATGAAAGGCATCACATCCTGGAGCATGTGCTTCAGTCCGATGCAGGCCAGCGCATTGGCGTCTACTATGGCCACACGCGGCGTCATGCCCTTCATCATTCTATTGTCCATAAGTTGTCTATTTCTTCCAGAAACGCTCAGTGATGTCGGTGAAGTCATCACCGGAGGCGTGCTTGTAAAGTCGTTGGTTGGTGGTACGGTCTTTCAGACAGCCCAAATGCTCTATGTAGGGACCGAGCTTGATATAGTCGAAATCGCGTTTGCGCACCGATGCCGGCACACGTGCCCTGCCGCTATACCACCCCACCTTGTACTGGGGATGGTTTTCGTGGATGTAGCGAGCCAGCTGGTTCACCGTCTTAGGTTCCGCGTCACCGCCCATGAAACAGATGCAAGTGATGTCGTCGCCATATTCACGCACAAAACCCTCAATGGTGAGTGAGGTCAGCGGCTCACCGATATCCTCGGCAAGATACTGGCTGTGGCAGCCCGGACAATGACAGGGACACCGCGAGATGTTCACGGCAAGCGTCACCTCGTCGGGTATCTCCTGAAAGACCACACCGGTATTTACGTATTTGAGCATAATTCTGTTTGTTTATAGATTTACACGTTCTTGTCGGCATGCGCATAGTAACGGCGGTGTGCCTCTTGCTGACGGGCCTGCGAGAAGTTGCTCACGCGCTTCAGATAGCCGATAATTCGCGTCATATAGTCCACGTTCGTGCTGTGGCAGTGAGGACACTCATGCAGATAGCGCTTGTCTATATGGCCACAGTCATTGCATATAGTGTTCGGGATATTGAACGTGAAGTAGTTGCATCCCTCCTTGGCTGCCACCTTGAGCAGATGGGCATACTGTGCCTTCGACAGGTGCTCTTCAAGGTTCATGTGGAGTGCCGAACCGCCTGTGAGGTGCTCGATATAGGGAGCGCCGTGAAGTTTGAACTTGTCGATGATGGAAAGCGAGTCGTCCTCGACCACATAGAAATAGCTGTTGTAGCAGTCGCGCGGCACGAAATAGCCATCCTCGCGGTCCCACTTGGCATGTTTGACGCCCACGTTCTCGGCGGGAATCATCTCGCAGTTGAACATGGCGCCCTTAGAGCGATACTGCTTGTTGTATTTCTCCACCAGTCCGAGCACGCCTTGAACGAAGTGCAGATAGTCGTCATTGGGAGTAATCTTGAGTCCCATAAACTCGGCTGCTTCCACCAGTCCGTTGATTCCGATGGTGAGATACTGGCGGTCTATGTTGATGTAGCCGGCATCGAAAAGCGGCAACATGCCGTGCGCCTGCAAGTCCTTGAGGTTCTCGTTGTAAGCCAGCTGCACCTTGTGGCAGAGGTCAATCACCTCACTGAGGTATTCCTTGTAGTCCATCTTGTTGTTCACGGCATACTGGATGCATCGGTTCAGGTTGATGGTGAGCACGCTCTTGGAGCCCGTTGAGATACCACCGGCACCGAGGGTATAGCTGAAACCGTTGTCCTGAATCTCGTTGCGCAGACGGCAGCAGGAACTCAGCGAGTCGGCACTGTCGCTCATGTAAGTGAAGAAAGAGTGGCCTGCGGCATACATTTCAGCCGTGAAATCACCCCACTCCTTGTCCTTGCATTCGCCGTTTTCGGTGAGCAGCGCCATTGTTTCCACAGGGAAAGTGAGCACGGTCTTGGTGCGTTCCTTGTTGAACCATGTCATGAAGCGCTTCTGCAACCATGAGAGGCTCGCCCAGTCCGGCTGGCTTCCGTCGGGGAAGTAGAAGTTCTCAAAGAGACTCTGGAAATAGAATTTGTCGTAGTAAGAGATGTTCCAGAACACAGCCTGGTAGTTGCGGGCGCCTGTGGGCTGGTTGATGGAGTAGACGATCTGCTCGAAGCAGTCGGTTATCATTTTGTCGATGGTGCGCTGGCGAGTGGAGAGGTCAACCACCTTGTCGGCATGCTGCCAATAGTCCTTGCCATATTCCAGGCCGATAAAATAGTTGAGATACATCAGGAATTCAGGTGTGGCACAAGCTCCGGAAAGCATGCTCGACACCATGAACACCATGTTCACGAATCCGCCGCAGAACGACTTGAGGTTGGTTGGTGCCGTGGAGTTGCCGCCGATGGATGTGGTGCCGCCGATGAGCCAGGGATACATGGTGATGGAAGCACAATAGTTGGCGAGTGATGTCTCGTCGTTCTTATATATAAAGTGGTGGTTAAGTTTGTCTATGTATTCATCTGCGAGCTGCTTGCCATACATTTTCTTGATGCGGTCGGTAAGCAGGCGGCGGTTCAGACGAATGAAGTTTGACTTGGGAAGTTCACCGATGAGAGTGGCTATGTTCTTGTGTTCCACATTGGCGTTGGCGTCATACTTGGAACCTGTGGCAGCATTGGCAGCCTCGCAATAGTCTGTAAGGAACTTCAGCTTTTCGAGCACCTCGCGGTCTTCGTTGTGCTCCTGGCGGTAGATGATAAACGACTTGGCAACCTTGTAGTAGCCTTCCTTCATCAGCGAGGTTTCCACTTGGTTCTGAATGTCCTCCACCTTGATGTTTTCATGGATGTCGAGATGACTGATAATCTTTGAAATGCTGCCCAGGTCTGCTGGTTCGTTCACCGACTCAAACGCCTTGACGATGGCATTCATGATCTTGTCCAGGGAAAAAAAGTCCTTGGATCCGTCTCTCTTCGTGATAGTAAAGTTTTTAATTTCCATTCCGGTATTTGTTGATTATTCTAATAATTTCAAGTAGTAATGTTGTTCGTTTTGGAGAACTTTTCTTGTTTACTCTTTGCAAAAGTTTTCCGTTTTGGAAAACTTTCACGTCCTCAACGGAAAGTTTTAGGTCCGTTTCTCCTTCTCCGAAAACGACGGCAAAGGTACAAAAAAATCCGTTAGGACGTATCATCCTAACGGAGAAATATTTCTTGAGAAACAATTATTTCTCAAAGTTTTACAGCGCTAATATCCACCAAGTCATTGACAATGGCATAGATGGTAAGACCGGCAGCACTGTGTATCTGCAACTTACGGGCGATGTTGCGTCGGTGAGTGATGACGGTGTTGGTGGCTATGCACAAATGGTCGCCTATTTCCTTGTTGCTCATACCCTGAACAAGTGCCACGACAACGTCTTTTTCGCGGTCGCTCAGCACATCTCCGCTATTCTGCTGCTGACTTAACATGCTTGATATCTTGGCGGTTACGTCGCCATGCTTTAACTTTTTCTCCATGTTTAATATGGCTGGAGTGAAGATGTTTTCCTCCACTTCCGTGTGCAAACGGAGCCAGTCTTCGTTGTTATAGATATCGTAGAGTGTGGCAGAAAGTTTGTTGTTGTGCAGCCCGTCGGAAGGCAGATACTTGATAATGATGCTCTTAAGCTCCACCAGCTTGTTGCTCTCCTGCCCATGGTGTTTGCTGTAGGTCTCTATGTCGTAGCCTTCTTTCACCTTGCCGTCGAGCAATGCCTCCACATAAGGAAACAGTTGCTTCTCCTCGTTCTTCATGTGCACCGTAATGGAATGGGCATAGTCGTCATAAAGTTTAAGAATCAGACGGCCGAGATTATCTTTTTCGTCGAGCGCATCCACAAGTTCCTTGCGGATGAACGGCAACTGGAAATCCACGTAGTAGGCATGACTGGCCCGCAAGTATTTCAGCAAAGTGGGAACGGAAAGACTTTCAATGTCGCTCACGTTGTGCTCTCCATTGATGGTAAAATTCACCACGGTGAGGAATGTGTAGGTGTCTACATTCTGCTCCTCGCACACCTCACTGACCGTTTTGTCGCCGAAGCCAAGGCTAATGCCGAAACTTCCCAAGCTCTGGAGGATGTTGTAGTTGTCCCTGATGAGCGAAATCATCTTGTCGTGCGGTTCATAAAGTTTTTGATTTTTCATCTTCTGACTATTTTCTTACCCTTGATTAGATGACAATGGCGGATGCGTCATTACACCTTATATATTATATATAAATCGCATGCAAAATAACAAAAAATTCTCGATACACACAATAATCATATTTAGGTATTTTGCGGCTTCGACGTGACTTTTCTGCAGAAACGCATCTTGCCGATACCTAAATATGGTGAAAGGATGGAATAAAAGACGCCCGACAAATTACCCACTTGTCGGTATTGTCGGAACAAAGGAATAGTACTACCTTTGCATCAGCAAATCTGAAGCGAATATGGTTATATCTATTGCACAACGCTAAGAGATACGAATATCGGTCGGTGATTGCACGATTCACACGTTGAGGCCACTTTTTTCCAATTCAATTCTTAACACTTAAGGCTTTTTGTGAGGACGGAGCAAACACCAGACCGATTTTTCCTTTTTACACAGTCTGGACCAATAGCAGTCCGTAAGAACAACTGCATCATCCACTCCTCGGCTTGCAGGCATGGGGTCACAGCAAGCATACGAAAACAAGTTCGCCACAGCGAGAAATAATATCGCCGTGGCGAACTTGCCGTTAGTGTGCCTGTAGCTATCCGTTAGTGTGCCTGTAACAGTAAAAGGAAGGCTCGCTAGCGCTTGACTTGTCTATACCATTCCTTCAAAGCCACAGGCGAGACTCCTTGCCTGACAAGTAGGTCAAGGTCTGACTTGGCGGCATCCCGCTTCTTCAACTTGATTCTTACGTCGGCACGTGCCAACCGCCAATCGGTATTCTCACGCCGTCGTAAAGCCTCGGTATAGTCGTATTCAGCCAGGTCGTACATGTTTCTTTCCCTTTCCATACCGGCTCGGGCTGCATAAGCCTCGGCACTGTCGGGAAAGAGTTCCACAAGACGGTTTATCTGATTATAGGCTTCCGTATACCGGCGGTCTTTCTGGTTGAGCAATGCCAGTCCCAACTGCCCCTCAAAGTTTCCCGGCACCACCTTGAGCAAGTTCTCATAGTCGAGCCGTGCAAACGAATAACGGCGCAGTTGCTCGTTGGCATAGGCCCGATAATAGAGCGCCGCCACATTGTAGGGATTGCGTCCGAGCACATAGTCGTACTCGTCCTTGGCATATTCCCACTGCTGCAACTGCATGTTGAACGAAGCCTTGCGCAAACGGAGATCAATGCTGTCGGGATGGTAGGCAAGCACTTCGGCAGCCTGCTTGAGTGAGTCACGAAGCAAGCGGTCGTCCTGCGCCTGCATAGCCACAGAGGGCAACAGGCACAGGGCGACCGCCAATATTTGTTTCTTCATCTGTCGGATTAATTGTTTTTGATCCAGTTGACAATCCACTCGCCAACTTCCCTGGTGCCATACTTGGCGCCGCCTTCCACCTGAATTTCGGGAGTGCGCACATTGGCGTCGAGACTTGCGTCAACAGCCTTGCGGATAAGTGCGCCTTCTTCCTTGAGGTCAAAGTATTCAAGCATCATGGCCACGGAAAGAATCTGGGCTATAGGGTTGGCAAGATTCTTGCCGGCTGCCTGTGGCCAAGAGCCGTGTACTGGCTCGAAGACAGGTGTGCTTGAACCCGTAGAAGCGGATGGGAGCAGACCCATGGAGCCGGAGATGCAACTGCCCTCGTCGGTCAAGATGTCGCCAAAGGTGTTCTCGGTCACCATCACATCGAAGAAGGTAGGCTCGCTGATCATGCGCATGGAAGCGTTGTCAACGAACATGTAGTCGGTCTTCACGTCGGGGTACTGTGGTTCCATCTCCTTGGCAATCTGGCGCCAAAGGCGTGACGAAGCAAGCACATTGGCCTTATCGACCACCGTGAGGTGCTTGTTGCGCTTGCGCGCATACTCGAATCCCACTTTCAGAATGCGCTCAATCTCCGGACGTGTATACATGTCTGTGTCGTAGGCCTTGTCGTTGTCCTGGTATTTCTCGCCGAAGTACATGCCGCCTGTCAACTCGCGTATGCAAACGAAGTCGGCACCCTTGACGAGCTCTGTCTTCAGCGGAGACATGTGGAGCAGGCAGTCAAAGGTCTGCACAGGACGGATATTGGCAAAAAGGCCGAGCTTCTTGCGCATGGCGAGCAAACCCTGCTCGGGGCGCACCTTGGCTGTTGGGTCGTTGTCGAACTTGGGGTCGCCTACGGCTGCAAAGAGCACAGCATCAGCTTCCTCACAGGTCTTGAAGGTTTCTTCGGGGAAGGGGTCACCCACTTCATCAATGGCATGGGCACCGCAAATGGCTTCCTTGTATTCCACTTCGTGGCCGAATTTTGCTGCAACAGCGTTGAGTACAGCCACACCTTGTTTCATGATTTCTGGTCCAATTCCGTCGCCGGGAAGGACAGCTACTTTCAGTTTCATATTCTTTTATGTTTAGTTGTTTTCTTTATATTCTTCGTCTTCAAGCACATTGAGCATCTTGAACGTAGCCTTGATGGCAGCTTCAGTCTGGTCGGCGTCAAGGCCACGGGTGCGCAGCACCTTGGTGCCGTACTGCCAGGTGATGATGGTCTGGACGAGTGCATCAGTGCGGCCACCAGGCGGGATGGTCACCGAATAGTTGGTCAATGCAGGGAAGTTGCGGCCAAGATTGTGCTTGTAGATATGGCGCAGGGCTTTGACAAAGGCGTCATACTGTCCGTCACCGGTAGCGTCGGCAGCATATTCCTTACCGTCTATCTCCACCTTCAGACTCGCAATAGGCTTCAAGCCATAGGAGGTGCTCACCATATAACTGACCAGTTTCACCTTGTCCTCAGGAGCGGAATGTTTGAGCACGTCGCTCACAATGTAGGGCAGATCATCCTGGGTGACGAGTTCTTTCTTGTCGCCGAGTTCGGTAATGCGCTTGGTCACGCGCTTGGTCTGCTCCGGAGTGAGTTCCAGCCCAAGTTCCTCAAGGTTTCGCGAGATGTTGGCCTTGCCGCTGTTCTTGCCCAATGCGTACTCGCGCTTGCGCCCGAAACGCTCCGGCTTGAGGTCGTTGCTGTAGAGCCCTGCCTTGTTGTCGCCGTCGGCATGCACACCGGCCACCTGGGTAAAAACGTTCTCGCCCACGATAGGTTGGTTGGGGGCAACGCCTATACCGGAATAACCTTCCACCAGTCGGCTGATGGCATTGAGTTTTTCCTCGCGGATACCCGTGGTGGCATTAAACTGGTCCTTGAGTATCACCTGGACGCTGGCCAGCGGAGCATTGCCGCACCGTTCGCCCAATCCGTTGACCGTCACGTGGAGCCCCTTGGCACCGCTCAACACGGCTGCCAGCGAGTTGCTCACCGCCAGGTCGTAGTCGTTGTGTGCGTGGAAGTCGAAGTGGGTTTGCGGATAGCGCTTGATCATCTTGCGGAAATACTCCACACACTGCAACGGGTTCATGATGCCGAGCGTATCGGGCAATAAGAAACGCTTGATGCCCGAGTCGTGAAGCGCATCCATCATGTGATAGACATAGTCCGGCGAATCCTTCATGCCACCGCTCCAGTCCTCCAGATAGAGATTCACGGTGAGTCCCTGACTATGGGCATACTCGAGTGTGCTCTTGATGTCGGCAATATGCTCGTCCGGCGTCTTGTGCAACTGTTGTTCGCAGTGGCGCAGCGACCCCTTGGCCAGCAAGTTGATGACTTTTCCTCCGCAATCCTTTATCCAGTCGACAGACAGATGTCCGTCGACAAAACCGAGCACCTCTACCCTGTCCAGCAATCCATCACGCTCTGCCGAACGGCATATCATCCGGACTGCATCTTTTTCGCCTTCGCTCACGCGGGCAGAGGCAACCTCTATGCGGTCTACGTTGACGTCCTTGAGCAGCATGCGTGCTATCATCAGCTTCTCGTGCGGAAGGAAAGAAACGCCGTTGGTCTGCTCCCCGTCACGCAGAGTGCTGTCCATGATTTCTATGCAGGGCGGTATGCGTCGGTAGGTTTTTACTTGTTCCGGTGTTCCCATGCTTCTATCTTGTCTTTGTTCTGAAGCAGATAGTCTATGTCGTCAAGCCCGTTCATCAGGCAGTGTTTCTTGTATCCGTTGATATCGAAATGCTCGCTCTTGCCCGTGGCCTTGTTGGTCACAGTCTGCTCGGGCAAGTTCACTTCCACCTCCATCTTGGGGTTGGCAGCAATGCTCTCGAAGAGCTCTTTGAGGAAATCCTCGCTTACCACTACCGGAAGCACAAAGTTGTTGAGCTCATTGTTCTTGTGAATGTCGGCAAAGAAGCTGCTGATTACCACCCGGAAGCCATATCCGGCAATGGCCCATGCTGCGTGTTCACGGCTTGAACCGGAGCCGAAGTTCTTTCCAGCCACGAGTATGCAACCGCCATAGGTAGGGTCGTTGAGCACAAAGTCTTTCTTGGGCGATCCGTCCTTGTTGTAGCGCCAATCGCGGAAAAGATTATCTCCGAAGCCTTCCTTGTCGGTGGCTTTCAGAAAGCGTGCAGGTATAATCTGGTCTGTGTCTACATTCTCCAGCGGAAGTGGCACACAAGTACTGGTGATGATATCGAATTTCTGTTTCATTGTTGTCTTGTTCTTAATGTGAGTTTGACATGATTTAGAGGAACTCTCTGGGGTCTGTTATTTTACCTGTCACGGCTGCGGCAGCTGCCACGAGCGGACTGGCCAGGATGGTGCGGCTGCCCGGACCTTGACGTCCCTCAAAGTTACGGTTGCTCGTAGACACGCTGTACTTGCCTGCAGGAATCTTGTCGTCGTTCATGGCAAGACATGCCGAACAACCTGGCTGGCGGATTTCAAATCCGGCTGCCTCCAGAACCTTGTCAAGACCTTCCTCTCTGATTTGCTTGTCAACCATCCAGCTGCCAGGCACAAGCCATGCTGTAACGCCCTCTGCCTTTTTCTTGCCTTTCACAAGATTGGCGAAAGCACGGAAGTCCTCAATGCGGCCATTGGTGCATGCACCGAGGAAGACATAGTCGATGGGGTGACCAAGGAGTTTCTCGCCGGGTTCAAACCCCATATAGCCGAGGCTCTTCTTGAAAGAAGCCTGTCCTTCCTCATCGATTGTGTCGAGAGTAGGAATAGATTCCGTAATGCCTATTCCCATACCGGGATTGGTACCATAAGTGATACGAGGTTCTATGTCGGCAGCATCAAAATTGAGTTCCTTGTCAAACACGGCATCGTCACCGCTTTTGAGTGTCTTCCAGTAAGCAACGGCCTTGTCCCAGTCTTCGCCTTTAGGCGCATACTGACGACCCTTGATATAGGCGAAGGTGGTCTCGTCGGGAGCCACGAATCCGCCACGGGCGCCCATCTCGATAGACAAGTTACAAAGGGTAAGGCGGCCCTCCATGCTCATGTCGCGGACAACCTGTCCGGCATATTCCACAAAATAGCCTGTAGCTCCTGAAGTGGTCAACTGCGACATCAGATAAAGAGCCACATCCTTTGCGGTGACGCCCTTGGCCAATTTCCCGTTGATATTGATGCGCATTGACTTGGGCTTCTGCTGGAGAATGCACTGTGAAGCCATCACCATCTCAACTTCTGACGTGCCTATTCCGAATGCCACGGCTCCCATGGCTCCATGGGTTGAAGTGTGAGAGTCACCGCAAACAATGGTCATGCCCGGAAGAGAAAGTCCCTTTTCAGGTCCCACCACATGGATAATACCATTGTCCTTGTTCATCATTCCATAGTAGGAAAGGCCGAAGTCCTTGCAGTTCTTCTCGAGAGTATCCACCTGCTTGCGCGACACCGGATCCTCTATAGGCTTGTCCTGGTCATGGGTAGGTGTGTTATGGTCCGGCATACAGAAAATCTGTTTCGGACGGAAGCACTTCAATCCCCTTTCACGCAAGCCTGCAAAGGCCTGCGGTGAAGTCACCTCATGACAATAGAGGCGATCTATATATAACTGTGTGGGGCCGTCTTCAACGACCTGCACCACGTGTTTGTCCCAAATTTTGTCGAATAATGTATTCATAATGTCCTTGTTATTTTACTCTAAACTTGTTGATACAATCTATATAAGCCTCAACCGAAGCTGTCACGATGTCGGTATTGGCACCGAATCCATAGTACACGCTGCCGTCGTATTCCACCTGCATGTGCACCTTGCCAACATCGTTTGTGCCCTTGGAGATGGCCTGAATGGTGAACTCCTTGAGCACCATGTGCTTGTGTATAATCTTCTTCAAGGCATTGATAGCCGCATCTACCGGACCATTGCCCGTGCTGGCGTCCTCGAATTTCTGGCCGCTGATGTCCAGTCCGATACTGGCCACGCTCTTCACACCCATGCCTGTCGTCACCTGAAGGAAGTCGAGTTTCACGGCATGAGCCTCTGCCGTGTCGGCACCGGCCAGCATAAGAATGTCGTCATCGTTGACCTCTTTCTTCTTGTCGGCCAACTGGAGGAACTTCTGGTAAATCTTGTCGAGTTTCTCTTCCGGCATGTCTTTCACGCCCAGCACGCTCAGACGATACTTCAGAGCAGCACGTCCTGAACGGGCTGTCAGCACGATGGCATTGTCATCGAGGCCCACATCCTTCGGATTCATAATCTCGTATGTCTCCACGTTCTTCAGTACACCATCCTGGTGAATGCCACTGGAATGGGCAAAGGCATTACGCCCCACGATAGCCTTGTTGGCCTGTACAGGCATGTTCATCAAACTTGAGACCATACGGCTTGTGGGATAAATCTTGGTTGTATTGATGTTGGTGTCGATGTTAAGGCCTTTGTGGCACTTCAAAATCATGGCAATCTCTTCAAGCGAGGTGTTGCCGGCACGTTCACCGATGCCATTGACGGTCACTTCCACTTGACGCGCGCCATTGATGACACCGCTCAGCGTGTTGGCAGTAGCCATGCCCAGGTCATTGTGGCAGTGTGTGGAGATGGTGGCCCGGTCAATGCCGTCTACATGCTCCATAAGATACTTGATTTTCTCTCCGTATTCGCTCGGCAGGCAATATCCTGTAGTATCAGGAATGTTCACCACCGTGGCACCGGCCTTGATGACAGCCTCCACCACACGGGCGAGATACTCATTGTCTGTGCGGCCGGCATCTTCGGCATAGAACTCCACGTCTTCCACATAGCGCTTGGCATATTTCACTGCAGCCACCGCACGCTCAAGAATTTCTTCGGGAGTGCTGTTGAACTTGTATCTGATGTGCGATTCACTGGTGCCGATGCCCGTGTGAATGCGCTTGTGCTTGGCATACTGTAGCGACTCTGCGGCAACGTCTATATCCTTCTCTACCGCTCTGGTCAAGGCGCAGATGGTAGGCCATGTTACAGCTTTGGAAATCTCGATGACCGAATTGAAGTCACCTGGGCTGGAAATAGGGAAGCCTGCTTCGATGACATCCACGCCTAACTGCTCCAGTTGCTTGGCCACCTGAATCTTTTCTACCGTATTCAGCTGGCAGCCGGGAACCTGTTCACCGTCGCGCAGTGTGGTGTCAAAAATAAATAATCTGTCACTCATTGTATTGATATTTTATAATGATATTTGTTTTGTCCTGTCGTTTCAATATTCCAAACAAGCGCTATATCGAAAAAAGCCTTTCACACTATCGGAAGTGAGAAAGGCTTTTCTATATAGAATCTTATATCAAAGGCACACCTTTACACTTCCGACTACTTTCTGTAGTAGAATAATAATGGTGTGCAAAATATTGATATTAGCATTCATGTCTGTCTATATTTCATTTTAACGCTGCAAAGTTAATGATAATAAATGAACGGAACAAATAAATTATCACTTTTTTAACTGTATTTCTTACGGTTTATTGTTTGACGCTTTCTATCTGAGGGGATCATAACCCGTTGCATACATATAGAGTTTTACATGACTCATATCAGCTTCTTTTAAGACATGTATCTGATTGAGCAACTCACAGGGATAACCCTTATACGTGAAAGAAACTCCGTACTCTTGACGGAACCGACCAGCCATACCATATGTGCCGAAACGAGCCACGGCCTTTAAAGGAATGTTCTTATCCAGTAATTCATCAATCATCAATGTCAGAGTATGAGGTGCGGCCGTCTTTTTCAAAGGTTTTTCATGAAACATGAAAGAAAGGCAATACGGATTCTTCTTGGAAGATTGAGAGATACTGGAGAAGTAGATGCTCAAGCCACGCCACGTTTGAGGGTAGTCTGCACTGAGCAGACCGGAAGAAGAGTTTACCTTCAGTCCCTTTTGCTTCATCATTTTCTTGAGTTCATCGGACGTGCATTTAAACCAATCTACGGAAAGAGTGCATGGATTGTCCAACAATCCGGGTACTGATATGTTCTTGCCTAGGTCGCTCGTGTAGGCAGATGGGGCAAACCAATAGCCGACAACACGCTTTTCGCTCTTCATTTCACCGCCGGTGTTTGTAGCCTTACAAACCCAGTTGCTGCCATCACTATCGCAGTTGAATTTTATAGAGGTATTCTCCTGTCGGCCACTCAGCACACGGGTGGTTTCCGTCTGGTATTTGTTGTCAGCATCCCTTTCTATGGTTGTTGTGAAATTACCACTGCCCCTTACAGTCTTCTTGACGAGCTTTCCATCGGAATCATAGGCAAAGGTCATGGTCTCGAAGTCGGTAGTGATTTTCTTCACGTATCCTGCCGCATCACGGTCTATCTGGTATTTCTCATAATCCGACAAGGCGGTCGACTTGGATTTATCAAGCCGACCATCTTCATTGAAATACAGGAGTCCCACATCCGTGAGAATCCACTTCACATGGCCGTAGGCATCGAAAGCCACGGCATCGTGATATGTTTGCGCATGTCCCATTTGGCAAAGCATTGTAAGCACTGCCAGCAATGCATATCTTATCCTGGTCATACCATATATTTATATTATCTCTCATCGAGTGTTTTGTACTCCTTGCGGTCAAGCACGTTCTTGTATGCCGGTCGGATAATGCGACGGCCCTCGAAGTTGAGTTCCTCAATGCGGTGTGCTGTCCAACCCACAATACGTGCCATGGCGAATATAGGGGTATAGATTTCCTGCGGCAATCCTATCATTTCATAGATGAATCCGCTGTAGAAGTCCACGTTGGCGCAAATCGGCTTCTTGGTCTTTCGGAATGCCGACACGCACTTGATGCCCTCTTGTTCGAGCAGACGCAGAAACTCGTATTCCTCTTCCCTGCCCTTTTCCTTGGCCAGTTCGCCAGCCAACTTCTTGAGTTCTTTGGCACGCGGGTCGCTCATGGTATAGACGGCATGGCCAATGCCATAAATGAGCCCGGACTTGTCATAGGCTTCCTTGTTGAGCATCCGGTTCAGATAAGTGTCTATTTCGTCTATGCTAGTCCAATCCTTGATCTGTTCTTTCAGATGATGGAACATGTTGATACACTTGATGTTGGCACCGCCATGCAACGGACCCTTCAACGAACCGATACCTGCCGCTATCGACGAATAGGTGTCTGTGCGTGTTGAACTGGTCACACGAACGGTGAACGTAGAGTTGTTACCGCCGCCATGCTCTGCCTGGATGATAAGCAGCAAATCAAGCATACGGGCGTCAAGCTCTGTGTATTCGTTGTGCTTGAGCATATAAAGGAAGTTCTCGGCTATGGAGAAATTCTCATGAGGATGGCGGATGTGGAGCGACTTGCCTTGCACCGAGTGACGATAGATGTTGTAGGCATAGGCAATGATAGTTGGGAATCGGGCTATTAGCTCGATGGACTGTCGCATCAAGTTGTCGCGGGAGATATCATCAGGGTTGGGGTCAAAGGTGTACATCTCGAGCACGCAACGTGCCAAAATGTTCATTATATTGCTGCCCTCGAGGTCCACGATGTGGACAATGGTGCGATGGTCGAGCGACATGTTGTCGTTTATCAGTTCACGGAAAGCCGACAATTCTTCCCTGTCGGGCAACTTGCCTGACAACAGCAGATAGGCAATTTCCTCAAAGCCGAAGCGCTTCTCCTTGAGCAAAGGGCTCACCAGGTCGTCCAGCTCATATCCTCTGTAATACAGACGACCTTCCGTCGGACACATTTTCCCGGCAGCATCACGCTCATACCCCACCACATTACCTATATTTGTCAGGCCGACAAGCACACCTGTACCGTCTTCGTTGCGGAGTCCACGCTTCACCCCATACTGTCCGAAAAGCGAGTTGTCTATCTTGCACGAGTTCTTCACCTCGTCAGACAGTTTGTATATCAAATATTCCTTCTTCATTTCAAGTTCCTTTCTGCGTTAAAGTTCTGCTGCGAGTTTACCCCCGAATTCCCTTGTGCCCAACGACTTTCCGTTTTCCATGAAGCGTGCCAAGTCGTGCGTGGCATAACCACTGACAAAGAGATTTTCCATCTTTTCCTCAATAAGATGAGCAGCCTCACTCCATCCCATGTAGTCGAGCATCATGGATGCAGACAGAATGATGGAACAAGGGTTGACAATATTCTGACCCGCAATGTCGGGTGCAATGCCATGGGTAGCTTCGAAGATGGCATGACCTGTGTGGTAATTGATGTTGGCACCGGGTGCAATGCCTATGCCACCCACCTGCGCTGCCAACATGTCGCTCACATAATCACCGTTTAGGTTCATGGTAGCTATCACGCTATAGTCCTGCGGTTTCAGAAGAGCGTTTTGGAGGAAAGCGTCGCAAATGCAGTCCTTGATGACCAGCCGTCCGCTTTTCAACGCGTCACCATATTCGCGTTCAGCAAGCTCATAGCCCCATTTCTTGAATCCGCCTTCCGTAAACTTCATGATGTTGCCTTTATGGACCAGAGTCACTGACGGCAAACCGTGAGCCAAGGCATAGTCAATGGCGCTGCGTATCAGGCGTTCGCTTCCTTCTTTCGACACGGGCTTGACACCGAAAGAAGACGATTCGGGGAAGCGCACCTTTTTCACGCCCATCTCTTGGGAGATGAAATCATAGAATTTCTTGGCCTCTGGGGTTCCTGCCTCCCACTCTATGCCCGCATAGATATCCTCCGTGTTCTCCCGGAAAATACACATGTCGACCTTCTCGGGATGCTTGACAGGAGATTCAACGCCACGGAAATAGCGCACCGGACGCTGGCATACATAAAGGTCGAGCGTCTGGCGAAGAGCCACGTTCAGCGAACGGATTCCTCCGCCCACGGGTGTCATCAAGGGGCCCTTGATGCCTACCAGGTAATTGCTGAATGCGTCGAGGGTGGCCTGTGGAAGCCATTCGCCTGTTTGCTCGTGAGCCTTGCCTCCGGCAAGCACCTCCATCCATTCTATCCTACGCTTGCCCTGATAGGCTTTTTCTACGGCAGCATTGACCACATCCTGGCAGACAGGAGTGATTTCCCTGCCAACGCCGTCACCTTCTATAAATGGTATGGTTGCCACATCAGGCACAATCAGTTTTCCGTTTTGCTTTGTTATCTTAGCCATGATATTTTCTTTTTGCGGTTGAATGAAGTTTAATTGATGTATGTAATGTCTACGGGAACTTACTCGTTGACGTAATTGAGTGCCGAACCAGCCTTAAACCAATTGATTTGCGTTTGATTGTAAGTATGCTCTACCTCAAAGCTTTGAGTAGTTCCGTCTGAGTGTTTCAATGTGACGGTCAGTTTGCAGCCAGGCTTGAAGTCGCTCAGTCCCGTCAGCGAAATGCGGTCGTCCTCCTGCACCTTGTCATAGTCGGCCTTGTCAACAAAAGTGAGCGCCAGCATGCCCTGCTTCTTGAGATTGGTTTCATGGATGCGGGCAAAGCTCTTGGCAAGAATCACCCTCACGTTCAGGAAACGGGGCTCCATGGCTGCATGCTCTCTGGAAGAACCTTCACCATAGTTGTCTTCCGCTACCACAATGGAAGGTATTTGTTTCGCCTTGTATGCCTTGGCGGCCGTTGACACCTCGCAATATTCGCCTGTGAGTTGGTTTTTCACCTTGTTGGATTCTCCATTGAAAGCGTTGACAGCACCCATCAGCAGGTTGTCGGAAATGTTCTGCAAGTGTCCTCTGAACTTGAGCCATGGACCAGCCATGGATATATGGTCTGTCGTGCATTTGCCTTGCGTCTTGATAAGAAGCGGCATGTCCACCAAGTCCTTGCCGTCCCAAGGGGCAAAAGGCTGGAGTTTCTGCAATCGGTTGCTGTCGGGAGCGATCACCACTTCCGTGTCCGCGCCGCTTTCCGATGGGGCTATGAAGCCCTTGTCTTCCACGGCGAAGCCCTTGGGAGGGAACACGAAGCCGGAAGGCGCATCGAGAAGCACTGCCTCACCTTGCTCGTTGACGAGCTTGTCTGTGGCGGGATTGAAATCGAGCCTACCGGCAATGGCAAGGGCTGTGGTCAGCTCCGGACTGCCTATGAAGGCATAGGTGTTGGGATTGCCGTCTGCACGGCGGCGGAAATTGCGGTTGAACGAGGTGACGATGGCGTTCTTCCGGTTGTTGTCGTCTGTATGCCGCTTCCATTGGCCGATACAGGGACCACAGGCATTGGTCATGATAACGGCACCTATCTTCTTGAAATCATCCAGTATGCCGTCACGTTCGGCCGTGTAGCGAATCTGTTCCGAACCTGGATTGATAATGAGTTGTCCTTTCACCTTTATATTTTTGGCGGCAGCCTGTCGGGCCACGGAAGCGGCGCGGCAGAGGTCTTCATAGGAAGAATTGGTGCAAGAGCCTATCAGGCCCACCTCTACCGTCATAGGATAATCGTTGGCCGGTCCCTTGGCTTTCATTTGCGAAATGGGCGTGGCAGCGTCGGGAGTGAACGGACCGTTGAGATGAGGCTCCACCTTACTGAGGTCTATTTCCACGATGCGGTCATAGAACGTTTCCGGACGAGCATACACCTCGTCGTCGGCACGAAGGTCTTCTGCGTTCTGATGGGCCATTACAGCCACCTCTTCACGTCCTGTCTGACGAAGATATTGGTCGGTGTTGGTATCGTAGGGGAAGATGCTGCAGGTGGCTCCGAGTTCTGCACCCATATTGCAGATGGTGGCCTTTCCTGTGGCAGAAATAGAAGTCAATCCATCACCGAAATATTCAAGGATGGCATTGGTGCCTCCCTTGACTGTAAGGATACCAAGAATTTCGAGTATCACATCCTTCGGTGTGGCCCAGCCACTGAGTTTTCCGGTAAGTTTCACACCGATAAGACGTGGCATTTTCAGTTCCCAAGGCTGGGCGGTAAGCACATCGACAGCATCGGCGCCTCCAACGCCCACTGCCACCATGCCAAGTCCTCCGGCATTGGGCGTGTGCGAGTCTGTACCGACCATCATGCCTCCGGGGAAAGCATAGTTTTCGAGCACCACCTGATGGATGATACCTGCACCCGGCCCCCAAAAGCCGATATGATATTTCTGAGATACGGAACGGAGGAAGTCATACACTTCCTTATTGGTTTGGCAAGCTGCGGGCAAGTCTTTCCCGGCACCCACATCGGCACGAATCAAATGGTCGCAGTGCACAGTTGCGGGAACAGCCACTCGGTCCTTGCCGGCATTCATGAATTGGAGCAGCGCCATTTGGGCGGTAGCATCTTGCATGGCCACCCGGTTGGGACGGAAGTCTACATAGTCCTCACCTCGCTTGAACGGTCGCAACTGTGAAGGGGAGTAGAGATGAGAATACAAAACTTTTTCCGCATAGGTGAGCGGACGTTTCAAGGCTTCTCTTGCGACACTAACATTCTGCTTGTAGTCAGCATAAAAAGCGCGCAACATTTCAATGTCCAATATCATATTCATTCCTTTGATTAATAAATTCGTTTGCAAAGATAATAAATACTTTCCAAAAGTAAATGTTTTTATCGGAGAAATTTCAAAATGACACCGCATTTGTTTGTTTACGTTACACTTGTTGCATAATTATTCATTCCTTATAAAGAACTTGACGCACTGTGTTCGGCCAAGCGCATACCGAAACTTTCCTATAAACATGGTTCTCCTGCGTATGGTGCGACACCGGATGCAGTTCTCGGTCTGAATGGAGTGAATCTCTGCCTAACCAGACCAGGCCACCAAGTAGCCCTGTTGCAGTGGGTTAATGGCAGACTAACGGTGTGTTAGTGGCAGACTAAGACTTTGTTCCACGGCCTGGGCACTCGTTGCCCAGGCCGTGGGCAATGAGTGCCCAAACAGACAGGCTGACTTTGGGCAGTCCACTTGAATTTGGAAAATGCCGTATCGGTGATAGAAGTGAGGGATGTTTAGCCATCTATCACGCATCTACCACTCAATATATTTCGCTTACATTCAACTAAATTATGTAAGATTTCAAGAAAAGTGATGGATTATGCCGGAAAAAAGGCAAACAATTCCTGCGCGCGTGCGCACGCGAAGGAGTCCCTCCAGCAATGCGGCAAGAAGAGAAGTAAAAGTATTAGCCTGTCCTTCATCTGTTTTGCATCAAGCCAAACACCGAAACCACAAGTGTCACTCTAAACACCGGATGAACGGCAAATTGGCCCCACAAAAAAGCTTCAGTCGTATTCTCCCTAAGGAAAATACGACTGAAGCTCTATCACAAGAAGACTACTTGTTATCTTATTCTGTCGGCAGCCCTGACAAGTTTCTCGTCATCACTGATGCCCTTGCGTGCCAACAGCGTCAGCACAAATGCCACAAAAGGAAGGCAACAGGCAAAAGAGGGATGAAACTTGGCACCGTTTCCCAATGTGAGGGCAAACACGGCATAGACTACATACCAACCGATGAAAAGCAACATGTTGAACACGCAATAACGCATTTGTTGCCTGCGGTTGTTGTATGCAAATATGGCCACCAGCGTCACGGGGCAAGTGACAATAAGCACCGCAAACAATGCCCACACGGAGTATTGGCAGGTGTCTGTTGTCTTGTCGACAATCCAAAGATTATACATTTCCGTGCCCAGCCCCATGCTCTCTGGCATGAAACGCCCGACGGGCAAGCACAGGCACACGACGGATGCCACGAGAGCAAGAAGTAGAAAAACCGTTTGCTTGCGCTGGATCATGGCTTAGTCCTTGTTTTCCTCGTTATTATCGGCTGGATTGTTCCAATAGATGTCACCGTCGATAAACTCCTGTGTGGCAAGAAGTGTTGGCTTGGGCAACTTCTCGTAATAGCGTGAGATTTCGATCTGCTCGCGATTCTCAAACACTTCGTCCATGCTGTCGTTGTAGGAAGCAAACTCGGCAAGTTTCTTGCTCAAGTCTTGCTTGATCTCAACAGAGATCTGGTTGGCGCGCTTGGAGATGATTGCAACACTCTCATAGATATTGTTGGTGTCATCGCAAAGATCCATGATGTTGCGGGTCACGGTGTTAACCGGTGCTTTTGATTTCTTGTAATCCATTTTATTATTGCTAAATTGTATCTTTTTATGTTAGTCTTTCGTATATTTCTTGCAAGTCTCTATGAATTTCTCCGCCACCTTCTTGTTGGGCGAATCGGGATATTCGTTGATAAATCCGTAGCATTCGTCTTCTGCATCACGGTAACGGTCGGCTTTCTTTTCGTCCACGCTCTGGGCGGCAAGGTCGAACTTGCTTTTCATGATGAGCAGTGCAAAGTCTTCGCGGAAATTGGTGTAGGGATAGTCTTTCAGCGCATTCTGGGCCGTAATGATGCAGGCCTCATAGTTGCTTCCGCCGTCGGTGCAGTTGCCGAAATAGGAACCAAGGTTATAATAGAGCTTGGCCGAAAGCAGTTCCTTCTTCACCAGCTTGTCCTGCAAGTCGAACAGGCGCTGCTGGGCTGTAGCCTTGAGTGATGCGTTGGGATAGATGTCGAGATAGTCCTGGAACGCCGCAATGGCTGCCACCGTAGGAGTCTGGTCCAGACGCGGTTCCGGTGTACTCATATAAAGACTTTGGCCGACATAGTAGAAAGCCATTTCCGAATAGATGCCACGGGGATATGACTTGGTGTACTTCTTGAATGTCTCGGCAGCACTTTCATAGTCCTTGCTGAGATACTGAGCCATACCAAGCATATAGAGGCTCTCCTCCGCCTTGTTGGTGCCTTTCTGGATATTGATCAGGTCGGTAAGCAAAGTGATGGCCCGCTGATACTTGCCCAATGCAAAAGATTCTTTCGCATATTCGTATTTGTAATTGTTATCCGGGCTTTTGTAGACCTGATTGAACTCGTGTGCGCAACTCGAAAAAAGCAAGGCTCCGCACACAGCCATAATTACGGTTTTCTTCATATATATGATATTTGCGTTGCAAAATTACGAATAAATCTGCCACTGACAAAGTGAGCGGCTCGTTTTTTTCAAAAAAATCACGTTTTCTTGCTCATATTATCAGTTGTTTAGCCTCAACAGGGCGCTCTGGGTGCCGGTTAAAAACGGGAGGAGTGATTTCTGTCCATGCAGGCCGTCTTGTCACCGTCCTGCCCTGTTCAGGCGTTTTCTCCCCCAAATTCCCTCAGCTCCTGATAGATGCGTTGCACGGGAAGCCCCATCACATTGTAGTAGCTGCCGTTGAGCCCTGTTACGCCCACATAGCCTATCCATTCCTGCACGCCGTAAGCGCCAGCCTTGTCGAGCGGTTTGTAGTGGTCCACATAATAGTCAATCTCCTCGTCTGTCAGCCTGCGGAAGGTCACTTCCGTAGTTACGGAGAAATGACGCTGTGCGTTGGCCGTGGTCAGGCAAACGCCCGTTGTCACACGGTGAACCTTGCCGCTCAACCCGTGAAGCATGGCTTTTGCCTCGGCAAGGTCCTTGGGCTTGCCGAGCACCCTGCCGTCCAGAATCACCACCGTGTCGGCAGTGAGCACCAGCTCGCCGGCTGCAATCATCCCCTTGTAGGCCGATGCCTTTTCACAGGCTATGTATTCCGGTATTTCCTCAGCAGAAAGTGACTCGGGATAACTCTCACTGACACCCGGCAACACCTTCACCTCAAACGGAATGTCGAGTCCTGCCAGCAGTTCTCGTCTTCTTGGCGAATTGCTGGCCAATATAATCTTGTATTTCATAGTCTTTTTCCTGTTACGTTACCAACCGAAAGCCTTGGCATCACTCAGCCATTTCCCCTGTGCCTTGAGCACCTGCTCAATGATGTCGCGCCCGCATCCGTATCCGCCATTCCGGTCGCTCACATAACGGCAAATGCTTTTCACGTCGGCGCAGGCATCCTTGGGGCAGCACGGGCAGCCGCATGCCTGGAGCACTTCATAATCGGGAATGTCGTCGCCCACAAAGATTACTTCCTCCGGCTGGAGTCCGTATTTGGCAAGGAAATCCCTGAACGTACTGATTTTGACGCTCACTCCCATGTAGATATCTTCCACTCCAAGACCCGCATAGCGCTTTTCCACGGCAAAGGTCTTGCCGCCGGTGATAATGCCAATGCGCAGTCCTTTTTTCTGTGCCAGCTGGATGGCGTATCCGTCCTTGATGTTCACCGTGCGCAGAGGTTCTCCCTCGGAACTGAGCGTAATGGTTTCCGCACTGAGCACCCCATCCACGTCGAACACGACGGCACGGATCTTCTTCAAATCATAGTTTATCATGGCTTGTTTTTCTTGGTAGCGAAATTATGTATGCTCATGCTCATCCTTTCATACAAGTCCTTGAGCATGGGGTTGTCCTTGAGCAGCTGTGTCTGAGCACGTATCACATTCTCGTCGAAGCGCACTGCCGGTCCGGTCTGCGCGTCAACCGGAGCAAGCGTGTGCACCTTGCGGCAAGTCTCGTCTACCAGGGGCAACATCACACTGAAGTCCATGCCATGGCGCTGCAGGATGTCGGCAGCCACGGAATAGCAGTGGTTGACAAAATTGCATGCCCACACGGCAGAGAGATGAAGATACTTGCGGTCGGCCGAATCAAGGTGCTGCACATGGCGGCTCAAACTGTGTGCCAGTTCCTTGACCGTAGTCTCGGCCAGCGTGTCGTTGTACTCCACGAAACAGGGTATCCCGGCAAAGTCTACCGGTTTTTTCTTGGAGAACGTCTGCATGGGATAGATGACTCCATAGTGCAACGCCATGCCCTGGAACACGTCCATAGGCATGCTGCCTGCCGTGTGGACAAAGACCTTGTTCTCCTTGCCCCGGCAAAGGGCAGGCAGAATGTCGGCAATGGCACTGTCCTTCACCGACACGATATAGACGTCTGCACCCGAGACGATGCGTTCCAGCTGGTCGGTAGGCGCGCCTCCCACCTGTTCTGCCAGTTCGGCAGCATGTTCCAGTTTACGGCTGTACACCTGAAGAATGTCATGACCGGCTTCGAGTAGCGCCTTGCCAAGATTGGTGGCAAGATTGCCGGCCCCTATCATTACTATTTTCATATGTCAGATTATCAATGCTTGAATTAGTCGCGCAAATGTACTAACTTTCCCACGAAAAAAGTGACGGCTTACTTGTTTTTTAGAAAAGATTTAGTAATTTTGCCGTGTATGGAATATTCTATAACCATCATCCGACACAGTGCAGACATGCCGGCTTTGGTGTGCCGCAACTTTTTCCACAGCACCAGCCTGTTCCGCATCATAGAGAAGACGCCGGGACAAACGCCTTATATGCTGGTGGCCACTGGTCCCGACCAACAGGTTGCGGGACACATGCTGGTGGTGCTCAGGCGCCGTGGTGCCCTTATGCCGCCCTACATTTTCACGCAAGGACGCATCTACGGCGAAGGCGATTATGAAGAGGATGCGGAAAAAGAGAAGATTTTCGGGTTGATGCTTGCCCGTCTCGACCAGACGCTCAAGCGCAAGCTGTGCCTGTATATAGAGTTTTCCAATCTTTCACGCAAGATGTTCGGCTACAAGGAATTACGCCTGGCCCGTTATTTCCCGGTGCAATGGATGCAGATACACAATTCGCTTCACAGCACAAGTCCCGAGGAGCGGATGACGGAGAAATACGTCAAGCGCATCAACAATGCCACCCGGCTCGGAGTGACCGTGGAACAGATAACCGACGAGAGCGGCGTCAAGGATTTCTATCGCGTGCTGCGTAGCCACAACAGGCTGCGCTTTCTGAGTTATCTGCCCGCCGAAAGGCAATTCCGCGAGATGGCACACGCCTCCGACCATTGCCGGCTCTACGTCTGCCGTCAGCACGGCAAGACTTTAGGCAGCGGTTCAGTCATCTATTCCGACGGCGATGCCTATCTGTGGTACTACGCCGCCAAAGGCAAGGTGAATCCTCTGCTCCACCCCAAGACCATGCTCATCTGGCATGCCGTCAAGGAGGCGCATCTGAGGGGATGTGCCCACTTCTATTTCATGGATGCCGGACTGCCGTTCAGCCGCAGCCGTAGCCGCGACTTCATCATGGGGTTTGGGGGCAAGCCCGTCAGCTCTCTGCGGTGGTTCCGCTTCAGCATTGGCTGGGTAAACAAGTTGCTTTCCTGGTTCTACAGGGAATAGGAGCGCAAAAACAAACGGATGCCCCGAAGAGTATCCGTCCCTGTGAAACATATCAGTAAAAAAGAAAAACAGCGTCCCTATAAGCCGGGTTCTGTTCCGGCACGGGTCTCTCGGCCCATGCCGACATCTGTCATTTATCTACTCCAACGGTCACCCCTTGGCTCTAGCGTTCTACCCTCCGTCGCATGACTCGGGCGGACAACCCTCGGTCGACGGTATACGCGAACTTGCAGCCTCCAGATGGCACAGCCCGATGATCACCCACCGGCTGGTGGTCTCTTACACCACCTTCTCACCCTTACCCTGCCGAAGCGGGGCGGTTCTTTTCTTCTGCTTTCTCCTACTGTTGCCAATAGCTTCTACTTTCGGAAGTGGAGCGTCCTGTGCTGCCCGGACTTTCCTCTCGCACCCGGCCGGGTGCCAGCGACAGAACCGGGACACTGTTTTTCGGATGTGCAAAGTTACGGCTATTTATCCTAACCGCAAAATTTCTTCTTTACTTTTTCAGCCGTGCCATCAACTGGTCGGCTATCTGTTTCTGCCCTTTCACTGTGGGATGGCCCGACAGCTTGTCAATGCCCGACAGCTTGATGAGTTCCACCCCATAGTGCTTGCAGATGGTTTCTGCCGACTCATTGATGGAAGGTTTTAGTCCGTCGTTCAAAATGAAGTAAATCTTTACATTCGGATAGCGAAGAGTCATGTGCTCAAGCATATACGCCATGGCAGGACGGAACGAATAGAAGTCTGACCGGCTGAAGTTGTCCCACTTGTAGTCACCCACCGGCGAGCCTGCCCAACTGTCGTTGGTGGCCCCGAAGATGAAGATGATGTCCGGACACCCGAGATCGTCCATGCGGGTGATGAACGAGCGGTCTGAATAGTCGTTGCCACTATAGCCGGTGTAGCTGATGGTGGCACCGCTGTAGGAATTGTTGCGGCACAGACGCCAGCCCATGCCGCTAATCAACTGATGCCACCACATTTGGTTCACGGCATTCACGTCGGTCTTTCGCGGCTTGCGGAAATACCACAGTTCGTTGGTGGACGGCTGGGTGTAATCCTGGAAAGTGGAATAGGAATCGCCCAGGACCGACACGCAAGGCCTGTAGGTCTGGGCACTGAGTGTCAGCAGACTGCCGAAAGCCAAGAGCAAAAAGAATAGTTTCTTCATCATGATTGTTGTTTTATTTTCGGTTTTAGAAATCAGGCCCTTTAGATGGCGGAGGACCCCACACCTCGTTCATCATTGAGCCACCGTTCATGCTCGAGCCGATAAACTCCCCTCCCTCAGCACTGCCATCCGGCATAGGCGACTGACTGTTGGGATCTACGTCTTCCGGATTGGCAAAGCGCGTGAACTGGCCTTCAAAGCGCAGGAGCACGTCGCCGGTGGCACCCTTACGGTGCTTGGCAATGATGATCTGTGCCATGCCGTGAAGGTCGTTGCCTTTCTCGTCTTGCAGGATGTGGTAGTATTCCGGACGGTGCACAAAGAGCACCATGTCGGCATCCTGCTCGATGGCTCCCGACTCACGGAGGTCGCTCAGCTGCGGACGCTTGCCTTCGGCTCCCTCACGCTGCTCCACGGAACGGCTCAACTGGCTAAGGGCTATCACCGGGATGTCGAGTTCCTTGGCCAGGCCCTTGAGCGAGCGGCTAATGGTCGACACCTCCTCCTGACGGTTGTTGAACCGCATGCCGTTGGCATTCATCAGCTGCAAGTAGTCAATCATGATGAGCTTCACGCCCTTCTCCCTTACCAGGCGCCGGGCCTTGGTGCGCAGTTCAAAGACGGAGAGTCCCGGCGTGTCGTCCACATAGAGAGGTGCGCCGTCAAGGTGCCGGATGTTGGTGTCGAGCTGTTTCCACTGGGCTGGATTGAGCTGACCGTTCATGATCAGACTGCCGGGTATGGAGCACGTGTTGGAGATGAGTCGGTTCACCAGTTGCACGTTGTTCATTTCAAGCGAGAAGAATGCCAGGGGCTCTTGATAGTCCACGGCAATGTTTTTGGCTATGGACAGGGCGAAAGAGGTCTTGCCCATGGCCGGTCGGCCGGCGATGATGACCAGGTCGGAAGGTTGCCAGCCGCTGGTTATCTTGTCGAGTGCCGTGTAGCCGCTCGGCACACCGGTCAGTCCTCCCTGCTGGGCGGCAGCCTTCTGGATGTTGCCGTAGGCCTGCTTTACCACAGGGTCAATCTGGGTATAGTCCTGCCGCATGTTCTTCTGCGAGATTTCGAAGAGCGAGCCCTCGGCCTCCTGCATGAGTTCGTCCACATCGATGCCTTCTTCAAACGCCTTGGTTTCCACCTGGCTGGAGAAGGATATGAGCTGGCGGGCAAGGAATTTCTGCGCCAGAATCTTGGCGTGGTATTCCACATGGGCAGACGATGCCACACCATTGGAAATCTGGAAAAGATAGGGAGGATTGCCTGCCTTTTCGAGCGTACCTTCTTTCTTGAGTTCCTCGGTGACCGTCATGATGTCCACCGGCTTCTCTTCCATGTTGAGCGTCTGAATGGCAGAATAAATGCACTGGTGCTGGGGAAGATAGAAGGTTTCGGGCCGCAACAGTTCCGACACCACGGAGAAGGCGTCCTTGTCGATAAGCAAGGCTCCCAACACGGCCTTCTCAATGTCGATAGCCTGCGGCGGCAAACGGCCGTAAACGCCGTCGACCATCGGGGGCTGACCGGGATTGTTCACTATGTTGAAATTCTTCTTTTGCTTGCTGTCCGCCATGGTGCTTGGTTTTAATATTAATTTTGCAACTGCAAAATTAATCAAAAAGTTCCAAGTAGAGGATTGCAACGCCAACTTTATTTTTCAGGCATCTGCTTTTTCACCGGCATTTATTTTGTTTTATCTCCCAATTACATTAACTTTGCAGCGATAAAATACCATGTATTATGATTGTATTCCCTAATGCCAAGATTAACCTTGGCCTCAACATTGTGGGCAAACGCACTGACGGCTACCACGACCTGGAAACGGTCTTCTACCCCATCCCTCTATGCGACGCTCTGGAAATCAAGAAGATGGACGAGGAATTTCCGTCCGACACAGATTGCGACCTCAAGGTAACAGGCTGCGCCATGGACTGCGACGAGAGCCAGAATCTCGTGGTCAAGGCCTACCAGCTCATTGCACGCGACTTCAAGTTGCCGCGCATACACGCACACCTTTTCAAGCGCATACCCATGCAGGCCGGGCTGGGAGGCGGTTCGAGCGACGCCGCCTTCATGATCAAATTGCTCGACGAGCGGTTCAGGCTCAACATGGGCCAGTCGCTCATGGAGAACTATGCCGCCCAACTGGGTGCCGACTGCGCTTTCTTCATTCGCAACGAGATAGCTTTTGCACAAGGCAAAGGCGAAATTCTGGAACCTGCCGACTCACCACGGGGCAATCTGAAAGGCTATTGGATTGTTGTCGTCAAACCGCAAGTGTCGGTTTCCACTGCCGAAGCTTTCGCCAAGATTCAGCCGCACAAGCCTGACCTGTGCTGCCGCGACGTGGTCAAGAAGCACATAGGCGAATGGCGCGAACTGCTGCACAACGATTTCGAAGAATCGGTGTTTGCCGCCTATCCCGAACTCGCAGACATCAAAAAGCGGCTCTACGGCATGGGAGCCGCCTATGCCCAAATGTCGGGCAGCGGCAGTGCCTTTTTCGGCATCTTCTTCGACAAGCCGCAAACGCAAGTGGAGGAATGTTTCCCCGACTGCTTCACTTTCACCGCACAACTCTAAGTGTTCACATGAGAGACAACCAACAAGAAATCTTTCCCGTTGTCGACGAGGACGGAAAAGTGATCGGCCAAATAGACCGTGGCCATGCCCACGACGGCACCAAGATTCTCCATCCGGTGGTGCATCTGCACGTGTTCAATAGCCGTGGAGAACTCTATCTGCAAAAACGGCCCGACTGGAAAGACATACAGCCCGGCAAATGGGACACTGCCACAGGCGGGCATGTGGACTATGGGGAAAGCATTGAAGAGGCTCTTAAACGAGAAGTGAGTGAAGAATTGGGAATCAGCGACTTCACTCCTTGCTTCATTTGCAAGTATGTATTCGAAGGCAAGCGTGAAAGGGAGTTGGTCTACGTGCACACCACCATCTACGACGGACCCATTTCGCCCAGCAAGGAAGAACTTGCCGGTGGCAAATTCTGGAACCGGCAGGAAATTGCCGACAACATGGGCAAAGGCATATTCACGCCCAATTTCGAGGATGAATATCAGCGATTGTTTGGCAACAAGCCATAACCGCCAACAGCCCTCCGGCTCATCACGCCCTCTTCCACCCCATCGTCATCAGGACTTCATCCACACACATTCATCCACACAAAAAACGAATCACCGCAGTGACATTCTTTTTCACTGCGGTGATTCGTTTTATTACCCTGCCACTAACGTCTCCTTACCCTGCCACTAACACAGCATTAGTCTGCCACTAATTTCGGAAACATCAGGGATTTGGAGTGATGCTTTCATGTCAGCGTTTGCAGCCAAGCAAAAAAGCGCCCTGCAAGACATGCATGCCAGATACCACGACATAAGGTGTCGCTTCGAATCCATGACAAGCCCCAATCCGAAAGGCGAGGAAGTCTGTAAACACGAAGCGAAGACGCAAAAAAAGAACGCACCCTTCTTCACAGAAGGATGCGCCTGTAGGTAAAAACTTTTAATTGGTAGGCCGGTAAACACCGGCAGGATTCCGTTTAAAATCGAAAAATTCATTTCAATATCCTTAAAGGTTAAGGCTCTTCTTGATAGCCGCAATCTTCTCGTTGGCTTCTCTGTCGCAACGTTCGTAGCAGCCTTCACATTTCATGGTGCCTTTCACCTCAATGTAGAACTTTATCTTGGGTTCAGTGCCCGAAGGACGGACACTTACCTTTGTATCATCGTCGCAGAACCACTGAAGCACATTGCTTGTCTCGGGCATGACGAGTTTTGTCTTGTTGCCCTTGTCGTCAGTAGCTTCCAGTGTCTGGTAGTCTTTCCAAAGAACAATCTTGCTGCCGCCCAGTTCCTTGGGAGGATTGTTGCGGAAGTCGGTCATCATCTGCTTGATTTCGTCGGCACCCGTCTTGCCCGGACGAACCACATTCACGGTAAACTCCTTGGAGTAGCCGTATTCGAGATAGACGCCCATCAGCAAATCATAAAGCGACTTGCCCTGATCCTTGGCATAGGCGCAGATTTCGGCCAACAGCGAGCATGCCGACACGGCATCCTTGTCGCGGACAAAGTCTTCAGCCAGGAAGCCGTAGCTTTCCTCACCGCCTCCGATATACTGCTGCTTGCCTTCAGAAAGGCGAATCTCACGGGCAATCCACTTGAAACCTGTGTAGCAGTCGCGCATTTCGATATGCTGTTTTTCGGCAATCTTGCGTATCACCTCAGTGGTCACGATGGTCTTCACGATGAAGTCTGTAGGCTTCATCAAGCCCTTCTGCTGGCGGTTGGTGATGATATAGTAGAGGAAGAGCAGGCAAGTCTGGTTGCCGTTGATGAGAATCCACTCGCCCTTGTCGTTCTTGCAAGCCATGCCCACACGGTCAGCGTCAGGGTCGCTCGCCATCACGATGTCGGCGTCAAGTTCCTTGGCATCGCGCAGAGCCAGCGTCAAGGCCTCGCCATTTTCGGGGTTAGGACTCTTCACCGTGGGGAAATCGCCACTCTTCACCATCTGTTCCTTCACGCAGTGCACATTCTCAAAGCCCCAAAGCTTCAAGGAGCGCGGAATGAGCATCATGCCTGTGCCGTGGAGAGGCGTGTAGACAATCTTCAGGTCCTTTTGGCGCTGGATGACGTCCGGGTCGATAGACAGGCTCTTGATTTTCTCAAGATACACCTTGTCTATTTCCTCACCGATAATTTCGATGAGTTCTTTCTTGCCCTGGAACTTCACGTCTTCCACCTTCACCTTGTTCACCTCGTCGATAATGCCCGTGTCGTGAGGAGCCAGCACCTGGGCACCATCTTCCCAATAAGCCTTGTAGCCGTTGTATTCACGCGGGTTGTGCGAAGCTGTGATGTTCACACCGCTCTGGCAGCCCAGATGGCGAATGGCGAAAGAGCACTCCGGTGTGGGGCGCATGTCGTCAAAAAGATACACCTTGATGTCATTGGCTGAGAATATGTCGGCCACCGTCTCTGCAAAAAGACGGCTGTTGTTGCGGCAGTCGTGGCAAACCACCACCGAAATCTGCTTGCGGTCGGCAAAGTTTTTCTTGAGATAGTTGGCAAAGCCCTGGGTGGCCAAGCCTACGGTATAAATATTCATTCTGTTTGAACCCGCACCCATAATGCCACGGAGTCCACCAGTACCAAATTCCAAATCCTTGTAGAAACTCTCGATAAGATTGGTCTTGTCGTCTGCTTCTATCATTTCTTTCACGGCTTTCTGCGTTTCAGCGTCAAAGGCTGGAGTGAGCCATTGCTGCGCTTTTTCCACACACTGGGAAATGAGCTCTTGATTGTTTTCCATAATTCTTGAATATTGATTGCGTTGCAAAGATAACGGCTTTTCGGTGAAAAAACAAATAAAATCCGCTTTTTATTTCGTATTCCACCCTTTTGCTGTAACTTTGCACCTATGGAACTATATTTCAAAGGGCTCTTCATTGCCCTGTCTACATTTCTCATCATCGGCACCTTCCATCCCATTGTCATCAAGACGGAATATTATTTCGGAACCCGTCCCTGGTGGGTGTTTCTCGTATTGGGTGTGGCAAGCATCTGCGGTGCACTGTTTGTGGCAGACGTTTTCTGGTCTGCACTGCTCGGCGTGCTCGGCGCTTCATTGCTTTGGTCGATAGGTGAACTCTTCGAGCAGAAGCAGCGGGTGAAGAAAGGATGGTTTCCCATGAACCCTAAAAGAAAGGACGATTATCAATGAAAACTACCCTGATAATGGTCGGCAAGACAGTGAACAAGCACTTCATGGCTGGCATCAACGACTATGTGGAGCGCATCGGACACTACATGCCGTTCGACATAGTGACCATACCCGAGCTGAAAAACACCAAGAAACTCACCGAGCAGCAACAGAAGACAGCAGAAGGCGAACTGATACTCAAGCAACTGCAGCCTTCCGACACGGTGGTGCTGCTCGACGAGCACGGCAAGGAAATGCGCAGCATCGAGTTTGCAGCATGGACAGAAAAGAAACAACTCACCGCACGCAGACTCGTCTATGTGATAGGCGGCCCATACGGCTTCGCCGAAGAAGTATATAAACGGGCCAACGAGATGATTTCCCTCTCACGCATGACCTTCTCCCACCAGATGGTGCGCCTCGTTTTTGTGGAACAGGTATACAGGGCTTGCACCATCATCAAGGGCGAGCCCTACCATCACGAATAAAAAAGCAACGACATGAACGGACTTTACACCATTCTCCTGCTCGTATTGAGCAACGTGTTTATGACACTGGCCTGGTACGGCCACCTTCGCCTCCAGACATCGGGCATCAGCAAAGGCTGGCCCCTTATCGGCATCATCCTCTTCTCGTGGGGCATTGCCTTCTTTGAATACTGCTGTCAAGTGCCTGCCAACCGAATGGGGTTCAACGGCAATGGGGGCCCTTTCTCCCTGGTACAGCTCAAGGTGGTGCAGGAATGCATCAGCCTCGGCGTGTTTGCCGTTATCGCCAACATCCTGTTTCAGGGACAAAGCCTTCACTGGAACCACATACTCGCCTTTTTCCTTATTATATGTGCCGTCTATCTGGTGTTCATGAAATAAACCATGGAAGAGAGAGAAATTTCCAAGGAAGAAAAGAAACTCCACAAACGGCTCAAAGAGAAATTTGAGAAAGCCATTTTCGACTATGGAATGATTGAGGAGGGCGACCGTGTGCTTGTCGCCTTGTCGGGCGGCAAAGACTCCTTGTTTCTCACCGAGATGCTCGCCGGACGGTCACGCATCTGGAAGCCCCGGTTCACTATAGAAGCACTGCACATCCGCATGAGCCACATTGACTACCACACTTCCACAGTCTACCTGGAACAATTCTGTCAAAGTTGCGGCATCCCCCTTCACATCATCGAGACCGATTTCGACCCGACCACAGACAAGCGAAAAGTGCCGTGCTTCCTTTGTTCATGGTACAGGCGGAAGGCGCTTTTCGAGCATGCACAGCGTCTGGGCTGCAACAAGCTCGCCTTGGGCCATCACCAGGACGACATCATCCATACGTCCCTGCTCAACCAGTTTTTCCAGGGACGATACGAAACCATGCCCGTGAAGATGAAGATGAAGAAGATGCCCATCACCTTGATTCGCCCGCTATGTCTCATGGCCGAAAGCGACATCAAACGAATGGCAACCCTCCGGCAATACAAGAAACAGGACAAGCTCTGCCCCTACGAAACCAGCAGCAATCGGCAATACGTCGCACAGCTTTTTGCCGACATAGAGCGCCACAATCCAGAAGCGCGGCACTCCATGTGGCACGCCTTCGAGAAATCCGGCATACTATTCTCGCATGACGAAGAAACGTGACTCTTCCCCCACTTTCTTCCCCGAACGAGCATAAGTAGCATATAATCAACGGGAAACGCCTTCCTATTCAGATTACAGTAAACTTGTAACTCCCCGCGAAGCCCCTTCAAGAATAAAAAAAGTTGAAAAAAGTTGAGGAAATATTTGGCAGTTACACGAAAAGTCACTACCTTTGCACTCGCAATTAAGAAATGAGGCTCCGTAGCTCAACTGAATAGAGCATCTGACTACGGATCAGAAGGTTACGGGTTTGAATCCCATCGGAGTCACTAAGCATTCATTTAGAAATGCAAAGGAATTAAAGTTTAGGAAGAGGATGTTATTTATCTAACATTCTCTTTTTCTGTATATTACGGATTGCACACAGCATACATTTCAACAATTGTTTAGGGTGAGACTTTCGTGTCTAACTTCGTGGCAGATTCAGCCAAGGGGACAGAACGGTACACAAAAGTACACGACGCGACAAATTTGTGTTACACTTTGTGTTACACTCTAAGTTTGAAATGTGTTACACTTTTCTCGTTACCTCTGTTCATGACTCCCAACGCTTATATAGTAGCTCATGATATCCGTGTGGAATGTTTACACAGCGCAAAGACACAACACTTTTCGGTTGGATGTATAGGAGGTTGGAAACGTTTAAGTTTTGTTGTTTGATAGGTATGTAGTTAAAAAAGTTGTTTATCGCTTGGGGGGGGTAATGAAAAAGGTTTATCTTTGCGTAATCTTACTGTAATATAACGTTGAACTTAAATATACGAGTATGAAAAAATGCCTTTTTACGCTTCTTGCCCTCATGCTATGTGGGACGGTACAAGCACAGAATGTAGAAGTAACATTGAACAATGGTAAAGTTGTGAAAGGAGAAACACCTTCACTCTCCTTTTACGTAGATAATGACCATGAGATTAGAGTGAAGGATAAGACGAGCGGTGAAAAGTCGGATTTCACCTCTAATGACATCAAAGAAATAAAATACTATGACAAGAAAGCCAAGGAATGGACAAACTGGGTTCCGATGGCTGCACAGATGGGACTGGGTATGTCTTATAAGGAGAATCCGAAACTCTATAAAAATCCAGTATTCCTCCAGCCTGTGTATGAAGGGAAGAACATTTCCGCCTATATCCACTACATAAGCACAGCTACCCATGTGCAATCGGGAAGTATTTACGGATATGGCGTTATGTTTTATTATAAAGCCAAGAATGAGGACTTTGCAAGAACCTATTATTTCAAGGACAACAGTGTTGTTGTAGGAATTGGACAAAAGACCATGCTGAAAAGGTATTTCAAGGACTTCCCACAAATAAAGGATGTACTCAAAGACCTCAGCATGAAAGAGTTTCGTAAAGACCCGACAATATTAGTCAAGAAACTTGATGAAGTATTGAAATAGACAGACGTCGCTTACTCCGGATATATTTCACGGAGCGTATTATAAAAGGTGGAATGCCGGATAGAGGTGATTGCCCCGTCCGGCTTCCGCCTTTTATATGCGGAACACATAGCCATCATCGAAAATGTAGTACGCCAGGAACAAATTCCTGGCGAATTCCTTGTAATCGAAGCTATAAGAGAGATTGCCCATGATGCGATCCCAATCATACAGTTCACCGACTACACAATAGGCGAAATCCTCGTCAGAATCATACATATGGAATGGTGGGCAACATGGTGGAAGACACGAAAAAAGGATGCCTTAACAGCATCCTTGTGAATGATAGAACTATCGCTTTCTATAACCCAACTTTCAATCCTCGCTGTCTGAACTTGAATTCATCAAAAGCATCCCCATTTTGTACGGACACTTTTATGTACCGGTTGGCATCGGATGTCGTCGGCAAAATAGTAACTTTCAATGTGTTTCCATTGCGAGTTGCTGTTGCCCAATTTGATGTTATCGTCAAGTCTTCATGTTCATCATAGGCAGGTGTGAACATGTTTTCTTCTCCTTGAGGTGCCTGTTCGGTGATACCTGTTATCCAGAAGTCACTGTAATTTGTACATTTAAACACAAACGTACCTCCCTGAGGAGATACATGAAAATAGCCATCACTTGATGCCTTCACTTCTGTTTTCCACTTCATAGGATCTACCTTCCCGTCATCATCACTGCATGATGACATAAAGAATGGAAGGACCATCAGGATGAGTAATAATAATTTCTTTTTCATATTACTTACATATCTATACTAGAAACACAAAAGTACGGTAAACATTGCATACGGCAAAGAATTATTTTTGTTAATGGTTGTAGCGGACGTACTTGTCGTAGATGGCGTATAGACGAGAGAGTATCAGAGACGAGAAGTCCTTTCCTGGCTTGCTACAATCTGTGGCTATTCCCATGAATATCGAAGCCGCGTCTCTCTATAGTCCAGGATGCCCTATAGAAAAAGCGAAATGCGACCGACATAACAGTCAGCCGCATTTCTGTTTAGTTATCCTCTCAATCTTTCCTATTAAATTCATGTATTATTAATCCTTTATAGGAGTTTCGTCCTCATTCTTCTGGTATCTGGCGCTACCGTCAATCCTCCGTCTGCTCTGCCTCATGGGCGGCAATGAGTTTCTGCTGGATGTCGTTAGGCACAAGTTCGTAGCTGGCGAACTTGGTGGAGAAGGATGCACGTCCGCCTGTAAGGCTGCTCAGAGAGATAGAGTAGTTGCTCAGTTCCTTGAGCGGAATCTTTGCCTGCAACTTCTGGTAGCCCGCCTCGGAATCCATGCCCATGATGAGGGCACGGCGTCCCTGAAGGTCGCTCATCACGTCGCCCATGAAGTCGGCTGGCACGTAGACCTCAAGATCGTAGATAGGCTCGAGAATCTTCGGGCCAGCATTCTTGAAGGCATCAGAGAAGGCATGGCGTGCAGCGAGCATGAACGAGAGTTCATTGCTGTCCACGGGATGCATCTTTCCGTCATAGACCACCACCCTCACGTCGCGTGCATAGCTGCCCGTGAGCGGTCCGTGCTCCATGCAGTCCATCACGCCCTTGAGGATGGCAGGCATGAAGCGTGCATCGATGGCACCGCCCACCACAGAGTTGATGAACACCAGTTTGCCGCCCCAGTCAAGGTCTATCTCCTCACGTCCTTTCACGTTGAGCTTCACCTCTTGTCCATTGAACTTGTAGGTGGTGGGTTCCGGCATGCCTTCGGCATAAGGCTCGATAATGAGGTGTACCTCGCCAAACTGTCCTGCACCGCCGCTCTGCTTCTTGTGGCGGTATTCGGCGCGTGCCGACTTGGTGATGGTCTCGCGGTATGGTATGCGCGGTTCCTCAAACTCCACGTTGAGTTTCTCATTGTTCTCCAGTCGCCACTTCAGCGTGCGCAGGTGGAACTCACCCTGTCCGTGGACGATGGTCTGCCGGAGTTCCTTGCTCTGCTCCACCACCCACGTGGGATCCTCCTGTCGCATCTTCAGGATGGCAGCCATGAGTTTCTCCGTGTCCTGGCTCTTCACTGCCTTGATGGCTCGCGAATACTTGGAGTGTGGATACTTGATATAGTCGAAGCGCCACTCGCAATCCTTGCCGTTGAGAGTGTTGCCGGTCTTCACGTCTTTCAGTTTCACGGTGCACCCGATGTCGCCCGCATTGAGCTGGTCGACGGCAATGCGGTTGGCACCCGCACAGGCATAGATAGAGCCTATGCGCTCCTTGGAGCCACGGTCGGCATTGGTCAGGTCGTCGCCGGCCTTCACGCTTCCGCTCATCACCTTGAAGTAGCTCACCTCTCCGATGTGGGGTTCCATGCCGGTCTTGAAGAAATAGAGTGATGTGGGGCCGTCTGCTTCGGCAGCCACCTCTTCGCCGCGTGTGTTGTGCACCTTGGGCATCTCGCTCACGAAGGGCACCACGTTGCCGAGGAACTCCATGAGGCGGCGTACGCCCATGTCCTTGCCTGCGCAAACGCAGAACACGGGGAAGATGCTGCGCGTCACGAGTCCCTTGCGGATGCCCTCTCGCAGTTCGTCTTCGGAGAGAGTCTCCTCCTCGAAGAACTTCTCCATGAGGCCCTCGTCGTTTTCGGCAGCTGCCTCCACGAGTGCCTTGTGGAGAGCCATTGCCTTGTCCATCTCTTCGGCAGGGATGTCTTCGATAGTGGGAGCTCCGCCCTCAGGTTTCCATGAGTATTTCTTCATCAGCAGCACATCAATCAGGGCATTGAAGCCAGGACCTGTGGCGATGGGATATTGAATCTGCACACACTTCTGCCCGTAGATTTCGTCCATCGAGGCAATGATGGAGTCGAAGTCGCACTTCTCGCTGTCGAGCTGGTTGACAAGGAAGATGACGGGTTTCTTGAGTTTTTCGGTATATCTGAATATGTTCTGGGTGCCCACTTCCGGACCGTACTGTCCGTTGATGAGGATGAGCGCCTCGTCGGTCACGTTGAGTGCTGTGATGGCACCGCCGATGAAGTCGTCCGAACCCGGACAGTCAATGATGTTGAGCTTCTTGTTGTTCCACTCCACGTGACAAACGGTGGGGAACACGGAGTAGCCATACTCCTGCTCTACCGGGAAATAGTCGCTCACGGTGTTTTTTGCTTCTACAGTGCCGCGGCGCTTGATGATGCCGGCTTCATACAACATGGATTCGGCAAGTGTAGTCTTGCCGCTACCCGCACTGCCAACGAGGGCAATGTTCTTGATTTCGTTAGTCTGATATACTCTCATAATGTGTAGATTTAAGAGTGAATAATTTTTCAGGTATGACCTCCCTGGTCGGGGGTTATTGGTTTTCGGCCTCTAAATTATAAAAAAGCGTGACAACTGCCAAACATTTCTTTGGGGTAATGCTCATATTTTAAAACATATTAGTATTTTTGCAGCAAAAATCACACTATTTTGGCAGGATTATACATTCACATACCTTTTTGTGCAAGCCGCTGCATATACTGCGGCTTCTATTCCACCACGCTTGTCCCCATGCGGCAGCGCTATGTAGACGCCCTGTGCGGCGAACTCGCCATGAGGCGCGGCGAACTGCGTGAACCGCTCCACACGGTCTACCTTGGGGGTGGCACACCCAGTCAGCTCACCTCTTCACAGCTGCGGCAGTTGTTCCGGGCTGTGGAGACTCACTACGGACGGCTCTCTGACGATACGGAGGTGACCATGGAGTGCAACCCTGACGACGTGACGCCCGAACTGGCTGCGCTGCTGGCTTCACTTCCCGTGAACAGGGTGAGCATGGGCGTGCAGACTTTCAGCGACGAGAGACTACGGTTTCTCCACCGCCGTCACACCGCCCTACAGGCTCACCTGGCTGTGGAGAGACTCCGGCAGGCGGGCATCGGCAACATCAGCATCGACCTGATGTTCGGTTTCCCCGGGCAGACGCTCGACCAGTGGCAAGCCGACATCACTGAGGCTCTCGGCCTGCAAGTGGAGCATCTCTCGGCCTACAGCTTGATGTATGAGGAGGGTACACCTCTTTATAATCTGCTCCAGCGGGGAGAAATCAGGGAGATCGACGAAGAACTGAGTCTGCGCATGTATGACGCCCTGTGCGACCATCTCACAGCCTCGGGCTATGAGCACTACGAAATCAGCAACTTCGCCCTACCCCACAGACGCTCGCGCCACAACAGCAGTTACTGGCAGGGGGTGCCCTACCTGGGGGTGGGTGCCGCTGCCCACAGCTACGACGTGGACACGCGCTCATGGAACGTGAGCGACGTCAAAACCTATGTGTCGGCTCTGGAACAGGACATTCGTCCTTGCGAGAGCGAACGCATAGACGACGACACGCGCTACGACGACACCGTCACCACGGCTCTGCGCACCCGTGAGGGCATAGACCTCCACGGGCTTCTGCCCCGTCATCGCAGCTATCTGCTCCGTGCCGCAGGGCCTTATCTGGAGCGTGGCCAGTTGCAGCTCGACGGCAGCCGGATTCGTCTCACCCGCCAGGGCATCTACATCAGCGACAGTATCATGGCCGATCTGATGTACGTGTAGCTATGGGCGTGCATTGGGTGCTCAACCCATGACTGGACTCACCAAATTCAAGGATGGACCTTGGGGTTGTGATGGTCAGAAATTCACCACCCTTCCCGTGCCATGACAACTAAGACTTTTTCCGGAACCACTGCACGACGGACAGCGCATCACGATCTTCTCCTTATGGAAATTGTGCGAGTCGCCCATGCCGCCTGTGCCGTGGCAGCCCGGACAGCTTTCGTCCACTTGTGGTTATACCAGGTGGCACACTTTTCCATTGTGCTTTGTCGTTGGTTTGCTGTGCGAGGCTTATATGAAAGCCCTTGCCATTGTGTTTTGTTGGTTGGCTTGCAGTACTGGGCTACATGAGCCCCTTGAGGATGCCGAGGCCCTTCTTGAGGAGTCCGTTGCCGCTCTTGGCCTTGGCAGCCTTCTGCTTGGCACGGTCCACCTTGCCTCTGTTCTTGGCATACGACGAGGAGCCGTGCTGCCTGATGGGGTGTGCCCACTGGCCGTCGAAGAAGAGCGTCTGTCCGGTGTAGGGGTCGATGGTGGGTAGCCATCGGCCGTATCCGGGAGGAGGCAGCAGTGCCCAGAAGCGTTCGCTCAGCGGCATGGACGAGTTGCTCGATCCGCCCACGGTGGGGATGGTGAGGCGGTCGTTGTGGCCGCCCGCCACGGTGATGTAGCTGTCTTTCTCGCCGCTCGCCACGGTCTGATACCATCCTGCCTTGTGGGCGCGTGTGCAGCGTTCTGCCACGTCGAGTGCCAGTTCGATGGAGGCAGGAGCTGCCGGAGCGAGAGTGGTGGATGTGGCGGGATAGACCACGCCGAGGGCTTCCATGCAGGCCATGGGTTCCTTTGCCCACTCCTTGAGCTGCGCCTGGTCGGTGTAGCGCGAGAGGCGTGAGGTGTAGGTGGAGTAGCCAATCTTGGAGTTGTTCTCTATGTAGGTCAGTGTGCGGCGGAGCACGGTGGCCATTTCCTGTCGGCTCACTGTGGCGTCGGCCTGGAAGTTGCCGTTGCAGATGCCGTCGAAGAGCTGCATCTGTGCGGCGCGGTTGGCATAGGCGTTGTCGGTGTCGGAGAATTTCCGTCCGGGGTCTTTCACCTCTTTGCCGGTCATGGTCTCTGCCAGTCGCACGGCAATGGAGGCGAGCTGCAGGCGGCTGGCGGTGCGTGTGTAGTCGTTGCCGAGCAGGTTGTCGTCGATCATGTTGTCCGATGCGGCGCGGTTCACTCCGTCTTCCGCCCATTGGCTCATCTTGCCCTTGGCAATGGCGGGCAGTGTGAAGAAGCTTGGCAGTGGCTGTGTGGCTGCGAGTGCTTCCTGGTTGCGCTGTTTCATGGCGAGAATTCCCTGGTGCTTGTAGAGGGGATAGGAGGCTTCGTTGCCGGTGAGTTTCCATTCGCCCTGCGTCATGTTGAGTGCCTGCCAGTTTTCGGCGTGGTTGCAGTCCTTGCAGCTGATCCAGAACACGTGTTCGCCGGCAGCGTTGACGCCCACGTAGGCTTCCTTGGTGGCGAGGTGCTTGTAGTTTTCGTGTCCGGCCTTGTAGCCCAGTTGCTTGTAGCCGCCTGCATAGAACACGTGGTTGGGGTTGCGTTCGCACTTGCCGCAGCGGTTGCAGGAGTAGAAGAAGGCGCCTATGGTCTTGCAGTCGGCGAAGTGGTAGCGTCGGTCGGCGGCTGCTATCTGGGCGGTGTACTGATGTTGTGTGCACCAGGGCTTGGCTGCCTTGACGCCGGCTTTCTGTGCGGCATAGATGTCGCCGGTGTAGGTCTTCACGGTGAAGCAGGGCTGGAACTTGTCGGTGCCGAGTGCGCCTGCCACTGCTTTGATCTGCGCCTGGGGCACCACGAGTGTGGCTTCGGCGGTGGTGAACATGAAGCTCATCCGGTCGAAGAGTCGCCAGTCGCTGAGCGGCGAGAGTCTGTCTTTCATGACGGTCTTGAGTTGGTTGACGAACCTGGCTGCGTCTACCTTCTCTCCGAGCCACACTTCACGGATGTGGTGTGGGCCTGAGAGGTATGCCACGAGCGTGTTGGCGAGTTCTTCCACGGGGTGGTTGCCCCACATGTCTGAATTGTCTATGTTGATGATCCACTTGGTGACGTAGAGTATGCTCTGCGAGTCGAAGTCGCTGCCGTCGGTGTCAACCAGGTCAATGTAGCCGTCGGCGGGTTTGTGTGCGTGGTCCCAGATGATGCAGTCTTTCTCATGCTTGCCCACCCAGAGCCGGTCGGCCTCTGCCTGCGAGTAGGCTCCGAGGTCCCAGTTTCGGTCTTCGCCCACATATTCCTTATAGGAGCCGCCGTCCACGCGCTTGAGCGGTTTGCCGTCGCCTCCGGGCACGGTGAGGAAGCACACGAAGCCGGGATAGTAGGGTGCTGACAGCTGTGTGGTGGCTTCCTTGCCGTTGACGGTGGCCTTGAGTAGGGTCTCGTCCACGCAGTTGTCACCGTCGCGCAGGGCGTAGTTGGTCACGTATCCGGCTCCATACTTGAAGGCGAGCTTCACGTGGCAGGTGTAGGTGTGGCCTGCCTGAAACTTGGGGTATTCGGGGTTCTTGTCGTCGAATTCGCCTTCCCAGGTGAGGTCCTGGAGGGTGACTATGCCTTTCTGTGCGAGGTCGCCGAAGGCGGTCTTGGCTGCCTTGAGGGCGAGTTTCTCGCCTTGCTGCACGGTCATGCCTGCCTGTGGCATGTCGATGGTGATGTCGATGGATTTCACCTTGTTCTTGTCCTGTGCGAGGGCTGTGAGGGCCGGCAGAAGCAGGAGGAGAAGGGAGAGGAGCTTTTTCATAAGCATGAAGGTTTGTGAATGTTTGTGGTTAATATTGCGTATTGTATGTGCAAATATACAGATTTCCCGGGAGATATGCAAGTTTTTGGCGGAGTTTTTTAGGGGGATGATTCAGTAATTGTGAGTGAGTGAGTGCCGCGCCATGCGGTATAGATCAGGTGGTTGCAGGGGCAAGGGTTTACAACGAAGTCCACAGGTTGCACGGACAGGTGGGCGGAAAGCCCAGCCTCTTTACTGACCTGGACAAACGACGCGGCACCAGGGGGATTGGAGGCAAGCAGTTGTATGCCATATAGGGAGCAAAAGCATACTGAAACATTAGGAGTGACTTTACTTTTGCCCCTGCAGGGCGTACCTTCGGGCGATTGTTACCCAGGGTGTCGCTTCGCTTGCCCTGGGCTAAGGACTGGTTGGGCTTTCAGCCCGTTCGTTAGGATCCGTCCTTTCCTATGGTGCTACCGGGGCTAATGCCGACGAACGTCGTGACCCAGCCCATGAAATCACCGGGCTAATGCCGACGTTCGTCATGACCCGTCCTGTGGAATCGGAAAGTGCACCAGGGAGAACCTTTCGCCCTACTCCACTGTCATCCACAGTGCCTTGTCCTTGCGCCGGGCTTCTATGAGGACGGTGAGGAGCAGCTGGAGGTAGTGGCGCGACCGGGTAACCATGCCCACGCGGGTGTTCAGTCCTACGAGGATGCAGCCCTCGGTGTCTTGCGGGCGGTTGCCGGCATGGATGCGGATGCCCTCGAACTGGGGCACGCCCACGAGCAGGGGGAGCCACTGGTGGAAACGGGGCGAAAGGGTGATCACCACGGGATAGCGGCCGTCGGGAATGGCGGTCTTGCCCTTCACCTTGCGGCCCGGACGTCCGCGGCCCACGTCGCGCCAGGTGGGCTCCAGGGTGTCGCAGAAATACTTGCCGTCGGCATAGAGGCGGCCTATGGTGTAGTCCTTGCGCTTGGCTATGCGGTGGAGGCGCAGCTCGAAGGTGTCGGCCGTGGGCACGAACTTCTGCCTCTGCTGCTGCTCGGTGAGGTAGCGCTGCACTTCGGCAGCGTCGATGATGCTTGAGATGGTTAGTGGTCTGCTCATAATTGTTTGTCGTTTAATGTGTTGTTGTTCTTGGTTTCCATGTTTTGTTCACTCTTTGTCTTGGTCTTCCCGGCAGCAGTTGCCTTTTTCCTTGCGGGCTTCTTCTCCTGCTTGAGCTTGCGATAGAGAGTCTTGTCGACGCGTTCCACCTTGCCTCGCTCCACCCACTTGCGGAGCATGGGATCCACGCGGGTGTTCGAGTGGATGCTGATGCGCATGGCGACCGCATCGTCCACGGTGAACTCTTCGGGCAGGAGGTCGAGCTGGTTGGGTGCGGCGGCGGTGCCGGAGTCTACCTGGCGGTTCATCTCGTGCTGCATGCTGGCGCCGAAGTAGTGGAGCTTGCACCAGAGGTCGTAGCGGAGCATCCACTGGGCGAAGGCGCTGAGGTTCTTGTCCCACACGGCGCCGTTGGCCACGTAGAGCACGCACGCCTTGAGCCAGGCTATGACGACGGCACGGAAGGAGAGGTTCTCGAACACGCGGTCCTGGGTGAGCACGGCTATGTCCTTGCACTCGGCGGCGAGTTTCAGCGCCAGGAGGGTGGCCTTGCGACTCGCTATTTCGCCCGTGGCGTTGTTGAGGTTGTCGATGTAGGGGCGGAGGCGGCTGGCATAGAGGTCGTCGAAGCTGCCGTAGACGGGCAGTTCTGAGCCGATGACCTGTTCGGGGATGGTGCAGAAGGAGAGTCGCGACACGGGGCCGTCGAGGAGCACGTTGCGGAAGTAGCGGCAGCCCTTGATTTCGGTGGTGGAAGCCACGAAGTTGAGGTGCACCTTCACCTTCTCGCTCACCGCCTGTGCCGAGGCGCGTGTCTGTCCGTAGGTGTCGTTGTCGAAGGCGAGGCACATGATCTGGAACTGCTGGCGGCTGTTGGGGCGCACGCAGAGTGTGTCGAAGAGTTCTATCTCGTTCATCTGGAGGAAGAGGAAGCGGCCGCCTGCGTCGCGCATGCGGAGCACGAAGGCGGCGTTGGTGGTGTCAGGGTCTATCATCTGCACCACGAGTCCTTCGGGCCGCTGGGGCTTCTTTTCGTTGGGCTTGGCGGTCTCGAGCGCCTTGCGCCAGTCGGCTTCGCGGGCGAGGTTGTGACGGTCGCGGGCGGCTATGTCGGCCATGATAAACTCGATGGGCTTGTTGATGCAGCTCTTGCCGGCTCCGGTGCCTGCCATGAGCACGGTCATGAGGGTGGCCTCGTGGAGGGTGTTGTCAGTGTAGCGGAAGTGCACGTCGTGCAGGTGGGTGGCAAGGGCGGGAAACACGGCGTGGACCACGGCTGGGCGGTAGATGCGGGGCACGGGGGCGAGGATGGTGCGCAGGAACGTGGGCACCTTGGCGGGCATAGGGGGCGGCGTGGTGGCATAGAGCCAGGCGAGGTCGCCCTCGTCGGGGGTGCCCGCACTGACGCTGTCGGCGCGCTGCCGGGTGTAGAGGTTGGCCAGGGCCATGCTGAGCTTGCGCGACTGGCAGTGCGACTGGTCGCGGCAGGCGTCGCGGACGATGCGGGCGAGCTCGTCGGGTGGCAGGCCGCAGGCGGGCAGGACGCTGCGCAGGGTGGTGGCGTCGCGGCCGGTGAGGGGAGCCAGGTCGCAGGCGAGCTTGAAGAGGCGGGTGTGGCGTTCGCCCTCCACAAGGGGACCGCCCGTGAGGCGGAGCCACTCTGCCACGATGGCGGTGTAGGGTATGCCCTGGTAGGCGGGCTCTCCGGTGGCGGTGGCGGGGATGGGCTGCGGGTCGAAGAGGGAGGGCTGCTCCACTTCGGCCACGGGCTGCAGGCTTGCCGCCCGTCGGGGTGGCTCGGGCGGATTGCCGAAGTAGGGAGCCTCGCCCTCGGCGGGTGGGTTGAAGAGAAGCTCGGGGTCGTAGCGGAGCAGGTAGGCACGGGGCACGGCGAAGGAGCAGCGCGAGAGGTCGCTCACGGCGGCGTCGTAGACGGTGTCGCCGAGCACCTCGGCCATCCAGGCCTGCGACTGGGCGATGGTCATGCCGAGGGGCCTGGCAAACACCAGGCGCACGCCCTCGCCGCTGGGGGTGACGTGGGCCACCGCCACCCAGCGCAGCACGCCGCGCTCCTTGAGCCGCGCCTCGCGCTCTGTCCAGTAGGCGCGTGCGTCGCCCACGTGGTCGGCGTCGTAGATGGCGAGTCCGCTTTCTTCCATTTCTTCTGCCTTGCGGTGGTGGGTGAGGCTGTGGCCCTGGAAGAGGAAGGCGGGCAGCCGCTTCTTGAGTTCCGACTTGCGGGCGTTGTAGTCGGCCGCGCTGAGGGTGCCGTCGTTGCGCCTGCTGAGCAGGCGTGCCAGGTCGGCATTGATGCGCTGCACGCGTGCCATGTCGAGCACCTGCTCATAGAGTTCGCGTGTGGCGGTCTGGGTGGGTGAGCCGAGATGGTTCACATAGTCAAAGGTCTTTGCCATATACTTTGCTTTTTTAAGTTTCTGCCGCAAAGATAGGCACTAAAAAAGAAAGTCACGGGTCAAGTTGACCCATGACGGCAGGTGGAAAAAAGAAGAATGAATGTGGTTAACCTGCTGACTCTCAGCGCATGGTTGACTTTACCCCGCTACTTGAAAATGATGTGTAATTTTCTTTCCCGTTTACTTTCCAGCTCTGTCAGCTCTGCCCCGCGGCGCAACATGGAGGCTGCCTGCTGCGCCTTGTTCTTGCTCCCTTCGAGGAGGAAAAGCTTGTCGAACTCCTTCCACTGGATCTGCCCTTCGCGTGCGGGATGGTAGAAGTGGAGCGCCTCGGTGGCGTTTGCCACCATGAAGCCGTATTCGGCGCCCGACCGTTTCCACACGTAGCGGTTGTCGGCGTTGCTCCACTCCACGTAGTGCGCCTCGGCAAGCTTCTTCCAGAAGGCGCGTGCCTCGGGGGTGAGCAGCCGGGCTGCCACCTTGTCAATCAGCTTGCCGGGCAGCTCGTGGGGAGGAAGGGCGGCGGCAGGCGGCACGGAGGAGGAGGCGGACGGCTGGGCAGCCGACGCCACAGCGCCCCGTGCGTGCACGGGAAGTGAGGAGGTGGTGGGGCGGTCGTGCCTTATGTCGTAGGCCACGGCTTCCATGCGGCGCAGGTAGCGGCGCATGGCCTGCCGTTCTTCGGGCGAAAGCGGCAGGCCGGCGAGCGGACACTTGCCGTCGGCAAGCCGGTCTACCTGCTGTGTCGTGGTATGGCAGAGCCGTTCGAGCAGGGGGAGGAAGTCGGGCCCCGGGCACTGGGGCACGTACTCCGCATCGTAGCGTGCCGCCAGGTGGTGGGCAAGCGTGTCGGCACCCTTGACGAAATAGGGCCGCTGGAAGTTGAGACCGCGCATGAGGTCCATCAGCTGGCGGTTCACGGTGTCCATCTCGACCGTCACGTCGTCTACCGCCCAAACCATGATTTCGGCGGTCATCTCCGAGGGCTGCCTCACGTAGGCGTCGATGCGGTCGAAGAGCGAGCGCAGGGGCTGGTCGTGGTCGTTGACGGCCGACATGAAGTTGGAAAAGAGGCGCATGGTGTTGGCGACAATATCGTTGGCGGGCACCCAGAACATCAGTCTGACGAGACCGGAAAGGAGGTCGAGCATCAGCTCCACCTTGAGCCGCGCCATGAGGCCGACGCGGTCGAGACCGTCGCCCAGCAGGCCGTCCAGCCGCGAGGCTGCGGCAAGCAGACTGCCGTGGCTAAAGCGGAAATGGCACTCGGTGAACCGCTCGTCCCACGTGGGCATGGTGTAGACGGACGAGAGCGCCTGGCACACCATGCCCACGCGCGTCTGGAGCGTGGAGACGATGAGGTCGAGGGGTGAGAGACAGGCCATGCCGGAGGCTTCGGGCTGCGCCAGGAATCGGGCTATGCCCCGACGCTGAAGTTCTGCCGCCAGGGCATTGGCCACACGCGCGCCCACATCGGCAGGACTGCCGTGCTCCACGTCTATCGCTTTCCAGAATTCTTGATTGCTTTCCATACGCTTTAACATTTGTTTAGACCGATTTTCAAAGCTTCGATTTCGTCAGCCCAAAAGTGTCACTTTCCATTGCAAAGATACAAAAAAATGCCGAGACGTGCAACAAAAACAGGTGTATTTCTACCGAACTTTTTGTGTGCAATCGTGACCATTTAACACGGAATTAACGCGACTTTTCCTGTCCTACTCCACTTTTTGCCCTTTTTCGTTGACAGTTTTGAGGGGGCACCCCCATGTTTTCAAGGGTGTCACACTTTTTAGGGGCTGTTTTAGGGGTAGTTGCAAAAACAGATTATCGGTCTGTGGCACAGATGTTTCGACCCTACTTTTGTAATTACTCAAAATGTTAAATTTGGCACTTTGTGACGTGACAGTTCAAAATATATGCGTGGAGGGTATATTTGTTAATTATTTTAATATAATATATTTTATATTATATTACTTTTTCTTGCTTACGATTAGTGACACCTATCATGCATATATAAAGCGTGACGTCACATTTCGCGTCGGCAGGGGATTTGGGCCAGTGAAAAGTATTTTCATCGTCAATAAATCATTACATTTTCACTTCTTTTCTGTTGCGCGTGACATCCCCGTCATGCCACCGTCCTCGCATGCCGTCCGCCCAGTCGCCTCCATCCTCCATCACGCCCCATCGCCCCACTCTGCCCCTTCCACCCTCACCACAGTGAACCCGGCAACAGTTGCGGCGAGAAGACGCCAAGTGTGCCGGTAGTCCGGTGTTAGTATGCCGTTAGCAAGCGTTAGTGTGCCGTTAACGGGAATTAGTATGCCGTTAACAGAGCGTCAGCATGTTGTTAATCATCGTGTTGTCATGCAGTTGTTCACGCATTAGTGCACCATCATCCGCAGGTTGTCGAAGCTCGTCCGAACCGAGAATAAACCGATGCAAAGCAGCGGGCTGAACAGCAACAAACACCCATCCGACACCCGCACCGAGCCGAACAAACCGATGCAAAACAACGGGCTAAATCCGCCATTGGTCAACAGGAGCCATACGGCACCGGATGCGGCGACCGGTTGGCAGCCTGCCCTTTTATGACAGTCGCAACCCCACATCCTTTTTTCCCGACATCCCATCCTCACACGCCCGGCAGGCAGTAACACAACTTTACAACACGACTGCCGACATTCACCCACATCCACCCACGCTCCACTTTTTGGCACACTTTTTGCTGTACCCTATTGCACACTCGACTAACGGCAAAAAACCGTGCAAAATCGGGAAAAGTGTCACAAAACGAGGGAAAAACTTGCAAATGTGCCGAAAAATTCGTATATTTGCAAAGTATAAAAACAACACCCCACCAATCCCCAAAACCGCACCGGAGAACATGCGGTTACAAACTGAAACACAAAACACGAACCCAAGAAGAAAGCAACAGACAAGATATGACAAACCAATTTTCAAACACGGTATCGGAAATACTCGCCTTCAGCAAACAGGAGGCCAACCGGACGGCATGCCCCAGCGTGACGCCCGAACATCTGCTGCTCGCCATGCTGCGCGAACAGACCGACGCACTGCAGCAGTTTTTCAAGGCATTCGCCGTGGACACCAAGGTGATGAAGATGGAGCTTGAGGAACGGCTCAAGACCACCGCACAGGGCGAACCCGTGAAGGAATTCGACCTGGCACTCGACGAGAAAGCCAGCAACATACTCAAGCTCTCCGTGCTCGAGGCAAGACAGCAACACTCCGAACAGGTGACAGAAACCCACCTACTCCTGGCCATGCTCCACGACAAGGCACACACAGGCGCGAGAGACGTGCTCGAAATCAACAACCTCACCTACGAGGCGTCACGCTCATGGTTCACCGACGGCACCGCACTGCCCGCCAGCGACGGGCTCAACCTGCCCGACGACGACGAGGACGACGACGACATGTTTGCCGACCCCGAGAAAGACAGCCGGCCACAGCAGCAGGGCAGCTCGGCACAGGCCACCCAGCAGCGGCGAGCCACCAAGACACCCGTGCTCGACAACTTCAGCTTCGACATGACACGTGCCGCCGCCGAGGGCAAGCTCGACCCCGTGGTGGGCAGAGAGAAGGAGACACAGCGCGTGCTCGAGATACTCGGCAGAAGGAAAAAGAACAACCCCGTGCTCATCGGCGAACCCGGCGTGGGCAAGAGCGCCATCGTGGAGGGGCTCGCCCAGCTCATAGCCCACCGCCAGTGCTCGCCCATGCTCTACCAGAAGCGCGTGCTCAGCCTCGACCTGACAAGCATCGTGGCAGGCACCAAATACCGCGGACAGTTCGAGGAGCGCATCAAGGCCCTCATACGCGAACTGGAACAGAACCCCGACATCATCGTCTTCATCGACGAGATACACACCCTCGTGGGCGCCGGGTCCACGCCCGGATCAATGGACGCCGCCAACATTCTCAAGCCTTCGCTCGCACGGGGCACCATACAGTGTATCGGAGCCACCACGCTCGACGAATACCGCAAGACCATAGAGAAAGACGGGGCACTGGAACGGCGCTTCCAGAAGGTGACCGTCAACCCCACTACACCCGAAGAGACACTCGCCATACTGCACAACATCAAGCCGCAGTACGAGAAGCACCACCACGTGAGCTACACCGACGAGGCACTCGAGGCATGCGTCAGCCTCACGCAGCGCTACGTGAGCGACCGGCAGTTCCCCGACAAGGCCATCGACGCCCTCGACGAGACAGGATCGCACCTGCACCTGGGCAACGGAGGCGTGCCGCCCGAAGTGCAGCAGCTCCAGGCAGGCATAGACGAGGCCGAGGCCAAAAAGCGCAAGGCCGTGGCCAACCAGAACTTCGAACTCGCCGCCAGCTACCGCGACCGCAAGCTCGACCTCGAGCAGCAGCTCGAGAAAATAACACGCGGACTGCAGCAGGGCGACGACACCGAACGGCCCGAGGTGACGGCGGCCGACGTGGCAGAGGTGGTGTCAAGGCTCACCGGAGTGCCCGTTCAGCGCATGCAGCAGGCCGAGGGCGAGAAACTGCGCCACATGGCCGACGAACTCAAGGCAAAGGTCATCGCACAGGACAAGGCGGTGGACAAGGTGGTCAGGGCCATCCAGCGCAACCGCGTGGGACTCAAAGACCCCAACCGCCCCATCGGGGCCTTCATGTTTCTCGGACCCACAGGCGTGGGCAAGACCTACCTGGCCAAGCAGCTCGCCCGCATGATGTTCGGAGGCGACGACGCACTCATCCGCATCGACATGAGCGAATATGCCGAGGCGTTCAACACCTCGCGCCTCGTCGGAGCACCTCCGGGCTACGTGGGCTACGACGAGGGCGGACAGCTCACCGAGCGCGTGCGCCGCAAACCCTACTCCATCGTGCTGCTCGACGAGATAGAAAAGGCCCACGGCAACGTGTTCAACATGCTCCTCCAGGTGCTCGACGAGGGACGGCTCACCGACGGCAACGGACGGCTCGTGGACTTCCGCAACACCATCATCATCATGACCTCCAACGCCGGCACACGGCAACTCAAGGAGTTCGGCAGGGGCATCGGCTTCGGCGCATCGGCCATGAACGCCGCCACCCTGGGCGACAAGGACAAGGAGCACGCACGCAGCATCATACAGAAGAGCCTGAGCAAGCAGTTCAGTCCCGAATTCCTCAACCGGCTCGACGAGATCATCACCTTCGACCAGCTCGACCTCAATGCCATCAAGCGCATCGTCGACCTGGAGCTCAAGCCGCTCACCGAGCGCGTGGAACAGCTGGGCTACCACCTGCAGCTCTCACCCGAGGCCAAGGAGCAGATAGCCGTGAAGGGCTACGACGTGCAGTTCGGCGCACGCCCGCTGAAGCGCGCCCTGCAGACCTACGTGGAGGACACCGTCTGCGAACGCATCCTCTCGGGCGACACCAAGCCCGGCGACACCATCGCCATCGGCAGCATCGACGCAGACGGAGCCGGCAAGTAAGCGCACGGCACACAAGCGCCACCGCAACGTGCTGGTGTGGGTGCTGGTGAGCTTCTTCGCCACCCCCTCGTGGACATCGCGGCATTACTCGTACTCAGCGACGATGAAGAAGACGTCGAATGAAGCCATTACCGACAACTACACCCACTGAACCCCATAACATCCAAAACCGCATGAACAGAAAACTCTATCCGCTCGGAATACAGACATTCTCCGAAATCCGCCTCAAGGATTATCGCTACAT
>CAKPUA010000006.1:0-123090 GCA_934191235.1 uncultured Prevotella sp. | reverse complement strand
GGCAGAACAGACATCACGCTCGAGACCAGAAACTTCGTCTACGTCATAGAACTCAAGTTCGGAGCCACACCACAAGACGCACTCCAGCAAATCAACCGGCAGCGTTATGCCGACGCGTTCGCACTCACAGGAAAGGAGACCGTCAAGGTGGGCATCAACTTCGAGGTGAAAGACGGAGTGATGAACATTGAATGGATTATAGAATAAAAGAAAAAGATAGAAGAGGAAGGTTCCCCGTTCGTGGGGAACTAACGATGCCCCAACGGACATCCAACTTGCAAACATGAAATGGTAGAAGGCTTGCAGGAAAAGGCTTCAGCGGAAGTGCATGATTGCAATTCCGCTGAAACATTAGAAATCAGTATGAATATTGCGGTTGAGCCACCACCATGAAGGAAGGGCTAAATGGCTGAATCCTCGGCACTCTGAGTGAAGAGGTTGTCGGCATCCTTGAGTTCGTCCTCATCGAACCACTTGGAGAGTTTCTCCTTGGCTTTCTGGCAAATCTCATCGGACGCCTCGCCCCATACCTTGTGAAGCACATAGACCAGCACGGCCAGGTCATCACCCAGTCCGGCAATGGGAATGGCATCGGGAATGACATCAAGCGGACTGATGAGGTAGCCCAGGGCACCGATGATGAGCGCCTTGTCGCGCACGGAAACCTTGTCGCTCTCCAACATGTAATAAAGTATCAACGCCGCATACACCAGTTTGGCACCGGCACGCTTGGCTATCTTGCCTATCTTCTCCACGAACCCGTTGTCGGTGAACTTGGCTGAATAGGACATAAAATCGGGTAGTTCCATGTTCTGTATTGTTTAATTAATGATAAATAAACGCTACTTTGTCGATTTTATTTTATACTTTTGCAAAAACTTACACCACAAATTAATAATTATAACCTATGGATATCATTATCGATGATTTTGAACATAGCGTCAGCGACAAGGTCAAGCTGTGCAAGGAACTTCCCGGATTTCCGCAGCTGGACGCTTACGGACTGACTGAAGAAGAGCTTTTCAACTATCTTTTCGCCAAACAGGCACTCATTGACGCCAATGCCGACGAGCGCAAGAAATACACCATCTACGGTTTTCTGCTCATCTTCCCCGTCATCGTGGCACAGGCGTTTGTCAACGGAGCACTGCCCCTGCTGCTGAGTCTCTGCGGCGGTGCATGCCTCTGCGGGGTCTACTGGGCGGTGGCACGAGTGGTCTACAACTGGAAGATGAAGCGCATCTCCACACCGCAACTGGAGAAGTATGTGGCAGACGTGCTCGCCTTCAGGCAATAGAGAGAAGCCGGCAAAAAAGAAGTGCGCCTCCCGCAAAGAGAGACGCACTTTATTTTTGTCTGCCCCGGAGGGCACGGCTTCATGATTTAGAACTTGTAGATAACACCGAACTGGATGTTGTTGCCGTCAAGGTCAAGACCGAATGATGACGATGTGCCGCCACCATTGTAGCTCATGCCTCTGTAGCCGAGGAAACCTACCTTGCTCACGAGACTGAAGTTGTTGCTCAGGTTAAGGGCAACACCGGGCTTGATGCCAATCTCGAAGATGTCGGTGTCTACCTTGCTCACGCGACCGTAGCCCACTGTACCTTCCAAGAAGAAGTCGAACATCTTGGCGTTCAGGAAGTTGTAGCGCACGTAGGGAGCCACCTCATAGGTCGTGGAGTTACCTACACCGGAGATTTCGCAAGGAGCACCCTTCTGGAGTCCGAACTCGATACCGGCGCTCCACTGCTTGTTGAACTGATAGCCAATCTCGGGGATAAACTTGTAGGCAACCTTTGAATCCTCACCTGCCATCTTGTTGCTTGAGATGCCGGCTGTACCGCCTACGTAAACCTGTGCGCTTGCACATACTGAAACGAGAGCCACTGCAAGGCTCATGAAAATCTTTTTCATTTAGCTTAAAAATATATATTACTGATTATTAATAACTCACTGGCAGGGCTTCATGTCCTGCTTTTCTAATTAGCGTCTGCAAAGGTAAGCATTGTGAGGTGAAAACGCAAAGGTTTTCGCAAGTTTTTTGCCTTGTCTCCGTAAAATCTGTTAAAACTTTGGAAGAACAGACAAATATGGATAACTTTGCATTCTTAAAAACTATTGCAGATTTATGAATCCTATTTTTATAACCGGGCCTTGCGTCATTGAGTCGGCAGAACTCCTCGACACAGTTGCCGAGGAACTGGTACGCCTCAATGAAAAGTATGGCACGGACATCATCTTCAAGGCCTCGTTCGACAAGGCCAACCGCACTTCCATCCATTCTTTCCGCGGTCCGGGACTCGACCGGGGCCTGCAGATGCTCGCCGACGTGAAGAGCCGCTACGGCCTGCGCATCCTCACCGACATTCACGAAAGCTATCAGGCACAACCCGTGGGCGAGGTGGCCGACGTGTTGCAGATTCCCGCCTTCCTGTGCCGGCAGACCGACCTGCTCGTGGCTGCCGCACGCACGGGCAAGACCGTGAACATCAAGAAGGCACAGTTCCTCAGCGGACAGGACATGCGCTATCCCGTGGAGAAAGCCCGCGACGCGGGTGCCGCCGACGTGTGGCTCACCGAGCGCGGCAACTGCTTCGGCTACAACAACCTGGTGGTTGACTTCCGCAACATACCCGACATGCTCCAGATAGTGCCACGCGTCATCATGGACTGCACCCACAGCGTGCAGCGCCCCGGAGGAAGCAACGGCAAGACAGGCGGCGACAGGCAGTTTGTGCCCGCCATGGCGCTGGCAGCCAAGGCATTCGGAGCCACGGGCTACTTTCTTGAGGTACACCCCAACCCAGACGAGGGAAAGAGCGACGCCGCCAACATGCTGGAGCTGTCGCGGCTCGACAACCTTATCGGACAACTTCTCAAAGAATAACCAACAACCATCATGAACGAAACAGAACAACGACTGGCACACGTCAAGGATTATGCCACACAATGCCTCAGGGAAGAGGCACAGGCCGTGAACGAGCTCATCCCGCAGCTCGACGACAACTTTGACAAGGCTGTCAGGATGATATACCAGTGCAAGGGGAAAATAATCGTCACAGGAGTGGGCAAGAGCGGAAACGTGGGAGCCAAGATTGCAGCCACGCTCTCCAGCACAGGCACACCCGCTTTCTTCACCAACCCGCTCGACATCTACCACGGCGACCTCGGCGTGATGACACCCGACGACGTGGTGCTCGCCTTGAGCAACAGCGGACAGACAGACGAGCTGCTGCGCTTCGTGCCGCAGCTGCGCCACATGCACGTGCCCATCATCTCCATGACCGGAAACCCCCGATCACTCCTGGCCAAGTATTCCGAAGCCCACATCACCGTGAGGGTGGAGCGCGAAGCGTGTCCGCTCAACCTGGCGCCCACCAGCAGCACCACAGCCGCACTCGCCATGGGCGACGCCCTGGCCGTGGCACTGATGACCGTGCGCGACTTCAAGCCGCGCGACTTCGCCCAGTTCCACCCGGGAGGCGAACTGGGCAAGCGGCTGCTCACCACCGCCGAAGACGTGATGCGCACCGACGACCTGCCCATCATCCCCAAGGAGATGCACCTGGGCGAGGCCATCATCCACGTGAGCAAAGGAAAGCTCGGACTGGGCGTGTCGGTCGAGAACGGACGCGTGGTGGGACTCATCACCGACGGCGACATCAGGCGCGCCATGGAGAAATGGCAGGCCGAGTTCTTCAACAAGACCGTGAGCGACATCATGACCACCGACCCCAAGCTCGTGCAGCCCGACATGAAGATTGCACAGATACAGCAAATCATGCACCGCTACAAGATTCACTCCGTGCTCGTGGTCGACGACGAACGCCGGCTCCTGGGCGTGGTGGACCACTATTCGTGCATGGTATAACCTTATTATATATAGACAGCAAGACACATGCGACATCTTATATTGGCCGTCATGCTGGCTCTCTGCACTGCCGCAGGCGCCCAGACCAGCGACTCCATGATAGTCAGGCAGATGAGAAACGAAGGCGTGAGTTTCTCGCACGACAACAGTGTGGTGCTGCTGATGAACGGCAAGGAGAAGTTTGACGACATGTTCCGCGCCATCAGCCAGGCACGCTCGAGCGTGCACCTGGAATACTTCAACTTCCGCAACGACTCCATAGCCGGAGCCCTCTTCAGCCTGCTCGCCGAGAAAGCCAGGCAGGGCGTGGAGGTGAGATCCCTCTTCGACGGCTTCGGCAACGACTCCAACAACCGTCCGCTGCGCCACCACCATCTCGACTCGCTGCGCCGGCAGGGCATAGAGATTTACGAATTCGACCCGCTGCGCTTTCCGTGGGTGAACCACGTGTTCCACCGCGACCACCGCAAGATAGTGGTCGTGGACGGGAAAATAGCCTATACGGGCGGCATGAACGTGGCCGACTACTACATCAACGGCACACCACAGGTGGGCTTCTGGCGCGATATGCACTGCCGCATAGAGGGCGAGGAGGTGAACACCCTGCAGCGCATCTTCCTGCGCATGTGGAAGAAGGTGACCGGACAGGACATTCACGGGGCACAATACTACCGCGGCTACCGCACCCCCTCCTACTTCACCTCACTGAAACCCGACACCACCCAGACCGCCAGCTCCAAGATGGTGGGCATCATCAACCGCGAACCGCGCACGTCGAACAAGATTGTGCGCCGCTTCTACCTGGATGCCATCAACGATGCCCGCGACAGCATACAGCTGGTCAACCCCTACCTCACCCTCAGCCGAAAGCTGAAGAAGGCCCTGCGCGACGCCGTAAAGCGCGGCGTGAAGGTGGACGTGATGGTGTCGGTGCACAGCGACATACCGCTCACGCCCGACTGCGTGTTCTACAACGTGCACCGGCTGATGAAGCACGGCGTGAACGTGTGGATGTACAAACCGGGCTTCCACCACACCAAGATCATCATGGTGGACGGACGCTTCTGCACCGTGGGCAGCGCCAACCTCAACGCGCGCAGCCTGCGCTTCGACTACGAGGAGAATGCCGTCATCATTGACCCGCACACCACCCGCCAGCTGAGCGACATGTTCGAGCGCGACAAGCAGGACTCTTTCCTGCTCACCCCCGAACGCTGGAAGCAGTTCCGCACGCCGTGGAAGCGCTTTGTGGGCTGGTTTGCCCATCTGCTCACGCCCTTCCTCTGACCCCGTCAGCGGCACACTAACGCCCCGCCGGCAGCCCCCTAACGCACCCTTAACGGCACACTACGACAAACTTTTCCCAGAAAAGACAGCGTCCACAGGCTTGGTGACAGACAGCATTTTGCAGCCTGTTCCCAAGCCTGTGGACGCACCTTTCATACGCACCGGCCACCACGGTGCACGGAGTCGCTCCGCCCTATTTCACTCTCGGCAGCATGGTGAGATGCACCTTCCACTTGCCCCTGTAGACAAGCGGCACATCAGCCTCAGCCGTGCTGCGCAGGTGAGACACGCTGCCGATGGTGTCGGCCACAAGCACATTGGAGAGCCTCAGCCGCACGATGGCCGTGGAGTCAGACGTGTAGCTCACGTCGGCAATCTCACACTCCGCCCCACTCTCCATGGCACGCAGCGAGTCTACATCCTCCTGGTGAACGTTGCTGGCGGCAAACTTGAGCCAGGGCAGCGATTCACCCGTGCAGTAGGCCACCGCATCGGCATAGCGCCAGTTGAAATAGTGCACGGCAAACGAGTCGGCATCCTCACGCAACTGGTCTTCGTCGCCGTCGCGCCCCCAGTCGCAGGAAACGCACGGCAGGGCCACCACGAGGGCGTAAACAAGCATTTTGATAGTCTTCATGTTGAATTCGGTCATGACTGCAAAGTTAAGCCTTATTGCCGATATATTGCTAAAGTTGTTGAAAATATTTGGGCAGCCGTGTATTTTTTTTTACTTTTGCAATAAATAAATCAAACCAAATGATGAAATTTATATCCTTCGGCAGCGGCAGCAGCGGCAACTGCTACTACCTCTACACCGACACGGATGGACTGCTCATCGACATAGGCATAGGACTAAGGACCCTGAAAAAGAAATTTCGCGACTACGGGCTCTCGCTCGAGAGCATACACCAGGTAATAGTCACCCACGACCATGCCGACCACGTGAAATCCACGGGCAGCATCAGCCACGACTATCACCTCAACGTCTACGCCACCCAACTGGTCCACGAGGGCATCAACGCCAACTACTGCGTGCGCCACAAGATAGACCCCGTATACCGCAAAGTGGTGGAACCAGGCTCAACCTACGAGATTGGCGAGTTCAGCGTGACTCCATTCACCGTGCCCCACGACAGCACAGACAACGTGGGCTACCGCATTGAGCACGGAGGAGTGACCTTCTGCCTCATCACCGACATAGGGCACGTAACCGACGACATTCGCCAGGCTGTGGCAGCCGCCAACTATCTGGTGATCGAGGCCAACCACGACGAGGACATGCTACAAAGCGGTCCCTATCCCGAACACCTCAAGCGCCGCATTCTCGGCCCCAAGGGCCACCTGAGCAACCGCGACTGCGCCGAGACCCTGGCGCAGAACGCCACGCCCAACCTGCGCCACGTGTGGCTCTGCCATCTGAGCGAGGAGAACAACCACCCCGAACTGGCACGCAAGACCGTGGAGAGTGTGCTCAAGGGCTACGGCATCGTCACCGGCAAGGATTTCGCCCTCGACGTGCTCGGTCGCAAGACCACAAGTAAAGTGTTCGAACTGAAGTGATTCCGGACAGTCCCGCATATTTCACTCCCCTGCATTTGCCTGCCGTCCGATAATCTGCCACCACATAATATGGCATCCAGACTGATACAAAAGCACCGCATAACGCATGGACATGTACGACAGAACTACGGACTGACACAAAGGCATCGCATAACGCATGGACATGTACAGCGGAGCTACGGGCTGAAAGCCCAACATCTCCATAGCCCAGGGCAAGCGAAGCGACACTCTGGGAAAACAGACAACCAACAACACGCCCTGAAAGGACAAAAGTAAAGACAAGCCACTGTGTTTCAACTACTTTTGTCTTTTCAGGGCGTGCTCAATCCATACCATAACACCAAGTGCCGCTCCACACACCGGAAGAGCATATATTATATAAGGTGTAACCCAATAACAATTCCCCACCACGTTAACAGATTTTCACTTCTTAGCGCCCTCTCACATTTGCTTTGGAGAGGAAAAGGCAGTAACTTTGCATTGTCAAGAGATGAACAAAGCATCGCTTGCAAAACACTGGAAGACCCGTGAAGGCAAAGCGCGCAACCTGCACACCGTCAGACAGTAAACGTCAATTTATTAACTAAAAAAAGAAAGGATTAAAACTATGAGCAACATGCAAAAAGGAGAAGTAAACTACAAGGTAAAAGCAGTGAAAGTGTCAGGCGACATGACCGGCAAAAAGAAGTATATCGCCGTAGCAGTAAGCAAGAAGACAGTAGATTTTGAAGACTTCGTCACCCACATCGCAGCCCACCACTCCCCCTTCAGCCGCGGGACCATTCACGGAGTGCTCACCGACACACTCGACTGCCTCCAGGAGATCATCCTCAACGGCGAGAGTGTACGCCTCGGCGACCTGGGTATCGTCAGTGTGGGTCTCGACGGCAAGAGCGCCCCAACCCTGGAGGCCTGGAACCAGAAACAGAACGTGACCGGCATACACCTCCTGGTGCGCAACACCAAGACCTGGAGCAACACCGAGCTCCGCAAGCGCTGCCGCCTGGTAGAGGCCGGCACCTATGTGGCAGGCGAAGGAACAGGCACTGAAGATGACAACCAGTAACGCTCCATCAGAAGATGAGTAACTACGACAACAAGCGCGACACCTGGCGCTTCATCATCCAAACCCTGCTCGCCATACTGACAGCCATCGGCACCACCCTCGGCGTCACCTCATGTATGGCATAGCCTGCAACACACGCAAGAACATGAAAATCCCCGACACGCTCTCCCCATTGAGGAGTGAATGTCGGGGATTGTCGTTCCCTTGAAGGTGAAGGACGAATGTGCCGGAACAGCGGCCATTCATCTACCAGCACCTTAGCCGGCCACGGTGAAGATGCGGATCTCAGGGTCTGCTTGGAAATAAGGAGACAAGCCCTTTGCAACGTCGTTCTGGAACATGTCCGACTGCAAATAGGCTGCAGCATGCTCTTTGCTGTCAAAGCCGTGAAGCACCTGTACATCCTCGTCGCGCACCAGCAACGCCTTGGTCAGCGCCCCCTCAATCGTGTTGAGGAATGGCTCACGGTAATCGAAATACACTTTGGCCGCACTTGGGCGGTCGCTCTCTTTAATCTTCATGGTAATCTGAAGATAAGCATTTACTTTTTCCATGTTCTTCTTCTTTTTAGTGAATATGTGTGTGTCGCTTTGACAATTGCAAAATTATGACTTGTGGCGACAAGAACCGTTGCTTATTCGGGCAATAAAGTGGTAATTTTACGCACAGGTGACTTGAGACTAAAAAAATCGTTGTAATTTTACCACCGCAAATACATAATTTACCATCTGGAGTTATATAAAAAGGCAAGCAATGGAAAAGAACCGCCATACAAACAAAGAGGATGTAGCATCCTATTCGATAGAGGAAAACAGCCATTCCGGCCTGGAACTGGAACTACACTTCATGCCCAGGTTCTTCCACGAAAACGGATGCGGAACAATGGCTCCACATATCCATGAGTTCTATCAGATCATCTGGTTCCGCCGTGGACAGGGCACACACCGCATAGACTTCGTGGACTACCCGGTAACGGACAACACGATATTCTTCGTGGCTCCCGGTCAGATCCATGCCTTCGACGGCATGGAGAATTACGAGGGCGTGATTATCCTCTTCAATGCAAACTTCCTGGCCAACGAGGAGTCGAGCGAGAACATCTTCCTGAAGTACAATGTGTTCAATGCCTACGACTCCCTGCCCTATTACAAGGTAAGCAACGAAGAGGCCGAGCGACTGATGGGACTTGTCACGGAGATGAACCGGGAATACTCGCTTACCGGAGCTTTCGCCCACAAGGACTACATGCAATGCCTCTTGCGGCTCTTCTTGGTGAGAGTGCAACGTGGCGGTGAACGAAAGGAAGAGCCCAAGCTCTATGTCACGAGCATTGCCAACCGCACGTTCGTGAGGTTCCGACAGTTGCTCGAGCAGAACTTCCACCGGCTGCACACCGTGCAGGAATATGCCGACCTGCTCAACGTCTCGCCCCGCACGCTGACCAAGTATGTGGGCCTAAGCACCCACAGCACTCCACTCCAGATCATCAACGACCGCATCGTGCTCGAAGCCAAGCGGCAGTTGCAGCACACATCACTCAACATCAAGGAGATAGGCTATAATCTGGGATTTGAGGATCCCTCCTACTTCGTGAAGTTCTTCAAGCGTTTGGCAGGAACCATGCCGAGCGAATTCAGAAAGAGAAAATAGACGGCGATACAAAACACCGGAAACGAACATAAACAACAAATACAATGAAACAAAGAATTGCAATCCCTACAGCCGACGGAAATCTTTTTCCCCATTTCGGCAAGGCTCCACAAGTAACCATTTTCGATGTGGAGGGCAAGAACGTGGCCAACAAAGAAATCCTGACCGCCCCCGAACATGCCCATGGGGCAATGCCCCGCTTCCTGCAGAGCTTGGGCGTGACCGATGTTATCTGCGGAGGCTTGGGTGCAGGAGCCGTCAAGATGCTTCAGGATATGAACATCGCCATCCATGGCGGAGCACCAGCCATAGCTGTGGAAGAGGTGGTGAAGAGATACCTGGACTACACCTTGGTATATGGTGACAGCACCTGCCATCATGACGCTTGCCATGGCGAGCACAAGCATGAACACGAATAACCCCCTTGGAACAACAAAGCATGCATGAATAATCAAGCAGTCCGGTGAAAGTCGTGGTTGGCCTCAACCAAAGCTTTTCACCGGACAGTTGTCTTATACCAGAAGTTTCGCCCTATAGAGTAAACCAATCCCGTTGGACTTCTTCCTGCATTTGGCGTAACGCCCCAGATGGTGTGGAAAATGTCTTTCACCACTCCCCCGGAGTGTATCAACGGAGCATTCCTATGGTCCTGTCACAAGACTCCCCATCGTAATACTTGTCAAGAACCTTACGGAACAGCTCTTCCCCCGTGACTTCTCCAAACAAAGTCATCGACGACCTAAGTTTCAAAGCGTCTGTGTCGCCAAAGATTTGTCTTGCCGACCGCCCTTCCAACAGAAGCAAAGCATCGGTTATCTCGCGCAATCTCCCACCGAGTACAGGGTGATTCCAATAAGCCCAAGCCTCATCAGCTCCCGATATGCCATAAAAATCGGCATTGCTGCTAAGTCCCAGTCCCTTCAGTTGCGGAAAGACGAACCACATCCAATGTCCCCTTTTTCGCCCTAAGCGAATCTCCTTGAGAGCCATCTCGTACTGTGAAAAGAAAATCTGAGCCGTGAGGAATCGCGACAACTCGTACGTATCCATATCATTTTAATAATTATTACCCGATGATTATCCCTGTGAAAGAAACCGTGTTGAGCATGTTGGCAAAATCGGATACCGCCTACCTGTATCGCCCAAAGAGATACCTCACATGAACTTCACTGCCGAGCGTTATATAAAAACGTTGGCGTTTGCTGGCACAAAATACATGCCCATGGTACTTCCGCCAAAAACAAATTAAGTGGAAAATCCTCTACTACAAGGTATTTTCCACTTAATCTTATTGAGAGTCTATTACGTTCTATTTATTCTCAACAGCAGCTTGGGCAGCAGCGAGTCTGGCAATGGGCACTCTGAAAGGAGAGCAACTCACGTAGTTGAGACCTACTTTGTCGCAGAACTTCACGGACGAAGGTTCTCCACCATGCTCACCGCAGATGCCACAAGGCAAGTTGGGACGTGTGGAACGGCCCTTCTCAACGGCCATCTTGATGAGTTGGCCAACGCCATTCTGGTCAAGCACCTGGAACGGGTCAACACTGAGAATCTTCTTTTCCAGATAAACAGGCAAGAAGCTGGCAATGTCGTCACGGCTATAACCGAAAGTCATCTGGGTGAGGTCGTTGGTACCAAAGCTGAAGTATTCAGCCTCTTTGGCGATATAGTCAGCCGTGAGAGCGGCACGAGGAATCTCGATCATCGTACCCACCTTGAACGGTATTTCCACGCCTTCCTTCTCAAAGAGAGCCTTGGCTGTTTCGGTAATTACCTTCTTCTGAACATCAAACTCGTTGACAATACCGATGAGCGGCACCATGATTTCGGGATGTGGGTCGTAGCCTTCCTTCTTGAGTTGTATGGCAGCACCGAGGATGGCCTTGGTCTGCATGGCTGTAATCTCGGGATAAGTGTTGCCAAGTCGGCAACCACGATGACCGAGCATAGGATTATGCTCACTCAGCGAGTTCACCCGGTTCTGAATTTCCTTTACGCTTACGCCCATCTCCTTAGCCATAATCTCCTGACCTTCTAGATCATGTGGCACGAATTCGTGAAGTGGAGGATCGAGCAGGCGGATGTTTACTGGATAACCGTCCATGGTCTTGAGGATGCCATAGAAGTCCTGACGCTGATAAGGCAGCAACTTCTCGAGAGCCTTCTCGCGACCTTCCTTGTCAGTGGCAAGAATCATCTCACGCATGGCCTTGATTTTCTCGTTCTCGAAGAACATGTGCTCTGTACGGCACAAGCCTATGCCGACGGCACCGAAGTTGCGTGCCACCTGTGCATCATGTGGCGTATCGGCATTGGTGCGTACCACGAGACGAGTATATTTGTCGCAGAGATTCATCAACTTGGCGAAGTCGCCCGTAACCTCTGCAGGTTTTGTCTTGATTTCTCCGAGATACACCTCACCAGTGCTGCCGTTGAGCGAGATGTAGTCGCCCTCCTTGAGCGTCACACCGTCGATCTCGAGTGTGCGAGCCTTGTAGTCCACATTGATGGCACCGGCACCCGACACGCAGCATTTTCCCATGCCGCGGGCCACAACAGCTGCGTGCGAAGTCATGCCACCGCGTGCTGTAAGAATACCTTCGGCAGCCGACATACCGGCCAAGTCCTCAGGCGAAGTCTCGATGCGTACCATCACTACCTGATGGCCTTCCTCATGCCATTTCTCGGCATCGTCGGCAAAGAAGACAATCTGACCACAGGCTGCACCGGGAGATGCGGGAAGTCCACGTGTGAGGACCTTGGCCTTGCGCAGAGCATCCTTGTCGAACACGGGGTGAAGCAGTTCGTCGAGCTTGCCCGGTTCGCAACGTTCAAGTGCTGTAGGCTCGTCTATTTCGCCCTCTGCAAGCAGGTCCATGGCAATCTTCACCATAGCCGTACCCGTACGCTTTCCATTGCGGGTCTGGAGGAACCAAAGTTTGCCTTCCTGAACGGTAAACTCCATGTCCTGCATATCATGATAGTGGTGTTCAAGTTTCTCCTGCAACGCATTGAGCTGTGCATAGATTTCGGGCATGGCCTCTTCCATGGAAGGATATTTGTTGGCACGGGTTTCTTCGTCGATGCCCTGCTGTGCTGCCCAACGGAGTGAGCCTTCCTTTGTAATCTGCTGAGGTGTGCGGATACCAGCTACCACGTCTTCGCCCTGAGCGTTGACAAGATACTCGCCGTTGAAACGGTTCTCGCCTGTAGCGGCGTCACGACTGAAGCATACGCCTGTAGCTGAAGTGTTGCCCATGTTTCCGAACACCATGGCCATCACACTCACGGCTGTACCCCACTCTGCCGGTATGCCTTCCATCTTGCGGTAGAGGATGGCACGTTCGTTCATCCAACTGTCGAACACGGCACAGATGGCTCCCCAAAGCTGCTCCATCGGGTCTGTCGGGAAAGCCTTGCCTGTACGTTCAAAAATGGCATTCTTGAAGAGTGTGACGAGCTGCTTGAGTTCTTCTACATTCATCTCGTTGTCGAGCTTGATGCCACGCTGTGCCTTCACTTTCTGGATAATGGCTTCAAATGGGTCAATGTCTTCCTTATTGGCAGGCTTCATGCCCAGCACCACATCGCCATACATCTGTACGAAACGGCGGTAGCTGTCGTAGGCGAAGCGCTCATTGCCTGTCTTGCGGGCCAATCCCTCCACAACCTCGTCGTTGAGACCCAGGTTGAGAATGGTGTCCATCATGCCAGGCATGGAAGCACGTGCTCCTGAACGTACGGAAACGAGCAGAGGGTTCTGCGCATCGCCGAACTTGGAGTTCATCAAGCCCTCTATATGTGCTACGGATTTTTCTACATCTTCTTTCAGAAGGGCTACAACATCATCCTTTCCCTTCTCAAAGTATTCGTTGCAAACGTCGGTAGTAATGGTGAAACCGGGAGGTACAGGAATGCCAATGTGGTTCATTTCAGCAAGGTTGGCACCTTTGCCGCCCAACAGGTTTCTCATGTTAGCATTACCTTCGGCCTGTCCATTGCCAAAGGTATAAACTCTTTTTTCACTCATAGTTGATTTCAATTAATTATTTTCAGATGGTTGCAAAAGTAACCATTTGCGCATTTATATCCAAATAAATAGCGAGAAATTATTGTCAATGAAACAATAATTTCTGACCATTTGTCATTGTGTACGCAAACAGAACAAGGAGTGTTTGGTCGTTCAGTGATAATTTCGTACTTTTGCACGCACAATTACAAACAACATGATGACAAGATGAGTAGAAAGAAAAAGCCATTACCCATATTGGAGAATGTAGAAATAACCGACATTGCCGCCGAGGGCAAGTCGCTTGCCCGTGTGGGCGAGATGGTGGTGTTCGTGCCTTTCTGTGTGCCGGGCGACGTGGTCGACCTGCAGGTGCGCAAGAAGAAGCACCACTATTGCGAGGCGGAAGTGATACGTTTCCACAAATTTAGTAATGTACGCGAGACGCCCATGTGCGAGCACTTTGGCATTTGCGGCGGCTGCAAGTGGCAGAACCTGCCTTATGAGGAGCAGATCAAGGCCAAGCAGAAGCAGGTTTACGACCAGCTTTCGCGCATCGGAAAGGTGGAGTTGCCGGAGTTCATGCCCATTCTGGGTTCGGTGAAGACCCGCGAATACCGCAACAAGCTCGACTTCGGATGCTGCAACAAGCGCTGGCTCACGCGGGAGCAAGTGGCATCGGGCGAGACTTTTGACAACATGAACGCCATTGGCTTCCACATCACAGGGGCTTTCGACAAGATTTATCCCATCGAGAAGTGCTGCCTGATGGACGACCTCCACAACAAGATGCGCAACTCCATCCGCGACTATGCCTACGAGCATCAGCTCACATTCTTCGACCTTCGTGCCCAACACGGACTGTTGCGCGACGTGATGTTCCGCAATTCCAACACCGGCGAGTGGATGGTGCTCGTGCAGTTCCACTTCGACGAGGAGGGCGACGAGCAGCGTGCCATGGCACTGATGCAGCACATTGCCGACGAATTCCCGCAGGTCACGTCACTGCTTTGGGTGAACAACCAGAAGTGCAACGACACCATCTACGACCAGGACATACAGGTGTTCAAGGGCAACGACCACATCTTCGAGACCATGGAGAGCCTGCGGTTCAAGGTGGGTCCCAAGAGCTTCTACCAGACCAACACCGACCAGGCCTATCACCTCTACCAGGTGGCACGCAACTTTGCCGGTCTTACGGGCAACGAACTGGTCTACGACCTTTATACCGGCACCGGCACCATCGCCAACTTCGTGGCCGGCAAGGCACGGAAGGTCATCGGCATCGAGTATGTGCCCGAGGCCATAGAGGACGCCAAGGTGAACTCTGAAATCAACGGCATCACCAACACGCTGTTCTATGCCGGCGACATGAAAGACATTCTCACCGACGACTTCATTGCCGAGCACGGCCGTCCCGACGTGATCATTACCGATCCTCCACGTGCAGGCATGCATGCCGACGTGGTGAAGACTATTCTCAACGCCGCACCCGGACGCATTGTCTACGTGAGTTGCAACCCTGCCACGCAGGCACGCGACCTCGCCGACCTTGATGCGCTCTACAAAGTGGTTGCCGTGCAACCGGTCGACATGTTCCCCCACACACCGCACGTGGAAAACGTGGTGTTGCTCGAAAAGAAATAAGCAAGCATTTTCGTTTTGACAGGCACAAAAGGCCATTGATTAGCATATTGCCAATCAATGGCCTTATATTTTATACACAAGCAATCAATAAACCTGTATAAATAATCAATTTGTAAGCATTAACAAGCTAATTGCTTTACAATTGCAACAAGACCACCGTTTAATTAAACATTATGTAATCAATATATATTATCTTACAAACATATTGCCTCTTTATAACTAATACACATATCATTTTGCGTAACTTTGCAAAAGAATTAAGACAAAAGGATTGTTTAAAACAGGATTGTTTAACTAATGTGTGACGTTATGGAAGATAACAAATTGGTTAGAGTATTGGGATTGAAAGAGTCCGTGAGCATGACCATCGGAACGGTGGTGGGAGTAGGACTCTTCACATGTGGTTCATCTCAGATTGGATTGGTAGGTTCGTGGATTATAGGTTTCACGTTTTTAGCCTTGCTGGTCTCCGTATGGCCTTGTTTGATTTACGGAGAAATGTCGGCAGCACTGCCAGAGGCTGGCGGCACCTATAACTTTGCCAAGCGTGGTCTGAACCGCCTTTGGGCCAACATGGCCGGCTGGCACTACATTGTCTCGGTGGTAGCCATCGGTGCAGGCGAGACTTTGGCATTCTCCAATTATTTCACCATTTTGCTCGGTGCGTTCGGCATCGACATTTCATGGATTGACCCGCGCGTCATAGCCTGCGTTCTCGTCGGCATTTTCCTGGTGCTCAACTATTTCGGCATCGAGCAGTCGGGCAAGGCTCAAACCGCCTTCATCTTCTTTTTCTGGGCTTGCTCCATCTGCTGGTTCCTCTATATGATTCCCAAGATTCACCTGGAATACTTCGGTGGATTCGGCATGGACAAGCTTCCTCCGTTCAACGAACTGATGTATATCTTCGGACTTGTATGGTGGTGCTACACCGGTTTTGAGACCTGCGTGTCCGTGGGCGGCGAAACCAAGTTCCCGCAATACACCTTGCCCCGTGCCCTCAAAATATCCGTATTCCTCGTGTTCGCAGTCAACGCCCTCTTCCAGTGGTTCCTCGTGGGTCTTGTTTCACACGACTTCTACGGAATGATAGCCACTGCCGCAGCGCCCTACGCTGAAGGACTCCGTGCTGCCGGCCTGGTGGGCATGCCAATCATCCTGCTCTGCGTGGCCATAGCCTTTGGCGGCGACCTGAGCACCATCAACCCCGGCATTGCCGCTCCGGCTCGTTACATCTACACCATGGCCCTCGACCACAGTCTGCCCTCTGTGCTGGGAAAGGTTCACCCCAAATACAAGACACCCCACAACGCCATCTTCCTGGTGGGCATCATCAACTTCATTCTCATTGCCACGGGTTCCATTGACTACATTGCTTCCGTGTCGCTCATCTCGCTTGCCGTATGCTACATGATAGGTTGTCTGGCCTATATGGGTCTGCGCCGCAAGTATCCCGACCTGCACCGCCCCTACAAGGCACCTTATGGAGTGATCGGTTGCTACGTGACAATACTCATCTACACCTTCATGCTCTTCTACGCCGACACGATTGCCCTCTACACGGCCGGCCTGCTCAGTGTGATGTGCGCCGTGTTCTGGTACTTCTACACCAACCACAAGGAGCAGAAGATGCTTTCGCTGGAGGAAGAGATTGGCGAGGTAGCCGAGCCTACAGCTGAAGAAAAGGCCAAGATGGACCGCGAATACGCCATCTGGAAGTGGGGCACAATCATTGTCACCATCGTGGCGCTTGGCATCTACCTCATCCCTATGTTTTGCTAACTAACATGGAATATTATGTATAAGATTAGTCTTGGAAACATCACATACAGCTTCACCGACCTCAAGGACCTCATGGCCAAGGCCACGCCCTTGAGGTCGGGCGACGAGCTGGCGGGCATAGCAGCCCGCACTCAAGAGGAGCACGTGGCGGCACAGATGTGCCTGGCCGGCGTGCCCTTGAAGCGTTTTCTCGAAGAGCCCCTTATCCCCTACGAGACCGACGAGGTGACCCGGCTCATCATCGACACGCACGACGAGAAGGCTTTCGCCCCCATATCGCATCTCACGGTGGGCGAATTCCGCAACTGGATACTGAGCGACTGTGCCACGGCAGAGGTGCTTGCATCCGTGGCACCCGGCATCACGCCCGAGATGGCTGCCGCCGTGAGCAAGCTGATGCGCAACCAGGACTTGCTGCTCGGCGCCAAGAAATGCCGGGTGGTGACGCGCTTCCGCGACACTATCGGCCTGCCCGACCGGCTGTCGGTGCGCCTGCAGCCCAACAACCCCGTGGACGACCTCAAGGGCATTGCCGCCAGCATCGTCGACGGACTCATCTATGGCAGTGGCGATGCCGTGATTGGCATCAATCCGGCGAGCGACTCCGTGCCTGTACTGAAGGAACTCAACCAGATGCTCGACGAGATTATCCACCGCTACGACATTCCCACCCAGAGTTGTGTGCTCACACATGTCACCACGGGCATGCAGCTCATCGAAGAGGGAGCACCCATCGACCTGCTCTTCCAGAGCATAGCCGGCACGGAGAAAGCCAACGCCGGATTCGGCATCAACCTGAAGCTCCTCGACGAGGGCTACGACGCCGTGCGCTCGCTCCACCGCGGAACCATCGGCGACAACTGCATGTATTTTGAAACCGGACAGGGTTCTGCCCTGTCGTCCGACGCCAACTTCGGCGTAGACGAGCAGACCTGCGAGGCACGCTGCTATGCCGTGGCACGGCGCTATCATCCCTTGCTGGTCAACACGGTGGTAGGGTTCATCGGTCCTGAGTATCTCTATGACGGAAAGCAGATTACGCGTGCCGGATTAGAGGATCACTTCTGCGGAAAACTACTCGGCCTGCCCATGGGATGCGACATCTGCTACACCAACCACGCCGAAGCCGACCAGGACGACATGGACAACCTGCTCACGCTCCTCGTGGCGGGCGGCATCAATTACATCATGGGCATTCCCGGTGCCGACGACATCATGCTCAACTATCAGAGCACCAGCTTCCACGACGCGCTCTACGTGCGCAAGCTCTTGGGCAAGAAGCACGCACCCGAGTTTGAGGAGTGGCTGCAAAACATGAACCTTGTCAACGACGAGGGCTGCATACTGCCCGTGGCAGCCAGTCACCAGTTGTTGGGAATAGAAAAAATGGAGGAAGTAGTATGACAAAGTTAGTAAGAATAGAAACCAAGAACTACATTGAGCACGACCCTTGGTCGGACCTGAAGCGTTTCACCGATGCCCGCATAGCCCTGGGGCGCACGGGGTGCAGCGTGCTCACCGACGACTATCTGCAGTTTTCGCTTGCACATGCCCGTGCACGCGACACCATCTACATGCCTTTCGAGAGCGACAAGGTGGGCGAACGGCTCAACGGACTGGGGCTCGACACGCTCGAAGTGTCGAGCCGCGCCACCTCGCGCAGCGTCTTCCTCAGGCAGCCCGACATGGGCAGAAGACTCAACGACGAGAGCCGGAAGCGGCTGACGGACATGAACTACAAGGGGGCCGACGTGCTGCTGGTCATCGGCGACGGCCTGTCGTCGAAGGCTGTCAACAAGCAGGCCGTGCCGCTCATCTCCCGTTTCATGCCCTATATGGACGAACTGGGACTCTCCGTGGGTCCGGTGGTCATGGCCCATGAAAGCCGGGTGGCACTGGGCGACGACATTGCCGAGTGTCTCCACTGCGGCCTGGTGGCCATTCTCATCGGCGAGCGTCCCGGTCTCTCCTCGCCCGACAGCCTGGGCGTCTACATCACCTACAAGCCCTTTGCAGGGCGGCTGGAGAGCGAGCGCAACTGCATCAGCAACATTCGGCCCGAGGGCCTCAACTACGACCGGGCAGCCTTCAAGATGGCTTGGCTCATTGAGGCAGCCTACGACATGGGAAAGACAGGAACCGCCCTGAAAGACCGGAGCGACGACCCAAGCCACTACAGAAGGCTCAAGCCGCACGCCACAGAGCAGCTCACGTTCGGATAGGAGGAAATATCACAGACAATCCTGTAGGTTTCTCGAATTTTATTTGTACTTTTGCCCGAAGTAAAAAACCAAACCGAAACAAAACAGATGAAATCTACACTCACCGCATTGCTGCTCGCCTCTACCCTGGCAGCAGGAGCACAGGAACAAAAGGCAGAGCCTTGGTACAAGACCATCAAACTGTCGGGCTACGTGATGACACAATACCAGTATGACGGAAGGGAAGGCAGCGAGGCCAACTCGTTCAACCTCCGCATGGCCCGCCTGGCGCTCGACGGACGCATCATGGGCGACTTCTACTGGAAAGCACAACTGCAGGTCAACGGCAACACGTCGTCGCTCGGCTCGTCGCCCCGACTGGTAGACGCCTTTGCCGAGTGGCAGAAGTACAAGTGCTTCATGGTCAAGGCCGGACAGTTCAAGCGACCGTTCACCTTCGAGAACCCCATGCACCCCATTGACCAAGGCTTCATGAGCTACTCGCAGAACGTCACCAAGCTGGCAGGATTCAACGACCGCTGCGGTGAACAGGCCAGCAACGGACGCGACATTGGCGTGCAGGTGCAGGGCGATGTGCTGAAGACCCGCTCGGGCCGCGCACTGCTGCACTATCAGGTGGGCGTGTTCAACGGACAAGGCATCAACACCAAGGACGAAGACCAGCGCAAGGACATCATTGGCGGTGCCTGGGTGATGCCCGTCGAAGGTCTCCGCATCGGAGCCTTCGGATGGGTAGGCTCGTTTGCCCACAAGTATACGGAAACCCTGGACAACGGTGAAAAGGTGAACCGCACAGCATCCGTCGACCGCATACGCTACGCCCTGAGTGCCGAATACAAGGCCAACGACTGGACCATTCGCTCGGAATACATCCACAGCACCGGCGACACCTTCACAGGTGTGGGGTCTACAGCCCTCGCCAAGACAGGGTCCAAGGCAGACGGCGTGTATGCGCTCATGATAGCGCCTGTGATGAAAAACAAGCTCTATGCCAAGGCCCGCTACGACCTCTACCGCAACACCGCGTCGTGGGACAAGGCCCGCACACAATACGAAGTGGGCATGAACTACAAGTTCTGCAAGAACATACAGGTCAATGCCGAATATGCCCGGGTGAACGACCGTAGTCTGCCCGGCAACCACAACTACAACATGGCAGACGTGGAACTCGACTTTCGCTTCTGATCTCTACCCTTTTTCTCCAAACGGACACACACTCCGACAAACCTTTCCACCGCGATCACCAATTTTTTCACTGCGGTGGAAAGGTTTTTAAACTGCCACTAACGAAACATTAGTCTGCCACTAACGAAGCATTAGTCTGCCACTAACCATAAACCACCCCACCCTTCACACCCAATGCAAGAAACAATGCGATGAAAAATTAGCGGCACAAAAAGTTGTTTTTTTGAAAATAAACAACTAATTTTGCACTGATTATGATTGACGAAAGTCGTCTTGACTGGGGAAATGCCATCCAATGAAAATGCAAGACTCGCCTGAACATTGTCAGGCTACTATAACTTTTACACTAAAACAAAACCAATCAACTCATGTCTTCCAAGTTAGAAACCCTGCAGATTTACCGGAATGCCATGTCTAAGGCACTGGAAAAGATCACGCAGACAGACAACATACAGGAAGTGTTCCACGACGTGCTCACCGACGTGCTCCACTATTACCATGCCGGCCGCGTGGCCGTCATGCAGACCATGGCCGAACATCCAGACCTTCAAGAGTGCATCTTCGAAGTCAACGCCCTGGGCATTGACGACGTGATGGACTGCATGGGCGGCACTTTCAAAAAAACGTTGTGGCGCTACGAACGGCTGGAACTCGGCAAGAGCATCATCATCAACGACACGGAAGAGCTGCCTGCCGAGGCCGAGGAACAAAAGCGGCTGCTCAGGAAACTGGGCATCAGGTCGCACATTGCCGTGCCCATTCCCAACTCCGCCCCGCAGACAGGATTCCTCTGCATCGACATCATGACACGCCCCACCCTGTGGACGACAGACGACGAGCGGCTGCTCAAGGACATTGCCAACCTCATCATGACCTGGAGCAAGCTCCAGACGTCTAACCGCAAGATACGCGACGAGAAAGACTATCTGCGCGATGTGCTGGGCAAGATACCCGTGGGCCTCGCCCTCTACGCACCCGACGGCAGACTCACCTACGCCAACGAGCGCACGCTCAACACCTTCGGACTCAGTTCCATAGACGACGTGAGCGACTTCAACCTGTTCCGGAGCATGATTCTCACAAGCGAAGACCTTGAAAACATACGCAAGCGCGACCTCTACGATGCGGCTTTCGAATATGGCTACGGCTACCGCCCCACGCAAAGCACCCTTGACTCCAAGCGCATGCTCTACGTCATGGCACGCTACCGAAAGCTCTATGACAACAAGGGAAACATCAAGGCCTATCTCGCCGCCTACGTGGACCGCACCAGCGAAACCAACATCGCCAACCGCGTGAAAGAGCTCGACGGATTCATCTCCGTATGTGCCGACTTTGCCCGGCTGGGCTTTGCCCGCGTCAACGCCGTAGACGGTGTGGGCTACGGCACCCGACAGTGGTTCCGCAACTTCAACGTGCCCAACGACGACAGTTCCCACACCTACCCCGAGACCATCAACCGCATGCATCCCGACGACCTGATGGACCTGATGCGCTTCCGCCGCCAGGCCAAGGAAGACCCCACCGCCACCTACAACGGCCGGGTGAGAGTGAAGAAAAGCTACCATTCGGACCAATGGGACTACCTGCAGATTTACTCCGTCGTGACGCACTATGAGCCACAAAACGGCATCGTGGAAACCAGCACCATCAGCCAGCGCATCAACTCGCAGGTGGACCTGGAACAATCGCTCATCAAGGCCAAGAACGACGCCGAAAAGGCAGACCACCTCAAGTCGGCATTCCTCGCCAACATGAGCCATGAGATACGCACGCCGCTCAACGCCATCGTGGGTTTCTCGCAACTGCTCTGCTCGGGCGACATTCCACCCGAAGAACGCGACGAAGTGATGACCATCATAGACAACAACAACAACCTGCTGCTGCAACTCATCTCCGACATTCTCGACCTCGCCAAGCTTGAGGCAGGCACGCTCGAATTCAAGATGAAAGACACCGAAGCCACGAGCATGTGCAAGTCGGTGGCATCGTCAGTGGAAATGAGGGTAAAGCCCGGCGTTAAACTGTGGGTGGCATGCCCCGAAACGGAATTCCACTTCACCACCGACCCCAACCGACTGCGACAGGTGCTCATCAATTTCGCCACCAACGCAGCCAAGTTCACCGACAGCGGATACATCCGCCTGGGCTACCTGCTCACCACCACTGGCCGCATCCGCTTCTTCTGCGAAGACACGGGCATCGGCATCAGCAAAGAGAAAAAGCAGAAGGTATTCGAACGCTTTGTCAAGCTCAATGCCTTCCAGCAGGGCACTGGTCTCGGACTGCAAATCAGCAAGGAAATAGTGCTCAAACTCGGCGGACAGATTGGCGTAGAGAGTGAACTCGGCCACGGGTCGAACTTCTGGTGTGAACTGCCCGTTGGCAACTGAACTTACACCTCTCTCCCAACAGAAATCAACACGCTTCAGAAGAATAAAAAAGGACGGGATTATCGTGCATCTGATTATTTCTGACTAACTTTGCACCGCATTTTTCAAATCAAGCAAAATTAGACACACATGATCAAGAACCTAGTATTCGATTTCGGCAAGGTGCTCGTCGACTATAGTTTCGACAGGATTGTAGACACCTTCTTCACCGACGAGGCAGAACTGAAGGCCTTCAAGCAAGTCATCCTCGCACCCGAATTCATCGACCAATGCGACAAGGAAGACATACCTTTTGCGGAAATCATCCGCCAAGCACAGCACACCTATCCCCAGTGGAAACACGAACTTCAGCTTTTCTATGACAACTATCTGAACTTCGTCATCGGAGAAGTGCCCGGCATGCGCAGCCTGCTCACCCGCTACCGGAAGCAGGGCTATAAGCTCTACGGGCTCTCCAACTGGTGCAGCGTGGTGCACGACGTCATCAGGAAGTTCGACATCCTGCAAATGCTCGACGGCTACGTGGTGTCGTCAGAGGTGCACCTCATCAAGCCTTCCGCCGAAATCTACCATTGCCTGCTCCACCGCTTCCAGTTGAAAGCGGACGAGTGTGTGTTTGCCGACGACAAGATGCCCAACGTGCTCGGGGCACGCGCCGTAGGCATGAAAGCCATTCTCTTCAAGAACGCCACGCAATACGAACAGGAACTGCTCCCGTTGCTATAAGTCGGCATCGGGTTCGGCAGCCATCTGCCGTTCGTCTTCCTCAAGCGTGTAGGGACGCGACGTGTGGTCGGAAAGATAAATCCGGTTGAGCGTGAAGGCAAGCGACTCGAGCGTCTGCTGCCTCACCTTGGACTTCAGTTGGCACTCCCACACCGTGATGCAGTGCCATCCCATCTCCGCCAACCGCCGTTTCTCCGTACGGTCGCGCTCCCGGTTGCGTTCAATCTTGGCTTGCCAAAAGCCGGTGTTCGTCTTGGGCAGCACGTAGTAGCGGCATCCCTCATGTCCGTGCCAGAAGCATCCGTTGACAAAGATGACCGTGCGATACTTGCGCAACACCAGGTCGGGCTTGCCCGGCAAGCGGGGATGATTGAGCCGGTAACGGAATCCCCGGGCAAAGAGATATCTCCTCACCAGCATCTCGGGCTTGGTGTTTTTGCCCTTGATAGCGGCCATGCAGCGGTGCCGCTGCTCCGGTTTCATCTTGTCCATAGGCTCAAAACAATTCGCGCAACAGGTGGCGCAAGGCCATCAACGGATGGACAAAAAGCATGCGAGACCCCGCCCAGCGCATCACTTCCGTCATGCGCTGCTTCATGTCGCGCCGATAGCAGTGTATGGGGCACCGGCGGCAAGTGGGTTTTCGTTCGCCAAAACGGCAACGATCCAATCTTTGCCTGGCGTAATCGAGCAGCTCCGCACAAGAAGCACACAGTTCGTCATGTCCCTCCTTGCAGCGGCAATACAGTCGAATCATCGCCTCCACAGTACGTTTCTCTTCTTCTATTCTATTCATGCCTGTTCTTTCTGTTCTTTTGCAAAATTAGGAAAACTTCACGACAAACGGTAACAAATCGGAGAAAAGCGACAACAAAAGCAGGCATTTCTTTTCCACATTGCCAAGATTTAGCTAACTTTGTAACTATCAAACAACGCCCTTAAACTTATGATGAAAATTCTGCACACAAGCGACTGGCACCTGGGGCACACGCTCTACAACTACGACCGCACCGAGGAACAACAATCCATGATAGACCAAATGGTGGACATAGTAGGCAGGGAAAAGCCCGACGTGTTTCTCCTCTCAGGCGACGTATACCACACCGCTCAGCCCTCGGCTTCCACACAAACCCTGTTTTCCGAAGCCATCATGCGGCTCCACACCGCCCATCCCGGCATGGTCATCATCGCCACTGCCGGCAACCACGACAGCGGCTCGCGCCATGAAGTGTTCCGCAAGCCGTGGCAAACTCTCGGCGTGTATGCCATAGGATGTTTGGACCGCGACCATCCCGAAACCCATATCATCGACATTCCCGGCAAGGGGAAGGTAATTGCCCTGCCCTACTGCCATGAGCGCAACCTGCCAGAAGACATTTTCCAGCGACTTATCGACCGAGCCACAGACCACAACGCCACCCATCTGCCTGTGGTGATGATGGCGCACACCACCGTGAGAGGATGCGACTTCACTGGCCATCAGGACGCCACCGACCTTTCTGTCGGCGGCATCGACACACTCAACATTGAAGACCTAGGCACGGGCTACGACTATCTGGCTCTCGGCCACATACACCACGCACAGTTCATCCACACCGGACGGCACAACGTGCGCTACTCCGGCACACCCATAGCCGTGGGCTTCGACGAAGCCTACGAACACTCCGTGAGCCTGGTGGAAATAGACAGGCACGGTGACAAGCCAAGGGTGAAAACCATCGCCATAGACAATCCGCACCCACTGGTGACCCTTCCCTCCAAAGGTTTCGACTCGTGGGAAAAGGCACTCCAGCTGCTCAAGGATTTTCCCGACGACATACCGGCCTACATCAGACTCAATGTGGAGACCGACACCTTTCTCCCCTCCAACGCCACAATGGATGCACAGGCTGCCACCACAGGCAAGCGGTGCCGTTTTTGCGTGGTCAATGCACGGCGAAAAGACCGCCATGCTGCGGACGAGAAGGTGCTCACTGTGGAAGAATTCCAGGAGGAAAAACCCATTGACATAGCCCGTAGGTATGCAGAAGACAAAGGCGTGGAATTTGATAACAACATGCAAGAACTCTTCAACCAGGCACTCGCCTTGACACAACAGGACAGCCAAAACCTTTAATCAAACACAAGAAGCACAAAGCATGAAAATACAGAAACTTACCATACACAACATTGCTTCCATACAAGATGCAGTCATCGACTTCGAGGTGCATCCTCTTGCCGAAAGTGAAGTGTTTCTCATCACCGGAAAAACCGGTGCCGGCAAGTCCACCATACTCGACGCCATCTGTCTGGCACTCTATGGCGACACCCCGCGGATGGACAACAACAACATGGAAGGAGGAACCACCGATGTGGACAAGGACGTGAAGGCCAGTGACCCCCGACAGTTGATGCGCCGCAACACAGGCGAGGCTTTCGTATCGCTGACGTTCACCGGCAGCAACGGAACCCACTATGAAGCCACATGGAGCGTGGCCCGTGCCAGAAAAAAGCCTACCGGCAACTTGCAGTCGAAAGTGTGGACACTGGTCAATCTCGACTCGGCCCACACACTCACCAAAGACAAGGAAATCAAGGAAGAAATGGCATTGGCCATAGGACTCGACTTCCAGCAGTTCTGCCGAACCACCCTCCTGGCACAAGGAGAGTTCACCCGCTTTCTCAACAGTCATGACGCAGAAAAGGCACAAATACTGGAGAAGATAACGGGTGTGGACATATACTCCAGGATTGGGGCCAAGATATATGCCATCACCTCGGACAAGAAGCTCCGCTATGAGGAGGCGCAAAGGCAGGTGGACGGCACACAGACACTCAGCGAGGAGAGCATTGCGGAAAAACAAGCCGAACTGGCGGCACTCGACAAGCAACAGGCAGAAGTGAAGCAACAGGCCGACAACTGCAAAAACTCACTGCTATGGCTCACTGAAGAGGAGCAACTCTCGAAGCGTGTGGCAGCCACACAACAGGCTTACGAAAAGTCATTAAGTGCTGTTCAAAGCGAAGACTTCCGGCAACAGGAACTCCTGCTGAAACAATGGACACAGACCATTGACGCACGCCACAGGCTGCATCTGCTCGGCGATGCCGTGAAGATCATAGACAAACTCCAGCAGGAACGCTCGCAGCAAAAGGAAGAATATGACAGACTGCGGGGCGCCCTATGCTATGAAGAAAAGGAGAAAGAGCGGCTGAACAAGGAGAAAGAAAAGACAGAAGCGCTCCTGGAGAATATGGCACCCAAGTCTTCAGCCTACGACAAGGCACAAGCCATTGTCGGGCAGCTGACGCTGATGAACGCTTGCAGAGAAAAGATTCGACAACTGCAACGTGAAGCAGAAACGGAACAACAGACACTGGCACAAGCGTTTGTGCCACAACTGGAAAAGGCGACAGAACAGGCCCGTCAAGCCCAATCGGTGCTGACTGAACTGCAGTCGCAGCAGAATCAGGCAGAGAAAGCCCTGCAAGACCTCCATCTTCCGGCTCTGCGAACCCGACGCGACGAGGCATTGGAAAAGCGAACCCACATAGCAAGAGCCCTGGAACATTTGGCTACGCTTGAAAGGATACGTTCACTCAGGGCCGAAGCCAAGCGACAGATTGACTTGAAAGAGAGACTCATCGATCAAAAGGAGACAGAAAGGAAAAGCCTGCAACCGCTACTGCTCGAGGCTGACACCCGGCGCAAGGCGTGCAAGGACATGCTCGAAGCACAACGCAACTCGGTCGACAAATGGGCCAAAAGCATGCGACGGATGCTGAAAATGGGCGACGTGTGTCCCGTGTGCCACCAACCCATCACCAGGGAATGGCCACACGAGGAGGAACTGGACATGCTTTTCAAGCAATCGGAAGGCACCTATAACCGGGCAGAAAAAGCCTATGGCGAAATGGAAAGCCAATGCAACAAACTGGAGGCTGAGGTCAAGGCCCAACATGCACTGGCCACTCAGATGAAAACATCCTACGACAAAGACAAATCGGTGGAACAGGCGGAACGCATGGCACGGGAAAGTTGTGCACAATGCCAAATAGCCATTATTGACGAAACAACGCCTGCCGCATTGCAAGAGACGGGAAAGACAACCAACCGCTTGATAGAGGAGCTTGAACAAAGCATCAAGACTGGCGAGCAAGAAGAACAACGTGTCAAGCTGTTACAGGAGAAATGGAAAAAGCAAAGCTCTCTGGTTGGCAAGCTCAACCTGCAAGCCCAACAAGCCCAACAAGACATGGAGAAATCAAAGCTCAAGGTGTCTGAACTCAAAAGGCAACAGCAAGACCGTCAGCAGGAATCAGTACAGGCGGAACACACACTTGCCGCATGGCTCGACACAAGCGTCTGGGGCGACAAATGGAAGACATCTCCCCTCGCCTTCGCCCACCAAATGGAAGAAGAGAGCAAGGCGTATGAGGGCAGGAAGAAAGCCGAGCAAGAACTGGAACAGCAGATAGAACGGCAGACTTACTTCTGCCAAAGCGTGAACGACTCCATCAAGAGCATCGACGAATACATGCCACAATGGGCTGCCACGGTTGCCGCCACGCCTCAGCGCATAGCAGACCTGACGGCTAGGGTGAACCGGTTGAGCACATCGCTCAGCGCCTTGCAAAGCCAGTTTCAAGCGGCTGTTAAATCCAGAGAAGACAACAGGGCATGGCTCACCCAATTCTTGGAACAGCATCAGGAACTCACATCCGACAAGCTGGCGACACTCGACACTCTAACTTCAGCAGAGATAGACAGCAGGAAGCAAGAGCTCGACCTGCAGCGAAGCCAAGCGGTAAGACAAAAGGCTCTGTTGGAGAGCATACTCAACCAGCAGAAAGCGCACTTGGAAAAGCAGCCTGTACTGACATCCGGCGACACACAAGAAGGACTCGCCGCCAAGATTTCAGAACAGGAAACCCGTCTGAATGAAATAGGAGAACGCAAAGGTGCAGTGGCACAGGAACTGAAAGCCGACCGCGAGAAAAAGCTCCAGCTGGGAACGCTCATGGAAGAAACGAAAAAGAGGAAAGAAGAATATACGGAATGGGACCGGCTAAACCAACTGCTCGGCGACGCCAAAGGCACCAGTTTCCGAAAGATTGCCCAAAGCTATGTGCTGGCCAGCCTCATCCGCAGTGCCAATTCCTACATGAAGACCCTCACCGACCGTTATACGTTGCACGTGGAGCCTGGCACCTTTGTCATCTCACTGGAAGATGCCTACCAAGGTTTCGTGCGGCGTGCTGCCACCACCATATCGGGTGGCGAGAGTTTCCTCGTTTCGCTCTCACTGGCTCTTGCCTTGAGCGACATGGGCAGCCGACTGTCGGTAGACACGCTCTTCATTGATGAAGGATTCGGCACCCTCAGCGGCGAACCGCTGCAACACGCCATCAACACCCTGCAATCACTTCGCGCTCAATCGGGCCGCCATGTGGGCATCATCAGCCATGTGGAGGAACTGCAGGAACGCATACCGGTGCAGATACAAGTAAGACAGGAAGGCAACAACTCCTTCAGCACTGTGCACGTCGTGCCGGAAGAGGAATAACAACAACATAGAATCATGATACAACAAACCACTTTCACCCTATCAGCCAAACACCGCGGATGCCACCTCGTGACCCGTGAAATACTTGCCCAACTGCCGTCACTGCCCTCAACAGGACTGCTCAATCTCTTCGTCCAGCACACTTCGTGTGCCCTGACCATCAACGAGAATGCCGATCCCGACGTGCGCAGCGACATGGAACGGATTATGAACCACCTCGTGAAAGAGAATGAGGCTTATTATGACCATACACTGGAAGGATCCGACGATATGCCCGCCCATGCCAAATGCTCGCTTTTTGGGGTGAGCCTCACAATCCCCATCACCGACCACCGACTCAACCTCGGCACCTGGCAAGGCATCTATCTCTGCGAATTCCGCAACTACGGCGGAAGCAGACGCATCGTGGCAACCATATACGAGTAGGCTAAAGACAAAGAGAAAAAGCAACTGAAAAACAGTGGAAGAACAGAACACAAGAACAAGCGGTCAGGAAGAACAGTAGTCGTCTGCATCTGCCTGACCGCTTGGCATGTCGTCTATGGTTTACATCTTATAGAATTCGGTGAAAGCCTTCACCGTGTAAACATGATCCATCACGCTGCCGGTCTCGCGACAACTGTGCATGGCAAGGATGGCTGCCCCCATGTCTACTCCCTTCAGGGGAATGGACGAGGCAAGAATGTTGCCGAGTGTGCTGCCGCCTACCACGTCGCTATGATTGACAAATCGCTGGCAGGGCACTCCTGCTTGGGCACATATCTGGGCAAATACAGCTGCCGACACTGCATCGCTGGCATACTTCTGGGCTGCGTTGAACTTGATGACAGGACCTCCTCCGAGCATGGGATGATTAGTGAGGTCATACTTCTCCGGATAGTTGGGATGCCATGCATGGGCATTGTCTGCCGACACCATGAAAGCGCGCTCCACAGCCTGATAATACGCCTCCTCCGTTCCACTCTGCGATAGGGCTATACGCTTGAGCATATACGACAGGAACGGACTGCCGGCTCCCTGCTTGGTCTGCGAACCAGTCTCCTCATTGTCAAAGATGGCAAGCACTTGCGTGGTATCGGAAATGGGTGACGCAAGCAAAGCTTCAAGACCTGCATAGCACATCGACAAGTCGTCTAACCTGCCGGAAGAAATAAACTCGTTGTGCACGCCAAACGTGCAGGCAGGTGTGGCATCAGCCAGATAAAGGTCAAAGTCGAGCACATCTTCCCGTTTCACAGACTGTTGTTTGTTCAGTTCCTCCAAAATTACATTCATCAGCAGGTTTTCCCGTTCCAGTTCATTCGTGACATATCCAAGAATCGGCAGCACGTCTTTCTGGCGACTCAACCGCACACCGTCATTCACCTGGCGGTTGAAATGGATGGCAAGATTGCTGATTTGAAGCAACGGACGCTGCACGTGAACAAGAAAAGTCTGCGGATGCATGGCATCTTCACCACGGACTATAACCCTGCCGGCGATGGTGAGCGGACGGTCAAACCATGTGGACAGGATGGGACCGCCATAGACTTCCGTATTGAGTTTCACCAACCCACCCTCGCAAAGCATCTCAGCCTGGGGCTTGATACGAAACGTCGGCGAGTCACAATGGGCACAAATCATATGAAATCCACTGTCTGCGAGTGGTTTTCTTCCGATTAGGAAAGCATAAATAGAAGAATCGTTCTTGGTCACAAAGAACCGGTCGCCCGCATGGACATTGCCGATTGGCTCCTCAGGGCTGAGGCGCCGAAAGCCATGTTGTTCAAGGATAGCTGCCATATTTTTCACGGCCAAGAAATTTACGGGAGACTTGTCTAGAAAAGAAAAAAGTTCACCGACTTTCTTCAGGTCTTCCGAAGAAGGGGGCAGGATTTGCTGTGTATTCATTTTCAATTATTACTTAAATCAACAAACAAAAAGGCGAGTCACGGAACAGACAAACCATCTGTCCGCAGCTCGCCAATGATATCGTTCTATTGCACCACCTTGAAGCGAATTCGGAACGAGTGCTTCATTTCGTCCCAATTGGTACCAAGGAGCACGAATTTGCCTATTTGAGAAGTGGATCGCACATGCTTGCCAATACAGGGACACACGTCGAAATCACCTATACGCACCAGGCGTAACGTTTCAGACGCATCGTCGGGCAAGCGATCCAGCTTGACTCCCTCTGGAATATGGTTGCGGTCGACAAACTCGAACGTCACGGGCAAGTCTTCAGCAATAAGCTCATTCATCTTGTCCTCAATTTCCTTTTCTTCCTTCTTCGAGGGCTTATGGTCGAGAATATAGCTGATTTTGCTCTTCTTACGCTCGATGTGTGCATTGTCAGACCGCTCACAGCCGAACATGCGCACCATTACCTGATTGAGCAGATGCTCGGCAGTGTGGGCTGGCGGGAACTCTTCCTTATTGTGCACATTGAGTGCATAGCCTTTTTCTTCCATCTTTATCTTGAATTTATAGGCGGCAGCTCCCCATGGCATCATATAGGCCGGGAAGGCGCCATCACGTTTGAGTTCAACAGAGCGGGTTTCACCCGTAAGCAAGTCCACCACGTCTACTTCACCTTCTGCCATCTTGAAGAAATCGAAAGCATGGCCGGGAATGTTCACACCGCAGTTGACTGGCTCGGGCGAAAAATTTGCCGTGACAAGTATCGCCTCGTCATCCTTGCAACGCAGAAAGGCATATTGCTTGTGGGGATTGAAGTTCCATACGCCCGAGTTGGCATACATCAAATCGAAGAAAGTACCCTCACGCAGGGCTTTCTCGCGGTTGGAAAGCCGAAGAACTCTCATGTAAATCAGTCCCAGCAACCGCTCCTCCTTCGTAAGGGAAGCATGGTCATAATATCCGCGCCGAATGGTGTCTACCATCCAATAGTCAAAGATTGTAGTACGGCCGTCACGTCCGCTGAATCCCTCCTTGTCCATGCCCCGTTCGCCATATTCCTGTCCGGCATAGAGCATGAACGGATTGGAACGCATCAACGCACTCACCACCAGTCCGGGAACCCCCTTGAGGGCGTCACCGCAGAAGAAGTCGGAGGCCAGCCGCTGCTCATCATGATTCTCAAGGAAGAAGAGCATGTGGTCGTGGATATCGTCCGTTGACTGCCATTGGTAGGTGATGGAAGAAGCCGACCGACGTCCGGTTATGACGTCGCGTATGCAGTCATACATACCCACTTTGTCGTAGAGATAGTCAAACCCCGCGGCTATATAGTTTCTATACTGCCCCGGATCATAAACCTCACCGATAAAAATTATGTGCGGATAACGTTCACGGACAATATTAGTGGCATATGACCAAAAGGCCGTGGGCACCATTTCGGCCATGTCGCAACGGAATGCGTCTACGCCACGGGCTGCCCAGAAGAGCAGAATGTCGGTCATTTTTTTCCACGTGTCGGGCACTGGGTTGAAATGGCAACTTCGTCCGCTGGCATCACAATAGTCTATGCCATAATTGAGTTTCACCGTTTCATACCAGTCATTCACACAAGGAGAAGGATCGAAGCGGTCATTGCCCGTAGCTTTGGCAGGCATCTCATAGTAAGGCCCTACAGCTCCTTGCTGAAGGTCGAACTGTGGAGAAAAAGGCTGGCCCGGACAATAATAGAAATTATTCTGCACCGAAAAGGCCATATTCGGGTCGTCATCTTCACCCAAATCGTGCACTCCGACAGGCTTTGCCACGGATTGGTATTGGCGTGCCACGTGGTTGGGCACAAAGTCAATAACCACTTTCATGCCCTCCTGGTGCGTTCGTTCAAGCAAGGCATCGAATTCTGCCATGCGCCGGTCAACGTCTACCGCCAAGTCGGGGTCAATGTCATAATAGTCCGTAATGGCGTAAGGAGATCCAGCCTTGCCTTTCACCACGGCAGGATGCTGTTTTGGGATACCATGCCGGGAGTAATCTGTTTGGGTGGCATGGCGAATTACACCTGTATACCAAATATGAGTAATGCCCAAGCCATGTATTTGCTTGAGCACTCTCTCGTCAATATCGTTCATCTTTCCACAACCGTTTTCGGCAAGCGCCCCCCACTCCTTGCAAGTCTGGTTGCGGTTGCCGAAAAGGCGTGTAAAGATTTGATAGATAATTATCTTTTCGTTCATTCAGAATGATTATGCAATTTCCCTGTCGGGATCTTGTTTATGCAATGCCGTGGGCGGCAACGTTCTTGTCGATGCGGCCGATCATGCCCTGGAGAGCCTTGCCCGGTCCACACTCTGTAAAGTCGTCGGCACCGGCAGCAATCATGTTCTGCACGGTCTGTGTCCAACGCACGCTGCTGGTGAGCTGAGCAATGAGGTTTGTCTTGATTTCCTCTGGATTCGTATGAGGTTGGGCGTCTACATTCTGATATACAGGGCACTTGGGTGCACTGAATGTGGTCTTCTCGATAGCTGCCTGAAGCTCATCCTTGGCAGGTTGCATGAGGGGAGAGTGGAAAGCACCGCCCACCTTCAGAGGGAGGGCACGCTTGGCACCGGCGGCCTTGAGTTGTTCACAAGCAGCGTTGATGCCGTCCATGGAGCCAGAGATAACGAGCTGTCCTGGACAATTGTAGTTGGCGGCAACAACCACGCCGGCCGTCTTGCTCACCTCTGCGCAAACCTCTTCAATCTTCTCATCAGGAAGACCGATAATGGCAGCCATGATACCTGGAGTAGACTCACAAGCCTTCTGCATGGCCATAGCACGGGCATAAACAAGGCGAAGACCATCTTCAAAGCTCAGTGCTCCGGCTGCCACCAAGGCAGAGAACTCACCGAGTGAATGTCCAGCCACCATAGCAGGGTTGAACTCGTCGCCCAGACAGATTGCACTGATGACGCTGTGCAGGAATACGGCAGGCTGTGTCACCTTGGTCTGCTTGAGTTCCTCATCAGTACCGTTAAACATGATATCTGTAATCTTATAGCCAAGAATCTCGTCTGCCTTGTCGAAAAGTTCCTTCGCCTTTGGGTTATTTTCATAAAGGTCTTTGCCCATACCTACGAACTGGGCTCCCTGACCGGGGAAAACGAATGCTTTCATTTTTATTTCTTGTTTTTAAATTAGTTTGCCATTATCTCTTTGTTCCCATTTACAAATGGGATTACAAAGATACGAATTATTTCGCACTCACCCAAGAAAACACAAAAAATCCCGCTCAATTCCTTATGGAACTGTCGGGATTTATATTTGATTTGCTTTACAGTAGCTGATTATTCTGCTGCTGGAGCTTCCTCTTCAGCCTTTGGAGCCTCTGCCGGAGCCTCAACGGGAGCTTCAGCCACTTCCTCTGCGGGAGCATTTTCAGCTACGACCTTCACAGGCACCTCAACCTCAACTTCCTTGTGGAAGTGAACGGTAGCAACATAGTCGCCTACCTTCTTGATATCGTGCATAGTGATAATCTTGCGGTCGATGTCGAAGCCCTTAGCCTTGAGTTCCTCTGCAACGGTAGCTGCTGTTACAGAACCGTAGGTAACGCCTGTTGCGCTCACCTTGGCAGAGATTACGAGAGCTACATCCTTCAATGCTTCACCCTTCTTCTCAGCCTCAGCCTTGAGAGCTGCGAGCTTATGTGCCTGCTGCTTGAGGTTTTCTGCGAGGACCTTCTTGGCAGACTCTGAAGCGATAACGCCCTTACCTGTGGGAATGAGGTAGTTACGACCATAGCCAGCCTTTACGTTCACAATATCGTTCTTATATCCGAGACCGATAATATCTTCTTTCAGTATAATTTCCATTCTGCTGTCCTCCGAATTATTTCATCAAGTCTGTTACATAAGGAAGAAGAGCGATTTGGCGAGCACGCTTTACAGCCTGTGCCACACGACGCTGATACTTCAAAGAGGTTCCTGTGATGCGGCGGGGAAGAATCTTACCCTGCTCGTTCAAGAACTTCTTAAGGAACTCGGGATCCTTATAGTCGATGTACTTGATGCCGCTCTTCTTGAAACGGCAATACTTTTTCTTCTTTGTGTCCACTGATGGTGGAGTCAAATATCTGATTTCTGAATCTTGTGCTGCCATGATTTAAGCCTCCTCTTTTTTACCAAGTTTGTTTCTTCTCTTCTCTGCGTACTGTGCAGCGTACTTGTCAAGCTTCACAGTCATGAAACGGATTACCTTCTCATCGCGACGGTAACCTACTTCAAGAGTGTTGATTACTGATGGTTCTGCCTTGAACTCAACCAAGCAATAAAAGCCTGTTGATTTCTTCTCGATAGCATAAGCCATCTTCTTAAGACCCCAGGCCTCCTCATTCAGAATTTCTGCACCGTTGTCGGTGAGAAGCTTTGTGAATTTAGCGACCGTTTCCTTCATCTGTTCATCAGACAAAACGGGAGTTAAAATGAAAACGGTTTCGTATTGATTCATACTACTTTAAATTGTTAAATGTTTAATATTTTGCAAAATGCGGGTGCAAAGGTACGCTTTTTATTTCATACTACAAAACATTTTTAGTACTTTTGCGCAATAAATTATTTGCACATGAAGAAATACATTGGTCATGCCGGCATCTTTTCAGTATGCCTTGGTGTGGTTGTTTTGGCGGTGAGTTTCATGACGAAACTCACCAGCCATAATTGGATAAGTTTTTTGGCTCTTGTATTAATAATAGGTGGAAGTGTCTTTCACTTCCGCCAAATTAAGCGAAAAAGCAAGTATTAGTCTTTATAGTCTACCTTGATGACAATGACGCGGATGGTTTGATCGTTGGTGTCATTGTTCACCTTGGCGATATGCCAGTCGCCAGGGAAGAAGATGAAGAAGCGGTCGGGCGCACTGTCCACGAACTTGGCTTTCTTCACATCATAGGCATAATGAATCACGTCAGGGCGGTATTTGGCATTGGCCTTGCTGGTGTAGTGGTCGATAAGCCCGAAGCGCTCCACGCCTTTCACACAATATTGGAAGTCTATGTGATGAAAGTGACTCTCCGAGCGGCGCTTTTCCAGCGGTCCATTCTCACTGTCCTCCACGCTCACCGTGAGTGATGTGCCCTCAATGGGGTGCTTGCCCTTGGGAATGTTGAGCAAGTCTGCCTTGGACAGCCAGGCAAACAGGGCCTTCCATTGTTCAGGGTTCTTTTTGTACTGCAGGTAGAAATCCACTGCATTCACGGTTTTGTCGGGCATGGCTGCCGTGAATCCGTTGCGCCACACCCCACTCTTCATCCACTTGTTAGCCTCGGCCACAAGTTTCTTGTCGCCATAATAGCGTGTGTAGTAGCCCTTTGCAAAAAGGGTTACAGACAGCAACATCATGGCCATTGAAAGGAATAGTTTCTTCATAAGTCTTGTTGTTTTATCTGTTTTTATGTTTTAGATACCACTGATGTATCACAAAGTGGTAGAACGCCAACGACACCGTCACCAATGCCAATCCGGAAAGAAGCAGCACGCGAGGTTGCCTCCACAACACGGCATAGCCCACGAAAAGTCCCAGTGCCATGCCCAGTTCCCAACACAGGAAGAAGGTGCTTTGCGAGGTGCCTCGCTGACAATGATCGCTCAGCTTGATGAAAAAGAGCAGGAATCTGGAGCCGATCATCCCCACACCAAAGCCTACCAAGACGGGCGAAAGGTAGTCTACCGCTGCCGTGCCCTGCGTCACCATGAGAATGAGCGAAGCGGCAAGGCTCAACATGCCGCAAATGGCTTCGCTCTTGAGTTCGGCATTGACAAACACAAACTTCTGGGCAACGAGTGCCAAGAGGAATCCTGCCATCATCATAGCGTAGAACCGCTCGGTCCATTCCACAGACATAATCATGCCGAAAAGCACGGAAACCATCAGCAGATTGAGAAACATGGGCCATGCCTGCGGCAGAAAAAAACGGTCGAGACTGACCAGTTTCATCGTGTCTTCGGGCGCCTTGAAGGGAAAGTTCACCATTCTTATTAAAACGATTGATATAAAGGCAGTTGCCATGGAAAGCAAGAGCACATTATCGAAGCCGGTCGCGCGATAGACGACCAGACTCAGCATGGGACCGAAAGACAGGGCAAAACGGCGGAACCACGAGGCCACATAGTTGGCTTCAGTGCGCTGGAACGATTCACACTGGTCGATGACAAGCGTGCTAGCCAACACCATATCGGCCAAGCCGAAAGTGGCTCCGACGAGCAGTCTCACGGCCCAGACCATCCACATCTCGCACGCCACAAAATCGGTGTTGCGCAGGAGCCACAGCACGGCCGTGCATGCCATCATCGCCACCACTGACCAGATGCATACCCGGTTGCGGCGGAAACGTTGGATTAGGTAGGAGCAGAAACCGCCCAACAGGAATACGCCGACACCATAGATGCCCATTGCCACACCTGTGGCTAATGGAGACTGATGGAGATCTCCCATAATCCACATGGGGAGAATGGGGATGAGCATATACACAGACATGGAGAGCAGCATGTTGGACAGGACGAGCATCCAAAATCCGCGATGCCACAGGTTCATGTGTATGGGGGTATTCTGCGTGTACATGTTGCTTTGAAGTTTTAGTAAGACTCCTGTTCGTTGGGGAAGTCGGAACTCTTCACGTCCGCCACATACTGCCCGATGGCATCGGTCATGATGGTGTTGAGGTCGGCGTAGCGGCGAAGGAACTTGGGCTTGAAGCCTACGTTCTTGCCAAGCATATCGTCGACGACGAGCACCTGACCGTCGCATTGTCCTCCAGCACCAATGCCTATGGTCGGGCAACTTATGCTCTCGGTCACCTTGGCGGCAAGCGCTGCAGGAATTTTTTCCAGCACAACGGCGCACACACCAGCAGCCTCAAGCGCCTTGGCATCGGCCATGAGCTTGTCGGCCTCAGCCTCGCTCTTGGCACGAAGGCCATAGCCTCCAAACTTGTGAATGCTTTGCGGGGTGAGTCCCAAATGGCCCACCACGGGAATACCTGCTTCGACAAGTCCCTTCACAGCATCGGCTATTTCCACGCCGCCTTCGAGTTTCAAGGCATCCGCCCCACCCTCTTTCATCATGCGCACGGCGTTGCGGAGAGCGTCTTCGCGCGAAATCTGGTAACTGCCGAAAGGCATGTCGCACACCACAAAGGCGCGGTTGACAGCCCGCACCACCGAGCGGCAATGATAAATCATCTCGTCCACGGTAATGGGCACCGTAGTGGCGTTGCCCGCCATCACGTTGGAGGCAGAATCGCCGATGAGAATAGCGTCGACTCCGGCCTTGTCCACAATGCCGGCAGTGGTGAAGTCGTAAGATGTGAGCATCGAGATTTTCTCGTGTTTCTGTTTCATTTCCATAAGTCGGCACGCCGTTACCTTGCGCGTGTCGCTCACTAAATAACCTGCCATTTCTATTTCTTTTCTTTTAGTCGTTTACCTTTTTCATCATTTCAGACACACTCTCGAAGGTCATGCCGCGGAAGTCGCTGACCACCACATCGGCATAGGGACGGATGGAATCTGCCGGATTGGTTGTGGCAAGTCCCACCACGAACATGCCGGCTGCCTGCCCCGACTTGAGTCCGTTAAAGCTGTCTTCAAACACTACGCACTCATCTTTTTGCATGTCAAAGCGTTGCGCACCCTTGAGGTAGCAGTCAGGATCAGGCTTGCTACGCTCAAAATCTTCGGCTGTGAGGATGGTGTCAAAGAGCTGGACCATCTGTCCGTGCCTGCGATAGACCGCCTGCATCTTCATCCGGTTGCTGCTGGTCACCACAGCCGTCTTCACGCCATGACGACGAAGGTCGGCCACGAAGGATTCAAAGCCGGGAATAAAGGGAAAATCCATGGTCTGTTCAAACGCGTCGAGACCACGGGTTATGTCATTTTGCTTGTCTTTGTCATCCTTGAAATAGCCGTCGTAAATCTGCACAAGTGTCTGTCCCTTGATTTTCTGTTCAAGCCCTTCGGTTTCGGGATAATACTTGCGGAACACGCCGCCCCAAAACACGGAGTACTGCGATTCGGTGTCGAAGACAACGCCGTCGAGGTCAAACAGAGCGCACTTCAGTGTGTTTTTATTGTTGTTCATACTTGCTTTTGTGTAATATCGGGTGCAAAATTAGATAAAAATCCCGAATTACAGACCTTTTACCGAAAAAAACAAATGTTCGGGGCGTGCAGCAGCCACCATGTCAACGGGCGAACGGACATGGACGGCAAAGGCACTGTATGATGCCGGACGGCATTTCACGCTGAACGAGTTTGTTTTCCACAACCCTTGCCGGAAACTTGCTTGACCCCCTGACAGGCGACACAAAATGCAGAGAAAGCTACAACAAAAACACACTCGAACAAGTTCAACACCCCCAAAGGCACGCCTTCGGCCCCCAAACCCTGCAGGAACAAACGGAAAGAAGGGCTTATTCATCCATTAGTGTGCCGTTAAGCATACGCTACCCTGCCGTTAAGCATACGCTACCCTGCCATTAAGCATACCCAATTCGGGACAAGAATGTTTGGCAAAGGTCATCCGGGTATCTAAAAAAACAAAATTATCCGACATTTATTTTGTCATTACTTTTGTTTGCAGTAACTTTGCACGACATTATTAATAATAAAAGAGAACCCATTTATGAAGAAGTTTCTGGCATACGCCTTTACGGCTCTCACAGCCATGGCCATGACCTGTGCCTGCGGAGGCAACAAACAGGGCAATGGCAAAGGGGCCGACTCACTGACTTTCGACAGCATAAAAGTTGACACGCTCGCCACTCTGACCGACAAGGAAGACAGTCCGGTGTGCAGCATGAAAATATCCTTTGCTTTTGCCAAAGGCACCAACACGGCATCCATCAACCAGACGCTCCTCAAGAGCGGAGTGCTTGCCACAGACTTTCTCGGCGGCATGGACAATGCTACTGACATGAAAGCTGTGGTTGACACGTTCGTCACACGCTTCATCAGCGATTACCGACAGACCAACACCCCTCTCTACAGTGCCGACCGCGACTCCCACTCGCTCTGCGCCGAATACGACGTGACGAGCCATGTCAGCGAGGGTCGCAAGGGCATCATGGTCTACGACGCCGAAATATACCAGTATGCAGGAGGAGCACACGGACAGTTGCAGACAGTGGTGTGCAACATCGACGTGCAGCAAAAGCGCGTGCTCACCCTGAAGGACATACTCGTGCCTGGAGGTGAGACCAAGATCAAGGAGCTTATCATAGAGAAGATGATGAAAACGGAGGGCGTACGCAGTTTCAAGGCCCTGCAAGAAAAATGCTACTTCATGGACATGGAAGCCTATGTGCCCGACAACTTCATACTCGACAAGGACCAGTTGGTGTTCATCTACAATTCCGACGAGATTGCGCCACATGCCTTCGGACAAATACGCGTGGCGTTCGACTACGACGACATCAAGAAACTTATGAAATAGTACAAAGCAAATGGAACTCATCAAGAAATACTTTCCCCATCTGACAGAAGAACAGGTCAAGCAGTATGAGGCCCTCGATGCCCTCTACCACGACTGGAACCAGAAAATCAACGTCATCTCGCGCAAGGACATCGACAACCTCTACGAGCACCATGTTCTCCACTCACTGGCCATAGCCAAAGCCATCCACTTCCGTCCGGGCACGCAGATTCTCGACTTCGGCACCGGTGGCGGGTTCCCGGGCATCCCCCTCGCCATCATGTTTCCCGAATGCCAGTTCAAGCTCATCGACGGCACCGGAAAGAAAATCAAGGTGGCTACGGAAGTGGCCAACGCCATCGGACTGAAGAACGTAAACGCCGAGCACCTCAGAGGCGAAGACGAGAAAGGCAAATACGACTTCATCGTCAGCCGCGCCGTCATGCCACTTCCCGACCTGATGAAAATCATGAAAAAGAACATCGGGAAGAAACAGCAGAACGCACTGCCCAACGGCGTCATCGCGCTCAAGGGCGGAGACCTGCAAGAGGAGTTGCGACCCTACAAGAACATCGTGGACAAGACAGAACTGACAAACTGGTTTGAAGAAGACTGGTTCAAGGAGAAATATCTCATCTATCTGGGTGCATAGCCGGCAACCGGAAAAGCGCCACACACAACCGACAAAACAACAAGAAAAATGCTGAACATACAGAAATTCGTCTGCAACATGATACAGGAAAACTGTTACGTGGTGAGCGACGAAACCAAGGAATGTATCATCGTGGACTGCGGTGCCTACTATGAGGAGGAGCGCCGGGCCATCGTGGACTATATACGCCACAACCAGCTCACGCCCAAGCACCTCGTCGCCACGCACGGACACATAGACCACAACTTCGGCAACAACACCATCTATGAAGCCTTTGGACTGAAACCCGAAGTGGAAGCAGACGACGAACAGCTCATCAACATGCTGCCCCAGCAGGCTCAGGCCATAGCCGGCGTGGAACTCGACTACAAGATGCCGCCCGTGAGCAAGTATCTCCGCGAGACCGACACCATCAGCTTCGGGTCGCACACCTTCACCCTGCTCCACACACCAGGCCACACACCAGGCGGAGTGTTCTACTACTGCAAGGAAGAAAAGGTGGCTTTCAGCGGTGACACACTCTTCCGCGGAAGCATCGGACGCACCGACCTGCCCGGAGGCAACTCGTTTCTCATCATCCAAAGTCTGCGCATGATAGCCCAGTTGCCCGACGACACCACCATTCTGCCGGGACACGGACAGCAGACAACCATCGGCTACGAGCTCCGATCCAACCCCTATATGGACCGCTAAAAACGCCGACCATGCAAAACAGCAGCAGCGAAAAAACAATCCTCGGCATAGACCCGGGCACCAACGTGATGGGCTACGGCGCACTGAGAGTGGTCGGCGGCAAGGCCTCGCTCATAGCCATGGGCGTGATAGACATGCGCAAGACTGCCGACCCCTACCTCCGTCTGGGGAAGATATTCGAGCGCGTCACAGGCGTCATCGACGAGTATCTGCCCGACGAAATGGCCATCGAAGCCCCGTTCTTCGGCAAGAACGTACAGTCCATGCTCAAACTCGGAAGGGCGCAAGGCGTGGCCATAGCAGCAGCCATTCACCACAGCGTGCCCATCCACGAGTATGCGCCGATGAAAATCAAGATGGCCATCACCGGACAGGGCACCGCCAGCAAGGAACAGGTGGCAGGCATGCTGCAGCGCATGCTCCACATTGCCAAAGACGACATGCCCAAGTTCATGGACGCCACCGATGCCCTCGGCGCAGCCTACTGCCACTTTCTCCAGATGGGTAGACCGCAGACTACCGCCAATTATCACGGATGGAAAGACTTCATCAACAAGAACAAAGACAGGGTGAGCAAATGAACAGCCGCAACCGACGGCACTTCTTCACCCAACAAGAAAGGAAACAAATGCAGAAAATCATAAGTATCAAAGACGGCGTGGCACGCATGCCGCAATGGAGAATGGCTGAGCCCGTGAACTTCGAACTCTGCGAAGGCGAACACATAGCCATCGTTGGCCCCAACGGCGGAGGCAAGTCTATGCTGGTAGACATCATCATAGGCCGTCACCCGCTGCTCATGCACGACCCAGAATACGACTTTGCACCCAGCACCAAAGAGCTGGTAGCCGACAACATACGCTATATTACCTTCCGCGACAGCTACGGAGGAGACAACGACTCCACCTACTATCTGCAGCAAAGGTGGAACCAACAGGAGATAGACAAGAGCACACCCATGGTGGGCAAAGTGCTCGAAGAGGCCTACCAGTTGGCCGGCGAAGACACACCAGCACGCCGGGAACTGCAGCGACACGTCTACGACCTGTTCCACATGGAGCACCTCATGGACAAATACATTATCCTCCTTTCCAGCGGCGAACTGCGCAAGTTCCAGCTCGCCAAGATGCTCTTTGCCGAGCCACGCGTGCTCATCATGGACAATCCCTTCATAGGTCTTGATGCCGAGACGCGCGACCAGCTGAAGGAACTGCTCAAGACACTCGCCCACGAACGCGCACTGCAAATCATCCTCGTGCTCTCCAAGACCGACGACATACCCGACTTCATCACACACGTGGTGGAAGTGAAAGACATGAAGGCGCAGCCCAAGCTGATCCGACAGGATTATCTCGAGGGCCAGCAACCCATCCCTCCCCATATCCTTGCCGACAATCTCCAGCAGGCCATCATAGACCTGCCCTACAGCAACCGCGAATATCACAGCCAGGAAGTGGTGAAGATGAACAAGGTGAGCATACGCTACGGCGAACGCACCATCCTCAAGGAACTCGACTGGACCGTGATGAACGGTGAACGCTGGGCACTGAGCGGACAGAACGGAGCCGGCAAGTCTACCCTGCTCTCGCTCGTCTGTGCCGACAATCCGCAGAGCTACGCCTGCGACATTGCCCTCTTCGGCAACCAACGCGGATCGGGAGAAAGCATCTGGGACATCAAGAAGCACATAGGCTACGTGTCGCCCGAAATGCACCGTGCCTACCAGCGCGACATGCCGGCCATACGTATCGTGGCAAGCGGACTGCAGGATTCCGTGGGACTCTATGTCAAGCCCCATGAAGAAGACTACGACAAGTGCCGGTTCTGGATGCAGGTGTTCGGACTGGGCGGACTCGAGGAGCGCACCTTTCTCAAGCTCTCCAGCGGACAGCAGCGCCTCGTGCTCCTGGCACGCGCCTTTGTCAAGGACCCAGAACTGCTCATCCTCGACGAGCCTCTCCACGGACTCGACCTCCGCAACCGCCGCTTGGTGAAGGACGTGATAGAAACCTTCTGCCAAAGAAAGAACAAGACCATGATCATGGTGACCCACTATAAAGAGGAACTGCCGGCCTGCATAGACCACAGCATCTTCCTCAAAAGACACGTTTAAGCCACCTTATTTATTTTAATAGGAGACCACAGACATGAAAAGAATGATAGCCGCAATGGCACTCGCATGTGCCTTCACGCTGGGCACAAGAGCACAAGACGTGTTCAATGAAATCTACCACATGGCAGAACAGACGGCCAACGACAAGACCAACACCATCGACGAGCGCAAGCTCGCCACCTTCAAGATGGATGCTCTCACCTACATGAAGACCAAGACACTGGACGGAATGATGGCCAAAAGCATGCAGTTGGCCGATACCCTGAGCGCCACTACCGTGACCATACTCAACTATCAGGCCTATGCACTCTACCAGTTTGTCAACCTCTACGTGAAGCAGCTCAGCAAGCAGGACACCAACCGCGGACTCGCAGCCGTGCGCAAGCGGTTCCGCGACGCCTCGCTCGCCCACCCCTACTATCACGACCTCGACCGAGAACTGGTCAACGCCTATGTGGACAACAAGAACTACAACACTCCCTTCTCCCTCGACACCGACTGGGTGAAGGCACTGGAAGAGGTGAAAAAGAAATGAAAACAACAAAAAACACTTTATATATTATATCATAAAACGAATTATGAGCAAACAGACAGAAAAGATCAAGGCTCTCGTAGCCAAGCGCGAACAAGCTCGCCTTGGCGGTGGCGAGAAAGCCATCGAGAAACAGCACGCACGCGGCAAGTACACCGCCCGTGAGCGCATCGACATGCTGGTAGACGAAAACAGCTTCGAGGAGTACGACATGTTCAAGCTCCACCGCTGCCACAACTTCGGCATGGAAAAGAAGCAATTCCCTGGCGACGGTGTCGTGGCAGGTTCTGCCACTATCGACGGCCGTCTCGTTTATGTATTCGCACAGGACTTCACCGTCAACGGAGGTTCCCTCTCTGAAACCATGGCACAGAAGATTTGCAAGGTAATGGACATGGCTATGACCATGGGCGCTCCTGTCATCGGCATCAACGACTCGGGTGGCGCGCGCATCCAGGAAGGCATCTGCGCCCTCGCCGGCTATGGCGAAATCTTCGAGCGCAACATTCTTGCCTCGGGTGTCATCCCGCAGATAGCAGGCATCTTCGGTCCTTGTGCCGGCGGCGCCGTGTACTCTCCAGCCCTCCAGGACTTCATCATGATGATGGAAAACACCTCCTACATGTTCCTCACCGGACCTAAGGTGGTGAAGACCGTGACCGGCGAAGACATCGACGCCGAGCACCTCGGCGGAGCCAGCGTTCACGCTTCCAAGAGTGGTGTGACCAGCTTCACGGCCAAGACCGAAGAGGAAGCCATGGAGATGATCCGCACTCTGCTCAGCTTCCTGCCTTCCAACAACACGGAGGAGGCTCCCCGCGTGGAGTGCAACGACCCCATCGACCGCATGGACGACCTGCTCAACGAAATTATCCCAGACGATCCCAACAAGGCATACGACATGTACAAGGTCATCACTGCCATCACCGACAACGGCGAGTTCTTCGAAGTTCAGAAGAAATTCGCCAAGAACATCATCATCGGCTTTGCCCGCTTCAACGGACAGACTGTAGGTATCGTGGCCAACCAGCCTTCGGCCTATGCAGGTGTGCTCGATGCCAATGCCAGCCGCAAGGGCGCCCGCTTCGTGCGCTTCTGCGATGCTTTCAACATTCCAATCGTCTCTCTGGTTGACGTGCCAGGATTCCTTCCCGGTACAGGCCAGGAGTACAATGCCGTCATCCTGCACGGAGCCAAGTTGCTCTATGCCTACGGCGAGGCCACAGTGCCCAAGATCACCATCACACTGCGCAAGAGCTATGGCGGTTCACACATCGTGATGGGCTGCAAGCAGCTGCGTTCCGACCTGAACTTCGCTTGGCCTTCGGCTGAAATCGCCGTGATGGGTGCAAGCGGTGCCGTGGCAGTGCTCTGCGCCAAGGAAGCCAAGAATCACGAGAACCCGAAAGAATTCCTCGCCGAAAAGGAGGAGGAATACACAGAGATGTTCGCCAACCCATACCAGGCCGCCCAATACGGCTACATCGACGACGTCATCGAGCCTCGCAACACTCGCTTCCGCATCTGCCGCGGTCTGGCTCAGCTCGCTACCAAGCGCCAGAGCCTGCCCGCCAAGAAGCACGGCTGCATGCCTATGTAATCAACCCTTAAAAGATTTCAGAGCATGAGCAAGAATGAAGGAGCAGTGCTGGCCGCCATCGCGATGGCACTGCACGAATTTAAAGGCAACAACGTACACGACAAGGAACCGGGCATCATCACCATCAAGCCACGCACCACACTGTGGAACGCCCGCATGCTGCAGATGACCAAGCGTCCGTAAGAGAAGTGTCGTGTGATGCGGCGCACAGGCGTCGCACACTGTCAACAAAACAAATAAAAACACAGAAATGAAAGAATACAAATACACTATCGACGGCCAGGAATACAAGGTCGAGATAGGCAACATCGAGGACAACGTGGCCTCTGTGACCGTGAACGGTCAGGAATACAAGGTCGAGATGGAACCCGAGGCTGAACCCGAGAAGAAGAAGGTGGTACTGGGAGCTCCGACAGCAGAAAGTTCGGAATCCGGTGACACGGCAAGCGCCGCCAACGTGAACACCGCCAACGCACTCAAGGCTCCACTGCCAGGCGTAGTTACAGAAATCTGCGTCAACGTGGGCGACGAGGTGAAGAAGGGCGACACCGTAGTGGTGCTTGAAGCCATGAAGATGGCCAACAACCTCGAGGCTGAGAAAGACGGAAAGGTGACAGCCATCTGCGTCAAGCAAGGCGAAAGCGTGATGGAAGACACACCGCTCGTTGTCATTGAGTAAAGCGCCACTGTAACGCGCATTTGCAAACCGTAACAGGACAGAATCGGAATAAATCTTTCCGGATTCTGTCCTTTTTCCGTCAAGTATTGTCACGTCACAAATTATTTGTATAACTTTGCCCAACAAACAATAATTGTACGTATGAAAAAGAACATGCTCATCATTGCCGCTCTGATAGCCATGAGCAGCTGCAACAACAAGAAAGCAATGCCGAACTCCGCTACAGACATTGACAGCCAGACAAGTGCCAGGCAATTCACGGACAGCACCTTAGCCGTGGAATTCTCAAGCAACGATATAGACTGGGAAAATAAACGGATGACCTTTACGGTCTATTCCGAAAACCAGTACGACTCCGCCTGGGTCAGCCGGCTGAAGGTGGGCGACACGCTCATGTATGAGGGCAAGCCTATGCGTGTCAAAAGCATCAGGAACGACAGGGGGACCATAGAAATCAATGGAGGTGTGGAACAAGGAGGTGCCTGGCTTACCACTATACACGGCGGTGCTTGGCCAGACAAGGAGAAAAGCGGCATGTATCGTGCAGTGACGATGGACGACCATTCCGTCTATACAAAGCAACGTCAGGTGACACTGCCACTCTCAGACCAGCTAACATTCATTGATTGCGGCATCAACCCGACCGATCTGCCGGACACAATCCGCACTGAATTGCAACTGCATTTCGAGTCATTGTCTGACTATAGACAATTTTTCAGTCCCATCAATACCCGCATCACACTTGACAAGGGACAAGTGAAGGTGATCGACCGCAGGTGGATACCATAAGCAGTCTTCTCTTCCGTCATTCCCGTTTATCGTGTCAATACGACTGCAATCCATCCCTATAAGCCAAGACAAAGCGCATCGAATTTTTCAATCCAATGCGCTTTGTCTTGATTTTATCCTTATTCGTGATTCAAATCACGTGGTTGTCCTTGGGGAATACTACAGTAGGCTTGAACGTCTTGGCCTCTTCAAAATCCATCAAGGCATAGGCGATGATAATCACCTCATCGCCCACCATAAACTTACGCGCGGCAGCGCCATTCAGGCAAATACAGCCAGATCCACGCTCACCCTTGATGATATAGGTTTCAATGCGTTCGCCATTGTTATTGTTAACTATCTGCACCTTCTCGCCAGCTATCATCCCCGCTGCATCAAGCAAGTCCTCATCGATGGTGATACTGCCCATGTAGTGCAAATTAGCTTGAGTCACCTTCACACAGTGAAGCTTTGACTTCAACACTTCTATCATCATGCCTCTCTGTATTTTATATGGTCAATGAGACGAATAGGAGTCTTGCCGCAATACACGGTAATGCAACCCACCACATAAGGTGTGCTGTCCCATGAATCCACGTCGGTGAGCATGTTGCCGTCAACAATGGAAAAATACTCCACATCCAATCCATCCACGGCATTAATGGTGTTCACCACGAAATCATGGGTCTCCTTGACAGTATGAGTCTTGGAATACTCCACACTTTCCTTCAATGCCTTGTATATCTGGGGAGCAATTGCTCTTTCCTCTTTGGAAAGCAATGTGTTTCGGCTGCTGCGAGCCAATCCGTCTTCATCTCTCACTATGGGACATTCCACAATCTGCACGCCGAGTTCGAGGAACTTCACGAGTTGCTTGATAACGGCAATCTGCTGCCAGTCTTTCTCTCCGAAATAAGCTCTAGTAGGACGCACAATATAGAACAGACGGCTCACCACTTGACACACGCCGTTGAAATGACCGGGACGATGCGCACCCTCCATTACCGTAGTAACGGGAGGAAATTCAAAGTGACGGTTGTCGGGAGTAGGATACATCTCCTCCACCGACGGAGCCAATACATAGTCGGCTCCGCACGCCTCGAGCAATGCACAATCGGCATCCAAGTCGCGCGGATAGTTCTTCAAATCGTTCTTATCGTTAAACTGTGTTGGATTTACGAACACGGACACTACCGTATAGTCATTCTCTTTCACACTGCGCTCAACGAGCGAGGCATGTCCCTTGTGAAGAGCGCCCATTGTCGGGACGAGACCAATCTGCTTGCCTTCCTTATGGGCAATAAACAGCTCATTCTGAAGGTCAACAATCTTACGAAATACTTTCATTATTCTTCCTGACGTTAAAAACGTTACCTAAAATCGGGTGCAAAATAACAACAAATTTCTTAAATAAGAAAGAATAACTTTAAAAAAATGCCAATTCGGCTACACATTTCCCTAAAATCCAGACAAAAGCCCCACCCTCTCAACTTTTTTTTGTACCTTTGCACCACTTTAATACAATATGATCATGCCAAAGAAAATTTTATTCATCAACCAAGAGATAGCTCCTTATGTACCTGAGAGTGAGCTTAGCGTAATGGGAAGAGAGTTGCCACAGAAGATGCAGGAAGCCGGATTCGAGATTCGCACCTTCATGCCCAAGTGGGGTAACATCAACGAACGCAGAGGCCAGTTGCATGAGGTAATCCGCCTTTCGGGAATGAACCTCATCATCGACGAGACCGACCATCCCTTGGTTATAAAGGTGGCATCTATACCTACATCACGACTGCAGGTATATTTCATAGACAATGACGACTACTTCCTCAAGCGACTAATGACCGAAGACGAAAACGGCAAGGAATATGAAGACAACGGTGAAAGGGCCATTTTCTTTGCCCGCGGTGTGCTCGAAACCGTGAAGAAACTACGTTGGACGCCAGACATCATCCAGTGCCAGGGTCCCATGACTTCCGTCATTCCACTCTACGTAAAGACTGCCTACAAGGATGAGCCTTCGTTCGCCAACACCAAAGTGGTGACTTCACTCTTCGACAAGAATCTCAAAGAAGGCTTCGGACCGCACTTCAAGGAATGGGTTCCCTTTAAAGAGGCTGAAAAGAGCCTGTTCGAAAAATACGACGACTCGTTTGGCAGCAAGGACATTGCACAGCTCGCCATTGACTACTCAGATGGCGTAATTGCTTCCGGCAGCGAAACCGACAAGGAACTGATTGATTATGCAGCCCAAGCCGGCAAGTCGCTCCTCACTGGCATTGAAGACGACAAGATGAACGAACAATACGCAGAATTCTACAATAATCTGCTCGGCGAATAGGTATCTCCATCAAGCCACGCACGGGCAAATCCAATAAAAACACACTTATACTTGAGAATGAAAGCAAAATTTTTGGCTGGACTGGTAGGTGCCATGATGTGCCTCATAGCCTGCGACGACAACACGGATAACATCGGCTCGTCCATGACCGACAATGCCGATTTGGTCGACATCGCCACCGACACTTTCAGCGTCACGTCGCAATCGGTTGCGGCGAATGCAGTGTTGGCACGAAACAACACGGGATACATAGGCCAAATCAAGGATCCGGAGACAAGCAACTATGTGACGGGTGACTTCCTCACCCAGTTCTATTCACTTCCGGTAGACAGTCTTTTTCCTAAGAAGAGCAATGTGGTGAGCAAGGACGACGAGGGCTTGATTGCCGCCGATTCCTGTGAAATCAGGCTTTTCTTCACTTCCTTCTATGGCGACTCGTTGGCCCAGATGAAACTCAGTGCCTACGAGTTGGACAAACCTATAGACGAAAGCAAGCACTACAAGACTGATTTTGACCCCATTGCCGAGGGCTACATTTCGGAAGCAAGCCGCGCCAACAGACAGGACGTGGTCTATACGCTGTGCGACATGACGGAATACGATTCCGTGAGAACGGGCTCTTCCTACACACGCAACATTCGTATTCCGATGAACAAGGCCTACACCAAGGACGGAAAGACCTACAAGAACTTCGGTACCTACGTGATGCGCCAGTATTATGAGCATCCGGAATATTTCAAGAACACATACCTTTTCACCAAGAACGTTTGCCCAGGATTCTACATTCAGCATAAACAAGGTGTCGGATCTATGGCCTATATTTCCATTCCACAACTGAACGTCTACTTCAAGTACCAGTATCAGTACGTGGACACTGCCGACAACGACAAGGTGAAATGGAAAGAATCTACTGGTGTAACCACATTCTCGGGCACAGAAGAAGTGCTCCAAGCCACTCATATATCCAACGACAGCAAGTTGACAGAATTGGTCACCGAAACAGAATGGACTTACCTCAAGTCACCAGCCGGCATCTATACCGAACTGACTCTGCCCGTGGAAGACATTATGAGAGGCCACGAGAACGACACACTTAACACTGCCAAGTTGGTACTTTCACGCATCAACAACAAGACGAACAGCAAGTATGCCTTGCCCGCTCCCACTACCGTATTGATGCTCCCGGCCGACAGTGTGGAAACATTCTTTGCCAACAACCGCATTGCCGACTACAAGAGATCGTTCCTCGCCACCTACTCGAGCTCTCTCAACAGCTATACATTCAACAACATTTCAGGTATTGTATCGGCCATGCATGCCGCGAGGAAGAATGGTGAGGCATCGGAAAAATGGAACAAGGTGGCTGTCATCCCTGTATCAACCACCTATACAACTGTCAACAACCAGTCCGTCCTGGTCAAGGTTGTACACGACATGAGTATGACAAGCACCAAACTGGTTGGCGGGGCCAACAACGCTTATGCAGAAGACAAGCCTCTCAAGATTTCAATCATCTACAGCAAGTTCAAGTAATGGCAGACAACTATCTGGAACGCCACCGGGAAGACTACGAAAAGCGCAAGGCCGCGTGGCTGCTCAAGAAGAAGCACATCATCAAGCCGCAACGCCCTTCTATCAGCAAACCGGAAGACGAAGCTTTATAAACAGAGTTACAGGACATCCATGTAATCACGATATATCGGGAAACCTACGATGAGGTTTCCCGATTTTTATTCCCCACATGCCATAGGCACGGCAACAGGAAGGAATGACACAAGCTATCCGTGCGAGCATTGCACCTTGGGCTGCCAAGCCATACACTCGGCAACAGAACCCAACGGGATATAGTCTCTTCCCTCGTGCATTTACTCCCCGGAGGCCTGCCGCATACATGTGCACCAGTAAAAAACCGACACAAGACACCCAAATGGGTTCACAGTTAGGTAAAAGTTCTTCATTACTACAACATTCATCCTAATGACTTTCTGTGGTCCACACCTGCGACATTACAAGCAAAAACAAATGAAAACAACTTCCAAAAACAATATTTTAAGATGTAATATCAAAAAGCTTGGCAAATGTTTGGTAGTTATAAATTTTATGCCTAACTTTGCATCAGTTATCCTGAAAACAATCTTTTTACCTTAAGGAAACTAATACCTTATTGAAGATTTGGAGCGGTAGCCTGTGAAGGTCGTCGCTTTTTTTTGCCCCAAACTTTCCCCCAACTATTTTTACTTGGGAAAGCTACAAGTACAAGAATACACACGCATCAGACAAATTCTTACATTTCGACAATAAACAAAAGCAGATAAACCTCGCCAAGAGATTCACCTGCTTTTCCTTTATTGTCGGGGTGACAGGACTCGAACCTGCGACAGCCTGGTCCCAAACCAGGAACGCTACCAACTGCGCTACACCCCGAAAAAGGTTTGCGCGGCTCCGCAAGAAAACTTTCAGAGCCGCGCAAACGGAATAAACCTTGCTTATTTGATGATGCCCTGTTCCTGGAACACCTTCTTCAGTATCTGTACTGAACGTTCTACCTGCTCTTCCGTATGCGTTGCCATCAATGCGTAACGCACCAATGTGTCCTGGGGAGCACATGCGGGAGGTATCACAGGATTGATGAATACACCTTCTTCGAACGCACGCGCCGTCACCACAAAAGTCTTGTTCACGTCACGCACATAGAGCGGAATGATAGGACTCTCCGTATCGCCAATCTCGAAGCCTTCCTCCTGGAAACGCTTCAAGGCATACTTGGTCACTTTCCACAGAGCCTCAATGCGTTCGGGCTCCTTCTGGAGAATGTGAAGAGCCTCCAAAGCGGCTGCTGTGGCTGCTGGCGTATTGGAAGCCGAGAATATGTAGGTTCGGCAAGTATGGCGAAGGAAGTTGATGGTGTCCTTGTCTGATGCGATGAATCCACCGATAGAAGCCAACGACTTGGAGAATGTACCCATGATAAGATCCACCTCATCGGTCAAGCCGAAATAGTCGCACACGCCACGTCCATGGTCACCGAACACGCCAATGCCGTGAGCCTCGTCTACCATGATTGAGCAGTTGTACTTGTGCTTGAGTTCCACGATTTCGGGAAGCTTGGCCAAGTCACCCTCCATAGAAAACACGCCATCGACTACGATCAGCTTGATAGCCTCGTGAGGCAGTCCTTGAAGTACGCGCTCCAAATCAGCCATGTCATTGTGCTTATAGTGCAACTGACGGGCAAACGAAAGACGGCGTCCGTCTACGATGCTGGCATGGTCGCGGTCATCACAGATGATGTAGTCGCCCTTGCCTACCACCATGGCTAACACGCCTTGGTTCACGCTGAATCCGGTAGAGAAGCACAAACAATCGTCCTTGTGGATGAACTCTGAAATCTCTTTCTCCAATTTCACGTGGAGATCAAGTGTTCCATTGAGGAAGCGGCTTCCGGCACAACCCGACCCATACTGGTCGAGAGCGGCCTTGGCTGCGTCGATGATGCGCTGATCACCGGTAAGACCTGTATAAGCGTTTGAGCCAAACATGAGCACCTTGTGGCCACCCATTTCAACTTCAGTACCCTGCTTTCCGGTGATTTCACGGAAATACGGATACACACCAGCTGCCATAAATTTCTGCGGCTCGCGATAATTCTTGTATTTTTCTTGTAACTGTCCCATTATTTAAAAAAGGTGTAGCAATGCTACGTTAGTTTATTACAGGCTGCAAAGTTACAAAAATTGTGGTATATACGGACATAAATTGTAGGAAAAATGCTCTGTAGGCAAAAAATTAAGGATGGTCAACGGGGTTATTAGTCAAAAATTCGTAACTTTGCGCTTGATATGATAGCCAAGAAAAAGATAGTTTTCATCATGAATCCCATTTCGGGCACTGTCAGCAAGGCAGGCATCCCCGCCATTATTGACAGCACACTGGACAAGGAGAAGTTTGACTATGTCATCAAGCATACAGAGTATGCAGGGCACGCTTCCGACTTGGCCCGCGAGGCAGCCAATGCGGGCACCGACATCGTAGTGGCAGTGGGCGGTGACGGCACCGTCAACGAAGTGGCAAGGGCTATCGTACACACTCACACGGCATTGGGCATCATCCCGTGCGGTTCGGGCAACGGACTGGCTCGCCACCTGTCCATTCCGCTCGACTTCCGCAAGGCCATCGAAATCATCAATGCCTGCGAAATCCACGACCTCGACTATGGCGTCATCAACGAAATGCCCTTCTTCTGCACCTGCGGCATGGGGTTCGACGCCTTCATCAGCCTGAAGTTTGCCATGTCGGGCAAGCGCGGCCCTATCAGCTATGCCGAAAACGTGCTCAAGGAAGGACTGAAATACAAGCCCGAAACCTATATCATAGAAAACGAGAACGGCAAGCAGCAATATGAGGCGTTCCTCATATCGTGTGCCAATGCTTCGCAATACGGAAACAATGCCTACATAGCTCCGCAGGCATCGATGAGCGACGGATTGCTGGACGTGATCATCATGGAGCCGTTCGACATTATCGAGGCCGCCCAAGTGAGCATTGACATGTTCAACAAGACGCTTGACAAAAATTCCAAAATCAAGACTTTCAAGGCGAGCCGACTCCACATTCACCGCGCCGGACCTGGCGTGATTCATTATGACGGCGATCCCATCATGACGGGTAGCGACGTGGACATCTCCATTGAAAAGAAGGGCATCCGGATTGTGGTCAACCCTCATGCCGACAAGAGTGTGCGTCGGCCCAATGCCCTGCAGTCGGCCTTCTGCGAGTTCTTCAACGACATCAACAGTGTACGGGAAGACATCACTCGACAGGGAAGACAGATTCAGGCACTCAACAAGAAATTGCTAAAGAAACTCAACATCTGATTTTCCGCTCATCACAGCAAGGCTGCACTGACTTTCTCCTTTCCCTCTCACAGCCATCATTCACGACACAATCCTGCCATGCAGGATTGTTGGCCTTTCCTCAAAAGCAATTGCAGACAGGACGGATTCTGCCCAAGAGCCCGACATGCTACTGGATAGTGTGCCACTAATGAGATGTTAGTGGCATGTTAGCACATTGATAACGGCACACTAACCAACTTTTTATCGCTGTGAAAAGCAAAGAACACCAAATGAGGAAACAAAAACAATAACACCTACACCATTCTTTGTTTCCGTCATTTCAAATAGAAGTCCTTGGTCAACAACGCATACCATTCGCTCCTTTCGCCGTCATTGGCCTGCATACATTCCTCCTGAATATCCCTCACAGGATATGGAGCACGCGAAAAATCAAGCAGCACACGCTTGGCTGGCTTCCGTTCTACAGTCTTGACAAACAGCTCGTGATGGATGCGGAAACCGGCGATATAGCCTTCCGACAACATTCTCTCACGGCAGTCGGCCGGTACAACCACGCAGAAATGTCCGTCACCGGTGAGCAACAGCCCTACTCCCCTGAACAGTTCGGCAAACGACAGGGAATCCGTGTGGCGTGCCAACGACCGGCGTGCATCCGGATTCTTCAAGGCATCAGTGAAAAAAGGAGGATTGGAGACGATGGCGTCATACTGCCCTTGCAAGGCCTGTTCCTGCATAAAGCGTTGCAAAGAGGCATGGAACACCCTGATTCGGCCCGAGAAGGGCGAACCGGCCACATTCTCTTCGGCCTGGCTGCATGCAGCCTCATCTATGTCGACCGCATCAACTTGTGCCTCGGGAAAGCGCTGCGCCATCATCAAGGCGATAAGTCCCGAACCTGTACCCACATCAAGAATTCTGCAGCCTCCAGCCGCCCAGGCTCCAAGCAGCACGCCGTCTGTACCCACCTTCATGGCGCACCGGTCGTGGCGCACTGTGAACTTCTTAAACTGGAAACTATCGTTGGGCATAAGCTGTGGACCAAGAGTTTATTTCAATCCCATGGACATCTTGCCTTCAAACGAGATGGTGACCATCACCATATAGCTGCTCGACCCATCGGGGATAAGCAGCTGTGCACAATACACGAACCCCTTGGGAGTGGTATGGTTGTAGACAATGTCGCTCAGCACAGCCTGGCTAAGATACTGCTCAGGCACAAGCCGGGCAAACTCAGCCTTGCGGAAGTCATGGCTATAGAGTTGTCTGCTGCCTCTGAACAGGCTGATATGCACAATATTGTCATAGTACACATTGCCCACCTCTACGCCTTCATCGTTATACACTGTCTTCACCACCTTGTAGGTAGTGGGGTTCACCTGCACATAACTGTGGTAGCGGTCGGCGCCATAGACAATCACCGTGTCGCGCTTGATGAGCCTGTTTTGGTTGAGGGCCTTGGGCCGTTCATCAGAAAACTGGGCATTGTCGGCAGGATTACTGCTCTTGGTGAGTCGCACGGTCTCCCCGTTTTGGTTCTTGAACACAAAGAGGTGGGCAGCCTGTTTCACGATGGGATATTTCACAGTGTTGGCTCCTTCGAGCACCAGCGTGTCGCCCACAATCATGAAGCGCACAGGCTGGCTGGTGGAGTCGGCATAGAAAATGCTGTCGCCCTTCGCCTTGAAGGCCACGTCTTCCTCGTCTTCGTTCACCCACACGCCTTGCAACAGAGCTTTGGCCTGCTTGTCTTCCGAAACCTGGACGGGCGTACCCTTCTTCTGTCCGCCACAGCCGACAAGGCTTGCGGCCAAACACAATACTATGATGAAATTCTTTCTCAAGACCAATGAGTTTTGGTTCATACTATTTTCCAATACAGTGGTATTCAAAGCCTGTGCTTTCCATTTCCTCCGCATCAAAGATGTTGCGTCCGTCAATGACCAGTGCCCTCTTCATAGCCTTGGCTATCACCTCCCAGCTGGGCAGTCGGAATTCCTTCCACTCGGTGAGAAGCAACAATGCGTCGGCATTGAGCACGGCGTCGTACATATCACGGCAGTAGACCACATCGTCGCCTACCCTGCGCCGGCACTCATCCATGGCCACCGGATCATAGGCTCGGATGATGCACCCGGCCTCCTTGAGCAAACTGATAACGACCAGTGCGGTAGACTCGCGCATGTCGTCGGTTTCGGGCTTGAACGACAGTCCCCAAAGGGCAATGGTCTTGCCCCGGAGCGAGCCGTCGGGATAGCACTTGAGCAACTTGCGGTAGAGTACGCTTTTCTGCTGCTCGTTCACCCGTTCCACAGCCTTGAGCACTTCCATGGAATAGCCGTTGTCGTCGGCCGTTTTGATAAGTGCCTTCACGTCCTTGGGGAAACAAGATCCGCCATAGCCGCATCCGGCGTAGAGAAATTTACGGCCTATGCGTGTGTCGGAACCTATACCTGCCCTGACCATGTTCACGTCCGCACCTACCCGCTCGCACAGGTTGGCTATGTCGTTCATGAAAGATATGCGGGTGGCAAGCATGGAATTGGCTGCATATTTGGTCATTTCCGCACTTGGTATGTCCATGAATATGACACGGAAGTTATTGATCAGGAAAGGCTTGTAGAGCTTGGTAAGGATAGCCTTGGCCCTGTCGCTCTCCACACCCACCACCACACGGTCCGGACTCATGAAATCCTTGATGGCATTGCCCTCCTTGAGAAACTCCGGATTGCTCGCCACATCGAACTCCACGTCCACCCCTCGGCGGTCTATCTCCCGTTGGATGGTTTCACGCACCTTACGGGCTGTGCCAACAGGCACCGTGCTCTTGGTCACCACCACCACATATTTATTGATGTTCTCGCCAATGGTCTTTGCCACCTGAAGCACATACTTCAGGTCGGCACTTCCGTCCTCATCAGGAGGAGTGCCCACAGCCGAGAACACAATCTGCTGGTCGTTGAGCACTGAAGCCAGGTCGGTGGAAAACTTCAGTCGTCCGGCCTTGACATTCTTGAGCACCAACTCGTCCAGTCCAGGTTCGTAAATGGGAATGTCTCCCCGTTGCAGGCGCTCAATCTTACGGGCGTCCACATCCACGCAAGTGACATTGGCGCCGGTATCGGCAAAACATGTGCCAGACACCAGTCCCACGTATCCTGTACCGACTATTGCTATATTCATAAGTTGAAATGATTGGTCTTAAAAACTGTCGGCATCCTTGAATGCCTTTGCCTTCTTGAGGTCTTTTTCGCTCGTAAGCACGTCTTCCTTCTTGATAGGCCACTGTATGTTCAAGTCCTCATCGTCCCAACGGATGGAAGCCTCGGCCTGTGGCGCATAAACGTTGTCCACCTTATAAGTAAAGATAGCCTCGTCGCTCAAAACGAGGAAACCGTGTGCAAAGCCACGGGGAATGAAGAACTGCCGCTTGTTATCGCCACTCAGTTCCACCATCACGTGCTTGCCGTACGTGGGCGAATCCTTACGCAAGTCGACAGCCACGTCGAGCACACGGCCTTTGATGACGCGCACCAACTTTGCCTGTGAAAATTCTCCCTTCTGATAGTGCAGGCCACGCAACACGCCGTAGCTTGATTTCGACTCGTTGTCCTGCACAAAGTTAACCTTTCCCACATGTTGTTCAAAGTCTTCCTTCTTCCACGATTCAAAAAAATAGCCGCGAGCGTCCTCAAACACCTTCGGTTCCAGGATATAGACACCTTCAATATCCGTTTTCAAATAGTTCATATCAACCTATTTTATTGTAGAGATTTAATATTGTGTGGGCAAAGATATATAAAAATAGGCAAACGCCAAAACAATAAACACTATTTATTTCTTTGGGAAGAAAAATACTTTTACATTCTTGTTTGTATCGGATAAAATACGTAACTTTGCATCGTGATTGAATTAGACAGACATATTGAGATACTGCTTTTGGACAACGACTGTGTGATTGTCCCGGGTTTAGGTGGGTTTATGACTCACCACATGGAAGCTGTGTACGATGACGACGACAACCTTTTCCTGCCGCCTGGACGCACGCTCGGCTTCAACCCGCAGCTGACCATGAACGATTCGCTCCTGGCGCAATCGTATGTGGAAGCTTACGACATCAGCTATCCCGAAGCCGTGAAGAAGATAGAAGACGAAGTGAACCTGCTGAAAGAGCACATAGAGAACCATGGCAGCTATCAGATGAATGGCATCGGCACCCTTTCGGCCAACCCTAACGGACACTACGACTTTGAGCCTTGCGAGGCCGGAATCCTCACGCCGCAACTTTATGCGCTGTCTTCCTTCGAGATGGCCAAACTCCACGTGGAGGAAGAAAAGCCGCAAACCGTGGTAATGCCACAGTCGAGCGTGCTGCCTTTCGTGCCTAAAAACGAGGTCGAAACCCCTCAAGTGGAAGAAGGAAAGCCCGCCAAGACCATCAGCATCCGGGTGAGCGTGCTGCGCAATTTCATAGCTGCAGCCATCGCCATCATCGCCTTCTTGCTCATTCCGGCACCTGTGAGCAACAACCAAGTACAGCAGGGAGCCATCAACACGGACATACTTGACAAGATTATTCCTAATCCCGCTCCTGCAAAAGAGCCTGCCGCAACCCAGCCTGCCGCCCCGAAACAAGAGGTAAAAGAGGCTGCATACGAGGTTGAGCCTCAACCAGTAGCAGAGGATTCGGAAAACTATTACTGCATTGTTCTGGCAAGCAAAATCACCAAGAACAACGCAACCATTTACGCCCAAAAGCTCCGCGACCAAGGCTACGACAAGGCCGAAGCATTGGTTAGAAAGAATGGTGCCAAAGTAATCTATGGGCACTACAAGACGGAGAACGATGCCTACAATGCCCTCAATGGAATGAGCGACAACGCACCCTTCACTGAAGGTTGGGTAATGCACGTGAAATAAAGAATCAAATCCCCATACAAACATCTGTTTTTATTATGAAAAGGGTAAGATGTCCCAAGTGCGACAGCTATATAACATTCGACGAAACCAAGTACGAGAACGGACAGAAACTCGTGTTCCAGTGCAGTGAATGTGGCAAGCAGTTTGGCATCCGCATTGGCGTGTCGAAGCTGCGCAAGACTCAGAAAGAGGAAAACGACAATCCCGACAACCAAGCCGACGGTGAAGCTCCTTACGGGGCTATTGTCGTCATTGAGAACGTGTTCCACTACAAGCAGGTCATTCCACTCCAGATGGGCGACAATGTCATTGGCCGATACATGAAAGGAAGTGGCATCAACACGCCTATCGAGACTGTCGACCCGAGCATTGACATGCATCATTGCGTGATCAACGTCTCGCGCGACAAGCACGGAAAACTGAAGTATGTGCTCCGTGACGGACCCAGCTACACGGGCACCTTTGTGGACAACGTGATACTCGGCGACCGCGAACGTCGTGTCATAGAAAACGGCACCCTCTTCACCATTGGTGCCACCAGCATCATTCTCAAAGCCGGAGAAACAGAAGAAGAAGAGTAAACACCCATATTCAACACCTATAAAGATTTGCTGCAAAAGCCCAGGAGCGCACCTTGCTCCTGGGCTTTTGTCGTATCTGCTGGAAGGCTATAGAGGGCACCCGTGCCCATAGCCTATCAGCAGACGCTCACAAGTCACGCTGCACGGCCACAAAGGCTGCATCCCAGCCACCGTTTCTTGGATTGCCCCAAAACAGTACCGCACTTTGGGCAACCGATGCCCACGGCTTGGGCACTCATTGCCCAAGCCGTGGGACAATGCAGAAACCAGCCAGTAGCGACCGCCCGGCGGACGACAGGCAGATTCTGCCTTACGGCTTTTAGGCATGGCAATGCCCCGACAGACTATCTGCCGATGTAGAGAGCCTGCGACAGGGCTACCCTTCCCGTCAGACAAGCCCACAGGAAACAGGGAGTACAGTCCCATGTTCACGAGACTGCACTCCCTGTTTCTGTTATTCTAATATGTTGTGGATTATTGGCCGATGATGTCCTTGGCACGTTCCAAAGCCACCTTGATGTGCGGACAAATGTTCTTCTCGCCCACCAAAGCATAGAAGCCTGCATGCTGCAAAGTCTGGTGCACCTTGGGATTCACACCCGACAGCACAATCTGTATGCCCTCCTTCTTGCTCATCATACAGAGGTTAGTAAGGTTGTGAATGCCCGTAGAGTCGACGAAAGGCACCTTGCGCATGCGGATGATGCGCACCTGCGGCCGGTCACCGAAGCTGGCCATGATTTCCTCAAAGCGGTTGCCTGCACCAAAGAAGTAAGGACCATTGATTTCATAGACTTCCACCCCTTGCGGTATGGCAAGATGTTCGTCACTGGCATGACTGATGCCACTCTCGTCCTCAGTGACAATCTCGTCCATGATGACCTTCACGTCCGTGGTCTCGGCCATCCGCTTCATAAACAGCAGACAGGCGATGAGCAAGCCCACCTCGATGGCAATGGTGAGGTCGAACAGAATGGTAAGGAAGAAGGTGATGAGCAGCACCGTCACGTCGCTCTTGGGGTTCTTCATCAGAGCCAAAAACGACCGCCATCCCGACATGCCGTAGCTCACCACCACCAGCACGCCTGCCAGGCAAGCCATGGGAATGTATTGCGCCAGGGGCATGAGGAAAAGGAAGATGAGCAGCAGCACCACAGCGTGCACGATGCCCGATACTGGCGTGCGTCCGCCGTTGTTGATGTTGGTCATGGTGCGGGCAATGGCGCCCGTGGCGGGAATGCCGCCGAAGAGAGGCGACGCGATGTTGGCAATGCCCTGCCCTATGAGTTCGGTGTTGGAGTCGTGGTGGTCGCCTATCACACCATCGGCCACAGTGGCAGAGAGCAGTGACTCTATGGCGCCGAGAATGGCTATGGTGAAAGCCGGAGAAATGAGATTCTTGATGGTGTCCCAGTTGATGCCCGGCACGGTGGCCGACGGCAACTGGCTGCTGATGGTAAAGCGGTCGCCAATGGTCTCTATGCCTGTGGCACCGCAGTAGTTCTCCAGTCCCAAAGCGGCAAGGGTCATCACAATGATGGCAATGAGCGATCCGGGAATGCGCTTGCTGAACTTGGGCGTGACGACAATGATGACCACGCTCACCACACCAATGAGTGCACTCCAGGGGTCAATGGTGTGGAAATCCTGTATGTAGGCTCCCCACTTCTCGAGAAAGTCGCTCGGCACGGTGGCCATCTGCAGTCCGAAGAGGTCCTTGATTTGAGTGGTGAAAATGGTCACGGCAATACCGCTGGTGAAACCCACCACGATGGGATAAGGGATGTACTTGATGATGGTGCCCAGATGGAGCAGCCCGAACAGGATGAGGAACACGCCCGCCATGAGGGTGGCAATGGTGAGGCCTTCCATGCCATACTGCTGGATGATGCCATAGATGATGACGATGAAGGCCCCCGTAGGACCTCCTATCTGCACCTTGCTGCCTCCGAACATGGAGATGATGAAGCCCGCAACAATGGCGGTGATGATGCCCTTCTCGGGACTTACGCCAGAGGCGATGCCAAAGGCAATGGCAAGCGGCAAGGCCACGATGCCGACAATGATGCCGGCCATAAGGTCTTGCATGAAAGTCTTGCGGTCGTAGTGTCGCAGGGTTGCGAACAGTCGCGGAGAGAATGTCATGTTGTCTTTATGTTTGATGATGTTTCTTGCTTAAATAAAGGGAATGTTCAATGCGGACTGCACAGGATGGTGCATACCCGGTCCTGGAATGCACGTCCGTTCTTGCGGTGCATCACGCCTTGGTTGATGATGGAGAAAGCGAGCCGGTGGCCGGTGCTGGCAGTGCAGTAGCCGGCAAGCGAACTGATGCCGCTCACGGTGCCGGTCTTGGCATGCACGTTGCCGCTGGTGAACGAGCCACGCATGCGCTTCTTCAAGGTGCCGTCAACGCCGGCTATGGGCAACGCAGGATAGAGGTGCACATAGATGTTGTTGTTGCGGTAGGCATAGCGAAGCATCATCACCTCGAGTTCGGCCGTCACATAATTATACAAGGAGAGACCCGATCCGTCGGCAAAACGATAGCGGGCAGGGTCAAGCCCCAGCTTGCGCACCAACTGGCCGGTCACTGCACGGGCACTTTTGGCCGAAGCCGGCCTGTTGCCCGTCGACGCGGCAGTCTGGTAGAACATGGATTCGGCATAGAGGTTGTCGCTCTCCTTGAGCATGCGCATGAGAATCTGGTCGAGCGTATGGAAACGTGTGCACACGCTGTATGCCCCATAGGGCGCTCTCCCGTTGAGCACCGAGGCTGTGACCACAATGCTGTCTTGGCGCAGCCGGCGCACAAAGCGGTCCATGAACTCGTCGCGCCGCGAAATCAGCAATGGGGAGAGCACGGGGTTCTTGTCGTCCCAACACCAGCCTTCGCCCAGCCTGTCGGCATCCTTCATGGACGTATCGGCGAAGAGTGTGCCGCAGATGGTGTCCACCCCCATTTCCTTCAGGCTGGTCACAAAGGCTGAAAGGTCGTCGCTGTTGAAGCGTGGGTCGAAACCGCCCACACAGTAAACGCCTCCCGAAAGAGTGTGGTTTTCTATCTTTCCCGTATATTTCAGTTCCGTCTTGAACTGATAAGAGCCGCCCAGCTTGTCAATGGCAGTGATAGCTGTGATGACCTTCATGGTGGAAGCCGGACGCAACGTCTGTCGCTCGCCATGCGCAAAGACCACCGAGTCGGCATCCAGGTCATAGACCATCATGCCAACCTGCGAAGTCTTGAACATGTCGCTCCCAAGCAATCTGTTGAGCTTGGCCTGCACCGCCTGGTCCCACGGCAGCTTCGCAAGAGCAGTGTCGGCCACCACCGAGTCGGGCACCAGCGTGTCGGGGTCGGCATCGTCATTATTGTCATCGTCATCGCTGACTATAGTCTCGTCTGGGTCCACGGGTGTAATGACCTGTGCCTTAAGTGGCGAGGAAAAAAGAAGTGTGAGAATCATGACCGCGGATACAAGCGCCCGCAAGCCGATTCTGCCAAACGTCATCATTTTCATAATCGGCTGCAAAATTACAAATAAATCTGCAAACAGAGGGCCGACGACGGCAAAAACTAAGGAAAAACTACGGATTGTTTCGTTTTTACCCCAATTTGTATTACCTTTGCCGCGGCTTTGCAGACACGGGTCTGGAAGCATGACTATACAAACAACAAAGATGGTATTCAAATACGACTTTCTCATCATCGGTTCCGGAGTGGCCGGCATGAGCTACGCCCTGAAGATAGCCAGGGCACACAAAGGCAAGATTTGCCTCATTTGCAAGACTTCGCTCGACGAAGCCAACACTTCGTTTGCCCAGGGCGGCGTGGCTTCAGTGACCAACCTGGAGGTGGACAACTTCGAGAAACACATTCAAGACACCATGATAGCCGGCGACTATATCAGCGACCCGGCTGCTGTGAACCAAGTTGTGAAAAACGCGCCCGAGCAAATCAAGGAGCTCGTGAACTGGGGCGTGAACTTCGACAAGCAGCAAGACGGGCAGTTCGACCTGCACCGCGAAGGCGGACACTCTGAATTCAGAATCCTGCACCATGCCGACGACACGGGAGCTGAAATACAACGAGGACTCATGGAGGCCGTGCGCAACTGTCCCGACATTGAGGTGAAGGAGAACCACTTTGCCGTGGAAATCATCACCCAACACCATTTGGGCATCGAGGTTACTCGCCGCACTCCCGACATTGAATGCTATGGCGCCTACGTGCTCGATCCCGACACACAGAAGGTTGACACCTATTTAAGTAAAGTGACACTGATGTGTACCGGCGGATGCGGTGCCGTCTACCAGACCACCACCAACCCCGTGATTGCCACGGGCGACGGCGAGGCCATGGTCTACCGCGCCAAGGGCGAGGTGAAAGACATGGAGTTTGTCCAGTTCCACCCCACAGCCCTCTATCATCCGGGTGAGACGCATCCCGCCTTTCTCATCACCGAGGCCATGCGCGGCTACGGCGGCGTGCTCCGTCTGCCCAACGGCGAGTCGTTCATGGAGAAATACGACAAGCGCCTTTCTTTGGCACCGCGCGACATCGTGGCCCGTGCCATAGACAAGGAGATGAAGATTCACGGCCTCGACCACGTGTGCCTGGACGTGACCCACAAGAACGCGGAAGAGACCAAGCACCACTTCCCCAACATCTACCACAAGTGCCTCTCCATCGGCATCGACATCACCAAGGAATACATTCCCGTGCGTCCCGCAGCCCACTACATGTGCGGTGGCATCAAGGTGGACCTCAACGGCGAGTCAAGCATTCACCGTCTCTACGCCATCGGCGAATGTTCATGCACAGGACTGCACGGCGGCAACCGGTTGGCATCAAACTCGCTCATAGAGGCTGTGGTCTATGCAGACGCCGCTGCCAAGCACAGCCTGAAGATGGTAGACCTGTACAGCTTCAACGAGAAGGTGCCCGAATGGAACGATGAAGGCACCATGACCAACGAGGAAAAAGTGCTCATCACGCAAAGCGTGAAAGAGGTGAACGAATGTATGAGCAACTATGTGGGCATCGTGCGGAGTGACCTCCGGCTCAAACGCGCCTGGGACCGCCTCGACCTGCTCTACGAGGAGACCGAAGCCCTGTTCAAGCGCGTCAAGGCCAGCCGCGACATCTGCGAGCTCCGCAACATGATCAACGTGGGCTATCTCATCACCCGCCAGGCCATAGAGCGCAAGGAATGTCGTGGACTGCACTACACCATCGACTATCCCGTTCACGCTTACGACAACAAAAAATAATATGTTATGGTTTGTAGGTTTTAGATAAAATCTAATCCGAAAATTTGCTACCTTAGGGTAGCTCTGAACAGATCTGCCAGACTGTGAAGTCTTACAGGTCTAAAAAAAGACACGCCCTGCCTATCTGTGAAGACAAGCAGGGCTTTTTCATGACAACAAAACATAAACTATATGAAACTGAAACAAGTCATCCTCACTGCCGCAACAGTCTTGTTCATCGGCAGCCCAACGAAGGCTCAGACACCAGCCTTCAACCCTACGGAAATGGAAGCCCGGCTTAATGCCATGGCCGACTCGCTCACGGCGAACCTCACGCCATGGCAAGTACCCGCCCGCGACTTCGACATTCGCAAGTATGGAGCCCTATCGGGCCACAAGCACATCAACACCCGTGCCATACAGCGCGCCATAGACGCCTGCGCCAAGGCTGGCGGCGGACGCGTGGTGGTGAGTGGCGGCGACTATGTGACGGGTACCATCGTGCTCCGATCCGGCGTGATGCTCCATATCGACAAAGGTGCGCGCCTGCTCGGATCCACCTCGCTCAAGGACTATCCTGACCATGTGGAGGCATTCAGAAGCGTGTGCCGCGACGTTCACCGCTACCGCATCTCGCTCATCTACGCAGAACGGGCCGACCGGGTGGGCATCAGCGGTGAAGGGGAAATAGACTTCCGTGGATCGCGAGACAACTTTCCCGGACCTGAAACCGTGAGTGAAATAGAGGGACGCCCATTCGGCATCCGCATGATTGAATGTAAGAACGTGGTGGTGAAAGACGTGCAGCTGCGCGACGCTGCCGCCTGGATGCAGTGCTATCTGGTATGCGAGAACCTCATATTCGACGGCATGCGTGTTGTCAACCAGGTGAACTGGAACAACGACGGACTCGACCTCGACGGATGCCGCAACGTCATTGTGCGCCACTGCAACATCAACTCGCACGACGATGCCCTCTGTCTCAAGACTGCAAGCGGCCGCGCCAACGAGAACTTCCTCGTGGAAGACAACACCTTCCACACGCATTGCAACGCCTTCAAGTTCGGCACCGACTCGCAAGGGACCTACCGCCGCGTCGTGGGCCGTCGGCTTGTGCTCGGAGCCACACCCCAAGGCGAGAAGTCGTTCAACGACATTCACGAATGCAGCACGGGCATCACGCTCGCCACAACCGACGGAGGCAATGTGAGCGACGTGCTCCTCACCGACATCAGCATCACCGGTGCACGTGCGCCCATCTATCTGGGTGTGGGCAACCGCGGACGCAGATGGCAGTCGGTCATGGAGCATCCAGGAAAGCTTCACCGCATAGTCATCAAGCACGTGCTCGGAATGGACTGCCGCCGCCAAGGCTCACTCATCAACGGTTGTCAGGGATTCCGGGTGAGCGATGTGCTCCTCAAGGACATTCACGCCACCACCGTGGGCGGCGGCACACAAGCCATGGCGGATGCAGCCGTGGAAGAAAAGTCGGGCGGCTATCCCGATGCACAGGAGTGGTCGCGTGAGGGGCTGCCCGCCTACGGATTCTATGTGCGCCACGCCGAACGCATCACCTTTGACGACGTGAAGGTGAAGCCGGGGGCTAACGAGGCCCGTCCACACATTCGCATAGCTCAAGACTGCGAAGACATAGTATTCAAGAAATAGCAAGACCCTGACTCAGCACGGCGGCGTTCACAACGTCGCCGTTTTTTGTAAGTGGCGGGAAACGGTTCGAGCAAACAGCCACAGACAACAACAAAGTTTCATCCGAAACGGGGAGTGACACCTGATGTCGCTCTGTATCTGAAGGACTGCAAATTGCAGCCGCTCCGGATATGGTCGCTAAACAGCCCGCTACAGTCTGTTAGTGGCAGACTAACGATGTGTTAGTGGCAGACTAATACCCCGTTCCACTGCCTGGACACTCATTGCCATGGCAGTGGACAACGGGCGTCCAGGCTGCAGGACAGATTTTGGACACTCTACTTAAACCAGACAAGTGCCGGAAAGGTGATAGATGTGATAGATGTTAAGCCATCTATCACGCATCTATCACTCCATTTATATCGCTTACAATCAACAGAATTATGTCAGACATCAAGAAAAGTGACGGATTGTGGCGAAAAAGCAAAAAGTTTTTCCTGCGCGCGTGCGCGCGTAAGGGCTTCCAACAAACAAGGCTACAAGAAGATGACGCCAAGTAATTGCCGGACATTCCGTCCGTTTTCTATCAAACCGAACACAGGAGCCCGAAGTATCACTTCAAATCCAGAAAACCCAAACAAAAATGAACGGATTCCTTTTGTATTTCACGCATTTTGCACTACCTTTGCACCTGTAAATTCATAACAAAATGAGATTCAAGAAAAAGACATGGCATGCTCTCCCAGGTCAGGAACTCACCGAAATGGACAAAAAGGTGATGTATTGGGAGAACAAAGGCAAGGAAGTGCCGTCACGCGATTTGATTAAAACTCCAGAACAGATAGAAGGCATCCGCCGCAGCGGCGTAATCAACACAGGCGTGCTCGACGAGGTGGCACGGCAGATTCATGCCGGCATGAACACACTCGAGATAGACAAGATTTGCTACGACTACTGCACGTCGCACGGTGCCATACCGGCATGTCTCAACTACGAAGGCTTCCCCAAAAGCGTGTGCACCAGCATCAACGATGTGGTGTGCCACGGCATACCCAAGAAAGAAGACGTGCTCGAAGAGGGCGACATCATCAACGTGGACTTCACCACCATCCTCGACGGCTATTATGCCGACGCATCACGCATGTTCATGATAGGGAAAGTGGACCCCAAAGTAGAACAACTCGTGCGCGTGGCCAAGGAGTGCATGGACATAGGAGCCGAAGCCGCCAAGCCCTACTGCTTTGTGGGCGACATTGGCCATGCCATCCAGAAGCATGCAGAGAAATACGGCTACGGAGTGGTGCGCGACCTCTGCGGCCACGGAGTGGGCCTCAAGTTCCATGAGAAGCCCGACGTGGTGCACTACGGCCACAAGGGCACAGGCATGCTCATCGTTCCGGGCATGGTGTTCACCATCGAGCCGATGATCAATATGGGCGGCGACTGGCACGTCTACCTCAATGCCGAGGACAAGTATGAATGGGAAATCATTACCGGCGACGGTCTGCCCAGCGCACAGTGGGAACACACCTATGTGATGACTGAACACGGTGTGGAAATACTGACGGAATAACATTTTTCCTATCGACCACAGCACGGAAAAGCCGTGGCGACAACTAATCAAGCAAGAAACATGGACGACATTTATATATTAGGTATAGAGAGCAGTTGCGACGACACTTCGGCAGCCGTGCTCCGCAACGGAGTGCTGCTGAGCAACGTCACAGCCTCGCAAGACGTGCACCGGGCCTACGGCGGCGTGGTGCCCGAACTGGCTTCCAGGGCACACCAGCAAAACGTGGTGCCTGTGGTCGACCAGGCCATCAAGCGTGCCGGCATCACCAAGGAACAACTCTCGGCAGTGGCTTTCACGCGCGGTCCCGGACTGATGGGGTCTCTGCTCGTTGGTGTGAGCTTCGCCAAGGGCTTTGCCCGCTCACTCAACATCCCCCTCATTGATGTCAACCACCTGCAAGGACACGTCATGGCCCATTTCATCCGTGAAAGCGACGACGACCACTCGCAGCCCCCCTTTCCCTTCCTCTGCCTGCTCGTCAGCGGAGGCAATTCGCAGATTGTCAAGGTGAACGCCTACAACGACATGCAGGTGCTCGGACAGACCATCGACGACGCTGCCGGCGAGGCTATCGACAAGTGTTCCAAGGTGATGGGACTGGGCTATCCCGGAGGACCCATCATCGACAAGCTGGCCCGACAGGGCAACCCGAAAGCCTACACCTTTGCCGAGCCGCACATTCCTGGCATGGACTACAGTTTCAGCGGACTGAAGACCTCATTTCTCTACAGTCTGAGAAAATGGGTGGCCGACGACCCCGACTTCGTTGAACATCACAAGGAAGACCTGGCAGCAAGCCTTGAATACACCATCGTGGACATTCTGATGAAGAAGCTGCGCATGGCAGTCAAGCAGACAGGCATCAAGCACGTGGCCGTGGCAGGCGGCGTTTCGGCCAACAACGGCCTGCGCAATGCCTTCAGGGAGCATGCGCGCAAATACGGCTGGACCATCTACATTCCCAAGTTCAGCTATACCACAGACAATGCTGCCATGATTGGCATTGTGGGCACCTACAAATATAGCGACCAGGACTTCTGCTCCATCGACAAGCCGGCCTTCAGCAAGGTGACCTTCCAATAACGACAAACAAAAAAACTAATAAGAAAATATGGAATTCGAAAAGAAAGTATTAAGTAGAGAAATAGCACAGAGCCTCTATGACACCAACAAGACCGTAGGTTCGGCAGAAAGCTGCACAGGCGGACGCATAGCAGAGGCCATCATCGCTACACCCGGAGCTTCGAGCTACTTCAAGGGCGGCATCATCTCCTACACCAATGAGGTGAAGGAACACCTGCTCGGTGTCGACCACCAACTCCTTGAAGAGAAAACCGCCGTATGCGAAGAGGTTGCAGTGGCCATGGTCAAGGGTGCCATCAAGACGCTCGGCGTTGACTATGCCGTGGCTTCCACCGGCACTGCCGGCCCAACCGGCGGCACCAAGGAAATTCCCGTAGGCACCATCTGGCTCGCTTGCGGAAGCCAGGACGAGGTGGTAACCATGAAACTGGAAGAAGACTTCGGACGCGACATCAATCTCGCCATAGCAACCAGCAAGGCTCTGCAGATGCTCCTCAAGTTCCTTCAGGAGCACAAGCCGGAACCTGCCGTAGAAGAATAAGACATGCATAACTCCTTATCGGCATTAATTATAGGCCTCTTGACTTGCACTGCTGCTGCAGGTCAAGAGGCCCGTTCTTTTCCCCACTCTGTTCCGCCAGGCAACTACAGTGCCCTGGCATGGCTGGGCGACAGCACCTATGTCGTGGCAGACGACAAGTCGCCCACCGACGGGTTCTACACGTTCTTCATACAGACCGATTCTGTCACAGGCTCTGTCAAGAGCGTGCACCGAGGAGCATTCCATTCCTCCAATCTCGCTGCACGCGATGCGGAGGGCATCTGCTACAACCCCTATACACACCGGGTTTGGATGGGTGGAGAAACAGACAACATGATACGCGAATACACACTCGACGGAACACTCACAGGGCGAGTGCTTCCACTCTCTGACAGCATGCGCCGCACGGCTGCCAACTACGGCTACGAGTCGCTCTCCTACAATGCCGTGACTCACCGCTACTGGACCATGACCGAAAGCACACTGCCCATGGACGGTGAATCAGCCTCTTCGACCAACGGTGTGGAGAACAGACTCCGTCTGCAAGTATTCGACGACTCGTTGCAGGCCATGCGGCAATGGGCCTACAAGATGGATGCTCCGGCATCTCGCCGACAAGCCTCCAACTACGCCATGGGCGTGAGCGAAGTGTGTGCGCTCGACAACGGAAAGATAATCGTGCTGGAACGCGAGTTTTATGTACCGAAAGTGAAAATAGGTGCCTGGGTGACGTGCAAGCTCTATGAGGTGAACCCAGACAGGGAGCCTCTCTGCCAGGTGAGCCCCGACACGCCCATGCCGTCAGACCAGCGCTTTCTGGAAAAGCGACAGCTCTCGCAATGGACCACCCGACTCGGCCTCTTCTCACGCGACATAGCCAACTATGAAGGCATGTGCCTCGGTCCTACCCTCACAGACGGCCGGCGACTGCTGCTGCTCGTGAGCGACTCGCAAGCCGGTTATGCCGGCGTGCTCAAAGACTGGTTTATGAGCATCCCGTTGGAAAACAAATAACTGAAAGGCAACAACGGCGGCGCACCTGCGCTGCCGTTGTTGCTTCTATACACAAAATACCGATTCTATTACACATATTACCGAATATCAAGCCGTTCACTTGCAAGATTGTTACTTTATAACTATTTTTGCAGCACATACAACAAACCACATTCTGTAACAATGAAAAAGCTTATATTCATGGCCATGACACTACTGGCATCCGCCACACTCATGGCACAACCCAAGGTCTACATGACCAAGGAAATCTCACCCGAATCGCTCGTGCGCATCTACAAGGCTCTCGGAGTGAAGGCACACGGCAGAGTGGCCATCAAGATCAGTTCCGGTGAGATGGGTGGCCACAACTACCTGAAGCCCACTCTTATCCGCAATCTTGTGGACGAAACGCACGGCACACTCGTAGAGTGTTGCACGGCCTACGGAGGTAGCCGGCAGGACGTGAGCAAGCACTGGGAGACCATCCACACTCACGGATTCGACTCCATCGCAGCCTTCGACCTGATGGACGAATACGGACAGATGCGTATTCCCGTGCGCGACAAGAAGCACCTGAAATACGACATCGTAGGTGACCATCTCGCCAACTACGACTTCATGATCAACCTCGCCCACTTCAAGGGACACGCCATGGGCGGCTTTGGAGGGGTGCTCAAGAACCAGTCTATCGGCGTGGCTTCCACAGCAGGCAAAGCCTACATCCACACGGCCGGCAAGACAAACGACGCCTCCAAACTTTGGCAGAACCTGCCCAAGCAAGACGACTTCCTCGAGAGCATGGCGGCAGCCGCACAGGGTGTGGCTGACTATTTCGGCAAGAACATCATCTACATCGACGTGATGAACAACATGAGCGTGGACTGCGACTGCGACAGTCATCCCGCAGATCCCAAACTGCGCGACATGGGCATACTTGCCTCCACCGATCCCGTGGCGCTCGACCAGGCTTGTCTCGACCTTGTGTTCGGTCACAAAGGCACGCCCGGCGACGACGAGAAGCCACTCATCGAACGCATCAACCGCCAGCACGGCACCTACATCACCGACTATGCGGAAAAGATAGGCCTGGGCAGCAAGAAGTACAAGCTCATCATGATTAAGTAAAAAACCTCGTCCTGCGGCACATACCGACGCAAGACTCTTATCTGTAACATCACACAATGAAAACATTCTTATTCTCCTGCGTGGCAATCCTTGCCATGCAGGAAGCATCTCTTTTTGCCCAAACACAAGGCAAAGACCACCAAATCGACGAACTGATTGTCACCGGCACCAACCGCGCCACATCACGACGGCTACTGCCCTACAGCGTGAGTGTGGTAGACAGCATACAACTGCAGTCGACGGGCAAGACACAACTTCTCTCAGCCCTCTCGGCAGAAGTGCCGAGCCTCTTTGTCACCGAGCGCAACTTCTTCGGCTTCGGCGTGAGCAACGGCGGAAGCGGCGGCATCTCCATTCGTGGCGTGGGCGGTTCACAGGGAAAGGTTCTCATGATGGTTGACGGACAGCCACAATATGCCGGCATATACTCACACCATATAGCCGACTTCTATGACACGGAGAACGTAGATCATGTGGAAATTCTCCGAGGTCCGGCTTCCGTGCTCTACGGCTCAAATGCCATGGGCGGCGTCATCAATGTCATCACTCGCCATCCGCAAGTCGAAGGGTGGCACACGAGTCTCTCCTCGCAATATGGTTCCTACAACACCTGGCAAAACCGGCTCACCGGCACATTCCGCCAAGGCCGCTTTTCCTCACTTGTATCGTTAGGCTACGACATGACAGACGGCACACAGGAGAATTTCGACTTCCGACAGAAGAACCTTTATGCCAAAATTGGCTACCAGTTCAATCAGCACTGGAACCTCGGCGCCGACTACTCCTTGATGAACTTCATCGGCAATGACCCTATCTATGCACGGCTCAGCAACCCGGAGTCTAACGATATATATCACCAAAACGTAACACGTGGCGAAAGTTCCGTAACGCTCAACAACTCCTACAGCAAAACAAACGGAAGCATCAGAACCTATTACAGTTACGGCAATCACTTCATCGACGACCCACGGCATTTCCATAGTGTGGACGACCGCTTCGGCATCCTCCTCTACCAGACATTGCAAACATGGAAGGGAGCCTCTGCTACACTGGGTTTTGACTTCGACCATTACACAGGCAAGATACCAGTATCAGGCGGTCGACCTCACACTGAGGGAAGTGTTCAGACCATCACCCGCAAAAGCGTCACGGAATACTCGCCCTACCTCACCCTTACCCAAAACCTGTTGTCCGATGTGTTGACGATTGATGCCGGAATGCGCATGGCCATGAGCAACCGGTTCGGCACACATTGGGTGCCACAGGCCGGCATCACCCTCCATCCCGCTACCGACTGGACGCTGCGCGCTTCGCTTGCCAAGGGCTACCGCAACCCTTCGTTCCGCGAGTTATATCTCTACCGGCCCGCCAATCCCGACCTGGAACCGGAACGGATGATGAACTATGAAGCCGGCATCAGCCACCGTTTCTCCAGATTGTTCAACGCCAACCTCACCGCCTACTTCTCCGAAGGGTCGAACCTGATACAGACGCTCAACATGAAGAATGTGAACACCGGAAGGTTCATCAACAAGGGCATTGAACTGTCGCTTGCCAGCCATCCGACAGACTGCATCTCGCTGCGCGCCGCCTATAGCTACCTACACACATCGGTCACCAATCTGACAGCAGCTCCCAAGAACATGTTCTCCATAGGAGCACAATGGCAACCGATTCCGCAGTTTACCATAGACACGGACGTGAAAAGCATACACAGCCTCTACGTGTGGACAGACCGCACACACGAACACTACACCGTATGGAACATGAAACTTACCTGGGCAACCACGTCGTGGCTCAACATTTTCGCCACACTCAACAACATCACTGCCACGCGTTATCAAATCAATCATGGCTACGACATGCCCCGGTTTACAGCCATGGGCGGCATCAGGATAAGACTCTGACCATCCGGCTTGGAAACAATCATGCAAGAGAGAAAACTCAATGGTCTTTCATTTTGCATACAGTATTCACTTTCTGAACATGAAAAAAGTGCTTATGACTCAATCATCATAAGCACCTTTTTCATGTAAATGCACATACGCCCCAAAATGAGATTTCTCCTGTAATCTATCTCTACAGCCTGAGCTAAACCTCAAACAATACAGTTTCCACCCGTAACGTTTCTTTCTTCTTCTCCGCCTTTTCCTCCTCAAAGAGGAAAAAGCTATGCCGCTTCAGTGAACCTAACTATACGACTAATGAGGGACAAGTCGGCTACTTACGCCTCGAAACTCGCCGACTTACGGACAACAAGACGCCCATCGAAAATTATAAAAGTGACACATCCTTTGTTCTACATCAGCGCAACACCCAGCCCTGTCTTTCTTCACGACAACACAACAGAGTGAAGACATCAAATATTATCCCCCACGTTTATCGGTTGAGCCCTGGTTTATCTGGTGAGCCGCTATTAGGGCTTACTCGGGAATTTCACTCGTTAGACAAATGCTCGTGCCGAGCATACAACAAAAGCCGCACCCCACGAGATGTGAGATGCGGCAGTATGTAGTAATTAGCTCTACGTCGAATTACTTTACCTTGGCTACGATAGCCTTGAAAGCCTCAGGATGATTAACGGCGAGGTCAGCGAGAACCTTACGGTTGATCTCGATGCCAGCCTTGTGGAGAGCACCCATCAGAGTGGAATAGCTCATGTTCTCGAGGCGAGCGGCAGCGTTAATACGCTGAATCCACAATGCGCGGAAGTTGCGCTTCTTGTTACGACGGTCACGATAAGCGTAAGTAAGACCCTTCTCCCAAGTGTTCTTAGCTACGGTCCAAACATTCTTTCTTGCTCCGTAATAACCACGGGTAAGCTTTAAAATTCTTTTTCTTTTTGCACGTGAAGCAACGTGATTTACTGATCTTGGCATAATTTTCTTTCTTTAAAATGTTTGTTTGACTTTGATTAACGGAGGCAGAGCAAGTCACGTACCTGCTTCATGTTTGTCTGATCAACGATAGCCTGGTGTACCAGGTTACGCTTCTGCTTCTTTGTTTTCTTAGTCAGAATGTGACTGTGGTAAGCGTGATGTCTTTTGATCTTACCGGTTCCGGTGAATCTGAATCTCTTCTTTGCACCAGAGTTTGTCTTAACTTTTGGCATTTTTTTAGTGTTTAAATTGTTATTTATTATATGGTGGCAACGCATATACCTGGCGTTACGCACCTTCTTTTCATTTTAAAGTTCTATCTTCTTGGGATGTTATTCCTCTCCCTTGAGCTTCTTCAAAGCGTCGCCACCATTCTTGGCATTGGCGAAGAGACCGCCATTGGATGGAATTTGAGTAGTGCTTTCTTCTGCAGATTCAGCAGCCTGACGAGTAGCTTCCTTGGCATCTGCCTCGCGTTTTTCACGATCCATCTTCTGCTGACTCTTCTTCACCACACCGGCCTTCTTGGGAGCCATATAGAGGAACATCTTCTTTCCCTCAAGCTTAGGAAGCTGCTCAACCTTACCGAACTCTTCGAGATCGTTGGCAAAACGAAGCAACAGCACCTCACCCTGCTCCTTGAAGAGAATTGAACGGCCACGGAAAAACACATAGGCACGAACCTTGTTGCCTTCCTCCAGGAATTCCTTGGCATGCTTGAGCTTGAACTGATAGTCGTGCTCATCGGTCTGTGGTCCGAAGCGTATTTCCTTCACTTCCACCTTGACCTGCTTCTGCTTCATTTCCTTGGCACGTTTTTTCTGTTGGTAAAGGAATTTGGAATAGTCAATGAGACGACAAACTGGAGGCTGGGCATTGGGAGATATCTCAACGAGATCCACGCCTTCACGACGTGCCTGGTCCAATGCTTGGCGTGTAGGCATCACTGTTGATCCGCTTTCGCCTACGATGCGGACTTCCCGAACGCGAATCTGTTCATTCACGCGGTACTTGTTGGTCATTTTGTCATTCTTCATTCAACTATTTTTGATAAGCGGGTGCAAAGTTACTTATTTTTCGCTGATTGAACAAATTTTCGTCTTCTTTTTTCACCTGTTTTTTCTACTATCTGCCTCATACAGCGGCAAATGAAAACAAAAATATGGCTTTGGAGCCATGCTACAGGTCCAAAGCCATATTCCTTATGTTAAGATAATTCTTATTCGTTGACTGCCGAGAGTTGCTTTGCCACCTCGTCATTGATGCGCTGTGCAAACTCTTCCATGGTCATAGTAGCCTGCTCGCCACCGCCCTGCTTACGCATGGACACGAGACCTTCGGCAGCTTCCTTCTCGCCGACAATCACCATGTAGGGAACGCGCTTGAGTTCGTTGTCGCGAATCTTGCGACCTATCTTCTCGTTGCGGTCGTCGATGAGTGCACGCACACCCTTGCTGTCAAAGTATTTGGCCACCTTCTTGGCATAGTCGTTGAATTTCTCAGAGATGGGCAGGATGGCCACCTGGTCGGGTGTGAGCCACAAGGGGAAATGACCGGCAGTGTGCTCAATGAGCACGGCGGTGAAGCGCTCAAGTGAACCGAACGGTGCACGGTGAATCATCACCGGAGTCTTCTTGGTGTTGTCCTCGGCGGTATATTCCAATTTGAAACGCTCGGGCAGGTTGTAGTCCACCTGGATGGTACCCAGCTGCCACTTGCGGCCGATGGCGTCCTTCACCATGAAGTCGAGCTTAGGACCGTAGAAGGCTGCTTCGCCTTCCACTTCGTTACAGTGGAGTCCCTTCTCCTTACAAGCCTCACGGATGGCGTTCTGGCTCTCGTTCCAGATTTCGTCGCTGCCGATATATTTCTCGGTGTCTTTCGGATCGCGCAGGGAAATCTGTGCCTCGTAGTTCTCGAAGCCGAAGATTCCGAACACCTTCAAGATGATGTCGATGATGTTCTCGAATTCCTTCTTCACCTGGTCTGGACGCACAAAGATGTGAGCATCGTCCTGGGTGAATGTGCGCACACGGGTCAGTCCGTGGAGCTCGCCGCTCTTCTCATAGCGGAACACTGTGCCGAACTCTGCGATGCGCAGTGGCAGGTCCTTGTAAGACCGGGGCTTGCGGGCATAAATCTCGCAGTGGTGAGGGCAGTTCATAGGTTTGAGCATGTATTCCTCATCCTCCTCGGGAGTATGGATAGGCTGGAATGCGTCCTTGCCGTAGTGTGCGTAGTGGCCGGAAGTCACATAGAGGCTCTTGCCGCCGATGCCCGGAGTGATCACTTCCTGATAGTCGTAAGGACGGAGCAGACTGCGAAGCAGTTCCTGCAGGCGGAGGCGGAGCTGTGTGCCTTTGGGCAGCCAGATTGGCAGACCTTTTCCCACACGCTCGGAGAACATGAAGAGTTCCATTTCCTTACCGATCTTGCGGTGGTCGCGCTTCTTGGCTTCCTCAAGCATCACGAGATATTCGTCGAGCATCTTCTTCTTGGGGAACGACACGCCATAGATACGGGTCATCTGCTCACGCTTGGCATCGCCACGCCAGAAGGCTCCGGCCACGCTGGTAATCTTGATGGCCTTGATGGCGCCTGTACTCACGAGGTGAGGACCGCGGCAGAGGTCGGTGAACGAGCCTTGTGTATAGGTAGAGATGGTACCGTCTTCCAGGTCCTGCTCTATGTGCTCACACTTGTATTCCTGTCCGTCGGCCTTGAACTCGGCAAGAGCCTCTGCCTTCGACACGTCCTTACGCACCACAGGCTCGTTTTTCTTGGCGAGTGCCTTCATCTTATCTTCGATCTTGGCAAAGTCGTTTTCCGAAATAGTCTGTCCGGCAGCAGGCATCACGTCATAGAAGAAGCCGTTTTCAATGGCTGGTCCGAAGCCGAACTGGATGCCGGGATAGAGTTCTTTCAATGCTTCGGCCAAAAGGTGTGCCGAGGTGTGCCAGAAGGTGTGTTTTCCTTCCTCATCATCCCATTTATAAAGGGCTATGGTAGCGTCCTCATTGATAGGACGGTTCAATTCTACAGTTTCACCGTTTACGCCACAGGCGAGCACGTCGCGGGCCAAAGCAGGTGAGATGCTTTCAGCAATTTGATGTCCAGTTACGCCCTGTTCATACTCGCGGACAGAACCGTCTGGGAATGTTATTTTAATCATAACCTGTTATTATTTGTGTATATTGTTTGCAAAAATAATTATTTCTTTTGATATAGCGGAAATATTAGCATTTTTTTAGACACCCGTCACTTGCTGGCGCCAAAGCGCTTCATGATGCTATATGCCTTGAACAGTCCCAATTCGCCCGCCTTGCTCAGGTCTGCCATGCCTGCCTGCTTCTGGTTGCAGTAGATGCGGGCTAATCCCCGGTTGTAATAGGCCTCGGCGAGTTTGGCGTCGCACTTGATGGCTTGCGTGTAGCTGTCAATGGCCTGGGCATACTCCTTGCGGAGAGAATGGGCCACGCCTTTGTCGTAGTGCACGTAAGCATTGTTGGGCGAATACCTGAGTGCTTCGTTGAAGCTGCTCTCGGCACGTGCCCACTTGAGTTTCGCCTCATATCCGTCGGCAGTTTCCACGCCAGCCATGGACGCCTCGCACACAGCGCGCTGCCAGTAGGCGATGGAGAGGGTGCTGTCGGCGGCGAGCACGGTGTTCAGGTCGGCCAGGGCCTCATCGTAGTTCTGCACTGCCACATAAGCCACTGCCCGTTGCAGGAGCAGGGCCATGGTCTGCTGCGCATCATGGGCAGAAGAAAGACGCCCGGTCAGTTTCTCCACAAAGGCAAGTCCTTCCTTCGACTGCTGCTCGTCCAGCTGCACGCGTTGTGCATTGCATGCCACAAAGAGGTTCTTCTGAGGGTGGTTCCTGACATTGAAGTTTTCCACGTCGCTGTCGAAGGCTTGATATTCGTTCACGCCGTTGTCGTATTTATAATAAGACAGCATGTACATGGGAAGGAAGCCTTCGTCCACCTTCTGGTTCTGCACGAGTCCGCGATACTTGCTCTTGTAGTCATGTTCCACCACCACGTTGTCGTCGGCAATGACCATCTGGTCGTATTTGTTCACGTCGATGTCGCTCTGGTGGCGCACCTTGCGGAGCTTGCTCCTGCTCCAGCGCGGCTGCACTCCGAGATGCTTGTTCATCTGTGCCTTCATGATGCGGAACTCGTCCATCTCGGCCTTGGCGGTCATGCCCAGTCGCCGGTAGCAATTGGCACGGCTCTGCAGGCCCACCCAGAAGTTGGGGAACTCTCCTATCACCTTGCTGTAGTCGCGAATGGCGCCATGCAGGTTGCCTGTACGGTCGAGCAAGGTGGCGCGGTTGTAGAGGGCCTGCAGGTTGTTGGGTTCGAGTTTCAGCACAAAGTTGAGGTCGGAGATGGCGCGGTTGTCGTCGCCCACCTGCATTCTGAGCAGGGCGCGGTTGTAGTGGGCAAGGAAATTGTTGGGGTCGAGGTCTATCGCCATGTCATAGTCTGCCATGGCACCGCGGTAGTTGTTCTGGTTCACGCGCGCCACGGCCCGGTCCACGTAGTTGTTCACTGTCTTGGGCTTAAGGTGGATGGCTTTGCTGAGGGTCTGGTCGGCCTTTTTCCAGTTGCCGCGCGCCATGTAGATGCGGCCCATGATCACCCATGCCTGCGCATCATAGGGGTTCAGTTCCACGGTGCGGTCAAGCCATCGGGTGGCCTTGGCGGTGTCGTTCTCGTGCAGGCATATTTCGGCCTGCAGGGAGTAGGCTTCAGTAAACTTGCTCCAGCGTGCGATGGTGGAATCGAGGTCGGCGTGGGCCTGGGCATAGTCTTTCAGTTGCACGCGGCAGTAGGCACGGTTATACCAATAGTCGCGACTGGCGGGATTGAGCCGGATGGCATTTCCGTAGTCGCCGATGGCATCGCTGTATTTCTGCTGGCGGATGCGGCACACGGCACGCAGGTCATACATGCCGTCGATGTAGGGATTGATGGATATGGCCTTGCCGCAGTCGGCCTCGGCTCCCACGAAGTCGCCGAGGTTGTATTTGGCAAGTGCCCTGTAGAACCAAGGCTCATAGAGGTAAGGCTTGCCCGAAATGGCTTGGTTGAAATATTGGATGGAAAGCACATAGTCTTCATACTGTAGGGCTATACGGCCACTTCTGACAAGACGGTCTATGTTGAACTGGGCCCTACACGACACGCTTGCCAGCAAAAGAAGGACGAAGACTATGTGTTTCCTGAACATCTTTTTATAAAAGGGTGTGGTATGTTTCTATTTCCTGTGCACCTTGGTGCGGTAGCCGCAACGGAAGCGGCCTTGGAGGATGGCACGCAACTTGGATTTGATGAGTTGCTTGCGAAGGGGCGACAGGCGGTCGATGAACATGATGCCTTCCAGGTGGTCGAACTCATGCTGCATCACGCGTGCCAGATAGCCCTCCACCCATTCGTCGTGCTGGTTGAAGTCCTCGTCCATATACTGCACGTGGATGCGTGTGGGACGTGTCACGCTCTCGTGGATGGCGGGTATGCTCAGGCATCCCTCCTCCATGGTTTCCTTCTTCGAGTCGTCGTCGTATTCTATGATGTGCGGATTGATGTATGCCTTGCGGAACCCCTTGTACTCGGGCAGGTCATCCGACAGCACATCCAGGTCGATCACCACCACGCGGATGGCCAGACCTATCTGCGGAGCGGCGAGACCCACACCTTCCGATTCGGTAAGGGTCGCAAACATATTGGGAATCAATTCTTTCAGTCCCGGATAGTCGGGAGTAATGTCTTCGGCCACCTTTCTCAACACAGGCTGGCCGTAAATATAAATAGGTAAAATCATCTTCTTTTAGCTGCCATATAGTCCTGCAGAATGATGGTTGCGCTGATCTCGTCTACCAGTTCCTTGTTCTGCCGTGCCTTCTTGCGCAGTCCGCCGTCGAGCATGGCCTGATGGGCGAGCACGGAAGTGTAGCGTTCGTCAAAGAGATCGATGGGAATCTGGGGCATCTGCTTCTTCCACAGAGCCACGAACTGCCTCACCCGCTGCAGGTTCTCGCTGGGCTGGCCGTTGGGTTGTCTGGGTTCACCGATGACCACCCTCTCGACCGCTTCCTGGGATACGTATTTTTTCAGAAACGGCATCAACTCGTTTGTAGCGACAGTGGCCAATCCGTTGGCTATTATCTGCAACGGATCGGTCACTGCTATACCTGTACGTTTCTTGCCGTAGTCTATTGATAAGATTCTTGCCACGTCGCTGTGGGGCTTACTGCTGGTTGAAGAGCAACCAGGCGTCCGGATATTTGCTTCTGAGCTGGTTGCGGCTCTGCACGGCGTCGGCCTTGCTGTCGAATGTGGAAGCCACCACGCGGTAGAGATTGCGCTCTGAGTTGTAGGCGATCTGGGCTGCATAACCGGCGTTCTTGAGCTCCTGCTGTCTGTTCTCGGCACTGGCCTTCACGCGGAAAGCTCCTACCACCACGCTGAAGTTCTTCAGTCCTGCACCGTCCACTACAGACAGTTTCTCTTTCTGCACCGCCACGTTGTCCGAGTTGTCCACCACGGTTGTCTCGTTCGAAGGTTTCTCCACGAGTGGTGTCACCACGGGTGCGGCATTGTTCTCTGTATTCTCGGTCTGCTGAGCCTGTTCTTGTGCCTTGGCCTTTTCGTAGGCCTTCTTGTAAGCGCTTTCACTCGACTTGCAACTTGTAAAAGCCAGTGCCACGCACAAGCCTGCACAAAATACCATGCTTTTCTTCATAATTCTTCAGTTTTATTAGATATTAAACTTATACTCAATATATTTTCCGCGAAGTTACAAAATATAGCCCAAACAGGAGCCCTGAAGCCACATAAAGTTTGTTAAAAGCCCCGTTATCAACATTTTTAACAAAAAATATGGAGCATGCGTCAAAACTTTCGCTATCTTTGCAATGTTAACTAACATGTGGAATTTAAAACATTAATGCTTATGAAATCATTAGGTTATATCGGCGCATTCCTCGGCGGAGCCGTGGCTGGCGCAGTGTTGGGTCTTCTGGTTGCTCCCGAAAAGGGTGCCGACACCCGTGAGAAGCTCACAGGGGCAGTGGAGGATTTCTGCAAGAAACACAATTTGAAACTGAGCCGCAAGGAAGTGGAAGACTTCGTTGACGACATCAAGGACGCAGCTCCTGAGGAATAAACCGCACGAAGGAATGTTCTCAAGCGACAAGAATATTGAGACCATCACCCAACTGGTGGAAACGGTCAAGCATTACATCGGGCTTCAGTCGGAATACGCGAAGCTCGATGTAATCGACAAGATTGTGAGGCTCCTCACCGGCATTGCCGTGCTTGTCGTGTTCTTCACTGTTTTCGCCTTCCTTCTCATCTATCTCTCGTTCGCCCTGGCCTATGCCCTGGCGCCTGCATTGGGCATGGCGCTCGCCTTTTGCGCCGTGGCCGCCGTCTACCTCGTCCTGCTCGTCATCTTCGTGGCCAACAGGCAGAAGTGGATAGAAAGGCCACTGGTCAGATTTTTCGCCAACATTCTGTTCAGCAAAGATTGAGTATGAACAACACAACCAAGGAGACGCCCGGCGCAAGCATCACGGGCCATATCAACACGCTCGAAGACATTGCCGAATACAAGGCAAAAATCAAGGAGCAAATCCGAATGGACGAAAAGAGCATCGGAGACAAGTGGCACTCGCTTTTCAACAATGAGGAAAGCAAGACAAGCAACAGGTGGATGAGCCTGCTCAACACCGGTATGGGTGTGCTCGACGGTGCCATCTTGGGATGGAAACTGTATAGACAATTCAAGAGGAATCCCCTCCTGAAGAAATTCAGATAGGGTTCTTCTTTTTTCAGATAAGCCGACAAGGACTTTGACGTTGTTATAGACAAGCACGATGCGACACAAGGGTATAACCCGTTTGTTGCATCGTGCTTTTTCTTTTTTCCCGCTTCTTGCCCTGACTGTCACGGCAGGTCGAAAATGGTTCTTACGGGATTGGGAGTGACGATGGCATGTCAGCGTTAAGCCTAAACAGGCAATCGGACTGAAAGCCATGCCCACCCGACACAGAGGATATCATGTGCCATTTCAAATCCGGGATGAACACGAAAAAGGCCAGCTGCATTTTTCCAGACTGCCGACTGCCAGGAAACATGTTTCCAACCGGATGCCCAAATTCCGCCCCAATGTTTGGGCACTCATTGCCCAGGCCGTGGGCATCGGTTGCCCAAGCCGTGGGCCAATGACGGGGCATTGGCCTAACGGACTTCACGTCAGCGCACGCTTCGCTTTCGCGCCGCACGTTCTGCCCGCCAAGGGTAAAGCATGGTCCAAGCAGACTCCTCAAGCGGTCAGACCTCGAAAGTCAGACCGTCGTAGGCAAACTCAAAGCCTTCGGGCAGTCGGGCGTTGGCATCATTGTGGAACCCTATCTGGTGGGTCACATGGGTAAAATAGGTATAGCGGGCTCCTATCCTGCGCGAGAAAGCGATGGCATCTGCCACCAGCTGGTGGGCATGGTGCTCACCCTCGAAACGCAGGGCATTGACCACCAGAATCTCCACTCCATTAAGATATTCGTATTCAGTTTCGGGAATGGTCTTCATGTCGGTGATATATGCAAAACGCCCGAAGCGGTAGCCTAGGATGGGCAACCGGTCGTGCATCACACTGACCGGCATCACCTCCACGTCGCCCACCGTCAGCATCTCGTGTGGCATGATGGTGTGCAGGTTGAGCTTGGGCACTCCGGGATACGACGTGAAGCAATAGGACATGTTATGGTGCAGCCCCTCGGTGGTGTGCCTGTCGGCATAGATGTTGATGTCGCCAAACTTGCAATAAGGGCGCAGGTCGTCTATTCCGCCCACGTGGTCGTAGTGGATGTGGGTGAGCAGCACGGCGTCTATCTTCCTGAACGGCAAGGGCATGAGCTGCTGGCGGATGTCCGGCCCGCAGTCGAGCAGTATGCGGGAACTCTCCGTTTCGAGCAATGCCACACTTCTCAGGCGCTTGTCCTTGGGGTCATGGCTTCGGCACACGGGGCACTGGCACCCCAAACTGGGCACACCGCCGGATGTGCCGGAACCCAATATCGTAACTTTCATTTCTGCCTGCTGATTATTTGATGTTCACCTCCGAATGGAGGTCTATGCCGAACTTCTCTCTCACGTCCTTTCGGATGGCATTGCAGAGCGCAAGCACTTCCTGTCCGGAGGCCCCGCCACGGTTCACGAGCACCAGGGCTTGCTTGGCGTGCACGCCGGCATGCCCAAGGGTGCGCCCCTTCCATCCGCACTGGTCTATCATCCATCCGGCAGGAATCTTGACATGGCCCGGGTCTATCTCATAGTGCGGCACCTTGTCATAGGCCTTGGCTATCTCTTCATACTTCCGGCGGTCCACAATGGGGTTCATGAAGAAACTGCCGCCGTTGCCCTCCACTTTCGGGTCGGGAAGCTTGGCCTCCCTGATTCTGATGATGACCTGCCGCAGTTCTGCAGCCGTGGGCTTGTCGATGTGCTCTGCTTCCAGTTCCGCACGAATGTTGCCGTATTCCAGGTCGGGCGTGAAGGTCTTTGAAAGCCGGTAGGTGACGTGGGTGATGAGATACCGGTCTTTCCATTCGTGCTTGAATCGGCTCTGCCGGTAGGCATACCGGCAGTCTTCATTGGTAAATTCCACAAGCCTTCCGGACTTGATCTCCACCGCCTCCACCTTTTCTATCAGGTCTTTCACCTCGGCACCGTAGGCCCCGATGTTCTGCACGGCGCTCGCCCCCACCTCACCGGGAATGAGCGAGAGGTTCTCGGCTCCGTGCCAGCCCTTGCCCACGCAGAGTGCCACCACGTCGTCCCACACTTCGCCCGAACCGCAGCGCAGCAGCACGCTTGTGCCGCAGTCTTCAGCCTCACATCCCTTGATGGCCGAGTGAACCACCGTGGCGGGATAGTCGGCCGTGAGCAGCAGGTTGCTGCCACCTCCGATGATGAGCAGGGGGAAATCGGCGTCGGCAAGCGAACGCACCAGCGACTGGGCTTCTTCTACCGAAGCATATTCCACAAAGCGTCTGCACTTGGCAGCTATGCCGAACGTGTTGTGCGGCAAGAGGTCGTATGACTTGAGGTCTTTCATCATTGCACGAGTTTAGTGAGTTTCCATTGACCATTCTTTTTCCTGAACGTCAGCTCGGTCTCGAATCCGTTGGCTATGCCGCGAAGCACGAAAATCTTCTGCGTACTCTCGGTGTATTTCTGGCCGTAGATAATGTTGTAGATGAATCCGTGAGGCAGTTCGGGAGCGAAACTCGGCCATTGCCATGGCTCGATGGTTCCGGTCATGGTGCTGAAGTCGTCGTCGGGATCGGGCCCGGTGAACACCACGGGGTCGTTTACATGACGGTTTTGGAAGGCGGTGTCGGTGGCAAACTTGTCGTAGAACTTCAGGAACGAGGCATTCTTGTTCTCATAAAGTCCCTTGTGGCGTATACCCTCCAGCATCCATTCGCCCTGACGGCGGAAGAAGAAATATTGCTTGACCGACTTCTTTCCGAAGTAGATTTTCTCCACCACCACATTGTCTATCGTGGTGTCCTTCACCAGATTCATCTGCTTGCGGTTGTCGAAAATCAGCGTGTAGTAATCCTGGTCCATGAAGAAGTGTTCCATCTTCCATTGCTTCTTTTTCACATAGGAAAGTTTGCCGAACCTGTCGACGGGCAGCGGAAACTTGATGCGCTTCATCTGCAGCTTGCGGTTGGCGGCAAAGTTGAAGATGAAATCGTCGAACAATTCGTCTGCCGCCTTGGGCATCGGGGTCTCCGAGATAAGGTTGTCGAGTGTGTCGACCTTTGAAGTGTCTGCGGGCAACGTGTCTGCCACAATCGTGTCGGTACTTGCCTGCTTCTTGTCAGTGCATCCTGTAGACCAGCACGAGATGATGACCGCAACAAGAAAAACACATAATACACTTTTTTTCATAAACATAATAACTATAGGATACTGTACCCTCAAATTTCTGCAAAAGTACAACTTTATTTCGATTTATGCTCTATTTTAAGCTAAAAATATTACCTTTGCATTGTTTTTGGCAGACACCCCTATCCGCCCCCGGAAACAGGTGCCGCCAAGCAAGTCAAGAAGAACAGAAAAAGAACAACAGATATGTTATTAGAGAAGATTGAAGCGCTCCTCAAAGAAGTGAGCGAACTGACGGCCTCCAATGCAGAGGAAATAGAGGCACTGCGTTTGAAATATCTCAGCAAGAAGGGCGAAATCAATGCCCTGATGGCCGACTTCCGCAACGTGGCTGCCGAGGACAAGAAAGCCGTGGGCATGAAGATCAACGAACTGAAGCAGACGGCCATCGACAAGATCAACACACTCAAGGAACAGGCCGAAACGGCCGAAAGCGAAAGCGACGACATTGACCTCACACGCACCCCCTATCCCATCAAGCTCGGCACACGCCATCCGCTTACCGTCACACGCAACCAGATTATCGACATTTTCTCGCACATGGGCTTCACACTCGCCGAAGGACCGGAAATCGACGACGACCTCCACGTGTTCACCAAGCTCAACTTTGCCGCCGACCATCCGGCCCGCGACATGCAGGACACCTTCTTCGTGGAGCAAAACCCGAACGATGTGACCAAGAACATATTGCTCCGTTCACACACCAGCAACGACCAGAGCCGCATCATGGAGCACCAGCAGCCGCCCATCCGCGTTATCTGCCCCGGACGCGTCTACCGCAACGAGGCCATCTCTGCCCGTGCCCACTGCTTCTTCCATCAGGTCGAAGGTCTGTATGTCGACAAGAACGTGTCGTTCACCGACCTGAAGCAGGTGCTGCTCACCTTCGCCCGCGAGATGTTCGGTCCCGACACCAAGATACGTCTCCGTCCGAGCTATTTCCCCTTCACCGAGCCCAGCGCCGAAATGGACATCTCCTGCCACATCTGCGGCGGCAAGGGCTGTGGCTTCTGCAAGCACACCGGATGGGTGGAAATCCTCGGCTGCGGCATGGTAGACCCCAATGTGCTCGAAGCCTGCGGCATCGACAGCAAAGTCTACACAGGCTATGCCTTCGGCATGGGTGTGGAGCGCATCACCAACCTGAAATACCAGGTGGCCGACCTCCGCATGTTCTCCGAAAACGATACCCGTTTCCTCGACGAATTCAAATCAGCTTATTAATACATAACTGAAATATCAGCAAAGAGAAATCCCCTCTGCCGTCCCAGTAGACAGCAGAGGGGATTCTCATTTTCAGACGGCAGGCGCATTGGTGCCATATTCCAGCCTTTGAAAAGCCTGCACCTCAGCCGTCTGTACATCATGTGCCGATGGTTGTCTGCAGACTGTGTTGCAGTTTAAAAGGAAATCCCCTCTGCCATCCTGCGACGACAGAGGGGATTCTCATTGTTGCCTTCCATAGGCATTCGGGTTATAACTCCCCTTATGCCCAAAAGGCCCCTACACCTTAGAAGATATAAGTGCGCTCCAGCCAGTAGATAATCATACCTGCCAGGTAACCCACAAAGGCTATCCAGCTCACGTGTTTCATATACCAGCCGAAGGTAATCTTTTCGAGACCCATCACCACTACGCCTGCAGCACTTCCGATGATGAGCATCGAACCGCCCACACCGGCACAATAGGCGAGCAACTGCCAGAAGATGCCGTCCACAGCCATATCGCCAGTAGGCGCAACGGGATACATGCCCATGCAGCCTGCCACGAGAGGCACATTGTCTACGATACTTGACAGCACGCCGATGATGCCTGTCACCATGTAGTGATTGCCGTCGAAGGCCACGTTCAGGCCCTGGCCGAGCATGGTCAGCACACCGATGGTTTCCAGACAAGCCACAGCCATGAGGATGCCGAGGAAGAAGAGGATGGTGCTCATGTCAATGCGCGAGAGCATGTTGGTCACACGCTTCTGCATGCCGCCCTTGTCGCTGGCACGGTGCAGGTTGCGGTAGAATATCTCCGTCACCGTCCACAGCAAGCCGAGGATGAGAAGAATGCCCACGAATGGAGGCAGATGAGTGATTGACTTGAAGATGGGCACGAAGATAAGTCCGCCCACACCCACGAAGAACACAATCTTGCGCTGCAGTGCCGTGAAGTCGCTCGTTGCCACAGCCGATGCACTGCTGTCAGTGGTGGCAATCTCGCCCTTCAGCGAAAGCGAGAGAATGTAGGCAGGCACCACCATCGACACAACGGAAGGCACGATGATTTCCTTAATAACGCCGGCAGCCGTAATCAGGCCCTTGTTCCAGAGCATGATGGTTGTCACGTCGCCAATAGGCGAGAATGCGCCGCCCGAATTGGCAGCGATGATGACCAGCGAAGCATAGATGATGCGGTCCTTGCGGTCAGCCACGAGCTTGCGCAGAATCATGATCATCACGATACTGGTGGTAAGGTTGTCTAGGATGGCGGAAAGAATGAAGGTCATCACGGCAATGCGCCACAGCAGGGCTTTCTTGCTCTTGGTCTTCATCATGTCCTTCACGAAGTTGAATCCTCCGTTCTGGTCCACCAGTTCCACGATGGTCATGGCGCCCATCAGGAAGAAGAGCGTCGTGGCGGTGCTGCCGAGATGCTTCTCGATGACGTCGCTCACGGCAAGAGCCACGTTGTCGCCGATGGCGCTTGAAATGTAACTTCCCGGATCCACCATGAAGAGTGTCCAGCAGAACACGAACATCAGCAGCGCAATGGCAGCCTTGTTCACCTTTGTCAGGCTTTCAAGGGCAATGCAGAGATAGCCCAGCACGAAAACCGTGACAATAGCAATTGTTAATGTTGTCATTTGTTTTTGTTTTATGATTTAGTTTTGTTTGTCCTTATTCTGTTCCGTGTTCAAGCATGTTGAGGAAGGTGTCCTCGTCGACGATGGGCACACCGAGCTTCTCTGCCTTCTGCAGTTTGGAGGGTCCCATGTTGTCGCCCGCCAGGATGAAACTGGTCTTGCCGCTGATGCTGCCCACGTTCTTGCCTCCGTTTTGCTCGATCATGACCTTGTATTCGTCGCGGCTGTGCTTGGCAAACACGCCGCTGATGACAATGCTCTTGCCTGCCAGCACGTCAGAGCCGCCCGTCAGCTGCTCTTCCGACAGTTGCATCTGCAGCCCGTAGCGTCTCAGCCGGTCCACAATCCGGAGGTTGCGCTCATCGTGGAAATAGGTAATCACGCTCTTGGCAATCACCTCGCCCACGCCTTCAATCTCGAGCAGTTCGTCGAGCGTGGCATGCTGCAGGGCGTCCATGGTCTTGAAGTGGCGCGCTATGAGCCTGGCCGAAGTCTCGCCCACGAAGCGTATGCCGAGAGCAAACACCACGCGCTCGAAGGGCACTTGCCTGGAAGCCTCAATGCCCTGCACTATCTTTTGTGCCGAACGGGTGCGGCTTCCGTCGCCGTTGATGTCCTGCACGGTAATGTCGTAAAGGTCTGCCACGTTGTGTATCAGTCCGCGGCGGTAATAGTCGTCCACGGTTTCAGGTCCGAGCGAGTCTATGTTCATCGCCTTGCGGGCAATGAAATGCTCGATGCGCCCCTTGATTTGCGGCGGACAGCCAGAGTCGTTGGGACAATAGTGGACAGCTTCGCCCTCGTATCTCACCAGTTTGGCGCCGCATACGGGACAGGTATCGATGAATCTCACAGGTTCTGCATCGGCGGGCCGTTTGGAGAGTTCCACGCCCACTATCTTGGGAATAATCTCGCCGCCCTTCTCCACATATACATAGTCGCCTATGTGCAGGTCGAAACTCTTGATGAAGTCCTCGTTGTTGAGCGTGGCGCGCTTCACGGTGGTGCCAGCCAGCTGCACAGGCTCCATGTTGGCCACAGGAGTGATGGCTCCCGTTCTGCCCACCTGGTAGGTCACCTCGTTGAGCCGGGTGCACTCGCGCTCTGCCTTGAACTTGTAGGCGATGGCCCAGCGCGGACTCTTGGCGGTGTAGCCCAGGTGGCGCTGCTGTCTGAGCGAGTTCACCTTGAGCACGATGCCGTCGGTAGCCACGGGCAGGTTCTTGCGTTCCGTGTCCCAGTAGTTGATGAAGTCGTATATTTCCTGCAGGGTCTTCACCTTCTTCATGCCCTCGCTTATCTTGAACCCCCACTTGCGTGCCTCCTCGAGGTTCTCGTAGTGTCCGTCCGTGGGCAGCGTGTCGCCGAGCAGATAGTAGAGGTAGGAATCAAGCTGCCGGCTTGCCACGAGTGCCGAGTTCTGGCTCTTGAGCGTGCCGCTTGCCGCATTGCGCGGATTGGCAAAGAGAGGTTCCTCGGCCGCCTCGCGCTCGGCATTGAGGCGCTCAAACACTTTCCATGGCATGAGTATCTCGCCGCGTATTTCGAACTCGTGCGGATAGCCTGTGCCGGGGAGCACGAGCGGTATGGCACGGATGGTGCGCACATTGGCGGTCACGTCGTCGCCGTGCACACCGTCGCCGCGGGTAACGCCCTGCACGAGCCGTCCGTCCACGTAGGTGAGCGAGATGGACAGGCCGTCGTATTTCATCTCGCAGCACACGTCGAAGTCCTCGCCGTCGAGTCCCCGCTTCACGCTGTCATACCATTCCGCCACGTCCTGTTCGTTGTAGGTGTTGGCGAGCGAGAGCATGGGATATTTGTGGGTCACCTGCCTGAAGTTCTGGTTCAGGTCGCTGCCCACGCGCTGTGTCGGAGAGTCGGGGTCGGCCAATTCGGGATGCCGGGCTTCGAGATCTTGCAGTTCGTGCATCATCATGTCGAAGTCCTGGTCGCTCACGGTGGGCTGATTCAGTACATAGTATTTGTAATTGTGCTCGTGCAGTTCCTTGCGGAGTTGCAGAATGCGTTCCTTGTCTTCCATAATATAATATTATTGTGTGCAAAAATAAGAAAAGAATCCCGTCCGTGCAAACATTCCGTCTTAAAATGTAAAGGCAAAAACAAAAGCCGGTGCTTCCCGGCACCGGCTTTTGACATGATATAAATAATGGGTCTTGTTACAGGTCAAGATACTTCACGTAGCAGAAGTCCTGTCGGTGAGGCAGGTTCTCGTTCTTGGGATACATGCGCACGGCCACCTTGAATGATCCTGCCACGTCGGGCTGTACGGTGCACTCGAAGGTGTAGTTATTGCCCTCGTGTCCCTTCATCTCGAACGGCTTGACGTCATACACGGAGTCTGTGTCGTTCTGGTTCTTGATGATCACCAGTTCCAGGCCCACGGCGTTGTCGAGTCCCTGCTCGTCGATGACGTAGCGTATGGTTGTTGGCACACCAGTTTCCACGCCGTTGAGAGCCTCCACGTCTTTCGACACCACGTGTATTCCGTCCCAGCGTTCTGCCACGGTTTCCTTCCAGAGGGCGATGTCCTTGGCGAGGCGGTTGTCGTTGGCAGCAAGTTTGGCGAAGCGGGCAGCCTCCTTGCAGTAGAACTTGTCGTAGTAGTCGTCGAGCTGTCGCTTCATGGTGTAGTGTGGAGCGATGGTGGCGATGGAGTTCTTGATGGTCTTCACCCAGCCTTCGCTGTAGCCCTTCTTGTTGCGGTTGTAGTAGAGAGGTATAATCTCGTTCTCGAGCAGTCCGTAGATGGTGGCAGCGTCGAGCTGGTCCTGATAGCCCTGGTTCTCGTAGGTGCGCTTCTCGGGGAGTGCCCATCCGGCACCCTCGCGGTAGCCTTCCACCCACCATCCGTCGAGCACGGAGAGGTTGACCACACCGTTCATCTCGGCCTTCTCGCCCGATGTGCCCGAAGCCTCGAGCGGACGTGTAGGCGTGTTCATCCAGATGTCTACACCCGACACGAGGCGGCGTGCGAGCTGCATGTCGTAGTCCTCGAGGAAGATGATCTTGCCGAGGAACTCTGGACGCTGGCTGATCTCGAATATCTTCTTGATAAGTCCCTGTCCGGCACCGTCAGCGGGGTGAGCCTTGCCCGAGAAGATGAACTGCACGGGGTGCTCGGGATTGTTGACGATCTTGGACAGGCGGTCAAGGTCGGTGAAGAGCAGGTGTGCGCGCTTGTAGGTGGCGAAGCGGCGGCAGAAACCGATCATCAGCGTGTCGGGGCTGATGCGCTGCAGGAGCGACACCACGTGTGCGGGGTTGCCCTGGTTCTTGAGCCATGTCTCGGTGAACTTCTCGCGGATGTAGCTCACGAGTTTCTTCTTCAGTGCCATGCGTGTTGACCAAATCTCCTCGTCGGGCACGTTGTAGATGGCGTGCCATATTTCCTCGTTGCTCTGGTCGCTCATGAAGTTGGAGTCGAAGTTGTCGGCATACACCTTGCGCCATTCCGTGGCTGTCCATGTGGGGAAGTGCACGCCGTTGGTCACGTAGCCCACGTGGTTTTCCTCGGGATAGTAGCCCTTCCAGATGGGGGCAAACATGCGCTGGCTCACCCATCCGTGGAGCTTGCTCACGCCGTTCACTTCCTGGCAGGTGTTGCAGGCGAAGGTTGACATGCAGAAGCGTTCCGAGTGGTCGTCTGGGTTCTGGCGTCCCATGCCGATGAACTCGTCCCAGGTGATGCCCAGGCGCTGCGGATAGCCGCCCATGTACTTGCCGAAGAGTGCCTCGTCGAAGTAGTCGTGGCCGGCAGGCACGGGTGTGTGCACGGTGTAGAGTGAAGAGGCGCGCACCAGTTCGAGAGCCTGGTTGAAGGTCAGTCCGCCGTCCACGTAGTCGCACAGGCGCTGGAGGTTGCAGAGGGCAGCATGGCCCTCGTTGCAGTGGTAGATGTCTTTCTTGATGCCGAGTTTCTTGAGCATCAGTATGCCGCCCATGCCGAGCAGTATTTCCTGCTTGAGTCTGTTTTCCCAGTCACCGCCGTAGAGCGAGTGTGTGATGGGCTTGTCGAACTCAGAGTTCATTTCGTTGTCAGTGTCAAGCAGATACAGCTTCACGCGGCCCACGTTCACTCTCCACACATAGGCATGCACCTGGTAGTTCATGTAGGGCACGTCGATGACCATCGGTGTGCCGTCTTCGTTGAGCTGGCGTTCGATGGGCAGCGAGTTGAAGTTCTGTGCCTCGTAGTTGGCAATCTGCTGTCCCTCCATGTTGAGCGACTGCTTGAAGTAGCCGAAGCGGTAGAGGAAGCCCACGGCACACATGTCCACGTTGCTGTCCGATGCCTCCTTCACGTAGTCGCCGGCGAGCATGCCCAGACCGCCCGAGTAGATTTTGAGCACCTGGTTGATGCCGTATTCCATGCAGAAGTAAGCCACGGAAGGACGGTTCTTGTCGGGCTCCACGTCCATGTATTCGCGGAATTTCTTGTACACGTCGTGCACCTTCTTCATGATGGCCTTGTCTTTCACGATGGCCTCCTTGCGCTCGTAGTTGAGGTTCTCGAGCAGGAGCACGGGGTTCTGTCCGGCCTGTTCATAGAGGTCCTTGTCCAGGCTCTGCCACATTTCGCGTGCCTCGTAGTTCCAGCACCACCACATGTTGTGAGCCAACTCGTCCAGGCACTTCAGTTCTTCCGGAAGCTTTGATTTCACTGCCAGCTCCTTCCACTGGGGAGCGTTGGAATAATCTGCTTTGATTTTCATATTTGCGGTAATTATTTAGTTTGTTTCTGTTTGTTTGTTCTTTCTCTCTTCGGCTTTTCTCAGGGCGATGTCGTAGGCTTCATAATAATATTGTATGAAGTTGCTCCACAGTGCCTTCTTCGAGAGCTTTTCGGCATTGGTACGGGCCTTGGCCACCTGTGCCTTTGTGAAAGCCGAATACTTGGCCACGGTGTCCTTGATGGCGTCTGCCACCTCCGAGTAGTTGTAGTCGGTGCGGTGTATCACCTTCACGCCGTCTTCTATCTCGCTGTTTCCGCCCTTCTCGCTGTTGGCCCACAGTCCGAATCCTGCCAGGTCTGTGGTGATGCAGGGCACCTTGAATGCCACTGCCTCCAGGGGTGTGTAGCCCCAGGGTTCGTAGTAGGAAGGATAGACGCAGAGGTCGTTGCCGAGCACCACGTCGTAGTAGGGAAGGTTGAAGATGCCGTCGCTGCCGGTGAGGTAGCAGGGCAGGAAGATGAGCTTCACGCGGTCTTCCCTGCGGTTCTGCATGTCGAGGTATTTCAGCATGTCGAGCACGTTGTCGTGGCTCATGTTGTGGAGCCAGTGTGTCAGGCAGGGCACCTCGAGGGGTGTGTCGTAGCTCTTGCCGCTTTCGAGCCGTTCCTTCAGGTCTTGCCGTGGCTCTCCCACCCATCCGGGCACCTCGATGAAGGCGAGCACCGTCTTTTTCAGTTCACCAACACGGAGCAGTCGGTTCATGGCCTCGATATACACGTCGACGCCCTTGTTGCGGAATTCGTAGCGTCCGCTGGTGGAGACGATGAGCACGTCCTCGTCCTTCAGGTTCTCGCCCAGCAGGGCGTTGGCTATGCGGAGTGCCTTCTGGCGTGCCACCCTGCGCTTGCGGGTGAAGGTGATGCCTTTGGGCACGAAACTGTTGTCGAAACCGTTGGGCAGCACCACGTCCACGGGCTTGTCCAGGAGTTCCTTGCACTCCCTGGCGGTGATTTCGCTCACGGTGGTGAAGCAGTCCACGTTCATGGCGGTCTGCTTCTCTATGCTGTGCTTGCTCTGCATGTTCAGTTCGCCTGCCATCTGGTCGCCGTTGTAGGCGAAGAGGTAGTCATAGAGGGGCTTGTTGTTGCCGGCTATGCTGCGGCCTATGCTGGTGGCGTGGGTGGTGAAGATGGTGGCCACCTGCGGCAAGCGGTCTTTCACGTAGAGCAGTCCCAGTCCGGTCATCCACTCGTTGCCGTGGTAGATCACTTTCATGCTGTCGTCGAGACAGAAGCGGTAGAAGCTCTCCACCACCTTGCCTGCGGCATAGGAGAACATGGAGGCCTCGTCGTAGTCGCCGTAGGCGTGCAGGCTGTCCACCTGGAATTTCTCCCACAGGCGGGTATAGATGTCGTCTTTCTGCGGGAAATAGGGATTGAAGTCCACGAGCACCGAAATGGGCTCGCCGGGTATGTTCCATCTGCCCACCTTCACGTGCAGCCCTTCCTTCAGGGCGGCGGCTTTCCAATCGGAAAGCAACTGTGGGTCTTCGGTGAAATAAGGACACTCCGCGTCTTTCCAGCAGTCAGGTCCAATGAAGATGATGTGGTCTTTCATGGCATCCTGCAGCGTCTTGGCCCGCGTGGATAATACGGTGTAGATACCTCCTACCTTATTGCACACTTCCCAACTGCTTTCGAAGATATAGTCGGGAGTCATTTTGTCTTTCATCATAAGCGTTTGTTTTTGCAGGCTCTGCATATATCATGCACGAGCAGTCAAATTATGTGTCTTGAAACTGCCTTCTCTGTTGCCACAAAGATAACAAAAAAAGAGGAGAACTGCAAGCGCAGGAGAACATTTTTTCAAAATAACGTTCTTTTGATGATATAAATTAAATTGTTTGCGGTAACTTTGCAGCAATTAATAGCAAGCGTCATGAAAAAAGCATTGTTTTCTTTCCTCCTGCTGTTCGTTGCCGCCACCATGATGGCGCAGACCGACAGCACCACCTTCAAGGGGTATCTCTACAACGACGAGTATAAGGTCTACCTGAAGATAGACTTCTACAAGCAGAGCATCACCGTGCCCGGCCAGGAGGTCTACGGCGAGTTGCCGGGCTATTTTGGTGCGCGCCGCGACACGCGCCTCTGGCTCATCACCGACGCGAAGGTCGACAAGAAGGGCAAGCGTGCCACGGTGTCGATCATCAACGACTTCGGCAGTGAGGACCTCACCGCCGCCCTCTACCCTAATCCTGACGGCACCTTCACGCTGGAACAGCTCAAGGGCAGCAAGCTCAAGATTGTGGTGAACCGCAAGTGGCTGAAGATTCCCGTCAAACTGATTCTCAAGAAGGATCCCAAGCAGGTGTAGTTTTCCCGTTCCGTGAGTGGGAGTGACACCCGTCTTGTTCCGGCGGATTATCATAGAGCCGTTGCGAGTTACCGGGGTTAAAGTAGCGTCAACCCTTTGTGGCTCCGTCTACTTTTGCCCCTGCAGGGCGTACCTTTAGACCCTCGTTACCCGGGGTGTCGCTCCGCTTGCCCTGGATAAGGAATACAAGTAACGTCACGTCTGTAAGGGCAAAACAAATACCAGTAGAGCACAACCTTCTTTGACCATTGCGTACGTTGGACCCTTTGTTTTCCTGGGTGTCGCTTTGCTTCACACTGGGCTATGAACAGGCTGGGCTTTCAGCCCGCTCTTTATGCATATCTGAGAACTTTCGTTTTTACTACCATCAACATTCCTACTACTAACCTCATTCACACATAACATCATTCGCACACAACCAACATTCCAACACAAACTACGTTCCGACACATAACTACATTTCCACGTTCCGACGCAAACTACATTCCCGCTAACTGCACGACACGAAAAAGGGAGACACACCCTTGAACGGAATGTGTCTCCCTTGGGAGATTGTTATGTTGTCTCGACCCATGGTCCGGACGGAGCCGGACTTTGGGGACGGGATTTCAATCGTGAGGATTAAGCCTCGGTAGCGTCGCTCCAGTCTTCCTTGCTCTTGCGGATGTAGCTCTCGTAGCGCAGCTTGGCCATTCTTTCGGTGGCGGCGAAGAGTTCGTCGGCCTCGTTAGGATAAGCCTTCTTCACTGACATGAAGCGTACTTCGTGCATGAGGTAATCCTGGAACAGGCTCCAGTCTGGCTCCTTAGAGTCGAGAGAGAATGGGTTCTTGCCCTGGGCTGCCAACGCTGGGTTGTAGCGCCACAGGTGCCAGTAACCGCAAGCCACGGCACGGGCTTCCTCAGCCTGGCTGCGACCCATGCCACCCTTGATCTTCAGACCGTGGTTGATACATGGAGCGTAAGCGATGACGAGTGATGGGCCGGGATAAGCCTCAGCCTCGCGGATGGCCTTGAGGCACTGTGCGTTGTCGGCACCCATAGCCACCTGAGCCACGTAAACATAGCCGTAAGTGGTGGCAATCATGCCGAGATCCTTCTTGCGTACGCGCTTGCCGCGTGCGGCAAACTGTGCGATGGCGCCCAGAGGAGTAGCCTTTGAAGACTGACCGCCGGTGTTGGAGTAAACCTCGGTGTCGAGCACGAGCAGGTTCACGTCTTCGCCCGAAGCGATCACGTGGTCGAGACCGCCGTAACCGATATCGTAAGAGGCACCGTCACCACCGATGATCCACTGTGAACGCTTCACGAGGTAGTGATCCAATGTCTTGAGTTCCTTGCATGTTTCGCAACCGGCGGCAGCGCCTTCGGCGATGAATGGCTTCAGCTTGGCGGCAGCTACCTTCGATGCGTCAGCGTCGTCCTTGGCAGCAATCCATTCCTTGGCGGCAGCCTTGTAGTCCTCGGAAGCCTTGTCGGAAGCGATGATTTCGTTCAGAAGAACTTCCACACGCTCCTTCATCTTCTTGTTGCCGAGCACCATACCCATACCGAACTCGCAGAAGTCCTCGAACAGAGAGTTGTCGAAGGCAGGACCCTGACCCTTCTCGTTGGTGGTGTAAGGAGTAGACGGGATAGAGGCTGAGTAGATTGACGAGCAACCTGTGGCGTTGGCAATCATCTGGCGGTCACCGAAGAGCTGGGCAACGAGCTTCACGTATGGAGTCTCGCCGCAGCCTGAGCAAGCGCCTGAGAATTCGAACAGAGGAGTGGCGAACTGAGAGTTCTTGGGGCTCTGCTTGATGTCCACGAGATCCTGCTTTGTCTTCACGCTCTTCACGCAGTAGTCCCAACCCTTGGCGAGGTCGATCATCTCCTGGCTGTCTGGGTTGTAAGGCTTCATGGCGAGAGCCTTCTCGCCCTTCTTGCCCGGACAAACGTCGGCACAGTTGCCGCAGCCGAGACAGTCGAGTGGTGAAGGTTCGATGACGAAGTGCATGCCCTTCATGGCGGCAGGAGCCTTCATCTCAACGGTTGTGCCGTTGAAGCCCTTGAGTTCCTCGTCGTCGAGAACGAACGGACGGATGGCTGAGTGAGGACAAACGAAGGCACACTTGTTACACTGGATACAGTTTTCAGCGTTCCAAACGGGCACGAATGCCTCTACGCCGCGCTTCTCGTAGGCGGCTGTACCGTTCTGCCATGTGCCGTCCACGGTGCCGTGCTTCACGAAGTCTGACACCTTGAGCAGGTCACCGGCCTGTGCGTTGATAGGACGCACGAGTTCCTTCACGAATGCAGGAGCGTCGTCTTCCTTCACTGCGTCGTCTGGCAGGTTGGCCCATGCCGGATCTACGGTGAGCTGCTTGTACTCGCCGCCGCGGTCCACGGCCTTGTAGTTCAGGTTCACCACGTCTTCGCCCTTCTTGCCGTAAGACTTCACGATGAACTTCTTCATCTGCTCCACGGCGAGGTCTACCGGGATCACGCCTGTGATGCGGAAGAATGCGCTCTGGAGGATGGTGTTGGTGCGGTTGCCCAGACCGATTTCCTGAGCGATCTTGGTGGCGTTGATGGTGTATACGGTGATGTTGTTCTTGGCGAAGTAGCGCTTCACCTTGTTAGGCATGAAGTCCACGAGTTCCTGGCCGTCGAAGATGGTGTTCAGGAGGAACGTGCCGTTCTTCTGCAGACCGCGTGTCACGTCGTACATGTGGAGGTAAGCCTGTACGTGGCAAGCCACGAAGTTAGGTGTGTTCACCAGGTATGTAGAGTGAATCTCGTGGTCACCGAAACGGAGGTGTGAGCAGGTGAAGCCGCCCGACTTCTTCGAGTCGTAAGAGAAGTAAGCCTGGCAGTACTTGTCGGTGTTGTCGCCGATGATCTTCACGGAGTTCTTGTTGGCACCCACGGTACCGTCGGCACCGAGTCCGTAGAACTTGGCCTCGAAGATGCCTTCGCCGCCCATCGGAATTTCCTCAACCTCTGGAAGTGAGGTGAAGGTAACGTCGTCGATGATGCCCACTGTGAAGTGGTTCTTGGGCTCGTCGAGCTTGAGGTTGTTGAACACTGAGATGATCTTGGCAGGTGTGGTGTCGCTTGATCCGAGACCGTAGCGGCCGCCCACGATGAGGGGCTTGTTCTCCACGTCGTAGAAGGCGCTCTTCACGTCGAGGTAGAGAGGCTCGCCCTCTGCTCCCGGCTCCTTGGTGCGGTCGAGCACGGCAATCTTCTTGCAGCTCTTTGGCACGGCAGCCAGCAGGTGCTTCACGCTGAACGGACGGTAGAGGTGAACGCTCACCATACCTACTTTCTCGCCCTGCTTGGTGAGGTAGTCGATGGCCTCGCGGGCAGCCTCGGTGGCTGAACCCATCAGGATGATGACGCGCTCTGCGTCGGCAGCGCCGTAGTAGTCGAACAGGTGGTGCTCACGGCCGGTAATCTTGCCGAGTTCCTGCATGTAGTGCTCCACTACCTCGGGAATCTGGTCGTAGGCTGAGTTGCAGGCCTCACGGTGTGTGAAGAATGTCTCGGGGTTCTCGGCTGTACCGCGTGTTACAGGGCGCTCTGGTGTGAGGGCGCGGTCGCGGAAGCGCTTGATGTCGGCTGGGTCAACGAGCTTGGCCACTTCTTCCTGGTCGAGGCACTCAATCTTGTGATACTCGTGAGAGGTGCGGAATCCGTCGAAGAAGTTGATGAAGGGGATGTCTGTCTTCAGTGTGGCGAGGTGGGGCACTGCGGAGAGGTCCATCACTTCCTGCACTGAACCTGAGCAGAACATGGCGAAGCCGGTCTGGCGGCATGCCATCACGTCCTGGTGGTCACCGAAGATACAGAGTGAGTGGGAAGCCAGTGTACGGGCCGACACGTTGAACACGCAGGGCAGCATCTCACCGGCAATCTTGTACATGTTAGGAATCATCAGCAACAGACCCTGTGAAGCGGTGAACGTTGTGGTCAACGCACCTGCCTGCAGTGATCCGTGAACGGCACCTGCGGCACCGCCTTCCGACTGCATTTCCTGTACACTGACGGTCTGGCCCCAGATGTTCTTGCGGCCTCTGGCTGCCCATTCGTCAACATGCTCCGCCATTGGTGAAGACGGAGTGATCGGGTAGATGGCGGCTACCTCGGAGAACATGTAGCTCACGTGAGCAGCGGCCTCATTACCATCACATGTGATAAATTTCTTTTCTTTCATACTTTTTGTTAAAGATAAAAATATTAATGTATGTTTTGTCTCGTATTTTCCCTATACCTTATTTATTATATATATTCATGGCCTCAATAGAGGAACCCGAAGAGCCAGAGGGGTATCTGGTTGCCCTTGCCCACCTCGGTGTTGTAGCGGGCGTAGACGGTGTCGGAGTTGTAGTGTATGCGCCCCTTGTTCTCGGCGTCGCAGATGCGGAACTTGCGCGTGCCGTCTATCATGAACTGCCCGGCGGAGCGTCCCTCGTTCACCTTGTGGTCTTTCCACATGCAGTTCACGAAGAAGGTCTCCATGAGGGCCTGCTCTTCCACCTTGATGGGATAGATGGCATACATGAGGTTGGGGTTGTGCATCATCACGCGGGCCGGTTTCTTGGGAAACTGCTGCCCCACGGGGTATATCATGTTGATGAGCCGGGCGTCGGCAAGATACTTGATGTAGTTCATCACCGTGGCGCGGCTCGTGCTTATCTCGTGGGCGAGGTGGCTGATGTTGGGTGCCTTGGGACCCTCGACGGCGAGAAGATAAAAGAGTTTCTTGATTTTGGTGAGGTATTTCAGCTCTATCTGCTTGATGATGAGTATGTCCACCTCGGTCATCATGTTCATGGTCTTGAGCAGGTTTTCCTCAAAGTTGCGGTGCTCCAGGAAGAAGGGATAGAATCCGTGGTGCAGATAGGCGTGGAAATGCTTGGAGGGGCTCACCTCGGGGAGTATCTTCTTGACCAGGCGCTCGTGGTCGTTGAGTATCTCGTCGAGCGTGAGGGGCTTGAAATGGCAGTCCTCCATCAGGTTGAGATATTCGCGGAAGGAGAACCCGCGCATGTTGTAGCTCTTCACGATGCCCTTCAGCTCAGGGGTGCCGTCCTTGAGGCGCATCACGCTCGAGCCGGTGAACACGATCTTCAGGTCGGGATACTGGTCGTAGCACTGGCGCAGGTCGCGACTCCAGTTGGGCTGCTTGAACACCTGGTCGATGAGCAGCGTGCGGCCGCCGTTGCGGTAGAAGTCGCCGGCAAACTCGGCTATGCCGCGGTCCTGGAAGCAGAAGTTGTTCATGTTCACGTAGAGGCAGCGGTGGTCGTCGGCACGGAAATGCTCCTTGGCATACTGCAGCAGGAAGACGGTCTTGCCCACCCCACGGGTACCCTTGATGCCGATCATGCGGTCGTTCCAGTCGATCTCATCCATCAGGGTGCGACGAACGGGGGCGTCCGTATGCTCTACGAGGTACTTGTGTGTGCGAAAGAAGGCTTCCATTCCTGTTTTTGGTTTGTTTCCTTATTTTTGTGCAAAGATAATATCTTTTTCTTAAATTGCAAACCGCAGATAGCAAAATATCCTAAATTTTACTCTTTTTTGCACTCTACCTGTCCTTATTCGCCCTTTCCTCCCCAAAACTTTCCCGTTTTCCTCCGTTTTGCCCGTTCCTGACATGGAGTGTCTGAACGGTGAAGGGTTAACCGGGCGGTATGAGGAGGGGCACAATATTGCAAACGAGCAGAATGAAAGCCCAACCTCTATATAGCCCAGGGTGCCGCTTCGCTTTACCCTGGGCTGCGTACAGGCTGGGCCTTCAGCCCGTTTTTCTTGCGCGACACCCGACGCCTCCACCATTCACCGCGCCATAACCACACAGAGCATCATCTACCGCCACAGACACAACTCCAAAGAACGAGGAGGTGTCAGTGAGTCGACTCTGTCTACCAGCAATCGACGCACCTACTACAAAATCCGACAGGCAAACAAAAATGCAAAATTATGTTGCATGCGCTATTTACGAACCGTAATCTACACACCCCAAAACAACTCCCATGCCGACTGCCGACCATCCGCCACTGCCGCTCAAAACGCCGTGTTTACGGGGAATGTGAGCCTTTCCGCGGCAAAAGTGTGACAGTTTTCGCGATTTTGCACGGTTTTGAAGCCCTTCTTCAGTGTGCAATGGGGCACTGCAAAAACCGTGCCAAAAAAACACCGACAAGGCGTAAATAACATAAAGATCCATATTTTTGTAAATAAACAAGAAATCACTACTCCCTACCGCGCCACACCGCACTCGCCGCCGACAACACACCGACAGACGCTAACGGCACACTAACGAACCTTTAAGGGCACACTAATGGATGCATAACGGCACACTAACGGAAAAATCACCATAACGAAGGCCGTTTTCAGCCCAAAACAGCCAGACCTCCACCGCCACACATGAAAACCGCCAAGGCGAAAGAACGAAGAAAGTAAACAAAAATCACCATAAAGAAAAATCACAAAAGTGTCCATTTTTCCTGCACACACAAATGTGACGTCACGTGTTATATATGCATACCTGTTGTCACGAATCGTAAGCAAGAAAAAGTAATATAATATATAAATATATTATATTAAAATAATTAACAAATACACCCTCCACGCATATATTTTGAACTGTCACGTCACAAACCGCCATTTTTAACACTTTGAATAATTACAAAAACAGGGTTGAAACGATTGTACCACAGACGAATAACATGTTTTGCCGCTACCCCTAAAACTGCCCCTAAAAAGTGTGACACCCCAGAAAACATGTGGGCACCCCCTCAAAACTGTTGCCGAAAAAGAGCAAAAAGTGGAGTAGAACAGGAAAAGTCGCGTTAATTTCGTGTTAAACGGTCACGATTGCACACAAAAAGTTCGGTAAAAAGACCATGAAAAAAGCATCGTTTTCCGGCATATCCGTCGCCATCCGGCAAATAACTTCATCTTTTTCCGAATCCTATTGCAACCTGCCGAAAACAGTTACTAACAAATGTTAAAGTACAGAATACTCCTCCAAAAGCACCATCTTTCACCCTCCACACCTTTCCTGTTCTCAAATATTATGCTTACCTTTGCAAAAGACAAAACACAACGACCGAACAAGATGCAAACCGTCCATATCTTTAATCCAGAACACGACATGGCGCTCGCCTACGACGACGAGCACTTCACCCCACCCCACGCCGGACGCGCCATGCGCGCCGACCTCTCCTTCCTGCCCGTCCTGTGGGCAAAAGAGGGCGACACGGTGGTGGTAGACAACGTGGAGCAGGCGCTCGAAAAGGTGCGCCACATCAAGCGCCCGCTGCCCCACGTGAACTATCTCACCCTCTCGCAACTTCCCCGTCTCGCCCACCGGGAAGTGAGCTTCGACGTGTGGGGATGGGACACCGCCGTCAGGCGACAGCTGCTCCGCCAAGGTTTCGACGCCGGGCTGCTGCCCTCAGACGAGACACTCGCCCGGATACGCCGCTACTCCCACCGGCAGTGGGCAGCCGAGGTGCTCGCCGAGGTGAGAGAACAGCACGGCTTCACCACCGGTGAAGCCACCGCCGTGGACGACATCGGCCGGCTCGAAGCCCTCACCGACCGGGGCGGCGAATGGGTGGTCAAGGCACCATGGAGCTGCAGCGGACGAGGCGTGCGCCACGTGGCGGGCCCGCTCACACCCCAGCTGCGCTCGTGGGTGGCCAAGACAATCAGCCAGCAGGGCAGCATCATGCTCGAACCCAAATACAGCAAGGTGAAGGACTTCGGCATGGAGTTCGAGTCGGACGGCAAGGGCCACATTGCCTACCGCGGACTCTCGCTCTTCCACACCGAGCGCGGCGCCTACTCGGGCAACCTGCTCGCCACCGAGGACGACAAGCTCAGCCTCATCGGCCGCTACGTGAGCATGGAAAGGCTCGGCAAAATAACCGCCACGCTCATCAAGTGTTTGTCGGCCCGTCTGCGTAATATATATGAAGGACCGCTCGGCGTAGACATGATGGTGGTGGCATCGGCCGACGGCACGGAGCCATGCCTGGTGCACCCCTGCGTGGAAATCAACCTGCGCCGCACCATGGGCCACGTGGCACTCGCCCTGCAGCCCACACCGCTGGAGCCGCAGCAGCTGATGCGCATTGGCTACGACGGGCACTATCACTTGAAAATAAACACTTTAAAAACCAATAATTCAACAGACAGATGAAGAAACTTCTTATCCTGGCTTGCGCCTTCGGCATCGCCACACAGATGCAGGCACAATACAAGTCGAAGGTGTGGTCGCCCGACAATGGCGACGGCACCTACACCAACCCCGTGATCAACGCCGACTACAGCGACCCCGACGTCATCGCCGTGGGCGGCGACTACTGGCTCACCGCCAGTTCCTTCCAGTGTATACCCGGACTGCCCATCCTCCACTCCAAGGACCTGGTGAACTGGGAAATAGTGAACCACGCCCTCAAGGAACTGGAACCCAAGGCGGAGTTCGACAAGCCCTCGCACGGCAACGGCGTGTGGGCACCCTGCCTGCGCTATCACAACGGCGAATACTACATCTACTGGGGCGACCCCGACTACGGCGTGATGATGGTCAAGACCAAGGACCCGCGCGGCACGTGGGAGAAACCCGTGTGCGTCATCCCCGGCCAGGGCATGATAGACACGTCGCCCCTCTGGGACGAGGACGGACGCTGCTACCTGGTCAACGGATGGGCAGGCTCGCGCGCAGGCTTCAACTCGGTGCTCACCGTGCGTGAACTCTCGGCCGACGGCACCAGGGCCATCGGCGACCCGGTCATCGTCTACGACGGAGGCAACGCCAACCGCACCGCCGAGGGACCGAAGTTCTACAAGCGCGACGGATGGTACTGGATCATGTGTCCGGCAGGCGGCGTGGAGACCGGATGGCAGCTCGCCATGCGCAGCAAGTCGCCCTACGGCCCCTATGAGTGCAAGACCGTGATGGCACAGGGCAAGACCAAGATAAACGGCCCCCACCAGGGCGGATGGGTGCACACCGAGATGGGCGAAGACTGGTTCATGAACTTCCAGGACAAGGGCGCCTACGGACGTGTGGTCCACCTCAACCCCGTGACATGGAAAGACAACTGGCCCGTGATGGGCATCGACAAGGACGGCGACTACTGCGGCGAACCCGTGGCACGCTTCCGCAAGCCCAAGACCCGCACCAAGGTGGAGGTGCAGAACCCCGTGGAGAGCGACGAGTTCAACACGCCCGTGCTGGGCAAGCAGTGGCAGTGGCACGCCAACTACGACCAGCGCTACGGCATGCCCACCGCCAACGGTGTGATGCGCCTCTACACCCACAAGCTGAGCAAGGACTTCGTGAACCTCTGGGAAGCACCCAACCTGCTGCTCCAGAAGACACCCGCCGACAAGTTCACCGCCACCGCCAAGCTGCGCTTCGCCTCGAAGGCGCAAAACCAGTATGGCGGCATCATCATGATGGGCCGCAGCTACTCCACACTCGTGGTCAAGCGCGTGGGCGACGAGTTCCAGCTCATCCAGCAGACCTGCAACCAGGCCGACAAGAACAAGCCCGAGACGGCGAAGCTCATTGCCACCCTGCAGCCCACAGAGAAAGACCCCGTGCCCTACAAGCCCGCCATCTACGTTGACGTGTATCTGCGCATGAAGGTCGACGGCGGCGTGTGCAAGTTTGCCTACAGCACCGACGGCAAGTCGTTCAAGAACGCAGGCGACGCCTTCAAGATGGTGGAAGGCAAGTGGATAGGCGCCAAGTTCGGCTTCGTGAGTGAGGAACCGGCTGCCAAGACCGACGCCGGATGGATAGACGCCGACTGGATACGCGTGGAGAAATAGCGACACAAGTGTTTTTCAGCACATAAGCGAAAGCGGGAGAACAACAATAAGCAAATACGCATAGACTATGGAATATAGCATGAGAGACAAAATAGAATGGACTGTGATATTTGACAGAGAATTTGGCAAACGTCACGGATAGACATTAAAGCAGGCTTTCAACTATTTGGCGCGCTTTAAAGCCATCAGTTTTGTTGATCGGCATTACGACTATATGCACACACAATCCTTTGCATCGGCAGTAGACGACATGACAGAATATTGCCACAAATCGGGAGGAGGCATCGCATGATACTATATCATGGAACAACCAGACATTCGAGACCATAGACCTCTCAAAATCAAAGCCAAACAAAGATTTTGGGCGTGGGTTCTATCTTTCGCCCGATTACGGACAAGCCCTCAATATGGCACGTGTCAAAACCGAGCAACAGCAAGAAGGAGAACCTGTCGTTATGGCGTATGACGTTGACGAAACAGAAATGCGAAAGTTGCGGTTCCTGCGCTTTGAAGAATACAGTGAGGAATGGGCCGAATTCATTCTTGCCAACAGAAGCAATGAAACCGGCGGTTCCATTCACCCGTATGATATAGTTGTAGGGCCAATAGCCAATGACAGAGTCGGGGTGCAATTGTGGAAGTATGAAAATCAGTTGATAGACTTGGCAACACTTGTAAGGAAACTGAAATACATGAAAGGCATGACCATTCAGTATTTCTTCGGAACAGAAAAGGCAGTAGCACTATTGAGACGAGCAAAATGACGATGGACGAGAAAACAATGATGAAAGACGACATGGTCACCAAACTTGCCATATTGCTGATAGAGCAAGGAAAAGCGGCCACCATGCAGGAGGCTCTTTCCACAGTTCTGAATTCAGAAACATACCAACTCCTGCAAAGTGACAAGACGGCTCTGTATTACCAAAGCCCCTACTATGTTTACGACTTTCTCGTGAAGGAACTTCATGAGGGAAAAGCAAGATAGTGGTGAAAACAAAGAAAAGCGAAAGCGGGAGAAGGTGCCGACTGGGCTATCTTCTCCCGCTTTCAGTTTGGGTTCATCCCTTTCTCACGCCCAAGGCACGCATGGCATTGAGCACCGCCAGCACCGTGACGCCCACATCGGCCATCACCGCCAGCCACATGTTGCCCAGACCCACGGCGGCAAGCCCCAGCACCGCCACCTTCACGCCAATGGCAAACCACACGTTCTCCCGCGCTATCAGGCGCGTGCGGCGCGCTATGCCCACGGCAAGGGGCAGCTTCGACGGACGGTCGTCCATGAGCACCACATCGGCAGCCTCGATGGCGGCATCACTGCCCAGGCCGCCCATGGCTATGCCCACGTCGGCACGCTTGAGCACGGGCGCATCGTTGATGCCGTCGCCCACGAAGGCGAGCGTGCTGCCGGCAGACTTCCGGCTGAGCAGACGCTCCACATGGGCCACCTTGTCGGCAGGCATCAGCCCGGCATGATACTCGCCGATGTGCAGCTGCGCCGCCACACGGGCTGCCACCTCACGGCGATCGCCGGTGAGCATCACCGTCTGCGCCACGCCCATCCGCCGGAGCGCAGCCACGGCTTCGGCACTGTCGTCCTTCACCCGGTCGGTGATGACAATGTGGCCCGCATACACGCCGTCTACCGCCACATGGATGATGGTGCCGGCATGGTGGCAGTCGTGCCACCTGGCGCCCACGGCATCCATCATCTTGCTGTTGCCCACGCAGACCAGGCGGCCGTTGACACGGGCACGGACGCCCTGCCCTGCCACCTCCTCCACGTCGGTCACCCGGCACCCGTCGGTGGCCTCCTCGGGGAAGGCACTGCGCAGGGCGGCACCGATGGGATGCGTGGTGAAGTGCTCCACGTGGGCAGCCAGGTGGAGCAGCTGTCGCTCGTCAAAATGGTCGGGATGCACCGCCTCCACCTCAAAGCGGCCGTGGGTGAGCGTGCCGGTCTTGTCGAACACCACCGTGCCCACATGGGCCAGGGCGTCCATATAGTTGCTGCCCTTGATGAGGATGCCCCGGCGCGAGGCACCGCCTATGCCGCCGAAGAAGGTGAGCGGCACACTGATGACCAGCGCGCACGGACAGCTCACCACCAGGAAGATGAGGGCACGGTAGAGCCACGTGGCGAACGACGCCGCAAAACCAGCCTCGGCAAACATAGGCGGCACGAGAGCCAGACCGAGGGCGAGGAACACCACGATGGGCGTATAGACATGCGCAAAACGGGTGATGAACGACTCGCTGCGCGACTTGTTGGCGTCGGCATGCTCCACCAGTTCGAGAATCTTCGTCACGGTGCTCTCGCCGTAGGTCTTGGTGGTGCGCACCCGGAGCACGCCCGTCATGTTGACACAGCCCGACACCACGGCATCGCCCACGCCCACCTCACGGGGCATACTCTCGCCCGTGAGCGCCAGGGTGTTGAGGGCAGACGTGCCCGAGAGCACCTCGCCGTCGAGGGGCACCTTTTCGCCCGGACGCACCTCTATCGTCTCGCCGGGGCTCACCCGGTCGGGGACCGTCTCCACCCATCCGTCGCCCCGCATCACGCGTGCCGTGTCGGGACGTATGTCCATCAGGTGCGCGATGCTCCTGCGGCTCCTGCCCTCGGCATAGCCCTCGAAGAGTTCGCCCACCTGGAAGAAGAGCATCACGAACACCGCCTCGGGAAACTCGGTGTCGGCTCCGGGCAGGAAGCCGATGCAGAGGGCACCAATGGTGGCAATGCTCATCAGGAAGTCTTCGCCGAACACGTCGCCCCTGGCAATGCCCTCGGCAGCCTCGCGGAGCGTGTCGTGGCCAATGAGCAGGTAGGGCACCAGATAGACGAGCAGCAGTTGCCACGTGGCAAGGGCGCACGTCTTCTCCACCGCTACCGCTGCCGCCAGCAGCACGAGGGTGACCGCTATGAGCACAAGTTTGCCCTTGAGGCTCCCCTCCTCCTCTTCTTCATGATGATGATGGTCGTGATGAGCACCATGGTGTTCATCTGCCGTGTGATGGGACTGGTGATGATGCCGTTGGTCGTCCGGACAGCAGCATCCGCATTTTGTGTTTGTCATAATCCGTAAGTTTGTGTTCTACTTTCTGCCCGCAAAGTTACACCGACCTTTCTGCAACCATGTTGCAATGTGAGAGTACAGGGCTATACAAAGTGCAGGCAACGGAAGAAACGGGCAGCAGCATGCACCAAGAGACCATGTGACGGTACGACCATCCAAACGTCGGAGAGAAGCTCATGCAATCCTAATGCTACGATAATAGGCGTCACTCCAAATCTCGGATGAACCATATTGGCAGGCTGAAAAACCCAGCCCAGGGCAAGCGAGCCACAAGCCCAATGCCATGACATTTGCGCCTACCACATTCGCAGAGAGGCAAATTAGCGGGCTGAAAGCCCAAACTCTACTCAGCCCAGGGCAAGCGAAGCGACACCCTGGGTAACGAAGAGCACATACGCACGCCCTGCAAGGGCAAAAGTAGACTGAAGAACAAAGAGTTGAGATGATTTTACATTTCAAGCCGTTTGAGCAAACATCCCAAGAAAGCTCCAATCACCAACAAATGATGCTCAAGGTAGTAGGTGCGGTGTCTCACCACACAGCAGCAGCAACATGCTGACTATTTATTGTTGGGGAAATGCCTTTTACCATTCCTCATGATGCGGTGAGACACCGCACCAACTACGAACCGTACAGGTCGAAGTGTGGGCTCTTTATCCGTTCATTCTAAATCCGAAACTTGAGACAATGAAAATAAAATTAGCAAAAGACATGAATAATCCAGATAAAAACCGTAACTTTGCAAAGAAATGTCGACTCGCCTGTACGGGTGAGGCAAAAGACATAATGTCCGAATTGACAAAAGCCCAAAACTTAAATCTGCAATCATGAACATGAAAACCGGATTAACGAGGCTTGCCACAACGCCACACATGGCCGCAGCCAAGGACATAAAGTAAAAAGCGATAATGACGCAGGATTGCTCGTGTTCACTTTTTGCAGCCGACGCAAGCACACGCTTGCCAAAGGGCATCCACATTGTCGGGACCGACGGAAAATCGGGTCCGAAAGTAGAAGGTGTAGGCAGCAGCAACCCACCCAAGCACCCCGCAAGCAAACAAGACCCCTCTACCCTCCCCACTTCCTGGAGCTACCTTTTTCTGCAGCACCTCGCTGCCAAGACGCTCCACAGATGGCTGAAGGAATACAACGAGAGGGAACTCACCCAACCCTACTTTGTTCACCAGTCCTACCGCTACACCTACCGGAACCAGGAAACCGAACGTGGAGTGAAGCGAGTGCTGGAACCTTCCGTCAGCGGCCTTGTCTTTCTGCAAGGCACCGTGAAGGGGCTCCAGTCGTTCCTCAGAGAATTCTTCCCCCAATACCACCTTGTCAACGACTGCAGCACCGGCAAGCCGGCATCCATCAGAGACTCCGTGATGCGTCCCTTCATGAACGTGATGCAGGCTCATCCCGAGCAAGTCACCTTTCTGCACGAGCCCTTCGAGAAACTGGCACGTGATCGTGCAAGACTCCGCGTCCTCACCGGCCCCTTCACCGGCTTCGAGGGCTACATAGTGCGCATAGACCGCGACCGCCAGCTCGTCTTCGACTTCGGCGGCTACGCCGTGGCACTCCGCGGCGTGCACAAGGAAGACTTCGAGGTGGTGACGGAATGACGCAAGCACTCCTTCCCCCCACATGCGAACCACGACCTCATGTTCCAGTAAGCACTCAAATTAGGGCTTAAATTAGAAAGAAGTAACTTCGCTGCTGATTTTAAAACATTGAATTATGTACAGCAGCGAAGATTTGGAAAGATTCTATTTCCAGTACCAGACGGAGGCAATGCCTAACGGCATCTCCATTGAGCAGTTCTGCTCACGCAACAAAGTACCTTATAATATATTCTACAAATGGTACAAAGAAAGTGCAAACCGAAGGCAATCAAGCTTGCTTGAATTGCTGAGGTGCAGCCTTTCTTATCAAAGGATACACGCAACAAAATAGTGGAAGTGAAGGTGGAAAGTATGCCATCCTCAGTTCAAAAAGAACCGAAGAAGGAGGAATGCCAGCAGGAGTCACCGAAGTCAGTGCGGCATCCGCAGTTCGTATACTTGTGGAGTTGCGTATGACCAACGGTTTGCATAAAAGCAAGAGCTGTTGGCACGGGAGAAAATCTCGCGCCCGGCTGTTGATTATAGTGAAGATATGACAGCAGAAGAACAGAAACGCTATATCAATTATCTTGCAGAACGTGTTCGCAAAGCTGATTTTGACTTGCGTGTTCGGGATGCGGTGCTCAAGGATTTTCTTGACAAGCAAAAAGGGTTTGAGGAGCGACTGTCTAAACTTGACCGTATATTGTCGGATGTGGAAGAACTTAAGATGGCTTTGAAAGAAAAAGATCGTAAGTTAGAGTCCGACGAGCGTAAGGTATCTGACCTTACCGCCAAGCTGAAGTTTGCCGACAAGAACCGTTTTGGTGACAAAAGACAGAAAGTGAAGAAAACTGAATCTGCAAAAGCAGAAGAGCCAGACCGTGGCAAGGACGAGGATGATTTTGATGGTACGTCTTCTTCTCTTCCGGACAATTCCGTGTCCAATAACGAAACTTCTTCCAATGAAGAAAAACCGTCAAAGAAGGAACGTGACTTGTCCAACCGTCCCGAAACTTACAAGACTATGTGCGTAAAGGGGCCGGCAGAAGAGTACAAGTCTGATGAGGCAAAAGTGCCAGGGCGTATCCTTAGCAAGAAGATGGTCTCTGTCTTTCACCTTGAAATGAGTCTTGTGGAGAAACGCTTCGAGATGGTGCATTATGTGGAGAAAGGCAAGGTTTATCTTGACCGGCTCGTTGAGTCGCTGAAGAAAGTAGCCTTGGAGAAAGATTCCATCGTGAATTGTGACGAGACTTGGTGCAAGGTGCGCAAGTATGACCATTACAAGAAATGCTACATATGGGTACTTGTAAACAAGGCGGAGCGTGTTGTGATTTTCTTTTACGACAACGGTTCACGTGGCCGTGACGTGCTTACCGATTTTATCGGTGACGCAGAGTTGAAGAGCATCATGTCTGACGGTTACAATGCCTATACCTTTATAGGTGACGAGCTGAAGGCGGCGGAAACTCCCAATTTCTCCAAGACAGACCATCAGGTATGCCTTGCCCATGCCCGTGCCAAGTTTGTAAAGGCAAGCGAGCAGGCTGGTGACAAGAATGCGGACATCTTCATTAAATACATTGAAGATTTGTATAACTTGGAACGGCAGTATACAAAGGACGGTCTCACAGATGAAGAACGAGGTAAACAACGTCAGAGTCTTGAGACGAAAGGCATCCTGATAAATCTCCGCACTCATCTCGGTATAGAGAAAGCCAAGGATCCTGCAACGGTTACTCCTTATTTGCAGAAAGCATTGAACTACTTGGATACATTTTGGTCAAACATCTTTGCCTATACAAAGGACGGCAGTTATCCGATAGACAACAATGCAGCTGAGCGAGCAGTCCGTCCACTGACGACCCAACGAAACTCGATGCTTCACTTTGGTAGCGATGAAGGCGCGAAGATGGCAGCCACTTACCACAGCATCATCAGTACAGTAAAGCTGCAGGGACGGTCGGCTTGGGATTATCTCGGAAAGTTTTTTGTTAATATCTTTAACGGTTGCAGAGATTTTTTCAGTCTGCGACCAGATAATATCGGATTGGCAACATGCCAATAGTTAATAGACAAGTCAAATTTTTAACAACTCAATATATAGGCACTTGCAAAAGTGCCTATACAAAGGGGTATGCCCTAATTTGAGTACTAACTAATCATCATAACATGAATATTGCATTATTGACAGCTGCCGGTTCCGGCACAAGAATGGGGCAGGATATCCCCAAACAATTTATGAATATAGACGATTGCCCTGTAATTATCTATACAATGCAAGAGTTTCAAAACCATCCACAAATTGATGCAATCGCAGTTGTATGCTTGCAAGGTTGGGAAGCTGTATTAAAGGCATATGCTAACCAATATGGAATAACCAAGCTCAAGTGGATTTTTCCTGGAGGAGATAGTAACTTCCAATCCACTCGCAATGGATTGTTGGGACTAAGAGAAAATGGTGTGAAGGATGATGACATTGTTGTTATCCATGATGGCGTTCGTCCTCTTGTGTCTAAAGATATTATATCTAAAAATATCCAGACTTGCATAGAATATGGTTATGCCGTAACAGGCCTTCTTTGCAAAGAGGTTATTATGGAATATCATAAAGATAAGAACAACTTGAGTTATATCGATATTCCACGAGAGAGATTGTGTAGAACCCAAACTCCACATACTTATCGATTAGATACAATTTTGTCAGCACAGGATGCAGCAATCAAACAAGGATTAGGCGGAAATAAAACGGCGGCTATGTGTCAACTTGTTGGACAGATAGGTATTAATGACCAACATTTAGTTTTAGGTTCGGAAAAGAATGGACTCAAATTAACAAATGTAGAAGATATTGAGTTGTTTAAAGCTTTAAGACACGTCTCAAAGGCTTCATGGTTAAAATAATTGTATGGAACAACTTAAGAAACATCCTTTTTATAAGGAAGATTTACGCAATATCCTTTCTGTCAATAATATTGATATGTTGAAAGGAAAGAGTTTCTTGATTACTGGCGCTACGGGCATGGTCGGCGTTATGCTGATCGATGCTCTGATGCTTCTTGGTGAAGTGAGAATATATGCTGTAGGAAGAAATAAAGAAAAAGCTAAAGAGCGTTTGGGCGAGTATTTTTCTTGTGATAATTTCTTGTTTATAGAGCAAGATGTTATACTTCCTTTTCCTTCCGATTTGTCGGTAGATTATATCATTCCATTGGCAAGCAACACTCATCCTCTAGCTTATTCTAATTATCCTATAGAGACGTTGCTTATCAATATAGAAGGAGCAAGACATGCTTTGGATTTGGCTTCTAAATGTGGAGCTACAATCCTATATCCTTCATCTGTAGAGATATATGGCAACTCGGTTGATAACAATGCTTTTGTTGAAGATTCCAATGGTAAACTTAATTTAAGTAATGCCAGAGCGTGCTATACTGAGTCAAAAAGAACTAGCGAGGCTTTGTGTCAATCATATAAGGCGGAAAAAAATGTAAATGTTAAGATAGCTCGTTTGTCCCGTTTGTTCGGACCGACAATGTTCCTAACGGATACAAAGGCCTCTTCTCAATTCTTGATCAAGGCAATCAACAATGAAGATGTTGTTTTGAAGAGCGAAGGTAAACAATATTTTTCTTATTGCTATGTGGCTGATGCTATAGCGGCTTTGTTGTATGTCTTGTTGCATGGAAAGAATGGCGAGTCATATAATATAAGTAGCCAGTTGATGAATGTCCATTTGCATGATTTTGCCAACTATTGTGCTATGTATAATGGTAAGAGCGTAATTTTTGATTTGCCATCAGAAAATGAAAGAAAAGGATATAGTATTGCAACTTCTGCCATTCTTGACAATCATAAGTTGTTGGAGTTAGGTTTTGTACCGATGTACGAAATGAAAGAGGCAATATGTAGAACTATAACGATGTTAAAGTAATGAATCTAAATAAAGAAGTTAGACAAGGTTATGAGATTTCTTCAGAGATGAAGAAAATTTGGAATATTCAGATGAATTTGTTGAAAAAACTCCTTGAAGTTTGCGATAAATATCATTTGAAGGTTTGGGCTGATGGTGGAACTTTGCTGGGTACAGTGAGAGACCATGGCTATATTCCTTGGGATGACGATATAGACATGGTAATGTTGAGAGAGGACTATGACAGGTTATTGCAAATAGCTCCTGCAGAATTTGAAGAGCCTTTTTTCTTTCAAGATGTTTATACAGACAAATCTTATCCTCGTGGGCATTCCCAATTAAGATATAACGGAACAACCGCCATTCTTCCAAGCGAAATAAATTGCCATTTCAACCAAAGTATATTCATAGACATTTTTGTGTATGACCTTTTGCCCAAAGACAAGTCTTTGCTCTTAAAAGCTATGCGCAAGGCTGAATTCTACCGATTCATTTTAAACCAAAAGGTTTATGGCACATATTCTTTCTCCCATCCCCAAGCTACAATCAAGTACTTGTTTGCTCAAGTGTATATGGCTTTCAACAGCTTTACAAGTGTGTATGATATAATCAAGAAATGTTATACAGATTATGGCGCAAAAATGTCAGATGTTTTGGCATGTCCCATGTTTGTTCCACATCTTACATTTGATATTCAGCGCAAGAAGGAATGGTATTCCGATACCATTTATATGCCTTTTGAGGATATTCAAATGCCGGTGCCTGTAGGGTATGATAAGATTCTGACCAACCAATATGGTGACTATATGACGCCTGTGAAGGCTCCATCGTACCATGGTGGTGTTATCTTCGATACCGAGCGTTCATACACGGAGGTTTTAAAGGACATCAAGTCGGGTAAAATTGATATCAAAAAATATCTGAATGAGTAAATCGCTTAAGCAAAAAGCGGTATCGGGAGTAGCTTGGACTTCCATTGAACGATTCACCCAGCAAATCATACAGTTTGTCATTGGTGTCGCCATAGCTAGAATACTAGCACCGCAGGATTATGGTATCATCGGTATGACAGCCATATTCTTTGCGGTGGCAACCACTTTTATAGATAGTGGTTTCGGAAGTGCGCTGATACAGAAGAAGGACAGAAATGAGACGGACTATTCCACTTGCTTCTATTTCAATGTCATTGTGGGCGTTGTCCTCTATGCTATCCTTTGGGTGGCTTCTCCGACGATAGCCGAGTTCTATCGCACACCTATTCTTTGTGATGTAACAAGAGTATTGGGATTGACGATGCTCATCAATTCCTTGAGCATTTCGCAGACGGCTAAGATGACAGCTGAGATGCGATTCAAGGAGATGGCGATTATCTCCATCGTAACCCAACTTGTTACAGGTATTATAGGATTGTATCTTGCTTACATCGGATGGGGTGTTTGGGCATTGGTCTTCCAGCAGCTTACTAGCTGTGTGGCCCGACTCGTCATGATGGAATTGTTCTTGAAATGGTATCCTCGTTTAATATTTTCCAAGGCTTCCTTCAAGCACATGTTCTCGTATGGTTCTAAGATTCTCTGTTCGGGCTTGATCAACACCATCTACGACAACCTTTATACCTTGGTTATTGGTAGAGCCTTTTCAGCGAAAGAGGTCGGTTATTACAATCGAGGCAATCAGTTTGCAGTTTTGCCTACCACTACGATTCTTTCCATCTTCATGAAGGTAGCTTTCCCTCTGATGGCGGAAGTGCAGGATGATGTGGAGAAATTGAAAACGGCATACAAGAAGTTCCTGAGAGTTCCTTTGTTCGTGCTTTATCCGATACTCTTCGGATTGATAGCATTGGCAAAACCTCTTATATTGGTTCTTTTGGGTGAGAAATGGTTGCCAGCAGTACCTCTATTGCAGGTGTTGTGTATAGGCTCTTTCTTCGACCCACTTACGCATATCAATCTGAACATCCTTTATGTGAAGGGTAGGACAGACTTAGTGCTGAGATTGGAACTGATTAAGAAACCTATAGCTTTCATCCTTTTGTTTTGTATGATACCGCTCGGATTGTGGTGGTTATGCTTTGGCAGGGCAATCTATGGCTTCATCGCATATTGCTTCAACTGCTATTATACAGGTAAGTTTATCAACTTTGGTTTTTGGAAGCAGATGTATTATAATGTACCTGTACTGTTGAAGTCGGCTTTGATGGGAGCGTTATGCTATGGATGCTTGTATGTGTTCGATAAGCCTTTGGTTCAATTACTGGTAGGTATAGTCGTAGGAATCGTCAGCTATTTCATCATGGCTATTGCGACAAAGGATGAGACGTTGAATGATGTGAAACAAATAATATTGAAGAAGTAAAATGGAGAAAAAACAACGTGTGGAATATATAGATGCAGCCAAAGCTATGGCTATTGTTCTTGTTATAGTAGGACATTGTTATTGGTTAGGGGCAATTCCTAGATTAGGAAATCTAATATATTCATTTCATATGCCTTTATTCTTTGTGGTATCTGGTTTCTTTTTGAAGCAACTTTCTATAAAAGATGCATTAAATAAGTACTCAAAAGCCTATTTGTGGCCATATCTTGTAATAGGTATTTTGATTACAATAATTGGCATTTTCAAAAGTTTGGTAAATCATGATAGCTGGGGCTCTTTGATATCGTTGAACTTAACGAAGATAGCGTGGGGAAGTAATTATGAGAGTGATATTCTTTTTGGAAATATTCCGCATATTGGACCTTCGTGGTTTTTGCTTGCGTTGTTTTGGGGATGCTTCCTTTACACAGTGATTTTAAAGATTAAGTCAAGATTGCAACAAGTTATTCTTCTCTTCCTTGGCGTCTCTTATTCATTATGTTCAGCCAAAATTATGAAAATGCCATTAAGCTTTCAGGGGGGTAATTTGTATAATATATTTATATATAGGTAGTTATGTTGTATATAAACGCATTCTGAATGATATTTTTTCTATTCCAAAGTATTTATGGATGCTTGCAGTCTTATTATGGCTAATGGTTGCAGTATTTGTTCCAGGTATGGATATAGGTTCTGCATCTTTAGGCTATAGTTTAGTCGGATTTTCAGTGAGTTTGATAGGAACGTTTTCTATTCTTGCAATATGTAAACGGTTTCGGCTAAGATTCAATTGGATAGGTAGAAACACATTGAACATCCTTTGTGCCCATATTCTTCTTTGGCGCATATTGGATATATTTGGTTATTCATCCAAGAACTTATCTTATTGTCCCCAAGTTAATTTTTTGATTGAGGCTACTTATGAAATTATAGGCGCATTACTTTTAGCTTGGATATTTTCAAAATTACACATATTAGAATTTAAAAAGATTTTCAAATGAAATACAATTATCTCATCGTAGGCTCCGGTCTCTTCGGAGCGACATTCGCCCATCTTGCCCACAAGCAAGGCAAGAAGTGTCTGGTCATTGACAAGCGTTCTCACTTGGGTGGCAACATCTACCAGGAAAACATTGAGGGCATCAACGTGCACAAGTATGGCGCACACATCTTCCATACCTCCAACAAGAAGGTGTGGGACTTCGTCAACTCCATCGTGGAGTTCAACCGCTACACCAATTCGCCTGTGGCAAACTACAGGGGCAAACTCTACAACTTGCCTTTCAACATGAACACCTTCTACCAGATGTGGGGTGTGACCACACCTGAGGAGGCGCAGGCGAAGATAGACGAGCAGAAGGCGGAAGCCGTGGCTCGGATGAAGGCCGACGGCGTGACGGAACCCCGGAACCTGGAGGAACAGGCACAGGTGCTCATCGGCAAGGACATCTACGAGCGACTCATCAAGGGCTATACAGAGAAGCAATGGGGACGGAAGTGCACCGAGCTGCCGGCTTTCATCATCAAGCGTCTGCCCGTGCGCCTCGTCTTCGACAACAACTATTTCAACGATAAGTATCAGGGCATCCCTGTGGGTGGCTACAACAAGTTGATAGACGGTTTGCTCGAAGGCACAGAGACCAAGACCCAGGTGGACTTCTTCACCGACAGTATCGAGACGGCATCGGGCGACAGCATCCGACTGAAGGACGATTGGCAGAAGATAGCCGACAAGCTCGTCTTCACAGGCAAGATAGACGAGTTCTACGGCTACCGGTTTGGCAAACTCAACTATCGCACCGTCCGCTTCGAGCAGGAAGTCATCGACTGTCCGAACTTCCAGGGCAATGCCGTGGTGAACTACACCGAGCGGGAGGTGCCATACACCCGTGTGATCGAGCACAAGCACTTCGAGATGTTCGGCCAGGATGTCTACAATTGTCCGAAGACCGTCATATCCAAAGAGTACTCCACTGAATGGAAGGACGGCATGGAGCCCTATTACCCCGTGAACGACAAGCAGAACTCCCAACTCTACGCCCAGTACAAGGCATTGGCAGACAAGGAAGAGAAGGTTATCTTCGGCGGCAGACTGGCAGAATACAAATACTACGACATGGCTCCGATTGTGGAGAGGGTGATGGATTTGTTCTAAGGCTTTTGTCAAGTTATTAAGCAAACATAGATTATCATGAAATTTGCATATCTAATAATAGCTCATAACGAGCCTGTCATATTTGACAGACTGGTTCATCTGCTGGATGATGAAAGAAACGACATATTCGTGCATGTAGATTCACGAAGTGATATAAGTCTTTTTACTGGTGTCAAGCCCTCCAAGGCTAAGATCTATTTTATGCCACGAAGACGATCTGTATATTGGGGGGGGAAAGTCAGGTAAAAGTAGAGCTTGATTTGATGGAATTTGCCAAATCTCAAGGCGATTATGATTATTACCATCTCTTGTCCGGTGTGGATTTACCATTGAAAACACAAACTTACATCCATAGCTTCTTTGAGAAGAATCGAGGAAAGGAATTCGTAGGAGTTAGTTTCTCTGCTTACAATGAATGGGATAAGGAACAGAAAACCAAGTATTATTATTTAGGCGAGAAGTACATCAAGCCTAACGACATAAAAGGAAAAATAATTCGCAAAATGGTTTTTCGTTTCGTTAGTCTTCAAGTAAAACTGCATATTACACGCCAATATGACGTGAATTTGTATAAAGGTCCTAATTGGTTTTCCATCACAGACTCCTTTTTGTCCTATGTATTGCAAAATAAGGCCTTAATATTGAAGCGTTTCAGTCATACCTTGTGCCCAGATGAAATCTTTCTGCAAACAGAATTGATGAATTCATCTTTTAAGGATAACGTTTATGACATAAACGACCAGTTTCATTCATGTATGCGATTGATAGATTGGCATCGTGGAACGCCTTACGTTTGGCAAAGCAAGGATTTTGAGGAGCTGATGAGATCCGACCGGTTGTTTGCACGTAAATTCTCTTCGGGGGATATGGAGATAGTAGAAAAATTATTAATGACATTAAGACAACAATGCACTTTATAAAAAAGTAACAACTGATATGGAAAAGACATTAACGATAGTGATTCCCACGTACAACATGCAAGACTACCTTCGCCGTTGTCTTGACAGCCTGATTGTGCCAGAGGAACAGATGAAGCAACTGGAAGTGCTCGTCATCAACGACGGCAGCAAGGACAACTCCTCTGCCATAGCCCATGAGTATCAAGACAAGTACCCTGATACATTCAGAGTGATAGACAAAGAAAACGGCAACTATGGCTCATGTGTGAACCGGGGACTGAAGGAGGCAACCGGAAAATACATCAAGATTCTGGATGCGGATGATTGGTTTGATAATGAAAATTTCATCCAATACATAGAAATGCTTAATCATACTGACGCAGACTTGATTGTTAACGATTATTGCAAAGTCAATGAAAACAGAAATATTATAGCAACAATCATATATAATCTGCCAGCAAGTTCATTTGTCTTTGACAATAATACAAGAAACATTTTCAATAAAAAGAATTTCCAAATGCATGCAGCAGCTTATAAATTGAAAAACATATTGAATTTGGGGTACAAGCAGACAGAAGGTATTTCTTATACAGATCAAGAATGGATATATACACCCTTGCTTGGAGTACAGACTGTTGTCTATTTTGGCAAAGTCTTGTATTTGTATCTGATAGGACGGGTTGGTCAAACAATGACGCCTAATATATTAAAAAAGAATATCTGTCAGAATCAATTATGTGTTCTTCGAATATTGAAAGATTATAATAAAATTATCAATTGTTCAAATCAAAGTGTATATTTATATCTTAAAGACCAGGCAATAGAAAGTATGCGTTACATATATTATTGTTATTTGGTTAAATATCGAGATACAGATTTAAATGGTTTGGCAGACTTTGACAGAAGTATAAATGAAATATGTCATAAGATATTTGATATGGGAAATACTATAACACTTGCTTATACAAGTTATAGGTATGTAGAGTTTTGGCATAAAACTCACACCCGTCCATCTTCGATATATTTCTACGCAAATTTGTTCTTATCGAAAGTTATTGCTCATTTAAAGAGATAATATATGAAGATTAGCTGATAACCAGATAAGAATAAATAACATAAACATCGCCGAAATGCAATCGCTTCATATAAAGAGTGTGTCAAATCGTTTCTTTTTCCTATTACTATATATAGGATTAGCAATGACTGGCTTCAATCCGATGTCTTCAAAAATTTTGTTTATCTCTATGATGTCGGTTTTATGTATGTTGATAGTTAAATCTTACAAGAAGAAAAATATTTGTTTGTTTGTAGCCTTTGTATATATGCTACCATATACGACGGTTTTGTATTATATTCTATGGGGTACAAATGTGCAATTGTCTTTTTATACTCAATTTAATACGCAACGGGCATTTTTTGATTCTTCAATGATTTTTTTCTTATTCTTATCATCGTTGAACTTTTTTCTTAAAATTCCCTTAGGCACAGGAAACTTTTCTTGTTATAAGGGCAATGACTTTTTATTTTGTTTAGGAATTGTAGGATGTCTGTATGCTATTATTCGTGGCAAATCAGGGGACGTAAATGTTTTCTTGAACGGAGAATATACCCCAGACTTTTCTAGAAGTTCATTGTTCGAATATTTTTTTGTTTTTTACTTGATTAGTTTCGTTTTCAGCAAAAATTCTAAGAAATATAAATACATTCTGTATTTTATTGCGTTTTTTTATGTTGGTAAAAACACCATCTTCGGAGGGCGTATAGAATCTCTAATGTGTGTGTTGTTTTTGTTAGCAATAGACTTACAGAAAAAAATCAAGTTTAATACACTTCTTATTTTCTTGGCTTCAGGATATGTATTGATGTTTCTATTGGGGGTAATTAGAGCATATGGGTTTTCTTGGGATTTGATTTTAAACGGATTATTTAGCAAGGGAAATGGCATAATAACGACACAAGAGTCGGATGTTAATTATGCATCTGTAAGAATTCTGGAAATGGTAAGATTGAATATAATAACTACATCTCAACGTTTTGAATCTTTGGGGCTGTTTTTCGAATCCTTATTTTTGCCCAAAGATAGTTTGCCTCAATTAGTAGATCTGTCTACTTACGAACAGTCTAGTTATCCTTGTGGGGGTGGTGGACTAATTTCTGCATTTGCCTTTGTATTTTTAGGATACATTGGGGTTATTGGCATAGCATTTTTTGTCGCTAAAATATTCTCAAATGGCGTCGCAAATAAAAGTTTGTTTAAGAATTTGTTTTTCATTTTGACTTATACAACTATGCCTAGGTGGTTCGCATATTATCCTATAACCCTATTTAAGTTAGCGTTATTAGGAAGTACAATCACTTGGATTTTAATTATAATCTATGATAGTTATGCAAAAAATAAAAGTTTCTATTCTCGTACCCGTTTATAATACATCCCCCTATATAGAGAAATGCGTACATTCGATATTCGGACAAACTTATGAAAACCTTGAGATTATATTTGTCAATGATTGTACTCCTGATGATAGCGTTGATAAAATAATCGCAATAATGGCAAAATATCCACAAAGAAATAATCAAGTAAAAATAATCTCTCATAAAGAAAATCAAGGACTCGCCATTTCCCGTAATACGGCTGTACAGGCTGCTACGGGAGATTATTTATTTCATGTTGATAGTGACGACTTTATTCCACTGGATTCTGTTTCATTGTTGGTAGGAGAAATAGAAAAAACTAATGCGGACATTGTTTATGGTAATTGTGAAGGTATCTATAATCAAGGCTTCATTAAATTCCCTCAAAAGAAAACCCAGGATGTGGATGACTATTTAAATATGGTGCTGACAAGAAGATGCATGGTGAATATTTGGGGAAAAATAATACGAAGAAGTTTGTATACTTCAGACATATTTTTGAAAAAAAACGATTCTTTTGGAGAAGACTACTTAACACTACCTAAATTAATAGCAAGGAGCAAGAAGATACATTTTCTGGATAAAATAGTATATTATTACACATTAAATAGAAGTGGTTCGTATAGCGAACATTTCAGCCGTGACAAAATTGTGAGAATTAAGGAATGTGAGGAGGAATTAAATAAATGGTTCCATTCCCAATTATATGCACATAAAAAATTACAATAGTTCGTTAAAATTTGAGATAACGGCTAAGCGGCTTTGCGCTGCCAGCCAAAGAGTTCTTTGATAGTATGAC